>NZ_JAFQ01000004.1:5486074-6095638 GCF_000526215.1 Nocardia sp. BMG51109
GCGCGAACAACTGCGCTGCGGTCAGGATCGCGAATACCACTGCCGCGACGCCGGCGGCCACCCGGAAGTCGAGGGCCATCAGTGCCAGACCGGCCAGTGGTCCGGCCAGGATGCCGGCCTGATAGAAGACGTTGAACACCGCGAACGCTTCGACCCGGCGTTCGCCGGCGTCGGCGGCGAGGTAGGCGCGTACGGCCGGGTTGAACAGGGCTCCGGCGAACCCGGTCGCTGCCGAGGCGATCAGCAGTCCCGGCAGTGAGGTGGCGAACAACAGCAGCGCGAACCCGGCTGTGCGCAGTAGACAGCCCGCGACGATCAGCGGCTTGTATCCCAGCCGGTCGGCCAGCGTGCCGCCGATCAGGAACATGCCCTGCTGGGAGAAGTTCCGCACGCCCAGCACCAACCCCACCGCCCACGCCGCCAGGCCGAGGGGCCCCGCCAGGTACCCGGCCAGATAGGGCATCAGCATGTAGAAACCGAGGTTGATGCCGAACTGATTGATCATCAACAGCCGGGCGGGCAGGTCGAAGGTGCGAAATTTCGCGAAGACGGTCACGATGCCAACCCCCGGTCGTGGACGAATTGTCTCGGATCGACGACGGTGGTGGTCCGTGTCCACGACCGCGCCACTCGCTCGGCCGGATGCGTGATCGTGTCCGGTTCCACCGGTGGGTCCGCGTCGAGCAGCCCATGCTCGTCGCAGTAGGCGTCGTTGTAGACGGTGTCGAAGTAGCGGTGCGGCCCGTCGGGGAATACCGCGGCGATCCGGGTGTCGGTGTCGTGGGTGCGGGCCGCCCAGCCCGCGACCAACCCCACGGCGCCGACGCTCCAGCCGCCGGTCGCGTGATGGGTCGCGGCCAGCGTGCGGCAGGCCCACACCGCTTCCGGCGGCGCGACCCAATGCACCTCGTCGAACGCGTCGTAGTCCACATTGATCGGGTGGATACTCGATCCCAGGCCCCGCATCAGCCGCGGGCCCGCGGGCTGGCCGAAGATCGTGGATGCGACGGTATCGACTCCGATCAGCCTCATCTCCGGATTGAACCGGCGCAGCACCCGCGTGACGCCCGCGGAGTGCCCTCCGGTGCCGACCGCGCACACCAGCACGTCCACCATGCCGAGCTGCTCGACCAGTTCGAGCGCGAGCGATTCGTAGCCGTCGACGTTGTCGGGGTTACTGTACTGATCCGGGCACCACGCATCGGGCTCACCCGCGAGCAGCTCCGCGACCCGGTCCCGGCGGGACTGTTGCCAACCACCCGTGGGATGGAACTCGGTGACCACATCGACCTGGGTTTCGTAGGCGGCGAGCACCCGCGCGACGATCGGCTCCAGACCCGGATCGGTCACCACGGTCACCGGGTGACGGGTGACGATCCCCGCCAGCGCCAACCCCAATCCGAGAGTGCCGCTGGTGGATTCGATGATCCGCGCCCCCGCGACCAGATCACCACGTTCCTCGGCTCTGCGCACCATGTGCAGCGCCGGCCGGTCCTTCATACCGCCGGGATTGAATCCTTCGAGCTTGGCCCAGAACCCGCGCCCCTCGGGCGCCAACGGCGCACCGACCCACAACACGGGCGTGTTGCCGATCAGCGAGTGCGGCGATCGGGCAGCCGCCGGCGCGCCCACCAGGGCCGCCGAACGGTCGGTGAGCGCATCGAGCACAACCTTGTTCATGACTGTCGCTTTCTGTATCGAACCGCCCGCAGGCGGACGTGAGCAGGCAGCGGACACCGGCCGACGGATAAACGTCGGCCTGGCGCTGACCTGTCAGCGTCGAGCGATACAGAACTGCGTCACAATGGCCCGGCCACCGGCAACGGGCACCCACGCGATCGGTGGACCACGCACACTCCCGGAAACGGTCCGGCGGACGCCGCCGACGACAAGAATCGCCGACATCAGCGCGAACAGCAGCAGATGCTGCGGCGCGAGATTCTCGGGAGCACGCAGCACCGATTTCGCGACACAGTGATCGAAGTGCGCCACACAGTGACCATCCAGCACGTCGACGACCACGGCATGCGCGTGATCGTTCGCCGAGTGTGCGGAATGCCCGGCCCCCACGTGGACGGAGGCATGAGTCTGTGCATGGGCTCGGGCTGTCGAGCAGTCGACCATCGGCACGACCAGCAGCACCACAGCCAGCAGCGCCGCCACCGAGCCACCATGTCGCAATCGACGGATGGGCCTCACAGTGAGCCGACTGTAGCAGGACCGGAGAAACCGCACCTGACGCCGCGAGTCGCGGATACGACCCGACGACGCGGGGACCAGGCGACATGGTCGCTCCGGCCACCTCATTTCGACCACCACTCTCCCGGCTTCAGTGGATCCACGCCATCGACTCTATACCCTCTAGGGGTATAGAGCCTCACCTTACATCGCGTACCCGTAGATCAGAAGCCATATGGCAGTTCGGATGTCGCGACGCCTCCCGCAACCTGTACCCCGTATCCAGGAGCGAGCATCCGAAGGTGCCGCACCCGCCGCCCTCGTCTGCTGCCGAGGGCGGCGGGTCGATCGTTCAGCGTCGGCGTTTTCGCAGGACCGAGAAGCCGGTGGCGGCCACGACGACGACCACGACGAGCGCAGCGCCCGCACCGACCACGATCCAGGTGGGCGACGACGTCGTCTCGGATTCGGCTGTGGCGGTGACGGAGTCGCGGGGGGCATCGCCGCCGCCGCGTGATGCCTTGCCGAGGATCCCGTCGGGAACCGCCGTCGCGTATGTCGGGCCCGGTTCCGGGGTGCCGGACACGGTGAGGTCCAGCCGTATCGGCACCGGGATGTCGCCGTCCGCCTCCCGGGCGGAGCCGAGTTTCACCGCGATGTAGTACCAGCCCGCGAGGGCTTGGCTGCGGGCGTGGGTATCGTCGGCGTTACGGTTGCCGTACCGGACCGGGACGGTGCTCACGGCGGGGTCGCTGGTCGGCAGCACAGTGTCCTGGCCGCCGTGAACGCTTGATTCCCAAGCGATTTCCTCGGCGAGCGGGGAGTACACGGCGGTGTAGATGTGCGCCAGAGCGCCGATCCCGCCCGCGCCGTTGGCGTCGTAGTGCACCCGATACGCCAGCCCTTGGCCCCAGTCCAGTTTCACCCGGTAGAAGACGAATTCGCCGTGCCGCAGCGTATCGGTGTAGCGGCCGCTGCCATCGAGTGTCGCCGCGGTGGTGAACGAGCCGCCGCCGGCAACAGGCGTCCCGGCATTGCCCGGTTCGGAGAATGTGGCCGTCGGCAGGATCGCCTTCGGGCCGGGATCGGTTGCGGCGGGCTCGATTCCGACGAGCAACTCGAGCGGCAGCCGCTCCGGCACCCCGGTGGACACTCGCTGCCAGGTCAGCGCGACGTAGTAGCGGCCACCGCCCTTGCACTTGTCGGCGCTGCCGCCCGTCGCGGGTTCTGTCGCGCCGTCGAACGCCTTGCCGATCGTCAGCGTCGCGCCGTCGCTGGAATTGGCGACCTGCTCGACCTCCGACGTCAGGCAGTCCTTGCCGTCCCGGCCGTAGACGTCCAGGTGGAGGCTGTTGAAGTCGTCGACGGTGTCGACGCCGGGTAAGCGCGGGAACGACATGATGCCGCTGAAATACGCGGTGGCACCGGCCGGGACGTCGACGGCGTAGTACCGCTTCTCCCTCTGCCCGATGGTATCGACGTGCTGGCCCTGCACGGCCACCGGCGCGGACTGATAGTTCGAAGTACCCGTGATCGGGGTTCCCGTCGCCTGGTAGTTGCGCAGCGCTGCCGCGGTGACGCGGGGCAGGATCCGCTCCAGGGCGCGTCCGTCGGCGGCATCGGAATAGGTGCCGCCGGTGGCCTGAGCCATGCAGGTCAGCTGCGCACGGGCCTTCGTGTCCACCGCGAAGCCGATCGAGTGCACGATCAGATCCAGCCCCTCCCGCTTCAGTTCGCGAGCGACATCGCAGGGGTCGGGCGGGGAGCAGGTGTCATCTCCATCGGAGACCAGCACCACCGACCGCGGTCCCGATTTCGGCAGCGCCTCGGCGGCCGCACGCAACGAGGTACCCATCGGGGTCCAGCCGCGCGCCTGGATGCCCTCGACCGCACCGGTGAGCGCCGCCTTGTCGACATTGTCCGGCCGGCGTAACAGCTGGACATCGCGGCACCCCGCCGACTTCTCCGCTTCGCTGTTGCCGGTGCCGGTGCCGTAGGTGGCAAGGCCCACCTTGGATTCGGCAGGTGCGGAACCGACAAAGGTGCGCACCGCGTTCTTGGCAGCATCCATCATCGTGCCGGCCGGGTCCGGTCGCTGCATCGAACCCGAAGCATCCAGGACGAGCATCGTCGGCGCGTACTGCGGAGGGGGCTGATCCGGGGCCGCCTGCGCTATCTGCGGGAGAGCGGACGGCAGCAGCGCGATCATGCCGGCGGTGAGCACCGCGGCCAGTCTGGGAAATCTCATGATCCTCATCCGATCGAGCAGTCGAGCAATCAGACAATACAGACCGAATAGTTTTTCGCTTGGTGGCTGGTCATTCCCGTGACTGATGGTTCCCAGGGAATCGATTGCCATCCACCCCCGCACGACCACCGCACCGCTGACCCGGATGAGTCCGATGTCGACGGATCGGTATGCCGGACGTGCATTTTCGTCAAGCGCACGACGATATTCAGTTGTCGTGGTTCGTGCCCGAATCTGGAAGCAGGCTGTACTGCCGGATCCCGACTCGAGAGAATCCGGAACGACGACATGGGCATTCCCGATACCGCACACCGGAGCGACCCGCACGCGCACCGGTACGCACAGCGAGCCGCGGTGATGGCCAGGTGGCAGATCCCGGAGTTGTTCAGCCTCGCCGGGAAGCCGGAGGTCGTCTCGCTCGCCGGCGGTATGCCCGACCTCACCGCCCTGGATCTGGACGGCCTGGCCGAGGAGGCGTCGCGGCTGATCAGAGACGATGGCCTGGACGCGCTACAGTACGGATCGCCGCAGGGCATCCCCGCGCTGCGCGAGCAGATCTGCGAGATCTCGACGCTGGAGAGAATCCACGCGCGTGCCGACGATGTCGTCGTGACCGCCGGTTCGCAGATGGGCCTGGATCTGATAACCCGGACATTCTGCGACCCGGGCGATGTCGTGATAGCCGAGGCGCCCTGCTACGTCGGCGCATTGAGCACGTTCGCCTTCCACCAGGCCGATGTGGTTCATGTCGAGATGGATGCCGAGGGACTCGTCCCCGATGCACTGCGACAAGTGCTCGGCGCCTCGGCAGTCCGCGGCCGTCGGCCGAAATTCCTCTACAGCGTTCCGAATTTCCACAATCCGGCCGGGGTGACACTCGCCGTGGGACGACGAGCGGAAATCATGGAGATCTGCGCCCAGCACGATCTCCTGGTGGTCGAGGACAATCCTTACGGCCTGCTCGGCTTCGACGGCCGAACATATCCGGCGCTGCGTGCCATCGCGCCGGACAATGTGATCTACCTCAGCTCGTTTTCCAAGATCCTCGCACCAGGACTGCGGGTCGGCTGGGTACTCGCTCCGCCCTCGATCCGCGAAAGGCTGTTCCGGGCATCGGAATCCGCAATGCTCTGCCCTTCGGGACTCACGCAGTATCTGGTCAGCTACTACATGAACCAGAACGACTGGAAAGGCCGAATCGAGTGCGACCGGGAGACCTACCGGATACGCCGAGACGCGATGCTCACCGCGCTCGCCCGGCACCTGCCCACCGGCTGCTCCTGGACCGAACCGGACGGCGGCTTCTACGTCTGGCTTACCGTGCCCGAGGGGCTGGACACCGAGACGATGCTGCCCCATGCGATCGACCGGGGAGTTACCTACGTACCGGGCACCGCGTTTCATGCCGATCGGACGGGCACGCGACAGCTGCGCCTGGCCTACTGCCGCCCGACGCCGGAGCAGATCACGGAGGGAGTTCGCCGGCTCGGCACCGTTTTCCCTCCGCGCCGGGTCGGACCTCGACCTCGGTGAGGACCGACCGGATCGGCTCACCTTTCCCGACCATCACGGAGCGGTGGTCCGATGGGTACCGGAGCGATAGTTCTCACGTGGCGGCCGTCGAGCACAGCGCCCGCGCGAGGATCTTCGGGGTGAGCAGGGCGGTCGGTGGCGCGGTGAGGGAGATGACGTCGATGTAGCGGCCCGCGACGTCGGCGTCCCGACAGGCGCGCGCGGCCAGTCGGTCGAGCAGGCGATGCTGGAGGCGGACCAGTGGCCCGCCGGGACCGCCTGTCGTGTGCTCGTACCGGGCATCTTCGAGTGACGCCAGCTGCCAGGCGGCGTCGGCCGTCTTGGCGACGGCTCGCTGGGCGGCGAAGGCGGCGCCGGCGTCGAGGCCGTGCGCGGCGAGGACGGTGCGCAGCGCGAGCACGTTGGCCGCGGCGACCGACATCCCTTGGCCGTAAATAGGATTGAAGGTGCAGACGGCGTCGCCCAGCACCACGAAGCCGTCCGGCCAGCGTGACGACCGCTCGAAGCGAAGCCGTCTGCTGGGCCGGGGCCGGAAACCGCTGATCCGGCCGAGCGGCCGTGCGGTGCCCGCGAGCCTGCCCAGGAGTGGATCGCGGAGCTGGTCCATGAAGCCGAGATAGCCTTCTTCGCTGGTCGGCGGTTCGTCGTTGCGCATCCCGCAGAGGCCGATCATCCACCGGTCACCCTCCACCGGAAGAAGGAGCCCGCAGCGAGTCGTCTCCTCGGATTTCGGTTGCAGGAGTACGGCATCGGCCTCGGCGCCGGCCGGGCGGGTGTACATCCTGGCGGTGTAGGCCACGCCCGAATCCACACAGTCGGCGGCGGTCGGCGGCAGGCCGAGCCGGGTCAGCCAGTCCGGGGCCCGGGATCTGCGGCCGCTCGCGTCGAGGACGAAATCCGCCGCCAGTTCGCCGGCGGCACGGTCGCGGGCTGCTCCGCGGCCGCGGGTGCGGACGCCTCGCACCGCCGTGCTGGTCCCCAGTAGGCCGGTGACGACGGTGGACTGTCTGATGGTGATCCGGGGATCGGTCAGTACCCGTCTGCGCACGGTCCAGTCGATCAGTGGTCTGGTGCAGGTCAGCAGGGTCCGGTCGGCCGGGGTGGCCGTCAGCCAGCCCGCCGTCGTGAGAATCCGGATACCGCTGGGCAGGCCGACGGTGACCGCGCCGGCGTCCACGAGTTCCTCGACGATTCCGGGAAGTAACTGCTGCAGTGCCCGCTGGCCGCCGGGCAGCAGCATGTGGGGCAGGCGGTCCTGCGGTACTCCGCCGCGGCTCTCCGCTGTCTCCGGGATCGTGTCGCTCTCGACGAGGATCACGTCGTCGACGTGCCGGGCGACGACGTGCGCGGCGAGGCAGCCCGTCAGCCCGGCGCCGATCACGACGGCGCGGCGCCGCGCGTTCCCCCGGGTGCGGCCGGGAGTCACAGATTTCCCCGTTTCCCCTGCTCGCGTTCGACGGCCTCGAACAGAGCCTTGAAGTTGCCCTTGCCGAACCCTGCCGAGCCGTTTCGTTCGATGATTTCCAGGAAGAACGTGGGGCGGTCGAGGAGCGGGCGGGTGAAGATCTGGAGCAGGTAGCCGTCCTCGTCGCGGTCGACCAGGATCCCGCGCCGCCGCAATTCCTCGATGGGCACGCGTACGGTGCCGATCCGCGCGCGGAGCTCGGGGTCCTCGTAGTACGAGTCCGGTGTCGGGAGGAATTCGATGCCGCCGGAGCGCAGGAAGTCGGTGCAGCCGAGGATGTCGTCGGTCTCCAGCGCGATGTGCTGGACACCCGGACCCGCGTGGTACTCGAGGTACTCATCGATCTGGGACCGGCGCTTGCCGGCGGCGGGTTCGTTCATCGGGAGCTTGATCCGGCGGGCCGGGTCCGCCGCCACCCTGCTCATCAGGGCCGAGTATTCGGTGGCTATATCGTCGCCGATGAACTCGGCCATGGTGGTGAATCCGAGGACGCGCCGGTAGAAGTCGACCCACTGGTCCATGCCGCCGACCTCGACGCAGCCGACGACGTGATCGATCCGCCGGTACCAGGCGTGCGGCTCGGCCGGTGCCGGGTACTCGGTGAAGCCGGGCAGGGACGAGCCGGTGAAGCGGGAGCGGTCCAGGAGGGTGTGGCGCAGGTCGCCGTAGACGGCGATCGCGGCGTGCCGCACCACACCGCGCTCGTCGGCGATGTCGCGGGGCTCGGCCAGGCTCGTGGCACCCTGACCGACCGCGTGCCGGTGCGCTTCGTCCACATCGGACACGGTCAGGGCGATGTCGCTGACCCCGTCGCCGTGGGCCGCGGCCCAGGCGGCCGGTGCCGACCGCGGGGAGACCCCTCCGGTGAGCAGGAAGCGGACGGAACCCGACCGGAGGAGGTACTCCACGTTGCCGTCGCGCGTGCCCGCGGCCGGTTCCCGGTACGCGACCGGGGTCATGCCGAACGTCCGCGCGTAGAAGTGTGCCGCCTGCTTGGCGTTTCCCACCTGGAACCTGATGTGGTCGATATCGATGATGTCGAACGGCAGCCGCGGGGCGGTCCGGGCCGTGCGGTCGCCGAGCGTGGTGTGACTGGACATGACTCTTCTTTTCACTGGGGCTCACGGCCGGGCTTCGAAAACGGACAGGACAGGTGTGTGGGCCGCCAGCCGGATCGAGGTGAAGCCGGCTTCGGTCAGCAGTTCGGTCCACCGGGCCGGGCCGACCTGGTTGCCGAGGTCGAATTCGCCGTCCTGGGCGAGCGCGCCCGGCACGCACACGATCGTCGACGCCGCGTAGAAGAAGCGACCGAGGGGATGATGGTTGCCTTCGGCGTGGTCGGAAGCGGTGGGTTCCACCAGCATCAGCACGCCGTCGGAGGCCAGGTGCTCGCGGGCGTGGCGGGCGGTCCCGACCGGGTCGCCCATGTCGTGCACCGCGTTGAAGGCGCAGATCAGATCGTAGGTGCCGGGAAAACCGCGCGCGTCCGCGAGCTGGAAGGAGAGGTTGGCGGGTGCGCCCGCGTCCCGGGCCCGGGAGCGCGCGGTCGTGATCGTGGCGTCGTCGAAGTCGAATCCGGTCACCCTGCTGGCGGGGAAGGACCTGGCCAGCAGGATCGCCGAACCGCCTGCCCCGCAGCCGATATCGGCGATCCGGGCGCCCCGGCGCAGCCGCGGGACGAGGCCTTCTATCGAGGGCAGCCACGACCGCACGAGCAGCTCCCGGTAGAACGGCTGGAAGGAACGCTCCAGCCCGCTGAGATGGCGGTGATCGTGCTCGCCCCACGGAATCCCCGCCCCGGTGCGGAACGCGGTGGCGAGCATCCCGGCATCGGCCCACGCGGCGGCCACTCCGTCGAAGCCGCCGAGCAGATAGGTGGGACTGTCCGGGTCGGCGACCACTTCCGCGTGTTCCGGGGGAAGGACGAAGGTTCCGTCCCCGGGCCGGTACTCCACCCAGCCCGCGGCCGCCTGGTTGTGCAGCCATTCACGGACGTAGCGCTCGGCGACGCCGCAGCGGTGGGCGAGTTCCCCGGAGGTCACGGGCGCGCTGTCGCCCATCGCGCGGTACAAGCCCAGCAGGTCCCCGAGATGGATGAGGACGGCCGAGAGGGAGATGCCCAGTTCGGTGGTGACCTGGCCGAGAAATGCCGTCTTCCTGGTGTCGCGGGATTCGCCCACGGTCGTCGCCTCCTTCGGCTACCACGTGACGGGCAGGGCGTGCAGCCCTTCGGTGAGCGATCCGTCCGTCCAGCGGAGCTCCTCCTCGCCGACGGCCGGCCGGAGCCACGGCAGTCGCTGGGCGAACTCGGTGAGCGCGACGGTCAGCTCCAGCCGTGCGAGGGACGCGCCCAGGCAGTAGTGCGGCCCGTGTCCGAAGCTGAGATGGTGCGTGTCGGCGCGCGTGCCGGTGAGCCGGTCGCCGGCGGGGAACCGGTGCGGATCCCGGTTGGCGACCGAGGTGCAGGGCAGAACGGGGCAGCCGCCGGGGATCGGCACGCCGGACAGCTCCACGTCGCTGGTCGCGACGCGCGGCAGGACCAGTTGCGTGGGGGGAGCGAGCCTGAGCAACTCCTCGACGACGTGGGCCGCGGTGTCCGGGTTCGTGGCCAGGGCGCGGTAGAGGTCCGGCTCGCGCAGCAGCCGGACGACGCTCCGGCCGAGCGTCGCGATCGTGGTCTCGTAACCGAGGCAGGCGATGCTCGCGAGCATCGTGGTCAGCTGAATGTCCGTCAGCGCACCGGTTTCGCGGGCGGCGAGCAGTTCGGTGACGATATCGGGACCGGGTTCCCGGCGCCGCAGGGCGATCAGCCCTTCGACGTAGGCCGTCATCTCCCGCGCGGCACGCCGGGACCGCTCGACGGAGGTCAGGTCGACCGCCTCCAGGGTCCACTGCCTGATCCGGTCCCGGTCCGCGTCCGGGATACCCCACATCTCGCAGATGATCATCAGCGGGAACGGGATCGCGAAGGAGGACATCAGGTCGGCGGGCGGACCCTGCTCGACGAGGTCGTCCAGCAGACCGTTCGCCACGCGCTCGACGGCCGGCCGGAGCCGCGCGATCCGTCTCGCGGAGAAGGCGGGCATCAGGACCTTGCGCAGCGCCGTGTGCGCGGGCGGGTCCATGTCGACGAGTTGCCCGCCGCCGCCTTCGAACCCGGTGAATCGGATCTGGGAGGCCGCGCGGCTGAACCGCGGGTCCTCGAGGACCGCCCGCACGGCGTCGTAGTCGGTGACCAGGTACGCGGCCGAGCCTCCGGGCAGGGATACCGGCCGGACCGGCAGCGTTCGCGCCGACCGAACGAGGCCGGGCGGCGGTTCGATCCGGTCGGTGCGCCGCAGCAGCAGCTCCAGATCCGGCGGGGACGAGTTCATGTGTCGAACCCTCCGGCTTCGAGGCTCGCGAGTGGGGTCTCGCCGGCGAACACCGGCCGTCCGTCGCGTTCCACATCGAGGCGCAGGCGGCCGGTGAGGTAGTGCGTGGCGGGCCGGGTGCGGCGCAGCGCGGGCATCGGCAGTGGCAGCGTGCGGGGGACGCTGCCGCCGGTGTCGGCGGTCACGACGACGCGGGAGCGGAGATCCCGCCCGGTCACCTGCCAGGTGCCCTGGCCGATCCTGGTCCGCACGCCGGCGAACGGTGGCGCCAGGCGGATCACCCGGGGGCCGACCCTCGCGACGAGCACGGAAGGATTGGCCGACACGTTCCCCAGCCGGAGCGCGCTGCCGGCGAAGGCGACACAGACGTCCGGCCGGTCGAAGCCGTGTGCCTGGCCCCACCACCACCGCGTCGGGAATCCCCTGCCCCACGCCTTCTCCGCGTAGGCCGTGAACTCCCCGAGCTTCCAGGACTCGGTGCCCACCCGGGCGTAGCCGTCGAGCCGGGCGTCGAAGACATGGGGATGCCAGTAGTGGGGGAGGCCGGGCAGCACCGAGAACAGCCCGCCGGCGTGCAGCCCTCGGCCCGGCCACGACGAGGTCGGCAGGACAGCGGTACTGAGCTCGGCTTCCTCGCCCAGGTTCACGTCCAGCTGCCCCTCCCGGTACCGGAACCGGGTCCCGGCGCGGAAACCGAAGCCGGGACTGCCGGCGACGTCCCGTTCGACCACCATGGTCCGCTGGAAGCCGCCGGGTTCGGCGGCCAGCACGATGCCGGCCCAGGCGCCTTCGGGGTGCTGATTGACGGTGCACGCCGCGAGCAGGACGCGCCCGTTCGCGGCGTCGGTGAACCGCCACAGGTACCCCTCGGTTTCGGTGCCGTGCAACGGAAGTGGATCGCCGAAGGGCAGGTCGGCTCCGGTGCGCCGCCACCTCTCGGCCGCCGACGAGGCTCGCGCGGTCATCACGATCTCCTGCCCAGCACGAGGGTGCGTGTCACCCAGACGGCGAAGAGTGCGAGGGACACGCCGCAACACACCAGCCAGAGCACCGGAAGGTCGCGACCGTGTGCGGCCATGTCGGCCACGAGGCCCACGATGATCGCGGTGGACATGAGCGGCATATGCAGTGAGGACCACAGGGTGACCTGGTTCGCGCGCCGCGCGTCGCCCATGGCTCCCGTGTGCACCTGGTGCACGACCCAGAGCGGCACCGGCAGGGTGACCGCCATGATCGCCGCGGTGACCGGTGGTATCGGGCCCGCGACCGCCGCCACGATCAACGCGGCGTAGGTGGCGAGCTGACCGGCCGCGTAGACGCGGGCGACCCCGGTGCGGGTCAGGACCCCGGCCTGGGTCTTCTTCCCGACCCGGAGATCGCCTTCGATATCGGAGAGGTTCATGATCAGGCAGCGCAGGAACTGGAGCACGAAGACGATCCCGACGCAGGAGAAGAGCATCCCGGACAATCGCGGGGTCTGGAGGGAGAACGCGAGTACCGGTCCGAGCGCGTAGAGCACCGAGGCGCAGGTGATCTCCCCGAGCGCGTGGTAGTTGAGCCGCAGGGGTGGCGCCGTGTAGAACCACGCCAGCAGCAGGATCAGCAGCGCGATGGTCCGGGAGGTGACGCCGGGCATGTACACGATCGGCACGATCGCCAGGAACAGGAGTACGAACGCGGCGCTCAGGCTGACGATCGGGTCCAGGAACCCGCGGACCAGGACCCGGCTGCCGCCGGTCCACGACGTGGGGGTGTCGTTGGCGCGGTCGGCCTCCAGATCGAAGTATTCGTTGCAGTAATGCGTCATGAGATGGGCGCACCAGGCGAACGCGACCGTGACCAGGTACCAGCCGACGGTGAAACGGGCACCGCCGTGTACCGCCAAGGAGCTACCGAAACCGACCACCAGCAGGCTCTGGAAGAGGAACTTGAATCGGCCCATGGCCAGGAAGGCGGCCAGCGGGCCCGGCCGGCCCGCGGTGACGGCCGCCGGATGCGCCCCGGTCATCGTGCTGCTCATTTCGTCGCGATGATGATCCCGTGTGGCGTCCACCCGGGAAAACTGATCCGTTCACAACGCGCGAATCCGGCTTCGCGCAGGCATTCCTCGTGCTGACGCCAGGAATAGATCATGCCGCCCTCCGCGGGTACCGCGGCGAAATAGGCGCTGTCCAGTGCGGCGACCAGCGGGCCGTCCCCGGCGTCGTTCGACATCGAATTGAAGATGACCACGCGCCCGCCCTCGGGCAGCGCCTGATAGGCCTTGCGCAGCAGCACGGTGTTCTGCTGGAGCGTCCAGATGACAAGCTGATGCGCGAAGAGAATGCAGTCGTACCCGCCGGGCAGCGGTTCGGTGAACATGTCCCCGGCCACGACGGAAACCCGGTCGGCCAGTTCCGCTTCGACGATGCGCTGTTCGGCCACGGTGACGCAGGCCGGAATCTCGAAGACGGTCACCTTCAGCTGCGGATTGGCCCTGGCGACGGCAATCGCGTTCACCGCGTCACCGCCGCCGCAGTCGAGGATCCGATGCGTGTCCGTGAGGTCCAGGTTGGCGACCAGGTGCTGATTGGCCAGTTCCGACCACGAGCGCATGTACCGGTAGAACACACCCGACAGGTGCGGATTCTCGCCGAGGCGCCGGTACAGGTCGGTGTCGGTCCCGGGGATCCGGCGCAGGCCCACGTTGGTGTTAGAGCGGAGTGAGGCGACGAAATCCGCATGCCCTTCGTAGGTGATGTAGTGCTCGAAGAAGACGGTGTTCTCGATGTGCTTCCATTGCCCGGCCCCCATCAGGGTGGAAACGGTTTCGCCGAGCATGTAGAGGTCACCTTTTTTGCGGAGCAGCCGCAACGCGGTGCAGCCGAGCAGGAGAATGTCGGCGGCCCGTGGTTCGAGCCGGAGTTCGGCCGCGATGGCGCCCTTGGTGCGGCCGACGTTCTCCCCGAGCAACTCGAACAACCCGAGTTCGCAAGCTGCGTGGAGGTACTGGAAGGCCGCGTGCCCGAACAGGATCCGGGACAACCCGTCCATGTCGGCGGCGGCCGCTGGTCGAGGCAGCGATTCGGGATATGGGTGGCCGGTGTTGTCCGGTGCGAGCGAGGGCACGATCGATACTTTCTGTCGGGTCGGGTGGCTGCGGTGTGGTGGCAGCGTGGGCGACGGCGTACAGGGCGGCGCGGGCTTCGGCGGTGATCGCGGCGGGCTCGCAACGCGCCGAGCGCGGCGGCAACCCTGATTCCAGACTCACCTACCGGCAGTCGAAGCTGAACGTCATCGCCCGCATGACGGTGATGAGCGGCTTGCATAGTTGTTGTGCGCCGGCGGCCCGCCCCCCATTCCGGCGGTCCGCTGCCGGAGTCCGTCACAGCCACCGTTCGCCGGGCTGATCGGGTGGGGCCTCTGCCCGCCGGCGGCGCGTGTCAGCTCGACCGATGTGCCAGGTAGCGGGCCAGCGCCCTCAGCTCGGTGACGGCGTCGTCGTCGACGGGATCGGCCTCCGCCAGGGAATCGAATGCGCGCTTCCACCGGCGGGGTATCTCCGTGCGGACCCAGTCCCGGCCTCCGGCCTGCTCGATGAGCATCGCCGCCTCGCCGACTGCGCGCTGATCCGGTACCCGTGCACTGCGATACAGCTGTGCCAGGCGTTTCCCGGCCGCACTGTCGGAGGCCAGTGCCGCGACCACCGGCAGCGTCTGCTTCTTCCTCGCCAGATCGGCACCGGCGGGTTTGCCGGTGCGCCGGGAGTCGCCCCAGATGCCGAGCAGGTCGTCGACCAGCTGGAACACCATCCCGAGCTGCCGGCCGAACTCCCAATAGCACAGCCCGGCACCGGGATCGGCGCCGGCGGTCAGCGCGCCCAGTTGGCAGGCCGCCCCGAGCAGACCGCCGGTCTTGTTCTCGGCCGTCGCGATCGCGTCGGCGAGGGTCACGTCGCTGCGCTGTTCGAAGGATGTGTCGGCGGCCTGTCCCCGGCACAGATCCATCAAGGTCCGGGCCAGTACCACCGGTGCGGTCGGCACCGGCACGGATGCGACGAGATCCGAGGCCAGGGCCAGCAGACCGTCACCGGTCAGCACCGCGGTGCCGGTTCCGAACACCGTCCATGCCGCCGGGCGGTGCCGCCGGGTCCGGTCGCCATCCATGACATCGTCGTGCAGCAAGGAGAAGTCGTGGATCAGTTCCACCGCCACCGCGGCCGGTACGGCCCGGACCGGCCGGCCACCGGCGGCACGCGCCGACAGGAGTGTCAGGGCCGGGCGGATCGCCTTTCCCGTGGCGCGGGCCGGATTTCCGTCGCTGTCGGCCCAGCCGATGTGGTATTTGGCGACAGCGTCGAGCGGACCGGGCAGGCGCTCGATCGCGGCACGGTAGGAAGGCTCCGTCAGCTGCCGCGCCTCGTCCAGGATCTGGGAAACCGAACGTGACCGCTCGGCTGACTCGCACTGCCCGAAGTCCCCGGAATCACGGGTGATCGCCGGATCCATCGACATCATGGCGCCCTCCTGTCACATCCGATGAGGGTATGGAACGGTGCGAGATATCGACGGAACACCTTCCGCACCACCATGGCTCGACCAACGAAAGCCAGTGGGATACATCCTCGTCCGGCAACGGTCCGAACGGAGGACCCGTCCGCGCATCTCCACTATTCCGGGCGCGCATGGCCGGGCCGAACCGGGACCGGCGTACCCGGATTACCGTGCGAAAGCCCAACGTCCGTAAATGATGCGGTGGCATAGGGAATCGAATGGGAAAGTTCGGCCCCGACACCCTGCGCGACCTACCTCCGAGGTGGCGAGGTTCCGGTTCGATAGCTTGTGATCGCGTGTCGAATCCGGGGAGATCGGGACGAATCGGCGCGCACCTGATTCGCTCCGGTCATAGATTTGGAGGATCTCCGTGAGGCCACGGTTCGCAATTTCCGGAATGGCCCCCGTCCTTGTAGCGATGGCGATCGTGACGTTGTCGTCACCGATTGCCGACGCCTCCGAGTCGCGGTGCGGTACGACGCTGGAGAGCTGGGTCGGCGATGGGCAGGAGGCCGAGTATGTCGGAGGCAATACCATCGTCCATCTGACAGGCGATTCCGGCGAAGCAGCCGAAGCCGCCGAAGGCGACGGGTGGATCGAGGTCGACGGCGATCGGCAGGGCGTTCGTTACCGGCTCATGACGCAGGGCGACGACGAGGACGGCGGAATTGTCTTCATGCGCTCCGGATCCCGGTATCACTTGACATCCCTCGTCCAGCCGATCTGTAGTGCACACGGTCAGGTCACCAGCGCGATGTATTCGGACGTCCGGCTGGAACGGAAAACATCTGGGCCGTAGAGGTTCGGCCGAACCGTGTGCCGGCGGTGGCGAGGGCGGCTCAGCCTGTCTGCCGGGTGCGGACGGCGGCCGATTCCTCGATTCGAATGGCCCTCGCGGAGCGGCGGTTTCGGTAGGTCGCGCTGTTGACGGACGACGGTCATTCCGTTCAGCAAGCGGGGGGCCGGGAAGTAGCGAGCATGGCGAGGTCGATCGTCTCGGCCATGGCCCGGTAACCGGCGGGGCTGGGGTGCAGGTGGTCGGGGCTGGAGTAGATGTCTCGCAGGACGGTCGGGTCGGCGGGGTCGCGGAGTGCCGCGTCGAAGTCGACGATGCCGTCGGCGGGGGCCTGATCACGTATCCAGGCGTTGATCTGCTGGCGGTTGGTCTCGCTGCGGGGCGCGATCAGGACGCCGTCGACGAGGGCATCGGAGGCAGGCAGGAGCGTTCCCAGCCAGATCTTCTTACCGTGGCGATGCGCGGTGGCGATGAGTTGCTCGTATCCGGCGATCATCGCCGAGGCGTCGGCGGCCGGGGGAAGACCGAGGTCGTTGATTCCCTCCTGGACGAGCACGCCGCCGGTGCCGGCTTGCCCGAGGGCGTCACGTTCGAACCGCGACAGGCCGCTCGGGCCGAGGAGCAGCGGTTCACCGCTGGTGAGTACACGGTTGCTGCCGATTCCGGCGTTGACGATCGAGATCGGGATGCCTTCGGCATCGAGGCGGCGTTGCAGGATGTCGGGGTAGCGGCCGTTGGTGTCGGCCACCGCGCGGTCGGCCGGAACGGAGAGCGGGCTCGTGCCGACGAAGCCGTCGGTGATGGAGTCGCCGAAGGCCACGACGGCTCCGGTGCCGCCGGGTGCGAGGACGTCTACCGCATTGACGTAGAACCAGGATCCTGTGGTCGAGGTGAACTGTTCGGGGCCTGGTCGTGCGGTCAGGTCGCCGCTGCCGGCGGGCGAATAGTAGGAGGTGGCATTGGCGTTCCAGTGCTTGGTCGGTGGCCCGGCCCGATCGGCCACGTGGATGCTGACGGCAAGCGGTGCGGATGCCGCGACGGGGAACGACACCGGGTCGCTGACGACATCGGCGCCGGCGGCCACGGTGGTAGCCGCCTTCCCGTCGAACAGGACCGGTTGGATATCGGTAACCGCCGCGCCGGATACCTGGTTGCCGATGCTGACGTTGTCGAACGTGACGGGTGCGAGTCCGAATCGGTTCGTCAGGTGCACCCGCAGTTGTGATCCGCCCAGGTGCGGGGTGACGACCATACGGAAGGTCTGATCATCGACGGCGAGTGGGACCGGTCCGCCTGTCGCGTCCAGCGGAGTCACGGCATCGGTGGGGCTACCTGTCCACGCCGCCACGAAATGCGTCCCGCCGCAATCGTTTTCCTGCGCGTGGACCGCGGCGGGCTGTGTCGCTGTCATGGCCGAGGCGAATGCCAGTACGGTGGCGGCCAGCAAGGAGGTGCGGGGCGAGACCAGCCGTGTGCGTGACCGCCGAGACGGCCTACGTGTGGTGCTCATGGTCGAACTCTCATTTCACTTCGTTGTGAACTTTCCGATTCGGATACCGGTCGGCCGAGGACCTCTATGGGCCGAGACTACGGCGGGACCGGCGGTGTGCTGCCGCGCCGTCGTCCTGATGCCGGTCGGATGCGGTGGCCGATGTCATGGGCGACGATGGTATCCGGTGCGCGTCCGGCGACAGCGGCGATGGTTGTCGCGGGGCAGTACGTCGCGGCGTTGCCCGGCAGCAGCGCTCCGTCGAGGATGTTGTGCCCGGGCCGACCGCAACCGCTCCGGCTCTCTCGTGCTTCTCGCAGTACATTGCACTGGTTACCAGTTGGTTTTGCGGGCGCGGATGGCTTCGAAGACGTGGGGGTCGACCAGGGTGGAGGTGTCGCCGAGTTCGCGGCCTTCGGCGACGTCGCGTAGCAGGCGGCGCATGATCTTGCCGGAGCGGGTTTTGGGTAGTTCGGGCACGGTGTGGATTTCGCGGGGGCGGGCGATCGGGGAGATCTCGCGGGAGACTTCGGCTTTCAGCTCGTCGACGAGGTCCTGGCCGGTGTCGGTCGCTGCGCCGGTGAGGATGACGAACGCGACGATGCCCTGGCCGGTGGTGTCGTCGCTGGCGCCGACGACGGCGGCTTCGGCGACGCCGTGGTGTCCGACGAGGGCGGATTCGACCTCGGCGGTGGAGATGCGGTGGCCGGAGATGTTCATGACGTCGTCGACGCGGCCGAGTATCCACAGGTCGCCGTCGGTGTCGAGTTTGGCGCCGTCGCCGGCGAAGTACCAGCCGTGTGTGGCGTAGCGCTGCCAGTAGGTGGCCTGGAAGCGTTGCGGGTCGCCCCAGATGCCGCGCAGCATGGACGGCCAGGGCTGGTCGAGTACCAGGTAGCCGTTGGCTTCGGTGTCGCCGAGCGGCACCGTAGTGCCTTCTTCGTCGACGACTTTCGCGGAGATGCCGGGCAGCGGGCGCATGGCGGCGCCGGGTTTGGTGGCGGTGACGCCGGGCAGCGGGGAGAGCATGATGGCGCCGGTCTCGGTCTGCCACCAGGTGTCCACGACCGGGGTGCGGTTGGCGCCGATGACCTCGCGGAACCAGCGCCATGCCTCGGGGTTGATGGGTTCGCCGACCGAGCCGAGGACCCGCAGGCTGGACAGGTCGTGGCCGGCGGGGATCTCGCGGCCCCATTTCATGAACGTGCGTACCAGTGTGGGTGCGGTGTAGTAGATGGTGACGCCGTATTTTTCGATGGTCTGCCAGTGCCGGTGCTCGTCGGGGAAGTTCGGGGTGCCTTCGTAGACGACCTGGGTGGCGCGGTTGGACAGGGGCCCGTAGACGATGTAGCTGTGCCCGGTGACCCAGCCGATGTCGGCGGTGCACCAGTACACGTCGCGGCCGGGTTTGTGGTCGAACACGGTGTGGTGGGTGTAGGACACCTGGGTCAGGTAGCCACCGCAGGTGTGCAGGATGCCTTTCGGTTTGCCGGTGGTGCCGGAGGTGTAGAGGATGTAGAGCGGGTGCTCGGCGTCGAAGGGCTGGGCCTCGTGTTCGGGGGAGGCTTTCGCGACGGTGTCGTGCCACCACAGGTCGCGGCCCTCGGTCCACGGGATCTCGATCGCGGTGCGCCGCACCACCAGCACGTGCTCCACGCTCGACGGTGTGCTGTGTTCACGGGGCGCACCCGCGGGCCCTGCGTGGTGACGCTCCGCTGCCTCCTCCGGGCCTGACGCGGGTGCGCCCGCGTGCGCGTAGAGCGCCTCGTCCACGGCCTCCTTCAAGGGTGCCGCCTTGCCGCGCCGCCATTGCCCGTCGGTGGTGATCACCAGGCGGGCCTCGGCGTCGTCGACGCGCTGGCGCAGGGCGGTGGGGGAGAACCCGGCGAACACCACCGAGTGGGTCAGGCCCAGCCGCGCGCAGGCCAGCATCGACACGATCGCCTCGGGCACCATCGGCATGTAGATGGCGACCCGGTCACCGGCCTCGAGGCCCAGCTCGGTGAGGTAGTTCGCGGCGCGGGACACCTCGGCCAGCAGATCGGCGTAGGTGATCGCGCGGGAGTCGCCGGGCTCGCCTTCCCAGTGGAGGGCGACCTGGTCGCCGTGGCCGTCGAGCACGTGGCGGTCCACGCAGTTGTAGGCGACGTTCAGCTTCCCGCCGGTGAACCAGCGCGCGAACGGGGCGTCGTCCCAGTCCAGGACCCGCGTCCACGGTTGGTGCCAGTGCAGGCGGCCGGCCTGCTCGGCCCAGAACGCCTCGCGGTCGGCGGTGGCCCGGTCGTAGAGAGACGCGTCGGCGTTGGCAGCGGCGGCGAACTCCGCGGTCGGCGGATACGCCGGTGGCGAAGTCGTATCCGTTGCGGTGCCATTACCGGTGACTGTGTCGGTCAACGTCGATCTCCTGTACTGCTGGACTAGTGCGTAGTGCTTCGCGTGGTGCTGGTGCCGCCTGGGGCACGCGCGTTCGGTTGTCCGCGGCGAACGCGCCGGACACCGGTCAATGCGCGGCGGCCTTCTCCGCGCCGACGCCGGTGAGGGAGCGGACCTCCATCTCGGCGGCCTTGCCGTCGTCGTCCTTCGCCCCGAGCAGCGTGCCGACCGCACCGAGCGCGAAAGCCAGTGGGATGGATACGATTCCGGGATTCGACAGCGGGAACCAGGCGAAATCGGCGCCGGGAATCATCGCGGCCTTGTCGCCGGATACGGCGGGGGAGAACACGATCAGCACGAGCGTCGAGATCAGGCCGCCGTACATGCTCCACAGCGCGCCGGTGGTATTGAACCGTCGCCAGAACAGCGAGTAGAGGATGGTCGGCAGGTTCGCGGCGGCGGCGACGGCGAAGGCCAGCGCGACCAGGAATGCGATGTTCTGGCCGTTGGCGAGGATTCCGAGGCCGATGGCGAGCACGCCGATCACGACCGCGGTGATCCGGGAGACCCGGACCTGTTTACCGTCGTCGACGGTGCCGCGCTTGATGACTCCGGCATAGATGTCGTGGGCGAAGGATGTCGCGGCGGTGATGGTGAGGCCGGCGACGACGGCGAGGATGGTGGCGAAGGCGACCGCGGAGATGACGCCGAGCAGGACGACACCGCCGAGTTCGAAGGCGAGCAGCGGCGCCGCGGAGTTCTGTCCGCCGGCAGCGGCGAGGATGCGGTCGGGGCCGACGATGGCGGCGGCGCCGTAGCCGAGGACGAGGGTGAACAGGTAGAACGCGCCGATCAGTCCGATCGCCCACACGACCGACCGGCGCGCCTCCTTCGCGGTCGGCACGGTGTAGAACCGCATCAGGACGTGCGGCAGACCGGCGGTGCCGAGCACCAGCGCCAGACCGAGAGAGACGAAGTTCAGCTTGGAGGTGGCGCTGCCGCCGTACTGTGCTCCGGGTGCGAGTACGTCGCGGGCTGCCACCGTCTTGCTCGCGGAGCCCGTGACCGACTCCTGCGCGGAGCGGAGGATGGCGGAGACGTCGAAGCCGAACTTGCCGAGCACCATGACGGTCATCAGTGCCGCGCCCGCGATGAGGAGCACGGCCTTGATGATCTGCACCCAGGTCGTGCCTTTCATGCCGCCGACGAGCACGTACACGATCATCAGCACACCGACGACGGCGATGACGATCGATTGCCCGGTCCTACTGGAGATGTCGAGCAGCAGGGCGACCAGGCCGCCGGCGCCCGCCATCTGGGCGAGCAGGTAGAACAGGGACACGGCGAGCGTGGTGAGCGCGGCGGCGGTGCGGACCGGACGTTGTTTCAGCCGGAAGCTGAGCACGTCGGCCATGGTGAATTTGCCGGTGTTGCGGAGCATTTCGGCGACCAGCAGGAGGGCGACGAGCCACGCGACGAGGAATCCGATGGAGTACAGGAACCCGTCGTAGCCGTAGACGGCGATGGCGCCGGCGATGCCGAGAAAGCTTGCGGCGGACAGGTAGTCACCCGCGATGGCGATGCCGTTCTGCGGGCCGGTGAAGCCGCGGCCGCCGGTGAAATAGTCCGCGGCGGTACGGGTGTTGCGGCTGGCCCGGATGACCACGACCATGGTGATCGCGACGAAGGCACAGAAGATCGCGATGTTCGCGGCCGGATTGCCCACCGTTTCGGCGGCGGCGAGGTATGTCCGGTTCACGCCCGTCCTCCTTCGAGCCGGTCGCGGAGGGCGGCCGCGCGCGGGTCGAGCTGCCGCCCGGCGAAACGGACGTACAGCCCGGTGATCACGAAGGTGGACACGAACTGCGCCAGCCCGAGCAGTAATCCGGTATTGATATCACCGAACACCTTGGTGGCCATGAAGTCGTGCGCGTAGGCGCCGAGCAGCACGTAGGCGAGGTACCAGAGCAGGAATACGGCGGTCATCGGGAACACGAAGCGCCGCAACCGGGTTCGCAGTTCCTGGAACTGTGGGCTGGAGCGGACGGTCTCGAAATCCGCCGCGCTCGGCGTCGGCCGCGGCGCCGCCGGAGCGCTGTCGATGTCGGTCATCGGGTTCCTCGCATGTGACGGGTCTTACGAGTCGTCGACGTTATCGGCCCGTCCCGGCCGGCCGCGGCATGTGGCGGCGGTCACTCGGCGAAGGCGGCCGACTGTGCGATAAGCGGTCGGTCGGACGCGACGAACGGTCGGCGCGTGATCGGTCACCGTGGGCGCAGGGTGAGGGATCACCGTGGGCGCAGGGTGTGGAATCACCGTGGGCGCAGGGTGCGCTCGCGGTCGGCGCCCATACCGAGTCGCTCGGGTGCGTGCAGCCGTACGAAGATGCGGCCGACCCGCACGGGGTCCTGCCCCCGTGTGCACGAGCTGACGATGATCATCGACAGGAAGGCGAGCGGGACGCTGAACGCGGCCGGGTAATCGAGGAGAGTGGCGAGCCAGCCGTCGGCGACGTCGTCGGAGATGCCGCCCAGGACCGAGATCGTGGTGGCGCCGCCGGCGGTGAGGCCGCCGATGATCAGCCCCGTGGCGGCGCCGGCCGCGGTCAGACCGCGCCACCAGATGCCGAGCACCAGCACCGGGCACAGTGTGGAGGCCGCCACCGAGAAGGCCAGCGCCACGGTGCGGGACAGGTCGAGGGAGGTCACCGCGAGCGACAGGCCGAGCGGCACGATTCCCGCGGCCAGCGCGGCGGCACGGAAGTCGCGGATTCGCCCGCGCAGCACGTCGGTGCTGAGCACACCGGCGATGCTGACGAGCAAACCGGAGGAGGTCGACAGGAACGCCGCCAGCGCACCGGCGGCGACCACCGCCGTCAGCAACTGCCCCGGCAGTCCCGCCAGCACCGACCCCGGCAGCAGCACCACGGCCGCGTCGGATGTTCCCGTGATCAGCAGCTGCGGTACGTACAGTCGCGCGAACACGCCGAGCAGGACCGGGAACAGGTAGAAGACGCCGACCAGTCCGATGACGGCGAGCGCGGTGGAGCGGGCGGCACGGCCGTCGGTGTTGGTGTAGAAGCGCACCAGGACGTGCGGTAGTCCCATGGTGCCGAGAAACGTCGCGATGATCAGTGAATACACCTGGTACAGAGGATGTTTCCCGCCGAAACCGCCGCCCGGGGACAGCCACGCGTCACCGTCCGTCGGGGCACCGGCCACCACGGGCACCGCGTCGCCCGCCGCCAGGACCAGCCGCGTGCCCGATCCGAGTTCGTGCTCCCCGGCGGCCAGGACGGTGGGGCCGTCCACGGCACGCCCGTCGAGTGTGCCGGTGATCGACACCTGCTGGGCGGCGCCGACCTGCACTACGACGTCGGTGGAGATGTCGACCGCGGTGTGTTCGCTGACCACCGGTGGCGCCGGCCGGCCCAGCTCCCGGTCCGCGTCCAGGAAGTGCCCGAGCAGCACCAGGGCGGGCAGCGCCACCGCGGTGAGCTTGAGCCAGTACTGGAACGCCTGCACCAGTGTGGTCGAACGCATCCCGCCGCCGGCGACATTGGCGATCACCAGCCCGCCCACCGCGACCGCGCCGACCCAGCCGGGGACGCCGAGGAGGATCCGGAGCGTCAGCCCCGCACCCTGGAACTGCGGGATGAGATACACCGCGCAGATCAGCACCACGATCACGGCGGCCAGCCTCCGCAACGGCACCGAGCCGAGCCGGAACTCGACGAAGTCGGGGACGGTGTAGGCGCCCGACCGTCGCAACGGCGCCGCGACGAACAACAACAGGGCGAGGTACCCGGCGGTGAAACCGACCGGATACCACAGCGCGTCGGCGCCGTACTTCGCGATCAGGCCCGCAACGCCGAGAAACGATGCGGCCGAGAGGTATTCGCCGGAGATTGCCGCCGCGTTCCAGCGAGGTCCGACGCTGCGCGAGGCCACGAGGAAATCCGACGTGGTGCGCGCCAGCCGCACGCCGTAGATGCCGATCGCCATGGTCGCGCCGGCCGCCAGGACCAGTGCGGCGACGGTCAGCGCCGGCGACGTCGCGGTGCTCACGATCGTCGCTCACTGCCTCGGCCGGCCACAGCACGTGCGACGAGCCGGGACCGTTCCGCCGCCGGCCGGACCACGGTGCCGCGCATATCAGTCCTCCGCCAGATCGAGGAAGTCGTTCTCGTTGCGGTCCGCCCGGCGGACGAAGACCCAACCGGCAACGAACAACAGCGGATACGCCGCGACCCCGAGCAGCAGCCACGGCAGGCGGATGCCGAGCACGACGAGCGATCCCGACTCGCCCAGGCGGAACAGCAGCGGCAGCGAACTCAGCACCAGCACGGCGAGCAGGCCCATCCGCACGGCCAACGCGAACTGAGCGCGGATCAGGCCACCGATCAGTGCGGCACCGATCTCGGTCTGCTCGGCCACCTCGACCCGTGTGCGCACCCTGCGCGCCCCGCGCCGCTCGGCCAGCACCACCCGCTGGCGCGGCGGCCGCCGCTGAGGCCCCGTCACCGCTCGGTCCGTGCCTGCGGCGGTGCGTGCACGAGTCGCTGCTTGAGCTCGCGTACCTGACGCCTGCTGACCGGCAGTTCCACCGCGTCGCCGGAGCCGTCGGCGCGCAGGCACACCACCGTGCCCGTGCCGACCGTCCGCAGCCCGGTCACCGACCACAGCGCCACCAGGTATGAACGGTGCACCCGCAGGAACCCCGCGTCACGCCAGCGGGCTTCCAACGCCGACAACGGAATCCGTACCAGGTGAGATCCGGTGCCGGTGTGCAGGCGCGCATAGTCACCGTCGGCCTCGACCCACGTCACGGTCGACCGGTGGACGAACGTGGTCACACCACCCAGTTCGACCGGGATGACCTCGTTGGGGTCCCGGTGCGGCCGGATCGCCGCCTGCGAGTCCACGATCCGCCGTACCGCCGCGGCCAACCGCTCCTCCCGCAGCGGCTTCAACAGGTAGTCGACCGCACCGAGGTCGAAGGCCGATACGGCGCGGTCGTCGTGTGCGGTCACGAAGACCACCGCGGGCGGATTCGCGAACTCCGAGAGGATCCCCGCCAGCTCCATCCCGTCGAGACCGGGCATATTGATATCCAGAAACACCGCGTCCACCGGATGCGCGCGCAACAACCGCAGCGCCGTGGTCGCGTCGTCCGCCCCGTGCACCTCGCCGATCTCCGGCTGCGCACGCAACAGATGCACCAGCTCGTCCAGCGCCGGCTTCTCGTCGTCTACGGCCAGCACGCGCAGCCTCGCGCCGGCCTCTTCGATGGCCCACATCACAACTCACCCATCGTAGGTCGGCAGCGGATCAGGCCCTGACGCCCGGGCGAAATTTCGGTACGCGCAGGTTCACCTTGGTCCCGGCGCCCGGAGCGGTTTCCACGATCAGGCCGTAGTCGTCGCCGAACGCCGCGCGCAGGCGATCGTCGACGTTGGTCAGTCCGACGTGTGCGGACTCGTCGGGTCGGGCAGGCCCGGGGCCGGTGTCGACCGTGTCGAGAACACCGGATCGCAACAGCTCGGGATCCATGCCCACGCCGTCGTCCTCGACGCTGATGACGCAGTCGGTGCCCGCGTCGTCGGCGACGATACTCACCGTGCCGCCGCCCCGCCTGCCCGCCAATCCGTGCCGGACCGCGTTCTCCACCAGCGGCTGCAACGCCAGAAAGGGCAGCACCACACCCAGTACCTCCGGTGCGACCTGTAGCCGAACCTGCAACGCGTCGCCGAAGCGGGCACGCTCCAACGCCAGATAGCGCTCGATATTGCGCAGCTCATCTGCCAGAACGGTGAATTCGCCGGCCGTGCGGAACGAGTACCGCGTGAAATCGGCGAACTCGAGGATCAGCTCACGGGCGCGGTCCGGGTCGGTGCGCACGAACGAGGCGATGGTGTTGAGCGCGTTGTAGATGAAATGCGGGCTGATCTGGGCCCGCAGCGCCCGCACCTCGGCCCGGTCCAACCGCGCCCGCGACGCATCCAGCTCGGCCAGCTCCAGCTGACCGCACGCATACCGGGCGACGTCCGACAGCGCGCCGAGCCGCCCCGGCCCCGGCGGTCCGATGATCACGACGCCCAACGCCCCGGCCACACCCGTACCGTCGATGACCAGCGGCTGAGCTATCAGGGTCCGGCCTGCTTGTTCGCTGTTGCCTTTCCCTCGGACGAGCACCGCCCGGCCGCCCGAGATGGCGCGCTCGGCGGCCTCGGAGAAAGCGGCGGCGAGATCGGCATGGGGTCCCTCCCACGCCAGCACGGCGCCGTCGGCGTCCGCGATCCCCAGTGCCTCGCCCCCGGTGAGCGTCCGCAGATGCGGTGCCGCGGCGCGCGCCGACTCCTCGGTGAGCCCCCGCCGCAGGGGCACCGCCGCCAGCGAGGCCGTATGTAGCGCCGAATGCACGGCGCGCTCGGCGGGCGTGGTGACCACGCGCCGCGTGCGCAACCACAGCATGAGGACACCACAGGTCACTACCGCCGCGGCGAGGATCGCGAGAAGTGTGCTCGTCATCGTGCCGGCACCCGGCGACCGAGCTGCGGAGACGTCATCGGCCGATTATCGCGCCCGGCTCACCGCACCATCACACACCGGCCGCATTCGAACGGCTACCGGCATGCGACAGACCTCTGGTCGAGTACCGGGTCACGGCACGACACCGAGCGCGAGCTGCTGGGAACCGCGCTGGTGGACTTCCGGGCGGGCGGCCGTTCCGGCCGGTTGATCCGCCAACGCTCGTACTGAAAGGTGCAGCAGCACAACGTTTCCGCCGGAGTGGCTAGGCTGTCCGGTGTGAACGATTCCCGGCGCACCGATCCGAGCACACAGAACCTGGCCATCGATCGTCCGACCCCCGCCCGCATGTACGACTACTTCCTGGGCGGCAAGGACCACTACGACATCGATCGCGACGCCGCAGAGCAGGTCAAGGCCGCACTGCCCAATACTCGCGACATCGTCTGGGAGAACAGGTATTTCCTGCAACGTGCCGTCCGGTACCTGGCCGAGGCGGGAATCGACCAGTTCATCGACCTGGGCACCGGCCTGCCGACCAAGGGCAATGTGCACGAGATCGCCCAGGCCATCACGCCGCAGGCGCGTGTGGTCTACGTCGACAACGACCCGATCGTGCTCAGTCACGGGCGCGCCCTGCTGGCCACCAATCCGAATACCACCGTCATCACCGCCGACATCCGCGAGCCCGACAGCATCCTCGGACACCCGGACCTGCAGGCGCTGATCGATTTCACCCGCCCGTGCGCCATCCTGTTCGTCGCGATCATGCACTTCATTCCCGACGAGGCCGACCCCTACCGTGCGATCGCAGCGTTCCGCGACGTCCTGGCCCCCGGCAGCTACCTGACACTGTCCCATCTGACATCCGACATCGTCCCCGCGGACCAGGTCCAGCGCGTGGTCGACGTGTACAAGGCGGCGACCTCCCCGATCGTCTTCCGCTCCGGCCCGCAGATCGAGCGCATGTTCGACGGGTTCCACCTGGCGGCTCCCGGCCTGGTCCACCCATGGCAATGGCAGCCCTGGCTGAAATCACAGTACGAGAACGAAGAGATGCGCACCGACTGGCTGTGGGCCGCAGTCGGACGCAATACCCCGCTCCCGGACACCCCGGCCTGACCAGGCGCCGAGCATGAAGGGCGGCCTCGGCGCGCGACAGGGAAACTTGTCGATCCGCAACTCCGGGGCCCGACCGGCTCGTCCTGGCGGTCAGGTCGGCGGCGGCGATACCGGCTGCCCCAACAGCGCGACACACCCGCCGCGGGCGTGGCCGATGACGGCCCGGCAGGGATTCGACAGACCTACGCCCGGGTTTGGCTGGTATCGAGCAGGGCCGTCCAGAACTCGTGTTGTACCGCATCCCACAGGTCCTGATGCTGCGGCAACACCTCACGGGCATCGGCGAGATCCAGCGAACCCGTGTCTCCGGCGAAGACGATCATGCCACGTTGCGCCAGTGGCAACAGCTTATCGGGCCACTGCACCGCGGGGCTCGAGTCGCCGAGCAGCAATACGCGCTGAATCCACGGCCGCCGCCGCGTCAGCGACCAGTCCGCGACTTTCCTCCCGTCGGCGGTTGTCGTCGTACGCAGTCCTTTTCGCTTCATTCGGCCTGTCCCGCAGCTAGTGGCTCCCGGTGCGGGAGGACGCTGCACTCCCGCACCGGAAAGACTCGGGCTCCCGCATGCCGAGTGGAATCGGTATTCCCCCAACACCATTCACCGGCAACGGGAAATCGGGCCGCAGCAACAGAACCCAGAATGCCTGCCGCCTCGCGGCCTCGGACCGGCAACGAGACACTCGGGGCAGGTAACGCGTCGACCGCTCGTCCGGCGAGGCCCCTCATCCCGCTTCCTCCTGTCGCAGAACAGTACTCGGCCGCCCACCCGTATCGGGCGTGTCCGATTGACGACAGTGTTCCAAACTCGGGGCGCAGATGCAACGGCAGCTGCATCTGCACCTGCGAACGGACATGCAACTGCACGTGCGACTGCATGTACAGTGTTACCGCGAGTCTCATTCATCGATAGGAACTGTGAGAGTGTCATGTCCGATCCCACCGCCGAGCCCCCGTTAGAGCGGAGTGAAATCGCCTGGCGGAAAAGCTCATACAGTGGTCCGCACGGCAATTGTGTTGAGCTGGCCCGGCTTTCCGGCGACTGCATCGGAGTGCGGAACTCCCGAGATCCGCAGGGCTCCGTGCTGACCTGCACGCGTGCGGAGTTCGCCGCGTTGGTGCGCGACATCAAGAGCGGCTGCTTCGATAGCCTCATGCTGTAAAGTGTTGCGGTGGTGCCTCCACGAGGCTGCGGATTCTTTACTACACGGGAGTCGACTCGATGACAGCCAGGGCCGATCGTGACAGCAGCGTGGTGCCCCACGCCTTCGCCGACCGCGGCCCTACCGTCCTGCGAATCGCGCTCGGGGGGCAGCTACGGAAGCTGCGTGAGGAACGCGAGATCACCCGCCAGGCCGCCGGCGACGCACTGCGCGCGTCCGAAACCAAGATCACCCGACTCGAGTTGGGGCAGACGGGGTTCAAAGAACGCGACATGAGCGACCTGCTCACGCTGTACGGGGTGCACGACGCCGACGAGCGCGACCGGTTCCTGGCTCTGGCTCGCCAAGCCAACCGGCCGGGCTGGTGGCACCGCTACAGCGACCTTCTACCCTCCTGGTTCGAAACCTACGTCGGCCTCGAACAGGCCGCCCTCGGCATCCGCATCTACGAAACCCACTACATCCCAGGCATTTTCCAGACCGCCGACTACGCCCGCTACATCTTCGGTCTCGACTCACGCGAGGACGCCCAGCGCCTGGTCGACATGCGGATGCGGCGCCAGCGCATACTCACCCGAACACCCAACCCGCCCACCGTGTGGGCGGTCATCGACGAGCACGTGCTGCGCAGGCAGCCGCCCGACCCGCGGGTAGCCCGCAATCAACTCCGGCATCTGCTCGAGCTGATCGAACAGCCCAACATCACCGTGCAGGTGCTCCCGGAAACCGCCGGCCCCACCCCGGCCGAAGGCGGTTCCTTCAGCATGCTGCGCTTCCCCGAAGAAGAACTGCCCGACGTCGTCTACCTCGAACAACTCACCGGCGCACTCTATCTCGACAAACACGCCGACCTACAGCGCTACCGGAAACTGATGGACATCCTGTGCGCAGGCTACGCCCAACCCCCCGAACAAACCCCTCTCTTCCTCCACAAGCTCCTCGACACCCTCACCTAGTGTCCTGATTCCCGGTTCCCGCGTGGCAACCTCGCCGCGCTCGCACCCCAACGGGCCATTTCGGACATTCTCGCTATCGCGATATCAAACCGGCCAACATCCTGCTCGCCGCCGTCGACGTCGGCCGCGCAGAACGCGCCGTACTCACCGATTTCGGTACCGCCCGGATGGATGCGGCCACGAAGATCACCGTCACCGGAGCGTTCACCGCGACTCCGCGGCCAGCGGCATCCTGCTGGCCGACCAGTTCAGCTCGCGGGTGTGGAAGCTCGCCGAACACCGGTCACAGCAGATCGGCGCGCTGGGCCGGGTCGGCGCGAGCTGGTTGTCGACGGTCGATGGCCCACTCGGCTGGCCGGCCGGCCACGGCTGGACCGCAGAGACCGTCGACTTCAACCGCGTTGCTGCCGAACTGGGGCGCGACACACCGGCGGTCGCCGACAACTCGGATGGCGCACCGGCGGTCTGGCTGGCCGCCGCCGAACGGCGGCGGTGAGCACGTTGTGGCTGGTCGCCGGCCTGACCACCCTCGTGCTGTACGTCGTCCGCGTGATGAAAAGACGTCGAACTACCCGGCAACCGGATACACCACCGTGCCCGCCCGGCCACTCGGCCCACGAATGGCTCCGCTGATGGTCCGCACCGCGCGGTCGACGCTCTGCGCTGTGGCCTCGGCGGAATCCTGCTCGGACTCGTAGATGAACGCTGTGGCGCCGCGTCGGCTGCCGCAGTAGTCGACGATTCCGTGCTCGATCTGCGTCCGTAGTGCTCTCTCGTACCCGTGACGCTCGTACACGCCGGAGTCGACGCCGGCGATCGGCAGAAGATGCGTGGTGAGCGCCTGGAGTTTCGGTCGCAGGCCCGAAGCCGGGGAGTACTCGAAGGCCCAGCCGTTGATGAAGACACGGTCGATCCACCCCTTCAGCTGGGCGGGCATCGACCACCAGTACACGGGGAAGATCAATACGAGGTCGGTGGCACGTTCGAGACGACGGTGCTCATTGATGATTTCGGCCGGATAGTCGCCGCCGTGGTATGCCCGGCGATCGGCCGGGCTGAACGTGGGGTCGAACCGTTCCTCGGACAGGTCGGCGACCTCGACCGACGCCGGATGGAGTGCTGCCTCGACTCTGTCGAGCACGTGGTGTGTCAGGGACCGGGGGTCCGGGTTCGTGGCGACCAGCAAGGTGTGCATCGACAAGTTCCGTCCGCTCGAAGAGTAACCTACTACTAGTAGGTTACCTATGAGTGAGAGACTGCTGGACATGACCGGGCGAAGACTCTCCAGCGCCGACCGGCGAGCCCAGCTCGTCGGCATTGCCCGCGACGTCATCGCCGCCGAAGGTACCGACGCGCTGACGCTCGCATACCTGGCCGGCAGGGCAGGGATCTCCAAGCCCGTCGTCTACGATCACTTCTCCTCGCGCTCGGCGCTGCTGCTGTCGCTGTATGAGGACTTCGACCATCGGCACATCGCTGATCTGCGTGCGGCGATAGCGCGCACCCCGCTGGATCTGCGGCAGCGGGTCGAAGCGATTGCGACGGCTCATATTGCGTGCGTGGTCGCCCAAGGCGCCGAACTCGGTGGAGTGGTGGCCGCACTGGTCGGCACACCGGACCTCGAGAGTGCCAGGCGGGAATCCGAACGCCGCTACGTAGAGATCTGCCGGCAAGGCATACGAAGCGCCGACGGCGCCGCGGACCTCGACGAGGAAGCAGCGATCGCATTCATAGGCGCGGCGGATGCACTCGGCCATGCGGCCGCTCGCGGAACGATCAGTCCTGACAGCGCCCGATCGACCCTCACCACCGTGCTGCTCAGCCTGGTCACCTGCTCCGACCGAAGGACTCGACAGGTGCGCCGCCGTCCTGCCGGGTGATGGCATGGATCCCTGGCGGCGCGCACGGGGTGGGCAGCCGTCCTGCCGTACCATCCGTGCCGACCGATCAACGAAGGACCAACTCTTGCGCAAGCTCGTGTACTTCATCGCCTCGACTCTGGACGGTTTCATCGCCGGTCCCGACGGCTCCGACCCCACTGGTCCCGGCGGCTTCTGGGCCCCGTCCGCTGACTACGTGCAGCACCTCATCGACGAGTACCCCGAGACCCTGCCGGGCCCGGCCCGGGCCGCGCTCGGTGTCACCGCCGAAGGCGTCCACTTCGACACCGTCGTCGAGGGCCGCAAAAGCTATGAGGTCGGCCTCGCGGCCGGCGTAACCGACGCTTACGCCCACCTCGAGCACCTGGTCTTCTCCCGCACGCTGACCGAAAGCCCGGACCCCGGAATCGAACTCGTCGCCGACGACCCGGTAGCGGCGGTACGGGAGCTGAAACGCGATGGCGGCAAAGACATCTGGCTCGTCGGCGGCGGGGAACTGGCCGGCGCACTCTACGGCGAGATCGACCGCATGATCGTCAAACTCAGCCCGCTCACCATCGGCACCGGCATACCCCTCTTCGGACGGAACGCGGCCTTCGCGCCCAACGCCTGGAGGCTCATCGACCACACCGTCCTCGAGAGCGGCGCGGCCTTCCTCACCTACGACCGGGTCCTCGGCACGCCGCAGTCCTCCAGCACGTAGACGCGGGAGGATCGGATCACCCGTGGAGGATTCACGTCGTTGCCTCCCGTACCGGGCCGGCCCCGACCGCGACTTCACCCTCCCCGGGAGCACGTTCTTCCGGGGCGGCTTCGGCTCCGAACCGAAGTTCGCGCCCTACCTGGGTATCTCGAAGCCGCCGATGTTCTGCTCGAGCAGTTCGGCCAGCCGCAGCGGCGTGCGGTCCTCGAACATCGGGCCGATCAGCTGCACCCCCACCGGCAGGCCTTCGGGGGACCGGCCCGCGGGTATGGCGGTGGCGGGAAGGCCGGGCATGGTCGCCACACCGGGCCAGACCATCTGGTCGCCGTATGGGTACGCGACGCCGTCGGTGTCGATTCGCTGTTCCCGCGCGTCGGGGGTGTGGTCGTGTGGGAACGCGGGAGTCGGCGTGATCGGGCACACCACGGCGTCGAACTCGGCGAAGAGCTGCCGCCAGCCGTGGCGGTGCAGCTCGCGACGGTTGTTGGCCTCGATCCAGTCGCGGTGACTGAACACCGTGCCACGCAACCATGCCGCGTCGCGGCTCCGGTCCTCGGCGTCGAGTCCGGCCGCGGCGGCCCGCAGCTGTTCGTATCTCTCCGCGGGAAAACTCGCGGCGACGCTCGAAACCATCAACTGCGTGTAGAGCGTGGCGGCCTCGGTCAGGTCGGGCAACAGTGGACTGTGCCGTTCGACGCGGGCGCCGGCGGCGGCGAGCGCATCGGCGACGCGGTTCACCGCGGCCCGCACGGCGGAACCGGTGGGAAGGAGCGGATGCTCGTCGAGGACCAGGACCCGGAAGTCGCGGAGCTCTAGATGACGCGCGGCCGGCAGCGCCAGGTCGAACGCGACGCCGAGGGTCAGGGGATCCGGGCCCGCCATCACGTCCAGCAGCAGCGTGAGGTCGCGAGCGGTTCGGGCCATCGGGCCGACGACGGCGAGGTCGCCTTCGGCCGGCAAGGCCGGCGCGGGCGGCGGGACCATACCGCGTGCCGCCACCAGCCCGAAGGTCGGTTTGTGTGCGTAGATGCCGCAGAAATGCGCGGGTGTGCGCAACGAACCCGCGAGGTCGGAGCCGAGGGACAGCGCGCCGAATCCGGCCGCCAGGGCCGCCGCCGATCCACCGGAGGATCCGCCCGGCGTGCGATCGAGATCCCACGGGTTGTTGGTGGTGCCGTAGATCTCGTTGAAGGTCTGCCAATCCTTCAGCATCAACGGCACATTGGTCTTACCGAGCACCACGGCGCCGGCCGCCTTCAACCGCGCCACCTGCACCGCGTCCTCGGTCGGCACATAGTCCTCGTACTGCGGCATACCCCAGGTAGTGGGCAGCCCGGCGATGTTGTAGGACTCTTTGACCGTCACCGGAATTCCGAGTAGCGGCCGGTCCTCGCCGCGGGCGCGCGCCTCGTCGGCCCGGCGTGCGGCGGCCCGCGCACGGTCGAAGTCCGGCACGCAGATCGCGTTGATCGCCTTGTCGTCCCGCTCGATACGAGCGATCGTCTCCTCGGTCAGCTCCACCGAGCTCACTTCACCAGCGCGCAACGCAGCCGAAAGCGCTTCGGCCGACCGATAACTCCAGTCCATGCATCCGACGCTATCGGCCCGCCGGACTGGGCATAAAATGCCAGTTCGCGCAACAGATTCGAGAGTTCCGTGCTCGTCCGGCGCAGCGAGGCACCGGCAGGGAGGCGGGCTCGGTCCACCGGGGCGAACCCGAGGTGCGGCAGGGCCGTGTAGCGGTGGGTTCGTCGCCGCACACGTCGTTCTCGTCGGCTTGTGGCCGGTGACCATCGCGGTGGTGGCCGCTCGTCGGTGGCTCCGACTGCGGCACACGCCGGAACCCGACGCAGCAACAGGCTCGACTGTCCCCTCGGAACCGTTGTGGGCGGATACGTGGTGTCGCCTGGGGTGTCGGTGGGTTTCGGTAGCGTCACGTGCTGTGGAGACTGGGGAACGTATCCGGGAGCTCGCGGACCGTGTCGTGGCGCTGCGCGATGCCTACTATCGGGGCTCGCCGCTGGTCGCGGACGCCGAGTACGACGCGATCGAAGACGAGCTGCGTGGTCTGGTCGAGGCGCACCCCGACCTCACGCCGGACCCGAATCCGCTGGAGCAGGTCGGCGCGCCCGCGGTGCTGCACGCCCCGATCCGGCACTCGCGTCCGATGTTGTCGCTCGAGAAGGCCACCGAGCCGGAGCAGGTCGTGGCGTTCTTCGGCCGTTTTCCCGGCCAGTCGGTGGTGGTGATGCCGAAGCTCGACGGGTTGTCGCTGGCGTTGGTGTTCGAGGAGGGCCGGCTGGTGCGTGCCGTGACCCGGGGTGACGGCAGCACCGGTGACGATGTGACGGTGCTGGTCCGCGCGTTGGTCGATGGCGTTCCCGAGCGGATCGGCGTCCCGGGGCGGGTGGAGGTGCGTGGTGAGGCGGTGATGCTGCGTTCGACCTTCGCTGCCTACAACACCACGCACCCGGACAAGCCGCTGATCAATCCGCGCAACGCCGCAGCGGGCACGCTGCGCGCGAAGGATCCGGCCACGGTGTCCGAGCGCCGCTTGCAGTTCTTCGGCTTCGACCTGGAAGCCTCTGCGGGCGGTGCGGCGGTCGACCTGCAGGAGGGGCTGCGGGCGTTGGGGATCGAAGGTGCGCACATGTGGCACTGTGCCGACGCGGAGCGGGCGCAGGCGGCGATCGCCGCGATCGAGCAGGGCCGCAACGAGCTGGATTACGACATCGACGGCGCCGTGCTGCGGCTGGCCGATCGTGATGCCTACGCGGCGGCCGGGACTCGGTCGAGTTCCCCGCGGGGTGCGCTGGCGTTCAAGTTCGCCGCTGAGGAGAAGACCACGGTGCTGGCCGAGGTGGTGTGGGACGTCGGCAAGACGGGCAAGATCGTTCCGGTCGCGTGGCTGGAGCCGGTGTTCGTGGGCGGCACGACGGTCACGAAGGCGACACTGGCCAACCAGGAGGTGATCCGCGCCCGCGACATCAAGGTCGGTGACACGGTACTGGTGCGGCGCGCGGGCGACGTGATCCCGTTCGTGGCCGGTGTGCTCGATGCTTCCCGGCGCACGGGCGAGGAGCGTGAGATCGTGCCGCCCGCCGTCTGCCCGTCGTGCGGGCAGCCGGTGACCGAGCAGGGCAACAGCCGGGAACTGTTCTGCACCAACGTCTCCTGTCCGGCGCAGACGGTGCGGAGGCTGATCCACTGGGCGTCGCGGGCCGCGGCGGATATCGACGCCATCGGGCAGGTGTGGATAGAACGCCTGGCCGAGGCGGGCATCCTGGAGAACCCGTCGGACTTCTACACGCTGACCAGGGAGCGCCTGCTCGAGTTCGACCGGATCGGCGAGGTGTCGGCCGCCCGCATGATCGACTCGATCGAGGCGAGTCGCCGGGTCGGCCTGCGCCGCGCGTTGATCGGCCTGGCGATCCCGATGGCCTCCGACGGCACCGCCGCCCGCCTGGCCCGGGCGGGATTCGGTTCTCTGGAGGAGGTCGCCGACGCGGGCGAGGAACGGCTCGTGGCGGTGGAAGACATCGGACCGAAGGTCGCTGCCTCCCTGGTCGAGCACCTGACCCGCCTGCGCCCGGAACTGGAACGGCTGCGCGCGGCGGGCGTCTGTCTGGACGTGCGCGAGGAGGATCTGCCACCGGTCGTCGCGGCCGGTGCGCCCTTGGCAGGCAAGACCGTGGTGATCACCGGCGCTCTCAGCGACCCACGCTCCGGCGAGAAGGTCGCTCGCCCGACGTTCCAGCGCCTGTGTGAGAAGGCGGGCGCGACGGCAGCGTCCTCGGTGTCGGCGAACACCGACCTGCTCGTCACCGGTGCGGGGGTCGGCGAGAGCAAGCTGGCCAAGGCGGAGAAACTGGGTGTCGAGGTCGTCGACCAAGGCGAGATCTGGAACCTGTTGATCGCCGCCAAGGTTGTCTAGACCTCGGGCGCTGCCGGGGCCCGCACCGACCGAAACCCCGAGATGATCTCGGGCCGTTGCGGATCAGTCTCGGAATCGTTCACGCAGCGGGAGATCGGTGGGGGTGCTGGGATAGATGCCGCGGTCGATGAGGCGGGGCACGACCTCGTCGATGAACTCCCGGATGGCTGTCGAACCCGCTGCGAACATGAGGTTGAAACCGCCGACGTTGCCGTCGTCGTGCCAGGCCGCGAAGTCGTCGACGAGGTCGTCGTAGGTGCCTACGAATTTGCGGTGCGTCGCGCCGCCGCGGCCGACCGCCTGTGCGACGACCTCGCGCACGGTGACATCGGGGCGCTCCTGAATCCAGTTGTAGAGCCCGACGTAGTTGCCGAAGGTGCTCTTGATCGTCTCCTCGACGTCTTCCGGGCGCGGTAGCAGATGGGTGGGGAACGGCTCGGTGATGTCGTCGAGCGGAATGTCGATGCCGAACTGTCCCAGCGCGAATGGGGCGAGCGGTTCCCAATCGACGTGACTGTCCAGTTCCCGCAATTTCTCCTCGGCCTCTTGCGCGGTCCGGCCGAGGTAGGGGATGAGACCGGGGACGGCCGGAACCGAGCCCGGGGTCCGGCCCTGTTCGACGAGCGCCTTGTCCAGTGCCTCGCGGTAGGCCGCGGCGCTCGCGCGGGTGGAGGAGTTGGTGAAGACCATCTCGGCGTGTTTGGCGGCGACTGCGATACCGGGACCCGACCCGCCGGCCTGCGCGATGAGCGGCCGGTGCTGTCGGCTGGGCGCGATGTTGAGTGGTCCGGAGACCTGAAACAGGTTGCCCCGGTGGTCGATCGGTTCGGCGTGGAACCGGGTGCGGCCGTCGGGATCGCGGCGCATCGCTCGGTTGTCCCACAATGCTCGCAGGACCTGAAGGAACTCGTCGGCGCGTTGATAGCGCGCCGCGCGATCCAGATGGTCGTGCAGGCTGTAGTTCAGCGCGAACCGATCGATCACCGAGGTGACCGCGTTGTATCCGGCGCGGCCGTCGGAGACCTGGTCGAGCGAGGCCAGCAGCCGGGCCAGGTTGTACGGGTCGTAGAAGGTCGTCGACGCCGTCGCGATCAGGCCGACGTGCTCGGTGTGCTGGGAGATCGCGGTCAGTGCGGTGATGGGCTCGGCCGGTCCGCCGTCGAATGCCGGGGACCCCTGCATGCCGGGGATGTCGCCGACGAACAAGGCGGTGAACAGACCCTCGTCGCCGAACGCGCCGTACTCGAGCAGGCGCTCGAAGGTGCTGCGTTCGGGAACGCCCTGCGCCCGTTCGTATTTGTAGGCTCCCTGGTGCAAGTTGAGGTCGTTGGCTACCAGGTTCAGATGCAGATGGCGTTGCTTTGTCATGGGCGGCTCCTGTCGTGACATACCCAGGGTAGGGGCGCATTGTCCGCGCGCTACCCGTGGATCGAGCATGTCGACGAGTTCGAGGGTGATCGCGAGGATCTGGACCTCTACATCGGCATCGCTGACGAGACAGACGCCGACTCGGTGCTCGATCTCAGTGGGAACCCCAGGGGCGGAAGGCTTCCGGGCCAAGGGTAGTGCTCGGGTTGCGGTAACTGTCCGATCTCGTTGATCATGCGGCAGTCCCGGTGAATCGAGGCAGTTGCCGAATTCGTCTCGTGTGGTCGGGGCCTACATCGTCGATCGCCGCGGTCCCGGCCGTCGGCGAGTGGAGGCGTTGGCCGAGTCGAGGGCAGTGGTCGCCGGTGCCTGCCAGTGCCACAGGATCATCGATGGAACGCCGAGGTGTGCGGCGTGGGCCGCCTCCGGCGCGAGAAGGTCGAGTGACCAGGGCCAGGCTTCCCACGGGCCCGGGTCGGCGGTCCGGTCGCGGAGGGGCGAGGCAGTGACGGGCTCGTCGCAGCTCCGGATGGCTAGGCCTGCATCAATACCGGCGCGCACGTAGTCGCCGGTGCGGTGGTGGTAGGACCGCACCCGTCCGGCCGCTCCGTCGGCGCCGCGGATGGCAGGGACTCGGCTGCGCGCAACCTGTTCGGGGTGGATGTCCGCGATCACCAGATGGCCACCGGGCCGGAGCACACGGGCGAACTCGCCGAAAACGGGCGCCAGGTCCGGCACGTGGGTAAGGGCCAATGAGCACACCACCACGTCGACGCCGTCGGTCTCGACGGGTAGCTGTTGCAGCTCGCCGGGCCTGAAGTCGGCTCGCGGCAAGCGCTTTTCCGCGTGGGCGAGCATTTCCGCCGAATTGTCGACGCCGATGACCCGGTGCCCGCAGTCCGCCAGCATTGCCGCGACCCGCCCGGTGCCGCACGCGGCATCGAGCGCGACACCGTGCGGCACAGTGCCCGCGACCGCGCGAACGATCCCCTCGTCGAAATCGAACGCCGGATTATCGGGATTGTCGTAGGTCGCGGACCAGATCCGGTAGCCGTCGACGGTGCTCAGGTGTTCGACGTCCACACCCTCGAATGCGTGGTCGGCCAGTACCCGCCGGATCTCGGCGATGCGCGCGTCGACGAAGTCCCGGTCGTGTTCCCCCGCGAATGCGCGCAGCAGCGCGATCCCTTCCAGTCCCAGCACATACGCCAGCGGATGTTCATAGGCCACGGCCCGAAACTAGTTGTCGCGCTGGAGTGCAGCCACCGAATTACCGTGGGCCGGGAGACCGCGGATCAGGCCGTGAGCAGATCGTCGATCACCGTTCGGCCCTGGCATTCGGCAATCTGCCTCACGATCAGCAGGACGGGACAGTAACTCAGGGAGCCAGGGTTGGTTCCACGCACAGTCCAGATATTGATGAATACACTGGAATCTGTATTATTCGGTTGGTGGAAGCCGTGTTGCAGCGTGACGCGCTGGCCCGCTTCGGGCACGCGTTGTCGGACGCGACCCGCACTCAGATCCTGCTGAGCCTTCGTGCCGGTCCGGCGTATCCGTCGGAGCTGGCCGAGCAGATCGGGGTGTCGCGGCAGATTCTGTCGAATCACCTTGCCTGTCTTCGTGGTTGCGGCCTGGTTGTCGCGGTTCCGGAAGGGCGGCGCAGCCGCTACGAACTTGCCGACCACCGCATCGCCGCCGCCCTCGGCGACCTGCTCGGGCTGGTGCTGGCCGTCGATCCGGCCTGCTGCCCGACTGCCGACTCGGAAGGATGCTGCTGATGTCCGCGCCGCTCGGGATGCCGTCGCCCTCGGCCGTTCCGCCGGCGGGCCCGTCGGCACAGCGGCGGGCGCTGCTGGCGCGGCGGATCCGCTGGTTCGTCGCCGCCACCATCTCCTACAACGTCGTCGAGGCGAGCATCGCCCTCGCCGAAGGCGCGCGGGTGTCGTCGACCGCGTTGATCGGGTTCGGCCTGGACTCGGTGATCGAGGTGTCCTCCGCGGCGGCGGTGGCATGGCAGTTCGTCGGCCGCGACCCTGAGGCACGAGAGAAGATCGCGCTGCGGATCATCGCGTTCTCGTTCTTCGCCCTCGCCGCCTATGTCACCGTCGACTCGGTCCGCGGGCTGCTCGGCGTCGGCGAAGCCGAGCCCTCTCCGATCGGAATCGGTGTGGCCGCGGCCAGTTTGGTGATCATGCCGGTTTTGTCGGCCGCTCAGCGCCGCGCGGGACGCGAACTCGGCTCCGCGTCCGCGGTCGCCGACTCCAAACAGACCCTGCTGTGCACCTACCTGTCGGCCGTGCTGTTCATCGGACTGTTGCTCAACAGCCTGTTCGGATGGTCGTGGGCCGACCCGATCGCCGCTCTCGTGATCGCCGCGATCGCCCTCAGGGAAGGCATCAACGCCTGGCGCGGCGACACGTGCTGCCCCGCACCCGCCACGTTCGTGACCGGTGAACGACAGCGGGCCGGGCACGCCTGCGACTGCTGCGACCGACTACCTGTTCCACCTCGAACTCGCTGAGCTGCTGCGGTTTCCAGTCGGCGGCGAGGTCGTCGACGAGGCGCCGGGAGAAGAAGTGCACCGCGAATCCGCTGTGCTCGTAGCTGTCGTCGCCGTGGTCGATGCCGGCACCGTAGTGTGCGTCTCCGGTGTGGCGGACGGTGTAGAACAGGACACCGCCGGGCCGCAGTACACGCCGGATCTCCGCGACCAGGGCGCGGATCTCGGCGGTCGACAGTGCCGTGCACAGCAGCATGCGGGCATACACCGCGTCCACCGACTCGCTCGGCAGCGGCAACGACTGCCGGACGTCCACCGTCTCGGTGGTGACATCGGCGAGGCCTCGGCACGAGCGCGTAACTGCCGCAGTCCCGTCTCACTGAAATCCGTTGCGTGAACAGCGAATCCCGCTCGGGCCAGATACAGGGTGTCGCGGCCGCACCCAACTCGAGGACCCGGTGTGCTCCGGCCGCTCCGAACGCCCCGGCAGCCTGCACCGCGGTCTGCGACGGTGCCTGCCCGTATATTTCCGGGTTCGCCTCGTAGGTGGCCTGCCGATGCCGACGCTGAACCTCGCCCAGGTCGGGATCCCCGGGTTTCCACACGTCTCCGCTCGTCACGCACCCATTATCGACAGCCGCCCGCCGACCCGTGACACTGAACGGCCATCCGATGACGAGCACGCGACGAGGCGTAGGCAGCGCCTACGAAAACTTCGGCCCGGGTGCCCTTTCCGTGCGGGGTGGACTGGGTATGCGCCGGTTCACCGAATGTTCGTTTGCCATCGGATTCGATATCGATCAATATCGAGGCATGTCTAAACCGAGGTTGCCCCTCACTGTGACCGGAGTTTGCGACCCGGGGCCACTGGTCCGTCAGCCGTTGACCGCGGCGGATGCGGAGGATCTGGCGGGGGTGTTCAAAGCGTTGTCGGATCCGGTGCGGTTGCGGTTGCTGTCGGCTATCGCGGCTCGTGCGGGGCAGGAGGCGTGCGTGTGCGACGTGTCCGACGGTCTCGAGGTATCCCAGCCGACGATCTCCCATCATCTGAAGGTGCTGCGTGAGGCCGGTGTGCTGACCAGTGAGCGGCGGGCGTCGTGGGTGTACTACCGGGTGGTTCCCGCCGCGCTGCGACGGTTGTCGGACGTGTTGGCGGCCGAGGCCGGGCTGGGGGTGACCGCGTGACCACGACTGCTGAGCATCCTGCGGTGGTCGGGAAGCTGTCGACGCTGGACCGGTTCCTGCCGGTGTGGATCGGCGCGGCGATGGCCGCGGGCCTGCTGCTCGGGCGTCTGGTCCCTGGCTTGGGTGATGCGCTGAGTGCTGTTGAGGTGGAGGGGATTTCGCTGCCGATCGCGGTCGGGTTGCTGGTGATGATGTATCCGGTGCTGGCGAAAGTGCGCTACGACCGCCTCGATTCGGTGACCGGCGACCGCGGCCTGCTACTGGGCTCGCTGATCCTGAACTGGGTGATCGGCCCGGCGCTGATGTTCGCGCTCGCGTGGTTGTTGCTGCCGGACCTGCCCGAGTACCGCACCGGGCTGATCATCGTCGGTCTCGCGAGATGTATTGCGATGGTGATCATCTGGAACGACCTCGCCTGCGGGGACCGCGAGGCCGCCGCCGTGCTGGTGGCGCTGAACTCGGTGTTCCAGGTGATCATGTTCGCCGTGCTGGGCTGGTTTTACCTGTCCGTGCTGCCCGGCTGGCTCGGCCTGGAACAGACCACGATCGATACCTCCCCGTGGCAGATCGCGAAATCGGTGCTGATCTTCCTCGGTATCCCGCTGCTGGCCGGGTTCCTCACCCGCCGCCTCGGCGAGCGCGCGAAGGGCCGCACCTGGTACGAGTCCACACTGCTGCCCCGGCTGGGGCCGTGGGCGTTGTACGGGTTGCTGTTCACGATCGTGATCCTGTTCGCGTTGCAGGGCGAGCAGATCACTTCCCGACCGCTCGACGTGATACGCATCGCGTTCCCGCTGCTGATCTACTTCGCGCTCATGTGGGGCGGCGGCTACCTGCTCGGCGTTGTGATGCGGCTCGGGTATGCACGGACAACGACGATGGCGTTCACGGCGGCGGGCAACAACTTCGAACTCGCGATCGCGGTCGCGATCGCCACCTACGGCGCCGCGTCCGGCCAGGCCCTGGCGGGGGTGGTGGGCCCGCTGATCGAGGTGCCGGTCCTGGTCGGCCTGGTCTACGTGTCCCTCGCGCTGCGAAAACGCTTCCCCGCCACCACATCCGCGACCGAACCCTCCGGAGCCCCGTCATGACCGGCAACCCGCTCGCGCACGCCGATCTCGTGCGCGGGATCCGTGACCACATCGAGGGCCGCGTGCGGATCCTGCTCACCGAACTCGACCTCCCCGATCCGGAAGGGCCTGCCGCGCAATGACTCCCACACCCGGTGACTCGGTGAAGCCGAGTGTGTTGTTCGTGTGCGTCCACAACGCGGGCCGCTCCCAGATGGCCTACGGGTTCCTCACGCATCTGGCTGGGGATCGGGTCGAGGTGCGCTCGGCGGGGTCGGCGCCGGCGGAGTCGATCAATCCGGCCGCGGTCGAGGCCATGCGCGAGGTCGGGATCGACCTCACCGCCCAGGCCCCGAAGATCCTCGCTCCCGACGCGGTGCAGGCATCGGATGTGGTGATCACGATGGGTTGCGGGGATGCCTGCCCGTATTTTCCGGGTGTGGAGTATCGCGATTGGGTTCTCGACGACCCGGCCGGTCTCGGGGTGGAGGCGGTGCGGCCGATCCGTGATCAGATCCGCAAGCTCGTCGAGGATCTGGTTGCCGAGTTGCTCCCGGCTCGCGGCTGACCGGCCCGGCTCGTCGTCGGACGGGGAGGCCGCCGTGCACGCGCCGGTGCGATCACCCGAGCCGAAATCGTTCGAGCTTGGTGGTCGGCCGAGGTAGAGGATATCGTCATCCGATATCGGAAGGCGATAGGAGAAGTGCCGGTGCCCGACTCCGCCCGAACCAGCACCCCGCCCGCAGGAGAGGCGGGGCGGTTGGCCCGCCGTCTCGGTGTCGGCGACGCGGTCGTGATCGGGCTGGGGGCGATGATCGGTGCCGGGATCTTCGCCGCCCTCGCTCCCGCTGCCCGCGCGGCCGGGTCGGGATTGTTGATCGGGCTGGCGGTCGCGGCGGTGGTCGCTTATTGCAATGCGACGTCGTCGGCGCGGCTGGCCGCACGCTACCCGGCGTCCGGCGGCACCTATGTGTATGGGCGGGAACGGCTCGGCGAATTCTGGGGCTACCTGGCGGGGTGGGCGTTCGTGGTCGGCAAGACCGCCTCGTGTGCGGCGATGGCACTCACCGTCGGCCTGTATGCCTGGCCGCAGTATGCGCACGCGGTCGCTGCCGCGACGGTGGTCGCGCTGACCGTGGTGAACTACGCCGGGGTGCAGAAATCGGCGTGGCTGACCCGGCTGATCGTCGCGGTCGTGCTGGCCGTGCTGGCCGCCGTGACCGTGGTCGCGTTCGGGTCGGGCACCGCCGACACCGGCTTCCTCGACCTGGGCTCCGATGTCACGGTGGCGGGGGTGCTGCAGGCGGCGGGGCTGCTGTTCTTCGCCTTCGCCGGGTATGCGCGTATCGCCACCCTCGGTGAGGAGGTCCGCGACCCGGCCCGCACCATCCCGCGCGCCATCCCGATCGCCCTGGTCGTCACGCTCGGCGTGTACGCGGTCGTCGCGGTCGCCGCCCTGCTGGTACTCGGACCGCAGCGCCTCGCTGCCGCGACCGCTCCGCTGTCGGAGGTGGTCGCAGCGGCGGGCGTGGGCCGGCTGGAACCGGTGGTGCGGGCCGGCGCCGCGGTGGCCGCTCTCGGTTCGCTGCTCGCGTTGATCCTCGGCGTGTCCCGCACGACCCTGGCCATGGCCCGCGACCGGCACCTACCGCGGCCGCTGGCGGCCGTGCATCCCCGCTACCGGGTGCCGCATCGCGCCGAGATCGCCGTCGGCGCCGTGGTCGCTGTGGTCGCGGCGACTGCCGATCTGCGGGCGGCGATCGGCTTCTCCTCGTTCGGTGTGCTGCTGTATTACGCCGTCGCCAACGCGGCGGCCTGGACACTCACCCGCGCGGAGAACCGGCCCCCACGGGTGATTCCGGTCCTCGGCCTGCTCGGCTGCCTCACCCTCGCGCTCACCCTGCCGCTGTCGGCCGCGCTCACCGGCGCGGCGGTCGTCGCCGCCGGAGCAGGCGTCTACGGCCTGCGCCGCCTGCTCACCGACAACCCCGCCAACGACACAGCGGAACGGCAATCACCGATGCGGAACACCGAATGAGGGGGCCTGCTCATACCCCACGCCCCGGTCCTGGACGGCCCGGCCGACCGTCGGCGGCGTCCTTGCCGAGGATCTCGCGCGCCAGCTCCCGCAACGCGCGCCTGTCCTCGGCCAGCGCCGCCCGCCCCGCCGCCGTCGCCCGGTACACCCGCCGCGCCCGGCCATCGACCACCACCTGCCGCGACATCAGCAACCCCTCGGCCTCCAGCCGATGCAACGTCGGATACAGGGTGCCCGGACTGATCTCGTAGCCGTGGCCGGCCAGCTCCTTGGTCAACCAGGCGCCGTGCACCTCGTCCTCGTCCGCGTGATGCAGGATGTGCAGCCGCACCGCACCCCGCTGAAACTCCCGCACCGCAACCACCACCCTCACGATCACCAAACCGATATCGGACTCCGATATTAACGCAGGACCAACCAACCCGACCCCCGCCTGCCGCACCACCAACCCGATCGCGCCGGCCACGCTGCGCTCTTCCGTGCCTCGTTTCCCTGTGGCGGAAGAGTATTCGCTCGAGATGGGTTCGGTGTGGGGGGCGGACCGGCCGTGGTCGTCAGTTGGGGGGTGTCCATCAACTGTCGAATCTTATTCTCCCACTACTTGTTTCGAGTCGACTCTAGGATCTCTATGGCTCCCGGCTACCGGGACTCAGCCCGGAGGGCGGGTGCGGGTCGGGGTCGTAGCGTTCTCGCCAGCGTTCGATGAGTGCGGGCATTTTCCTGTGCCATGTAGTTGTAGAAGTCGCGCATCTCGTGGAGCCGGGCGGCGGTCGGGGTGGTCTCGGCGACGACGTCGAGACCATCCTGAGCGGCGTACCGGTGTGGGCGAGTTGTGCAGCAGTCGTGCCGAACGCCACGAACCGGCTGTGCTCGCCCGCCCGGAGAGCGGGCCGGGGGCGCCGGTGTCACAATCGTCGCGTGAGCCCGCTGCGACGCCTTGCCCGGGTGATGGTGGCGTTCTTGCTGGTGACCCTGGTGGGGACTGTCGGTTACGTGATCCTGGGTTTCGGTGTCCTCGACGCGCTCTACCAGACGGTGACGACGATATCGACCGTCGGCTTCCGGGAGGTCCACCCGCTCTCCCCGCTCGGGCAGGTCTTCACGATGGCGCTGATCCTGGTCGGTGCGGGCACCGTCTTCTACATGTTCGGGGTCCTGCTGGAGGCCCTCATCGACGGACACCTACGGCACCGCTTGGAGCGACGACGAATGAATCGGCAGATAGCTCGCATGCGCGGGCACGTCATCGTGTGCGGCTGGGGCCGGGTCGGCCGCTCCACCGCGCAGTACCTCAGCAGCCTCGGCAGAGCGATCGTGGTCATCGATCGTGACCCGGACCGGCTCGACGACATCGAGTTCGCCTACGTCCTCGGCGACGTCACCGACGACAGCGTCCTCGGCGCGGCCGGTATCGAGCACGCCCACGCCATGATCGCCGCACTCGACAGCGATGCCGACAACGTCTACGTCACGCTGTCGGCGCGCTCGCAACGTCCGGACCTGGTGATCGTCGCGCGAGCAGGAAGCGACAACGCCAAGGCCATGCTGCACCGAGCGGGAGCGAACCGTGCGATCAACCCGCAACTGATCGGCGGCCGCCGCATGGCGGCATTCGCCCTGCAACCGAACGTCGCCGAGTTCCTCGACGTCGTCATGCACGACGACGCCCTCGAGTACCGGATCGAGGAGATCACGATCGGCTCGCAGTCTCCGCTGGACGGCCGCTCCCTTGCCGACGCCGCTGTGCGCCCCAGCACCGGAGCACTCGTCCTCGCTCTCCGTACGCCCGGCGGGCGGTTCGTCGCCAACCCCGCCGACGACACCGCGATCATTCCCGGCACCGTCCTGATCATCCTGGGCACCCCCACCCAACTCGCCGCGGTACGCGGACTCACCGCACACTAGGCTCGAACCGCCGCTGACCGTTTGGAAGGCACCGGATACACGGGTGTCGCGCACCATCCGATCCGTTGCGTCCACGATTGCCTCGGCGACCGGGAACGGTACCGGTCGCCCACCGGAACTCGCGGATCAGCTGGTTTTGAGCTTGTCCTGCTGTGCGGTGGTGGCGAGCGCGACGAGCTTGTCCTCCACATGAGCGGGCATCTCGGTGATACTCACCTCGGTCCCGGACCGGTCGGAGTGATCGAGGAAGGTGAGCAGTGCTTTCGCGCCCGACATGTCCAGGTAGCTGACGCTCTCCAGGTTCAAGGACAGGTTCCGGCCATCGGTGGGCAGTGCGGTGAACACGGTGTCGGCGGACAGGAACGACAGCGGACCGTGGATGCGGTAGGCCGCATCGCCGTCGGCGATCACCGACGCCTTCCGTTGCCGCGACCAGACACCGTGGACGATCAGCGACAGCACCACACCGGCCGCGACCGCGACCGTGAGGTCGACGACGACGGTGACGATCATCGTCACGAACAGCACCAGCACGTCGCCTTTCGGCGACACGTGTGCCTTTCTCATCGTGTCCCAGTCGAACATGCCGACGGCGGTCAGGATCAGGATTCCCGACAGTACGGCGAGCGGAATGTATTGCACGACACCGCCGAGACCGGCGACCAGCGCCAGCAGGATGACGCTGTGGGTGGCGGCCGACAACCGGCCGCGGCCGCCGTTGCGGATGTTGACCACCGACCGGACCGTGGCCCCGGCACTGGCCATGCCACCGAACAGCCCGGTGGCGATATTGCCCAGCCCCTGCCCGATCAGCTCGCGGTTGCTGCGGTGCCGGCCGCCGGTGATGTTGTCCATCACGACCGAGGTCAGCAGCGAATCGATCGATCCCAGCAGCGCGATGCTGAGCGCCGGCAGGATCAGCGAAACGATCAGTGACCCACCCAGTTCCGGAACGTGGACGGCCGGGACGGCTTCGGGGATGCGGCCGATGTAGTCGATCGCGGTGTTGATCGGGAGCGGCCCGATCCGCACGTCCTCCAGCCACCGGCCGGCCGGCAGCAGCACGGCGGTGATGAGCACGAGCGCGATCAGGCTGGCGGGAATCGACTTGATCACCCGCCCCGCTGCCAGCATCACGACGATCGTGGCGGCCACGATCAGGAAACTCTTGCCGGCCTGGTCCAGCTCGCCCAGGATGATGATCAGCGCGATGCCGCCCATGAACCCCGACACCACCGGGTGCGGGATGAACCGGATGAACGACCCCAGCCTGGTCAGGCCGAACAGGATCTGGAACATGCCTGCCATGACGAAGGCGACGAACGCCGACTCGAGGCCGTGTGCGGCGATGACACCGGTGGCGACGACGGTGATCGGTCCCGTCGGGCCGGTTACCTGCCCTGGTGTGCCGCCGAACACCGCGGCGAAGAAACCGGCGAAAATCGCGCCGTAGAGACCGACCAGCGCCCCCTCCGGCGTGCCGGTCGCCGAAATACCGAACGCGATCGCCAGCGGCAACGCCACGACGGCCACCGTCAGGCCGGACAACAATTCCCGAGCAACCCGCTGTAGCACCGGCCACGCACCTCGTTCCGCGACAAACCCGAACCCGCCTCGCGCGGCCCGAGCTGCCGACCAGACTTCCCGGCGCTCCTGACGGTAAAGATGCCGTAAAGACCGTCCCTGCGCAAGACCAGCCCGAATCGCCACCCGAAGACCGAGGACCCGGCATCCGGCCGAGCCCGAGCAGACACAAGCAGGCGCCGGCATCGGGCACGCGCCATCCCCGGATCGGGAGTGTCCATCTAACCAGCGGTGTAACAAGGGTTTTCAGTGTTCTACTTCCGGCCGGCGGACAGGCGGCCTTCGAAGGTGATGTCGAAAGCGTTCAGGCTGCCTTCCACCGGGTGTCCCAACGTTGCTGTCCTGCGGGCTTCCGGTGCCGGGGACGAACTTCAACGCGGCCATGCCATCGTCGTGGGCGGAGGTGCTGGCTGCGGGTGCGAAAAGGGATGGGGCACTTGACAACCGAGGACCAGCTGGACCAGGTGGCGGACCTGGTCGCAGAGGCCGCGGTCGCAGCGTAAGACCCTGCCGGAAATCCCGATTCGCGCAGGCGCACCGGTCATCGGCGATGATCACCCGCGGCGGGTGCGCCGGTGTCCGGTCTATCCGGTCGACGTACCCGCCTGGGCACGGCAGGCGGCGAGCGTGGCGAGGATGACGTCGACGAGGCGTCGCCGGGGATAGGGGTCGGTGAGATCACCTGCGGCGGTGAGGTTTTGCGGCCGCGCGTGGGTGAGGGCGACCAAGCAGTCCAGGGCGAGGTCGGTATCGAGGTCGACAGGGAGTTCGCCGCGTTCGACCGCCTTGTACAGCATGGCTTTCCCGCACGCGCGGCGCGGTTCACGCAGCGCGCTGGAAAATGCCTGCGCCAGCCGGGGATTGCGGATGGCTTCGGCGCCGAGATCGGCGACGATGCGGGTCGTGCGCAGATCTTCGCGGGCCTCGGTGGCGTGGGCGACGTAGCTGTCGACGTCGCCGCGCAGGGTTCCGGTGTCGGGTATCGGCACGGCGTTCCAGGTCAGCTCCGACACGATCTGCTCGACCAGGGCCTGCTTGGATTCCCAGCGGCGGTAGATGGCCGCCTTGCCGACCCCTGCACGTCGCGCCACGGCGTCCATCGACATTCGCGCATAGCCCGACTCGGCGATCTCGTCCAGGGCAGCCGCGGTGATCGCCTCGGTGACGTGCTCTCGCAGCAGGGCCGCGCCGGCCACGGGACGTCGCGTCGAATCGGTCATGCGACGAGTCTAGACCGGAACGAAACTGTTGCGTTCCGACGCATCCGAGAATACGCTCCCCTGAGTTCGGAACGGAACCGTTCCGACGCATGTAGATCGTGAGGTAGCTATGGACGTTGCGGAAACCCGGGTACTGGTCGTCGGCGCCGGCCCGGCGGGACTGGCCCTGGCCTGTGCGCTATGCCTGCACGGCATAGAGGTGCGGGTGGTCGATGCCGCGCCGGGCCCGGCATCGACGTCGCGGGCGAATATCCTGCATGCGCGCGGCGTCGAGGTCCTCGAGCGCCTCGGCAGCCTCGGGGATCTGCCGGAGCGTTCGCTCACCGCGCTCACCATCACCCAGTACCTCGACGGCCGGCCCGCGATCACGGTCCGGTTCGGCGACGCCGGCCTGGGCACGGCTCGCCCGGCGCTCTACGCCTCACAGGCCGACGTGGAGGCCCAGCTGCGCCGTCGATTGCAGGAACTGGGCGTCACGATCGAATGGAACACCGCCGTGACCGACCTCGTCCGCACCGAGCACGGCGTCACCGCTACCTTCGGCGACGGCCGCACCATGCGATGCCGATGGCTGGCCGGATGCGACGGCGCGCACAGCACCGTGCGGAAGCTGACCGGTATCGGATTCCCCGGCGTCCGCCTCACCGAACGATTCCTGCTGGCCGACGTGTACGCGGACTGGCCTGTCGACCGCGCCGGCGGACACGGCTGGCCGCACCGGGACGGGCCGCTGTTCGCCGTGCCGATGCGCGAGGTCGGCCGCCCGGACAACCTGTGGCGGCTGATGGCCTACGACCCGGCCGGAGACGACGACGCGCAGACCACACAGCAGATCCTGGACCGCTTCCGCCGGCTGGTACCCGAACGCACCGGCCGCACCGACATCCGAATCACCGGCGCCGCATGGACATCGGTGTTCCGCATCCACCGCCGCCTTGCCGACAGCTACCGCGACGGCCGGGTCTTCCTCGTCGGCGACGCAGCCCATGTGCACAGCCCGCTCGGCGGGCAAGGGATCGTCACGGGAATCGGTGACGCGGAAAACCTCGCCTGGAAACTCGCCCTCGTCGCGCACGGACGAGCCGCGGACGCGCTGCTGGACACCTATGAAGCCGAACGCCGCCCGGTGGCAACCGATGTGCTGCGGCGAACCACCACCGCGACACGACTCCAGGTCGGCGACAGCGCACTCATGCGCTTCCTGCGCCGGCGGCTGCTGATCCCGGTCGCCGCCCTCCCGTCGACGCAGCGCCGCGCCAGCCGGATCGCGTCGCAACTGTGGGTAACCTATCGCCGCGGCCCGCTGAGCCGAGGCGTCCGCTCCCGGACGGGGCGCGGCCCACGGCCCGGGGACCGTGTCCCGGACCTGCCCTGCACCCGCTCCGACGGCAGCCGCACCACCCTGCACACCGAACTGGGCCGGGCGTGGGCGCTGTTGCTCCCGTCCCACGATCTCACCGACCTCCTCGCCGGGATAAGGAAATACCTCGGCGACACCGTCACGCCCCTCATCCCCGACACACCCCACCGGCGAGACGTCTGGCTGGTCCGCCCCGACGCACACCTGGCCTGGCGCGGCACCCTTCGCGCGAGCCCCCGCCTGGACCGATGGCTCGACGACGCGTTGCGGCACGGAACAGCCAGACCGTAACCCGGACATCCGGCAGCCGGAACCAGCGGCTCCGAGGGGCCACTGGTTGAGCCCGTACTGCGCGCGGGCTCCGGAACAAAACGGAGGCTAGGTCCGTTTCTAATCAAGAATTCGGAGGCATCCTCCGTATTGTCAACGAAATGAGATGGACCAGGGAAAGGCGCACTATGAAAATCTCCGTTATCGGTGCCGGAGTGATCGGTAGCAACATCGCGCGCCGGCTCGGCGAGGCCGGACATGAGGTACTGGTCGCGGACGCCCGCGGGCCGGAGGCCGTCGCGGCCGACGTCCTGGCGGCAGGCGCTCGCGCGGTGGATCCGGACGACGCGACGCACGACAGGGAGGTCATCATCCTGTCGATTCCGTTCTCGAAGCAACCCGAACTCGCCGGCCTGCTCGCCACGGTCCCCGGTGAGACGGTGATCGTCGACACGTCCAACTACTATCCCGGCCTGACCGGCCACATCCGGGCGGTGGATGACGGGCAGGTCGAAAGCTTATGGAGCGCAGCACAACTCGGCCGCCCGATCGTGAAGGCGTGGAATGCCGCGCTCGCGGGCACGCAGCAGACCAAGGGCCTTCCCGCCGGATCACCGGGCCGGATCGCCATTCCCGTCGCCGCCGATTCGGACCGGGCGCGCCGTACCGTCATGCGGCTCGTCGACGACACCGGCTTCGATCCCGTCGATGCCGGCGTGCTGGCCGAATCGTGGCGGCAGCAGCCGGGAACGCCCGCCTACTGCACCGAACTGAACGCCGAGGAGCTGGAACGAGCCCTGGCCGAGGCCGACAAGGACGAAGCGCCCCGTACTCGCGACCGGCTCATGGAGCACTTCGCGAGCCTCACGCAGGCACCTGCACTGGACGAAGTCGTCGCGACCAACCGCGCCGCGCACCACCGGACCAGCTCCCGCTGACCGGCTCGAGGCCCGGATAAGGACGGCGACCGCGCGCCCACCGTGGGCACGGTCGCCGTTCCTGCGTGGCGCGTCGCGCCTGTTCTCGTCCCGTCCGAGCAACCTTTGTTCACGCTCGAACGGCTCGTGCTTATCCGCCCGCTGGGCCGGAAACTCGAGCCAGCGCCGGTGCGAGTTCGCGCAGCGCGGGTAGTGGGTCGGCGGCGGGGTCGTCGCCGAGGATCTGGATGACCACCTGGTCCGCGCCCGCGTCGAGGTGCTCGTTCACTCGCGCAACGACACTGTCCACGGTGCCGATGGCTACCAAGGCCTCGGCGAGTTTGTCCGAGCCACCGACGATCAGGTCGGACTCGTCGAACCCGTGGCGTCGCCACGAATTCCGGTAGTTCGGCAGCTGCGAGTAGACGTGCAGATGCTGGTGCGCGCGACGCAGACCGGTCTCCCGGTCGGAGGTGAGCGCGACGGCCTGCTCGGTCACCAGCCACTTGCCGGGGCCCAGTAGTTCGCGAGCGCCCGCGGTGTGTTCCGGGGTCACCAGGTAGGGGTGCGCACCGTCCGCGGCGGTGCCGGACAGCTCGATCATCTTGGGGCCCAGCGCCGCCAGCAGCCGCGCGGGACGCTGTGCGCCCGGCTCGACCTCGGCGGGGACCGCTTCCATCGCTCCCAAGTACTCCCGCATCGTGGCCAGCGGTTTACTGTACGAGCCGGCGTAGCTGTGCTCCACCAACGGCGCGTGGCTGACACCCAGTCCGAGAACGAAACGGCCCGGGTACAGTGCCCCGAGCGTGCGAGCCCCGGATTCGGCGGCACGAGGGCCACGCGCGTGAATGTTGGCGATCCCGGTGCCGATCACCAGCCGCTCGGTGCCGCCGAGCAACGCGGCGGCCTGGGTGAACGCCTCCTTGAAACCCGCTTCACCGTAGAACAGCGAAGCGTAGCCGAGTCGCTCGATCTCGCGGGCTCGGGCGATCACGTCGGTGATCGGCACCATATCGCTGGTCCACCAGACGCCGACACGACTGCCGAAATTGATCTCGGTCATCGCAGACTCCTCCTTCTCCGATCTCGAACGTACGCTGTGGGCCCGGTCATCGAGGTGCCATCCGGATCGCCCCGTCGAGCCGGATGACCTCGCCGTTGAGCATCGGGTTCTCGACGATATGTCGTACCAGCGCACCGAATTCGGCCGGGTCTCCGAGCCTGGACGGATGTGGTACCTGTGCGCCGAGGGACTGTCTGACGTCCTCCGGGAGCGTTTTCAGCAGCGGCGTGTCGAAGGTGCCGGGAGCGATCGTCGCTACGCGGATCCGGTGCCTGGCGAGTTCGCGTGCGATGGGCAGCGCCATGGACACGATTCCGCCTTTGGCGGCGGCGTAGGCGGGCTGGCCGATCTGCCCGTCGAAGGCCGCGACCGAGGAGGTGTTGACGATGACGCCGCGTTCGCCGTCGACGCTCTCCGTCGCCGCGATTCTCTCCGCGGCGAGCCTGATGACGTTGAATGTGCCGGTCAAGTTGATCCTGACGATGCGCTCGAAGCCGTCGAGGGGGAGCGGCCCATCCTTGCCCAGGACCTTTCCGGGCGGCCCGATTCCCGCGCAGTTGACGACGATGCGGAGCGGACCACGCTCGGCCAGGATGTCCAGCGCCCGGGTCACGTCGTCGGTGGAAGTGACATCCGCGGGCACGAAAGTCAGTGCCCCGCTGTGTTTTTCTCGAATTTCTGCGCCGGGGGAGGAGGGCAGGTCCAGCACGCCGACATGGGCGCCGGCCTCGAGCAAGACCTCGGTGGTGGCGAGTCCGAGGCCGGACGCACCGCCGGTCACGAGTGCAATCGTGTTGTCCAGCTTCATGATTACGTTCTTTCAGAGTCGTTCGATGAGGGTGGCGTTGGCCATGCCGCCGCCCTCGCACATGGTCTGTAGCCCGTACCGTCCGCCGGTCGCTTCGAGGTAGGCGAGCATCGATCCGAGGAGCCGGCCGCCGGAGGCGCCGAGCGGATGGCCGAGGGCAATTGCGCCGCCGGCGGGATTGAGGCGTTCCGGGTCGGTGTCGAAGTGGCTCTGCCACATCAGCGGAACGGGTGCGAACGCCTCGTTCACCTCGTAGGTGTCGATGTCGGACAGTCGCAATCCGCTGCGGTCGAGGATCTTCTCGGTGGCCGGAATCGGGCCGGTCAGCATCAGCAGGGGATCGCTGCCGACGACCGCGAAGCTGTGGAACCGGGCCCGCGGTGTGAGACCCAGTGCGGCTGCTTGCTTTTCGCTCATGATGAGTGCGGCCGAGGCGCCGTCTGTCAGCGGCGAGGAGTTACCGGCGGTAATCGACCAGTTGATCTCGGGGAAGCGGGCCGTCATCTCGGCGCTCTCGAACACCGGCCGCAACGTCGACAGCGACTCGGGAGTGGTTGCGGGACGTACTGTCTCGTCGAGGTCGATGACGGCCGGTGCGCCCGCGGCGTCGGTGGTGGGCACGCCGACGATCTGTGCGGCCTGCTGAGCCGCGGCGACCTCGGCGGCCAGGCGATGTGAGCGGGCCGCGTATTCGTCGAGCTGTTCTCGGTCGAATTTCCCCCGGGCGGCGACGAGTTCGGCGCCGATGCCCTGTGTCACGAGTCCGTCCGGGTACCGGGCGGCGAGCGGACCGGCCGCGGGGTCCTCGTCGCCGGCGTTGGAGAACATCGGTGCGCGGCTCATCGATTCGACACCACACGCGATCACGATGTCGTACGCGCCTGCGGCGACACCCTGCGCTGCGAAAGCGGCTGCCTGCTGGCTGGATCCGCACTGGCGATCGATCGTCGTGGCCGGTACGGATACGGGGAATCCCGCGGCCAGGACGGCGGTTCGTCCGATGTTCAAAGCTTGTTCGCCGGATTGCGTGACGCAGCCGGTGATGACGTCGTCAACCAGTGCCGGATCGAGGTCGTGTTTCTCGACGAGTGTCCGCAGCAGGCCGGCGAGGAGAGTGGCCGGGTGCACGGCCGACAGTGCGCCGCCGGGCTTTCCTTTCGCGGACGGAGTGCGTACGACGTCGACGATGACTGCTGTGCTCACGGGAGCTCCTCCATGATTCAGGTCGTTCAGGACGCACCGCCGTCGGACTTCGGTGCCGCCGGACGGACGCGTTCGGGCCGGGCCCAGGTGCCGGGCCCTCGGCCACGCTCACGGAGTTCGCCCTTGCGGACCCGCTCGGTCGCCGTCTTCGGCAGTCCGTCGACAACCTCGATGAAGCGCGGCCGCATGAACTCGGCCAACCGGCCGGACAGAAACTCGGCCAGAGCCGCTTCGTCGATGCGCTGCGACGGTCTCGGGACGACGAAGGCCATCACCTCCTGCTCGCCCCACTCCGAGTCCACGCCCACCACCGCGCACTCCAGCACGTCGGGATGCTGCAGCACGGCCGCCTCGACCTCGACCGAGGAGATGTTCTCACCGCGGCGGCGCAGCGAATCCTTGAGACGATCTACGAGGTAGTAGTTGCCCTGCCGATCACGACGGAACTGGTCGCCGGTGTGGAACCACAGGTTGCGCCAGGCGGCGACGGTCGCCTCCGGGTTTCGCCAGTATCCGGTCGCGAAGTGCCACGGTTCCCGCGGCCGCAGAATGAGTTCGCCGACCTCGCCGTCCGGGACCTCGTGATCGAACTCGTCGACGATCCTGGCCTCGAACCCGTCGCGCAAGCGACCGCAACTCTGCGGGATGCTGACGTCACAGTCGACCGCGGCGATCGGCGCGCAGACCTCGGTCATCCCCCATTGCGTGGTCACCAGGACGTCGTGCCGTTTCTTGAAGTCCTCCACCTCCGGGATCACCGGAATCATCTGCACCAGCCGCAGCGGCGTCGACTCCGGCTGGACGTCGTGGCGGTTGACGAAATTAGCCATCGCTGCGAGCAGCAGCGTGAGGGTGCACTGGTGCTTCTCGATGTCCGCCCAGAAGGCATCGGTGGAGAACCGCTCGCGAAGCACAGCTCGCCCACGTACCCGGGCCGCAGTGATCAAGTTGGCACGATACGTGATGTGGGACGGCGGAAACGGGAGGTAGACGACGTCCTCATGACTGAGGACGGATGGCGGGAAGACCCCGAAAGACGCCTCCTTCAACTGGGCGAAGGGTACGACGACCCCTTTGGACAAGCCCGTCGTGCCCGAGGTGTAGAGGATGCAGGCGGCCGCGTGCCCCGGTATCGGGCCGCCGGACCACGTGCCCGCGGCGTCCCTCGCCGCACCGAGGACGGCGTCTGCCCGGACGACTACCGTGGAGCCTTCGGAACGGAGATCGCTGTCGCCGCCGATGACGATGACGTGCTCGACATTCGGCGCTCGGACCAGCGCTTCTCGGACTCCGGCGAAGTACCGATGGTCGACGACGGCGACCCGGGCCCGGGTGTCACCGACGATGTGATCGAGGACCGCACCCCGGTACGCGGGGTTCGCCGACGCCTCGATGGCGCCGACGTAGGCTGTGCCGCACCACAATTCGACCGAGGCCACCGACGACGCCACGAACGTCAGGACGGTGTCGCCCGCGGCCACCCCGAGGTCGTTCAAGGCTTGCCGCCACGCCAGAGCGTTCGCGTGGACCTCGCCGTACGTGCGGACGGGCCCGTCGACCTCCTCGAGGCAGACGGCGTCCGGCGACTCCGCGGCGATCTCGGCGATCATGTCGGGGTACGCCTCGGCCGTCTGCGCTCTTTCGGGGCTCACTAGCTCTCCTGATGAATGTTCGTCGTGACCGGGCGCCGCGCCCGTCGTCCCCGTGGCAGGGAGTCTGCATCACCGGCGTGTGGCACTGGTGGAAGGAATGCGACGGCCACAATACTGACCAAACTTGTCCAAATCAAGCGTGTTGCTAGGTATATGGAGGTTCTGGCGAAGCCGTTTATCCGATCATTATAGTAGCGGTGCAGGGCCTGGGTGCAGGTAGGGGCATATCCGAGGTGTCAACGGTCCGACGGAAAGCGCGGCACCCTTCCAAATTTGGACGACTCATGTCAGTATAGTGGCCGTCACATCGCATGGACTGTCGGGCTCGGTGAAATCGACTCACTTCCAGGGCTCGATCGTCCCGAGTGGACGGCTCGGGCCGAGCACTTCTACCAGGTGGGCCCGCAAACGCCGCCCTGGTCCTACAGGAGAACGGAGTTTCGCAATGGCGGGACGCGTCGACGGCAAGGTCGCCTTCATCACTGGTGCGGCGCGCGGTCAGGGACGCAGCCACGCGATCCGGTTGGCGCAGGAGGGCGCCGACATCATCGCGGTGGACATCTGCGAGGACATCCCGGACAGTCCCTATGCGGGAGCCACCGAGTCCGACCTCGCCGAGACGGTGCAACAGGTCGAGGCCCTGGGCCGCCGCATCGTGGCGAGGAAGGCCGACGTCCGCGACTACGCGGGGCTGCAGCAGGTGGTCGACGACGGCGTCGCTCGGCTCGGCAGGCTCGACATCGTCTGCGCCAACGCTGGAATCGCCGGGATCACCAGCCGGCCGCAGTCGGTCTGGGAGTACGACGCCGCAACGTGGCAGACGATGATCGACATCAACCTGACCGGGGTGTGGCACACGGCGAAGGCGGCGGTTCCGCACCTCCTCGCGAACAACGGCGGCTCGGTCATTCTCACCAGTTCGGCGGCGGGGCAGAAGGCGTACGCGAATATCGGGCACTACGTCGCGGCCAAGCACGGCGTGATCGGATTGATGCGTGCGCTCGCGCTGGAATTGTCGCCGCACGGCATCCGTGCCAACGCGGTGAATCCCACACAGGTGGACACGCCCATGATCCAGAACGAGGCTATGCGCCGGCTGTTCCGGCCCGATCTCGAACATCCGACGAAAGAGGATTTCGCGCCGGCCTCGCAAACGGTGAACGCGCTCCCGATCCCCTGGGTGGATTCCGTGGACGTCAGCAACGCCGTGCTCTTTCTGGCCTCCGACGACTCCCGGTACATCACCGGTGTGGCTCTGCCGGTAGACGCGGGTTCCCTCCTCAAATAATCCGAACAGGTCGCCGATGCTCGACGAGAGAACGGAATATATGTCGCTGACAGATGCACAGTTGACCGAACTGTGGGACAAACAGGCGCTCCACGACAACCTGATGATGTATGTGCGGGGTGCGGACCGGCACGACCGCGAGCTGATGAGGTCGACGTACTGGCCGGACTCCTTCGACGACCACGGTGGTTACGTCGGCGACGGCCAGGGGTGGGCCGATGCGGCCATGACCTGGCACGACAAGATCTACAGCTGCAACCATCACGTCTCCAACGTCCTGTCCGAGATCGACGGCAACCGGGCCAGGCGCGAGAGCATGTTCGTGTGCGTGGTCCCGTTCGAAGAGCCCGAGGTGACCATGTTCCAGGCCGGCCGCTACCGCGACCTGTGCGAGAAACGGGACGGCGTGTGGAAGATCCTGCACCGCACCTGCGTCTGGGACTGGATCGACGTCAGGCCGATCAACTCGGACTGGGACATCGTCAACGTGCCTCGCGTGTCGCACTGGGGAGCCTGGTATCCCGAGGATCCGATCTACCTGGACTGGATCGAGAGCCCGCCGACCGAATTCCCCCGGTAGTCAGGCGATACGCCGACCCCGGGTGAGTGGAAATCCGTAGCGGTACAGGGTTTTCCACTCACCCGGGGTTCGTCATTCAGTCCTCGTAGAGGGCGACGAGGCGTCCCACGACCCCACCCTGCCGGAGAAGCTCCAGTCCTTCGGGGATGCGGTCCGGTGTGATCCGGTGGATCGGCGGCTCGAGTTCGCCGCCGCGCATGAGCTCGTACAACTCGGTAAGGTCCTGCCGGGTGCCCGACAGCGAGCCGAGGATCTGTAGCTGTTTGAAGACGATCGCCTGGGTGTCCACAGTGGACTCCGGTCGGCCCAGACCGACCTGCACCAGTGTTCCGGATTTGGCGAGTGTCCGTACTGCCTGGGCGGTAGTGGTCCCGAAGCCGGCGTAGTCCACGATCAGCGTCAAGTTCTTGTCCGCGAACTCGCCGATCGATTCGGCTACGCCCGCCAGTCCGATCTCGGCGGCCAGTTCCCTTGTGGCCGAGTTCGTTTCGGCGGCATATACCTCGGCACCCGTCAGTACGGCGATGCGGGCGCCGAGGTATCCGAGACCTCCGAGGCCGATCACTCCGATCCGCATGCCCTCCTTCGCGCCGCCGAGCGCGACCATGGCGTGATACGCCGTCAGGCCCGCATCGGTCGCCACCGCTCCCAGTTCGAAGGAAAGCTCCTCCGGCAGCCGGACGAGATTTGCCTCGGTGGCGCGCACCTTGGGCCCGTAGCCGCCGTCCCAGGCGCCGTAGCCGATGGCATCGCCGTCGGGCATCGACGGCGACAGCCCCACCCGGTCACCGACCTGCCATCGGTCCATCCCGGGGCCGACCTCGCTGATCACGCCGGCGTTCTCGTGCCCGAGTGTCATCGGCAGCCGCGGGAACGACGCCATCCATTCCGGCTCGTGGAGCGCGCCCATATCGGAGGCGCACAGTCCGGCTGCTCGAATGTCGACGACGACCTCGCCCGGGCCCGCGTGTGGTGTTTCCACCTCTTCCAGTGTCAGGGGCCGGCCGGTTCCGTGAAATCGCCAAGATTTCATGGTTCTCATACGTCCTTTCCGGGATCGGCGGACGAACGGATCGCCCCGCCGGAGAGCGCTCGAAGTGATCGATCCGAGGACTTGTCGAGCAAGTGTTCAGCTACCGGATGCCTCGTTACGTTATACCCCGGTGTCCGTTCGAGGCTCAGGAGAGGGCGAACCCGGCGAAGTCGTCGGCAGCGACTTTCTCGCATTCGGCGACGTATCGATCGAGTCCCGCTACATACGGCATGAAAACCCTGGTGCCGTCGCGGTTCACGTGCACCATGTAGTTCTCGACGTTGAGCCGGAGCAGGGTGGAGGCGGCGTCGGCGACATGGGCGGTCCACTCGTCCTGGGCCTTTTCCTCGGGTTCGACTCGGGTGTGGCCCCGCTCGCCCATGTGGCGCAGCAGGTCGGCGACGAAGTCGACGTGCTGGACATTGTCCAGAATCATGTTGGCCAGCACCGAGGGGCTTCCGGGGCCGGTCAGCAGGAACAGATTCGGGAACCCCCGCGTCATCAGCCCGAGGAGGGTTCGTGGCCCGCGGTTCCACCGGTCGGTCGGTTGCTCCCCGAATTCGTTGCGAATGTTCGCCTCGTCGAGGGCGCCGGTGAATGCGTTGAATCCCAGCGCGAACACGATCAGATCGAACTCGAGATCGTGGTCGCGAGTTCGTATGCCGTTCGCGGTGATTCGCTCTATGGGATCGGCGTTGATATCGATCAGATGCACATTGCTCTGATTGAACGCCTCGTAGTAGCCGGTGTCCACGCACAGGCGCCGCGTGCCGATGGGATAGGCATGCGGCGTGAGGATGTCGGCCGTTGCCGGGTCCCGCACGGTGTCGCGCACGTGCTGCCGGACGAAGTCGGCCACGATGGTGTTCGCGTGGATATCGGTGCCCTGGTCGGTGAAGACCGCGTTCATCGTGTGCCCGCCGCGGGCCCAGCGCTCCCGTAGCAGCGCCTGCTGCTCGTCCGGCGAGTAGGCGCCTGCCGGGCCGGCGCCGAGCGGTATGTCCGAGCCGGTCGGATGGTGCAGGATCTCCTCTCGCATCTCGCCGACCCGGCCGGCGAGATCCGAGTACTTCTGCTGATCGAGCGGACCGTTGTGCGCGGGCACCGAGTAGTGCGCGGTGCGTTGGAAGACGGTGACGTTGTCGGCGTCCCGCGCCAGCGCCGGCACCGCCTGGACGCCGGAGGAGCCGGTTCCGATGACGGCGATGCGTTTACCCGCCGTCTCCACGTGGTCGGTCGGCCAATGGGAGGTCTGGACCCAGCGACCGCGGTAATCCTCGAGTCCGGGAAAGGCCGGCGTGCGAGCCTTCGAGAGCTGTCCGGACGCCATGATCAGATAGCGTCCCGTGACCGACTCGCCGCTGCTGGTGCGCACGCGATAGCGGTGCGCGTCCGGCTCCCACTGTGCACCGGTGACCCATGTCGAGAAGCGGATGTGCGGGCGGATTCCCCAGGTATCGGCGGCGAAGTTCAGATAGGCCAGGATCTCGGGTTGCGCCGGATAGCGTTCCTTCCAGGACCAGCGTGGATACAGCTCCTCGTCCGGAAAGCAATAGAAGTAGCTTTCGATGTCGACGCGCGCTCCCGGATAGCGGTTGTGATACCAGACGCCGCCCACTTCGGGCGCACCCTCGAATGCGATGACCCGAAACCCCTCCTGGGTCAGCTTGTGCACAGCGTAGATACCGCCCGCACCGGCACCGACCACCACGGCGTCATAATCCACCGAATTCATAACCGCACCTTTCTCAGGTCGAAATTCATCATTACTCGCAGGCTCGACCGGACTTACGCCGATCGCCGGACGACCGGAAGCACGAGCCGCGACGGCCGGGTGCTGTCGTGCCACACCGTGTTGGTGGCGACCACCAGGTCGGCGGGGCCGGCGTCGGCGACCGGAACGGCGGCGTTGGGATTGCGGTCGAACTTCGGGAAGTTGCTGCTGGACACGTCCAGCCGCAGGCGGTGCCCGGCGGCGAACACGTACGCGGTGGCGACGAGGTCGACTTCGATCTCGTAGACAGCGCCCGGCTCCAGGAATTCCGGACCCGTCGTAGACGTCCGATAGCGGCATCGCAGGATGCCGTCGCACACGAGTTCGGCCCGGCCGTCCGGGGAGACGTCCACCAGCGTCGCCGTGAAGTCGGTGTCGACCGCGCTCGACGAGACGTGCAGTCTCGCGCGGACCGGGCCGGTCACCTCCAGCGACCGGTCGAGCGGCTCGCTGGTGTAGCACAGCACATCCGGACGGGCCTCGGTCCGCGTCTGATCCCGCGGTCCCGCGTTGGCTCCGATGAACAGGCCCGGCAAGAACGTCGCGCCGCCGCAGGTGACGACCGGGTCGGCCGGGTCGTAGGCGAAGGAGTCGGAGACCGTCGCCGATCCGGTCGAGGTGGACAGCGTGCCGTCACCACCGCTGGTTCGCGCATCGGTTGCGCTGCCGAGGAAGTAGTCGACGTACTCGGTGTCCGGCAGGGGCCAATCCGGCTCGTCGCGCCAGACATCGGGCCCCATGACGAAGATCCGCACCGGGCTCGACGGCGTCGCCGCGGGCGCGCCCGTCATGTGTTCCTCGAACCAGGTGAGTTGCATGCCGGTGATGTCCGCCCCGTCGAACCCGGCCCGCATCCCGAAGGCGCGCTCCGGGAACACCCCGCTGGTCGCGCCGTGCGCCCACGGACCGATGATCAGTCGCTGGCGCCGCGCGTCCGGTCCTGCCGTGCGAGTCCGCAGGGCGAGATAGTTGTCGATCGTGCCGCCCAGGAACAGGTCGTGCCATCCGCCGATGTTGAGTACCGGGATATCCGGGACGGCCGGGCCACGGGCCGAAAGACGCTCCCAGTAGTCGTCGCGCTCCGGATGATCCAGCCACTCCGCGAGGTACGGCGCGATCGTGGTCAGCGTGGGGTGCTCGCGCGCCGGCAGCGTGCGGAACACTTCCTCCATGTTGTCGAGCATTCGCCGCAGGTCGGTGACGTGCCCTTCCTCGGCAGCGGCGTTGCGCAACAGCTCACCGGGGCCGAGCGCCGACGTGACCCACTGCAAGGCGAATCCCAGGCGGAACGCGCCGCCCTGGTACAGCCAGTTGTCGTAGTAGTCCCTGCTGGTGACGGCCGCCGATATGGTGGTGAGGGCAGGCGGTCGCTCGGCGGCGGCCAGCCACTGTGTGGCGCCGGTATAGGAGCTGCCGAACATCCCGACCGACCCCGTGGACCACGCCTGGCCGGCGGCCCACGCGATGGTGTCCGCGCCGTCGGTCCGCTCGTCGGCGAATGGACGAAAGGTTCCGCCGCTCTGGTACCGGCCCCGCGTGTCCTGGACGACGACCGCGAAACCCTCGCGCGCCGCGCGCAGCACATCGACCCAGCCGCTGATCATCCCGTAGCTCTCCTTGTTGTACGGGATGCGTTCGAGCAGCGTGGGAAAGGGTCCGCCGGTGGCCGGACGGTAGACATCGGTGGCGAGTTCGACGCCGTCGCGCATCGCCACCCGGAGATTCTTCTCGATGACCACGTCCATGGCGCGGGCGCGCTCCTTTCCTTTCGGCTGGTTCTCAAAACGCCGTGACGCCGCCGTCGACGGCCATCGAGAGTGCCGACGTCCAGGTCGATTCGTCGGAGAGCAGATATACGACGGCGTGCGAGATCTCGGTGGGATCCATCATGTTGTCCGGGTGGAAGTGGGCGTAGGTGCCCAGCAGTGCCTCGTTGCCGGCGGCGATCTCGCCGAATGCGGGGGCGATGTGCCGGGACATCTCCGTATCGACCGGCCCCGGGTGCACCGTGTTGACCCGGATGCGGTGTTTGCCGAGTTCGGCGGCGAGGGTTTTCCCGATCCCGTTCACGGCGTACTTCGACGCGGTATAGGCGAGATTGAACGGACCGCCCTTGAGTCCGTTGCCCGACGAAATGAGGACGATCGACCCGCCCGCACCGGCGTCGACAAGGACCGGCGCGGTGGCCCGCACCGTATTCCACACTCCGATGAGATTGACGTCGATGACGTCCCGGAATTCCTGCTCGCTGAACTTGTCCCAGGGCTTGAAGATTTCGATGCCGGCGTTGGCGACGACACCGTCGAGCCGACCGAGCTCGGCTACTCCGGCGCGCACGACCTCGTCGAGCCGCGCGACGTCCCGCACGTCGGCCTGTTCTGCGACGATTCGCCTACCGCGTGCCTCGACGAGGCGCACCGTCTCCTCGAGGTCCGCCGCCGTGGCGCCGTCGTACTGGACGACCGTGGGGATCGACGCACAGATGTCGATCGCGATGATGTCCGCGCCCTCCTCCGCGAGGCGGACCGCATGGGCGCGGCCCTGACCGCGTGCGGCGCCGGTGATGAAGACGACCTTGCCGTCCATGCGTCCAGCCATTGCTGAAACTCCGATCTCGGGTAGAAGAAGGGCGTTTACCGCGCCCTGACTGGTAGTGGTGCCCGGCCTGGAGCCGCTGCACGGGACGTTCGAGTGTCCGGAGCACATCGAGCCGCCGAACACGGGCGTCCAGCGATGTGATGGCCACCATACTGACACATATCGTCCAAATTGTGAAGGGTAGGCATCGGACGCCGAGTCGGCGCATGTCAGCACCGCACCGGCACCGCCGAGAGGGTGATATCGGCGTGCCACGCCGACGCCAACGCCTCCCACAGGGCTCGCTTCAGCCAGGCCGCTTCGTGCCAGTCGGTTCGGCGAGGCCGGAGGGCGGTGCCGAGGGTCTCGACGAAGCGGCGGCGATCGACGCCGAACGCGACGAGCAGTTCGCCGGAGTCGGCGCCGCCGAAAGGCGCCCAGCGGATGACACGTATCGTCCGAACAGGGAAGGGTGCGTTTCCGGCAGGGTGTGAGCTACTCCTCGGAGCTGCTGTTGTTCCTGTAGTGCGACGCCTCCCGGTACGCGGTCGGAGGCATCCCCCGCCACCGCTTGAAGGCGATCGTGAAGCTGGCCGCGTCCTTGTAGCCCAGCGTGCGGGATATCCGCGATACCGAGTGATCGGTATTCGAGAGCATATCGGAGGCGAGATCGCCCAGGATCTCGTCTCGCAGCCGGGCGAAGTCGTGACCGGTCAGTTCGAGCTTGCGCTGCAGGGTGCGTGGGGAGACCTGTAGCGCGGCGGCCACATTCGCCAGTTTGCGGTTGAGCGCGGGCGCGGCCCTGATGGCTCTGGCGACGGTGTCGGGCCAGTCGTCGGTCGCCCGGAACGACTCGAGAACCTCGGTATCCGCCTTGACCCAGGCCGCATGCTGGAAGGCGTTACCGAAGGGAAGCTCTTCCGACGATATCGCCGGGTCCCACCACAGCCGCAGCACGTCGGAGCCGCAGTCGACCTGGCAGGAGACATACGTCAAGACGTCGGGCGAGATCTCCGGCAGTGGGAACTCGATACGAGTGAAGGGGAACGGGCCGCCGTACAGCCACGCGAACGACCGGGTGGTGACATAGACCTCGCGGTAGGCGCTGAACGGGAGCAACTCCTCCGGAGCCTCGGGGTAGGTGTACTCGATCCCCGTCACCGTGTCGTCCGAGGTCCGCAGTGGTGTGATGTCGAGGAGCCCGGGGGCGTAATCCGCTGCGCTGACGACTTCCACCCAGGCCGCGATGGTCGGCGCGGTGGCGAGGGCCATTCCGCGTGCGCCGACGGTGGCCGTGGTGTAGGCGCGCGCGGCGCGCACCCACAGGTCGGCACGCTCTCTTGTCAGCTCGACGAACCGGAGTTGGAAGGCCAACTCCTTCTTCGCGGGAATAGTGCCCCCCGGGCGGTTCACCGCGTCGGGGTCGATGTCCGCCTCGGCGAGTGCCGTTCGCCAGTCGAGATTCGCCTCCTCGAGGAGCCGGCACAGCGCATGGACGCTGAAGTTCGCGACGCGCAGGTTCTGATACGAGTTGAACTTCATCGCGGCCTCCTTCGCGCGCCGTGTTCGACCGGCTGGCGGGAGGCGGTCCCACGACGCATCTCTCTCCTCTTCGTTGAGGTGACCGGGCCGCCGCTGAGGAGCGCCGCGGCGGCTGGAGTACCGGTAGGCATCAGAAGTCCCGCCAGTAGCTTTGCATCCTGCGCCATTACGCGGCAATAGGAGGCACTTGACGCACTTTCCGGCCTTGTTGGCGTCGAATGCCATGCCGGTCCGGTGCCGACGGCTCCTAACCTGAGCCGTAGCGAATGTGAGCAAGGACACCGGCGCCTCGGCGGCGAGGAAGATCCGTCAATGCGGCTCGCGCAATCCGTCATAACTCGAGGTGCTGTGGGCGCCTGAAACCACGAGAATCTGGAGAAGAAGTTCAATGAGTGTCCCCGAAATGACCCGAAGCGACGCTGCGCGGGAATTTGTCGCCGATCACACCGTCGAACGCGATCGACGACCCATGGTCGACGGACCGAACAAATTCAAATTCGCGATTTTCGGGGCGAACGTTTCTACCGGTCAGGGCGGCCTGACGCTCGCCGAGAACACGATCGCGCTCGGCAATTGGGACGAGGTTCGGGGCCTTGCCGAAAAGGCGGACAGGTACGGCGTCGAGGGGTTCATCCCGATCGCGCGATGGCAGGGGCTTTCCGGTCCCGATCGGCCGTGGGGCAGGCAGCACGAGACGTTCACCTGGGCGGCGGGTCTGGCAGCGACGACGCGGAACATCCAGATCTTCGCCACCTGCCACGTCCCGTTCGTGCACCCGCTCATGGCGGCGAAGATGAGCGCCACGGTCGATCACATCAGTGGCGGTCGGATGGGCCTGAACGCTGTCGCCGGCTACCACCAGCCGGAGTACAGGATGTTCGGTCTCGAACTCCCCGAGCACGACAAGCGCTACGAGATGGCCGAAGAATGGATGACGATCGTCGAGCGACTCTGGTCCGATGAGGGCGATGAATTCGAGTTCGACTTCGACGGCGAGTTCTTCGAGCTGGCGGGCGCGCAGGCCTACCCCAAGCCCGTTCAATCGCCCGGGCCCATGGTGATGAGTGCGGGCGCGAGCCCGGCGGGTCAGAAATTCGCGTTCGAACACGCCAACATCCTGTTCATCATGGTCGCCGACGTGGACAGCAGCACAGCGGTCACGCAGAAAGTTCGAGCGAGTGCCGACGAGGCGGGGCGGCCGGATCTCGGGCTGTGGGCGGGCGTCCATATCGTGTGCAAGGACACCGAGAAAGAGGCGCAGGACTACGTGAAGTACGTCGTCGACGAAAAGGGCGACTGGGAGAGCGCCGTTCGCTATCAGCAGATCCTCGCCTCGGGTGATGCCCGCAGCATGCGCTGGGAGGACTACAAGCGGGACAAGGACTTCAAGAAGGACGAATCCGTCCGCACCTTCATGCGGGCCGGGCTCGTTCCACTGGTGGGTACGCCGGAGATGATCGTCGAGGGGCTCCAGAAGCTGTCCGACGCCGGTATAGCGGGTGTCTGCACCGGGCTGGTCGACTACGACGAGGGGCTGGATCGCTTGAACGAGCAGATTTTCCCGCTGATGCGCAGCGCCGGGCTCCGCGCCTGACCACGGACGACCCGAAGATCCTTTACAAGGGAGTGAAGGTAGATGAATTTTCCGGATCCGAAAGAATTCCGCCTGGTCGTTGCGGGAACCACCGACTCGGGCGAAGCCGACTTCCTGGAGGTCGGCGGTCCGGCGCTGATCAATATGCCGGGCATCGCCGACGGGGCCTTTTACTGGGCCGTAGCGGACGGGCACAGTAAAGAGAACATCGGCGGGCCTCCCAGCCGCGTTCAATTGGCCGGGCCGAATGGTTCGACGTTCGGTGTGAGCAGTTTCCCGGCGCGCTCGGCCGGAAACGAGCTGGATCCCGAGCAACTCGATCCGAGTATGTCCGGTACCGGCGATGACGGCGACCCCAACATGCACGCGAGCGACACGATCGATTACGAGGTCGTGATCTCGGGGAAGGTGGATCTCGAACTCCCCGGTGGCAAGGTGCGAACTCTCGGACCCGGCGACCTGCTCGTCCTGGCCGGCGTGCCCCACGCCTGGAAGAACCCGTACGACGAGGATTGTGTCTACATCGTCGTGACGATCGGCTACAACGACGGGCACTAGCCGCCGCAACAATTCACACAGGACCATCCGGATAAAAGGAGAAATCATGGGTCCGAGTTCGCCCGGTGCGGCGCTACGCGAAATATTCGAGCGGCCCGAAACAGTTGTCATGCCGTTCGGCTCGCTACCGATCCACGCTCAGATGGCCCAGCACGCGGAATTCGAGGCGTTCGAGCTTTCGGGCGGTATGTCGGCGTGGTGGGCCGAGGGTGCTTCCGATGTCGGCTGGCTGACCTTGACCGAGGTGGTGGCGCACGCGAGGCGCGTGGCGCGAAGTGTCGACATCCCCGTGTATTGCGACGCCGATACGGGGTTCGGTGCCCCGATCAACGTCCAGCGCACGGTCGCGGAGTTCATCGATGCCGGCGTGGCCGGTATCCATATCGAGGATCAGCGGGAGCCCAAGAAGTCCGGCGGGACGACCGGAATCGAACTGGTATCGGACGCGGAAGCGATCGGACGGCTGAACGCGGCGGTCGACGCGCGTGACCGCCTGGACGCCGACTTCGTCATCGTCGCGCGCACCGACGGATTCGGTGCTGCCGGCGGCAGTGTCGACGAGGCGATTCGGCGGGCACGGCTCTACCGTGCCGAGACGGGCGTCGATGCCATCTTCTTCGAGGGTTTCCAGACGTGGCAGCAGGCCGAACTGGCGCTGCGAGAAACGCCCGGGCCGAGCTACGTGATGGGTGCGGATCTCATCGGTCGGCGGCCGCTCGCCGAGCTGACCGCGGTGGGGCAGGCGATCGAGGCAGTGCCGTTCGTGCTGCCCGGCGTTCATGAGGTGTGGCGCTTGCTCCTGGACATCAAGGAAGCGGGCGACGCTACTCCGTTCGCGGCCTATGTGGAGAAGATGAACGAAGCGAAGGGCACCGCTTACGACTTCGGCTGGGGCGCTCGCCTCGGGCGGCCGTCGGCGGAGTATGTGCGAGGCACGGAGGAAAAGTACCTTCCGGCCGAGGCGCAACGCGATTATGTCAATACCCCCAATGCCTAGCGCCGCGTGTCGCATGTACTCGAACGGCCGAGCAGATTATCCACAGATCGAAAAAGGTATATGAAATGACAGGGCAGAGTGAACTCGACTTCGGCGGACGAGTGGCAATCGTCACCGGGGCCGGGCAGGGAATGGGCCGTGAGCACGCCGTCATGCTCGCATCCCGGGGCGCGAGAGTCGTGGTCAACGACATTGCCGCAGCTCGCGCCGAGGAGACGGTGAAACGGATTACCGGAGCCGGTGGGACGGCGGTACCCGACAGCCACAATATCGTCACCGAGTCGGCGGATCTGGTGCAGACGGCGATCGAGAATTTCGAGCGCCTGGACATCGTGGTCAACAACGCCGGGATCAACGCTTACGGCCGCTTCTGGGAGATGGACAGTGACCTGTGGTGGCGCGTCTTCGATACCAGCTTCCGGGGTGTTGTCGAGGTCGCGCGCCACGCCATGCCGCATCTCATCGAGTCCGGTAGCGGACGCCTGATCAATATCTCTTCGAACGGTTTGATGGGCCTGCCCAACGACACGTCCTACGGCGCTGCCAAAGCCGCGATCTGGGGCCTCGGAAATTCCCTCGTGGCCGAGGCTCGCGAGGTCGGTGTCCAAGTCACCACGCTGCTGCCGGTCGCCTGGACGCCTATGACGGAAGATGCCTTCGGCAACAGCGATTCGGTCGTTCGAAAGCTCATGCGCGAACAGTTTCCGGCCGATGCCGTCGCGGCTTTCGTCACGTGGCTCGCCCACCAGGACACGACTGTTCATGGTGAAGCCTTCGAGGTGGGTGGCGTAGCGGCCGCCCGGACCGTGATCACCGCTATGCCGCGGCTCAAGGTCGCCGAACCCACCCCCGAAGCCTGGGCGGACAACGCTGCGAACCTCATGCGGGACGGAGATCTCACTCCGCTGTTCGACGCGAGCGAGTCGCTCCGTGCACAGATGGTCTTCCTCGCGCCGGAGATGGCGAAGGAAATCCCGGCGGACGCGGCGGATGTTTCCGGCAATTAGGTAGCCGGCCGGGCGATAAGGAAGAGAACTGATGACTCGGACCAAGGTGCGTATTTTCGACGGCGATCCGGCGGTCGCGCGAAACGCGTTCGCACAATTCCCCTCGGGTGTGGCGGTGCTCGCGGTCGACATCGACGGCAGGAAGCACGCGCTCGTCGCCTCGTCGTTCATGGTCGGAGTGTCGCTCGATCCGTGTCTCGGCGCGGTCGCGGTGCAGAAGTCGTCCGAGACGTGGGGCCTGCTCGAGGACGCCCGCTCGATCGGCGTATCGATCCTGGGCAAGGGACAGAGCGACCTGACCCGCAAGCTCGCGAGTAAGGACCGCGCGGCACGTTTCGAGCAGGTCGCCGTCGAGATCGGTGCGCAGGGCGCCGTCTTCCTCGAGGACGCGGCGCTGTGGCTGGAGTGCTCGATCCACGAGGTGTCCGAGGCGGGCGACCACTGGCTGGCCCTGCTCGAGGTGAACAAGCTCGGACTCGGCGAGAACGAGCCGCTCATTTGGCACGGCGCGAAATTCCGCGAGCTGGTCGATGCCCGGTCGGTCGACGTCGAGTAGGCGACACACCGCCGCCGTCCGTCCGGTCAGGGCGCGGAACGAGAGTTGGGAGTACAGATCGTGACAAGGCTCGACGGAATCGAGCGCGCGGTTGCCGATATCGCCGCCGGCAAGCCCGTGGTGGTGGTCGATGACGAGGACCGCGAGAACGAGGGCGATCTGATCTTCGCCGCGGAGAAGGCGACGCCCGAACTCGTGGCCTTCATGGTGCGCTACACGTCCGGATATCTGTGCGTCCCGCTTGCCGGCGAGGACTGTGATCGCCTCGGCCTGCCGCCGATGTTCGCCATCAACCAGGACAAACACGGTACGGCGTACACGGTGACGGTCGATGCGCGGGAAGGCATCGGCACCGGCATCTCCGCGGCCGACCGGGCGGCGACCATGCGGCTGCTCGCCGACTCCACCACCGGCGCCGCCGACTTCACCCGGCCCGGCCACGTGGTACCACTTCGCGCGAAAGACGGCGGCGTGCTGCGCCGCCCCGGTCACACGGAGGCCGCCGTCGATCTCGCCCGGATGGCAGGGCTCCGTCCGGCGGGCGTCATCTGCGAGATCGTCAGCCAGAAGGACGCGGGCGCGATGGCACGGACCGGTGAGCTTCGGGTCTTCGCCGATGAGCACGGCCTCGCCCTGATCTCGATCGCCGACCTCATCGCGTGGCGGCGCAAGCACGAGAAGCATGTTGTCCGCGTCGCCGACGCGCGCATTCCGACCATCCACGGCACGTTCCGGGCAGTCGGTTACCGGAGCATCTACGACGAGGTCGAGCACGTCGCGTTCGTGTGCGGAGACATCGCCGGACCGGACGGCGACGGCAGCGACGTTCTCGTCCGCGTGCACTCCGAATGCCTCACCGGTGACGTGTTCGGATCGCTGCGCTGCGACTGCGGGCCCCAGCTCGACGCCGCCCTCGAGATGATCGCGCGGGAGGGTCGCGGAGTCGTGCTGTACATGCGCGGCCACGAAGGCCGCGGCGTCGGCCTACTGCACAAGCTGCAGGCCTACCAGCTGCAGGACGCCGGAGCGGACACTGTCGACGCCAACCTCCAGCTCGGGTTGCCCGCCGACTCCCGCGACTACGGCACCGGGGCGCAGATCCTCGCCGACCTGGGAATCTCGACGATGCGGCTGCTGACGAACAACCCCGCCAAGCGTGTCGGGCTCGACAGCTACGGGCTCCATGTCACCGAGCGCGTGCCGATGCCGCTGCGTGTCAACGCCGAGAACCTCACCTACCTGCGGACCAAACGCGACCGTATGGGCCACGACTTCATCGGCCTCGACGCCTATGAATCCGCACACCCGGACCCCGCACCGTTCTCGGGTTGTCGACCATCGATCGAGCCCGTAGGCCGGGTGAGTCAACCGGACAGGCGAGGCCCGAACGTGCTGAGCAAGACTAGTCGGGCCTACGGCTGACACCAACTGCCACAACGGATTACAGGAGAACAGCCTGGTGGTTCGGGCCGGTGGTGCAGCTGCGTTCCTAATTTGGACAAAATATGTCAGTATGATCGGAGTCACGTCCGGGTGGGTGGTCGGTGTGGTGTCCGGCTCCCGGCGTGGTTCTTCGCGTTGTCGTTTCGAAGGAGTTGCTGATTATGGATGAACGGTATGAGCGGTATCGGACGATGAAGTTCGAGCTGTCGGACAGTGGTGTGCTGACGGTGACGTTTTTGCGTGCCGAGAAGTTGAATGCGATCGATGCCGAATTTCATCGTGAGCTGTCGACGGTGTTTGCCGATATCGGTATGGATCGCCGGGTGCGGGCGGTGGTCCTGACCGGTTCGGGGCGGGCCTTCTGTGCCGGCGGTGATCTGGAATGGATCGCGGGGGAGACTCCGGTGACGAGGGAGACCACGTTTTTCGAGGCCCGGAAGATCGTCGATGATCTGCTGAATGTTCCGCAGCCGGTGGTGGCGGCGGTCAACGGTGCCGCGGCCGGTTATGGGTTCACGATGGCGTTGATGAGTGATTTCAGCATCGTCGCCGAGGATGCGCGATTGTCGGATCCGCATGTGGTGATCGGACTCGTCGCGGGCGACGGCGGGGCGATGATGTGGCCGATTCTCGTCGGTATGGCGCGCGCCAAACGGTATCTGCTGACCGGGGATCCGGTGGAGGGCCGGGTGGCCGCGGAGTGGGGTCTGGTCACCGAGGCGTGTCCGGTGGGTGATGTTGTTCCGCGGGCGAAGGAGTGGGCCGAGCGGATGGCGGCGTCGCCGCCTGCTGCGGTGCAGGGGACGAAGAAGGCGCTCAACGGTGTGCTGCACCTGTTGTCGGGTGTGACGCTGGATCTCGGGTTTCAGGCCGAGCGGTTTTCCGCGGTGTCCGAGGATCACCAGCATCTGGTCGGGGCGGCGCTCGAGGCCCGTGCTCGTCGTCGTGCGCAGACCGCGGTCCGACAGTGAAACCACTCGAGCCGGCATCCGTGCCGGGCCTCATGATGGACGTGGACCTGAACATCGCGCTGTTGCTGCGGAGGATGCGTGCCATCCACCACGGGTCGCGGGTGTTCTCCAGGTCGGCGAGCCGTCCCGGCGGGCCCTCGCGGCAGACGACCTTCGGTGCGGTCCTGGATCGTTCGGAGCGCCTCGCCGCGGCGTTGGCGCGGTTGGGCGTGCAGCCGGGGGACCGGGTCGGCAGTCTGGCGTGGAACACCCAGGAGCATCTCGAGATCTACTACGCGGTCATGGGCATGGGTGCGGTGCTGCACACGGCCAACCCGAGGTTGCACGAGGACCAGCTGGCATACACGATCGACCACGCGCGGGACACCGTGCTGATCGTGGAGCCGGGGTTCCGATCCCGGATCGAAGGTCTGCGGCATCGGCTGCCGCACCTCCGGCAGGTGGTCGTCATCGGGGCTGCCGACCAGGACCTCGCTCCCGGCGAGATCGGTTTCGAGGATTTGATCGCGCAGGTGCGCGAGCCGATGGCGCCGGTCGACGTCGACGAGCGGGCCGCGGCGGCCCTCTGCTACACCTCCGGTACGACCGGGAACCCGAAGGGGGTCCTGTACTCCCATCGGTCGATCGTCCTGCACGCATTGTCCATGGCCGGTCACGACGTCTTCCGGATCAGCGAGCGGGACACCGTCCTCGGGCTGGTTCCGCTGTTCCATGCTTTGGGGTGGGGGTTGCCCTTCGTCTGCGGCCTCACGGGCGCCGACATGGTCCTGCCCGGACCGAACCTGGCGCCGGAGGCGGTGGCCGAGCTGATCTCCGAGCACCGCGTCACCTGGGCGGGCGGCGTACCCACCGTCTGGATGGACCTGCTGCGAGTGATCCATGAGCGGGCATCGGGCAGCTCCCCGGTCGACTCGTCGAGTCTGCAGACCATCGTCGGCGGAGGGACCGCGGTGCCGGAGGCACTCATGCGCGCCTACGCCGCCCTCGGGATCGACTTCGTCCAGGGCTGGGGCATGACCGAGGTCTTCCCCGGAGCCACCATGGTCACGCCGTCGGCCATGGCCGATACCGACGACGGGTGGCGGGCGCGCACGTCGGCCGGCCGCATCTCGCCCCTCTACGAGATGCGTGCCGTCGCCGCCGACGGCGCGGAGCTGTTCAGAGACGGAAACACCGTGGGCGAGTTGGAGATTCGCGGTCCCATGGTGGCCGGCGCCTATCTCGACTCCGATGTCGGTGCGGACAGGTTCCACGACGGCTGGCTGCGCACCGGGGACGTCGGGACCATCGATGCGAACGGGTGGGTGCGGATCACCGACCGGCTCAAGGACGCGATCAAGTCCGGTGGCGAGTGGATCAGCTCCCTGGACCTGGAGTCGGCGCTGATGGCCCATCCATCGGTGCGTGAGGCGGCCGTCGTCGGCCGCCCGGACGAGCGCTGGGGCGAGCGACCGGCCGCCTTCGTCGTGACCGACGGAACGGTCGAAACGGACGAGCTACGCGACCACCTGACGGGACGCGTGGCGAAGTGGTGGATCCCGGACGATTTCCGTCTCGTCGAGAGCATTCCGCGGAACAGCACCGGAAAGTTCGACAAGAAGACCTTGAGAGAGGCGCTCGAGAATCCGGCCTGACGCCCCACGCTGCCGCCGGAGCCTCGGGAAATTTTTTTACCCCTGTAACCTCGAAGGAGATGGTTTACATGACCGTACTGGACGACTACCGCGAGAAGTACCGGCACCTGAAGTTCGGCCGCGACGAGAACGGAATTCTCGAGATCCGGCTACATTCCGATGACGACTCGCTTCAGCTGCTGGTCCCGCAGCATCGCGAATTGACGCGTGCATTCCGTGACATAGCACTCGATCGCGAAAACCGGGTCGTGCTCATCACCGGAACCGGAGCGGAATTCATCGGTCCGCAACCGACCGCCGACAGTGGCCAGATCATGACGGTGATCCCCGACTATTCGGCGGAATATTCGGTGTGGGAGCAGGATGCGTGGACGGATCATCGCGAGTTGGTCAACGCCCTGCTGGATATTCAGGTACCGGTGATCGCGGCGGTGAACGGTCCCGCTCGACGGCATTGCGAGATCCCGCTTTTCTCCGACATCATCATCGCTTCCGACACGGCGTCGTTCGAGGACTCGGGACACTTCGCGTTCGAGGATATGGCACCGGGCGACGGTTCCCACATCTGGACGACCGCACTGCTCGGAATCAACCGCGCGCGTTCCTACATGCTCACCGGTGAGATCATCACCGCCGAGGAGGCGCTTCGCTGGGGCCTCGTCAAAGAGGTACTTCCTCCCGAACAGGTGCTCGAGCGCGCTCGGGAGATCGCACGTGGAATTGCCGAAAAATCGGATACGACGCTGCGTTTCACCCGTGCGCTCATGATTCAGCCCCTCAAGAAGCAGGTGCTCGAGCTGCTGGGGCTCGGGCTTGCCTACGAGGCTTTCGGCGCACTCGGTAAGCGCGCCTGACATCAGCGCGTGCTCGTGGCGTCGGCTGTTCCGGTCGAATCAGAAAACTTATCACCCCTGGGGGATTCAGGACATATGCTCGCATGAACGATTTCGCAGCAACGGCATCGAAAATAAGCGACCCGCTGTTCGATGTCGCCGATAAAGTAGCGATCGTCACCGGCGCAAGCTCCGGTCTCGGTCGACAGTTCGCCACGGCTCTGGCCCGGCGTGGTGCCTACGTTGTGGCCGTGGCACGGCGGGCCGATCCGCTCTTCGCGCTGGTCGAGCAATACCCGGAACACATCCTCGCCGTCTCGGCGGATGTCACGGAGGACGACCGGATCCGCGACGTCATCGACCGCACCGTAGAATGGCGCGGCACGATCGACATCGTCGTCAACAACGCCGGTATCACCTCGATTCAGCCGGCCGAGGACGAGGACGCGGAAACGTTCGGCAAAGTACTGGACGTGAACCTGGTCGCGCTCTATCGCCTGTGCCACCTCGCCGGACGTCGCATGCTGGAACAGGGAGAGGGAACGATCATCAACATCGCCTCGATCAACGGCCTGGTGGCCAGCTGGTCGATTCCCCAGGCGGGCTACTGCGCCAGCAAAGGCGCGGTGATCAGCTTGACTCGCGAACTCGCCGCGCAGTGGGCCGACCGCGGTATCCGGGTCAATGCCCTGGCGCCGGGATACTTTCGCAGCGAGCTGACCGAAGAGCTGTTCACCAGTAGTGCCGGTGAGCGCCGGTTCCGCCGTATGCCGATGCGGCGCGGGGGACGGGAGGACGAACTCAACGGTGCCCTGGTGTTCCTCGCCAGCAACGCGTCGTCGTATATGACGGGGCAAACGCTCGTCATCGATGGCGGTTGGACAGCTGTATGACGGGCAGACCGGGGCACCTTGTCGTCGATTCGGATAATGCAAGGAATCGGACATGGGTAGGGCAGGTCAGGCCGGGACCTGCCCTACCTGCCCCGGTTCGAATGTCGTGACAAGCCCCCTCTCGGAGATCAGCCACACGGAGTCGACCTTCGCGTACTCGTCTTCGTAGAGGACGTTGAACCGCAACCGAGGACCGCCGACCCGACTGATCGGATAGTGGCGAGTACGGCATGCTGCGGATCAATCGACCATGGTCAGGCCACCGCTCACGCTGAGTACCTGACCGGTGATGTAGCCGGCCTGGTCGGAGACGAGGAAGGTGACCGCGGTGGCGATCTCTTCGGTCCGGCCGACTCGTTTGAGGGGGATGGTCGACAGCAGCGTGGACTTGATGCGGTCGGATGTGTCGTGGGCCCACAGCGGCGTGTCGGTGGCGCCGGGGGACACGCAGTTCGCGGTGATACCGCGCTTGGCCCACTCTCGGGCCAGTGATTTGGTGAAGGCGATGACTGCGCCCTTGGTGGCGGCGTAGACGGCCTGCCCGCCGCTACCGACCCGGCCGGCGTCGCTGGCGATGTTGACGATTCGGCCGGCGCCACGTTCGATCATGCCCGCGCCGATTTCGTGGCAGACGAACATCGTCGACATGAGATTGACATCGACGAGGTTGCGGATCTGCTCGACGCCGAGTGAGACGAACGGGTCATCGCCCGCCCATCCCACGTTGTTCACCACGATATCGATAGGACCGAGGTCGGCGGTGACGCTGCGCGCCAATGCCGACACCGCCTCCGGTGAGGTGACGTCGCAGGTGAATGCGCGGGCGTGCAGGCCCCGCTCCGACAGGTCCCGTGCCACGGCGTCCGCGCGGTCGCCCCTCAGGTCGCAGACGGCGACGTGCGCGCCCGACTGCGCCAGCTGCGTGGCGATGGCGGCTCCGATGCCCTGACCCGATCCGGTCACCAGCGCGACCTTCCCCTCGAGGGACACCTGCATGTTCATACCTCCGTGCTTGTCGAGTGAGGTCCCACCGGGCAAGTCCGGCGCGCCGCGGGCTGGATCATCCTAATATGGACATTAGCCGTCAGTATTATGGTTGTCACGTTCTTCTGCAAATACGCGACGTGAAATCACGTCATCTGCCCGCGAAGCGGTGACGCTTGCGGCAGCGAAGCGGGGGTGTGCTCACGACGAAATCGTCACCGCTGCTGGGTTATTCGAACTCGATCCACGACAACGGGTACACCGGGAGCCGCACCGGCGTGAACGCTGCGATACGGAAATCCTTGCGATACAGGATATCCTTCTGTCCCCTGCTGCGGCCGGCGCATCTACCGGCCGTCGAGGTCACGATGCGGGGGAGTCCTGCGCGGAAGGATTGCGGTAGCCCACGCCGCGTAGCACCGTGTCCACGAGTTCCGTCACATAGCTCTCGGTGTGGGCGACCTCGGCCAACCCCGGTGGCGTGCTCCGAACGTGGGTCGTGATGGCGCCTGCGACGAGATCGGCGATGAGGGTGGGCTTGACGCTGTGGTCCAGCTCGCCACGCTCGATCGCTCGCCGGACGAGGGCCCGGGTCGAACGAATGTAGTCCGGATAGTCGTGCTCGCCGATGACCGCGGCCAGCTCCTCGTTGGACTGCCTGTCCATCGAAAGGCGGGTGACCATGGAGCCTTCGACGCTCCGGACGAACGCCATCCACTGCCTGGCGAACTCCCGGAGATCCAGCTCGAGGTTGCCCAGGTTGATGTTTCCCACCGAGGGGGCGGCCGAGCGAACGGCGTCGACCAGCAGTGCCGCCTTGTTGGGCCAGCGCAGGTACAGCGACCCCTTGCCGACACCGGCGCGCCGGGCCACCTCGTCCACGGTGAAACCGCTCCACCCGCGATCGCCGTACACCGTCCTGGCTGCGTCCAGGACCCGCTCGTCGAGATCAGGTTCTCGTGGCCGTCCGACCGTGCGTGACGATGACGTCATAGCTTGCACCATACCGCGATTCGCGGTGCGGGCGAAGCCGTCCGTCCGGCTCAGCGCGATGGTCCCGCCACTCGCGGTATATTTCTGATAAGTTTCGTCCAAAATTGACCGAGGTCTGCTTCCGGTCGGCCGGTCGAACTCACGCGCAATCCACCCCTTCGAGAGGAAGTCCGATGGCGAATCCGAACGATCCGACGTCCGCCCCGCTGGAGAGCAGGCTGGTCGACGGGGTCCTCACCCTCACCATGAACAGGCCCGCGGTGAAGAATGCGCTGGATGCCGGCCAGTGGCGCCGCCTGGCCGTCGCGCTCGGCGACGCAGCGCACGACACCAGCGTGCGCGCGGTGGTTCTGACGGGCGCCAACGGGGTGTTTTCGTCCGGGGGTGAGTTGGGTGCCGACGGTCCCGCGCATCCGTTGGACCGTATGCGGATCATCTCGGCGACGGCGGTGGCCCTGCACGACTTCCCGAAGCCGACGATCGCGAAGGTGCCGGGCCCGGCGATCGGCGGCGGCTGGAACCTCGCATTGTGCTGTGACCTCGTCGTCTGCTCGAGCAACGCCACGTTCGCACAGATCTTCCCGCGGCGGGGGCTGTCCATCGATGTCGGCGGGTCGTGGCTGCTGCCCCGTCTGATCGGGATGCAGAAGGCGAAGCTGCTGACGATGACGGGCGATGTCCTGACTGCGGCGGAGGTCGAACGGTTGGGGCTGGTCACCCGGGTCGTCGAACCCGGCGACCTCGATTCCGTCGTCGAATCGCTCGCCGGGCGCCTGGCCGCCGGTCCGCCGGTCGCCATGTCCTTGACGAAGTCTCTCCTGCACCATGCGGCCGGCACGGACTTCTCGGGCAGCCTCGAGGCCGAGGCGATGGCTCAAGCGGTGAACTTCGCCGGCGAGGACATCGAGAGCGGGCTGCGGGCCTTCAAGGCCAAGACGACGCCGACCTTCACGGGGCGCTGGCGCTTCGAGTAGGTCGCTCCGGGCTGCTCGTCGATCCGTTGCGGCCCGGACTCTCGACCGCTTCCTGTTTTGGACTAAATATGTCAGTATAGCGACGGCGCGCCGCTGCCCGACCGTGCCCGGTGTTCGATCCCTCCAGGGCGCGGCCCTCGTGAGTGACGTTCGGTGGTGGGGGACGGAGGGTCCGGCGTGACATTTGATCTTGATGTGGCCGTTGTTGGTGACGCCTTCGAAGGAGTTGTTGGCTATGTGTGAGCGGTATCGGACGATGAAGCTCGATGTGCTGGGTAGTGATGTGCCGACGGTGACGTCGGATTCGGTCCGATGATGAACCCGCTCGGAGGCGGTCGCGAGCCGCACACCGATGACGTAGTGACCCGGCAGCGCGGCAATGTCCTGCTGATCACGATCAACCGGCCACAAGCACGCAATGCCATCAACCGCGTGGTCGCCGAGGCCATCGGCGAGGCACTCGACACCGCCGAGGCCGACCCGGCGGTGCGAGCGATCGTCTTGACCGGTGCGGGTGATCGGGCATTCTGCGCCGGGGCAGATCTCAAGGCGCTGGCCGATGGGGAAGACATCCACCCTGCGGGCCCCCGCGCTCGCTGGGGTTTCGCCGGGTATGTCGATCACCCGGTCAGCAAGCCAACCATCGCCGCGGTCAACGGGTTCGCCCTCGGTGGCGGCACCGAATTGGCGCTGGCCAGCGACTTGGTCGTCGCGGCGGACACCGCCCAGTTCGGCCTGCCCGAAGTGCGGCGCGGTCTGGTGGCCGCCGCGGGTGGCGCGTTCCGATTGGCGCAGCAGATTCCCCGCAAGGTCGCCTTGGAAATGGTGTTCACCGGTGCGCAGATCTCGGCCGCACGGGCCTTGGAGCTGGGACTGGTAACCCGGGTCGTTCCGCAGGACCAGGTCCTTCCGGCGGCACTCGAACTGGCCGACGCCATCGCGGCCAACGCGCCGCTGGCGGTGCAGGCCACCAAGCGTATTGCGGGTGGAATCACCGATGGAGGTGTGGAGCGCGACGCCGCCGATTGGGCTCGCAACCGTGTCGAAGCGGGGCGCGTGCGGCTCTCGCAGGACGCGGAGGAAGGGATTCGGGCCTTCGTCGAAAAACGACCACCGAACTGGACGGGACGATGAAACAACGACCTCGAACGTCGCGATCGCCGGTCATAGCCGGTCTCGGAATGACCGAGCTGGGAAAGGTATACGGCAGATCCAGCAGCCGGTTCGCCGCTGAGGCCGCTCGACTGGCCGTGGCCGACGCCGGTCTGCTGCTGTCGGATGTCGACGGTCTACTCGTCTCGGCGGGCGTCGCCAACGATGTCGGCCTCGGGCTGCAGGTCGAACTCGGCCTGCGCGATCTCGCGGTCCTGACACAGATGCAGGCGTTCGGATCGACAGCCGGAGCGATGGTCCAGTACGCGTCGATGGCCGTGGAGGCCGGGATGGCCGAGGTCGTCGTGTGTGTCTTCGGCGACGCTCCGCTCGCGGAAGGAAGCGGGGCGGGCAATGCCTATTCCGATGGTCACCGCACGCCCGCCGGATGGGCGGGGATCCAGCGGTCGACCGGTGCCGTGACCCCGAACGTGCTGTACTCGCTGGCCGCGCGGCGCCACATGCTCAGGTACGGAACGACTTCGGAACAGTTCGGCGCGATCGCGGTGGCCCAGCGTGACTGGGCGGTGCTCAATCCGCTGGCACAGATGCGTACGCCTATCACCCTCGCCGACCACCAGAACTCGCGCATCATCAGTGATCCGTTCCACCTCTTCGACTGCTGCCTGGTATCGAATGGTGGTGTCGCCGTGGTCGTGACGACCGCCGAACGTGCCCGCGACCTGAAGCAACCGCCGGTCCACGTACTCGGGTGGGCGCAAAGCCATCCGGGGACGAGATTGCGCCGCAACGACGACTTCGGGTTGGTGACGGGTGCGGCCCGATCCGGGCCGGCCGCCATGGCGATGGCGGGCGTCACCACCGACGATATCGATATCGTCGAGATCTACGACTGCTACACCTACACCGCTCTGGTCACCCTCGAGGATTACGGTTTCTGCGGCAAGGGCGAAGGTGGCGAGTTCGTGTCGACGCCGGGAAACCTCGGCCCGGAGGGCAAGCTGAAGATGAATACCGGTGGGGGACAACTGTCTTCGTATTACATGTGGGGTATGACCCCCCTGTCCGAAGCCGTTCTTCAGGCGCGCGGACAGGCGGGCGCCCGGCAGCAGGACCGGAACGAACTCATCCTGGTCTCGGGCAACGGGGGGATTCTCGACCATCACTCGACCTTGATCGTGGGCTCGTGAGTCGGCCGGGTCCGGACACCGCGGAGGGACTCCCAGAACCGATGAACATTCAGCCTGTTGTGCGCGATGCCGCCACGGCGGCGTTCTTCGACGGCGCCGCGCGGGGGGTCTTCCTGCTGCGCAGGTCCGCGGAATCCGGCGAAATCGTGACCCCGTCGGCGGAGCAGGACAGTGTGGGAAACACCGATCTGGACTGGATGGAGGCATCGGGGAGGGGAAGAGTCGTGTCCTGGGCGTTCGTTCCGCAGCGGGTCGCCGGTTCGGACAGCCCGGTGGAGCTCACGATCGGCGTGGTCGAACTGGACGAGGGCCCGTGGTGGTGGACCCAGCTGGTCGGCGTCGACCGAGACGCCGTCGCGGAGGGACTTCGAGTTCGCGCGGTATTCCCGAAGTCCGGACCGGCCGAAACCGACGAGTATGTCCCGGTTTTCGCGCCTGTTGCGGACGAGTCCGCCGGCCCGGATTAAGGCGCCGGTCCCGTCCTCGTCATCCCAGTGGGTGGCCTTGCGCAGACTTCCGGTGAAGATGCGCCCGCCCTTCGGCCCGGCGAACAGCCGGGCAGTCCGAGGACACCTCGACGTTTCACCTCGGCTTCCGGTGCGTCATCCGCCGATCCGCCGATTCCAGCGCCCTCTAGTCGGTATCGACGCAGTTCGGACGTCTTCTGCGGTCTCGATCCGATTACTTCGCGAACACATCCTTTTCCGCGGGACCGCCCGCTCCCTAGCATGGGCATGCACCATCCTGCATTTCTTCTGACGTGAGCGCATGAAGTGGCGAAAGGTGGGCGAATCATGGCGGGGACTTTCCGGGGCGTGATCAACGAAGACATCCGGGACTCGGTCCCGGACTGGGCGCCCTACGAGCCACCGAAAGCCCCCGACGGTTCCCCGAATGTCGTCTACATCGTGCTCGACGATATCGGCTTCGGTGCGCTGAGTTGCTATGGCGGACCGATCGAGACGCCGAATATCGACCGGCTCGCCGACAACGGTCTGCGGTACAGCCAGTGGCACACGACCGCGCTGTGCTCGCCTACTCGGTCGGCGCTGTTGACCGGCCGCAATCACACCACCAACGGGATGGCGTGCATCAGCGAGGCCGCAGTCGGGTTCCCGAACGCCAACGGACGTATCCCCGCCGAATGCGCCACCCTGCCCGAAGTTCTCGTCGAGCACGGCTACAGCACCGCGATGGTCGGCAAATGGCACCTGTGCCCCGAAGACGAGGCCAACCTCGCCGCGACGCGGCGCAACTGGCCACTCGGCCGCGGATTCGAGCGGTTCTACGGATTCCTCGGTGCCGAAACCAGCCAGTGGTACCCGGATCTCGTCCATGACAACCACCCGGTCGAGCAGCCGAAGACACCCGAGCAGGGCTACCACTTCAGCGAAGACATCACCGACCGGGCCATCGGCTATGTCGACGACGTCAAGGCCATCGCGCCCGAACGGCCGGTGTTTCTCTACTATGCTCCCGGCTGCGCGCACGCACCCCATCAGGCGCCCCGGGAATGGATCGATCGATACCGCGGCCGTTTCGACGCCGGTTACGAGGCGATCCGCGAACAGATCCTCGCCCGCCAGAAGGAACTCGGCCTGGTCCCCGACAACACCGAACTGCCACCGTTGAACCCGATCGGCGAACCCGACACCCGCACCGGCCCGGACGGCGAGCCGTTCCCGCCCCTGGACTACACCCGCCCCTGGTCCGAACTCAGCGTCGACGAACAACGATTGTTCGCCCGCATGGCCGAGGTCTACGCCGGATTCGTCTCCCACTGCGACCACCAGATCGGCCGGCTGCTCGACCATCTGGCCGATATCGGGCAACTCGACAACACGATCATCGTCCTGGTCTCCGACAACGGCGCCAGCGGCGAAGGCGGCCCCGACGGCTCGGTCAACGAGAACAAATTCTTCAACAACGTCGCCGACGACATCACCCAGAACCTGGCGATGATCGACGAACTCGGCGGACTGGAAACCTACAACCACTACCCGAACGGGTGGGCGATGGCCTTCAACACCCCGTTCAAGATGTGGAAGCGGTACTCGTTCAACGGCGGCACCTGCGATCCGTGCATCATCTCCTGGCCGGCCGGGATCGCCTCGCGTGGCGAGATCCGCGGCCAATACCACCACGCCGTCGATATCGTCGCCACCGTCCTCGACTGCCTGGGCCTGGAACTGCCCGGCACGGTGAAGGGACACCCCCAGGTGCCGTTGCAAGGGGTCAGCATGCGCTACAGCTTCGACACCCCCGACATTCCCTCGGCCAAGGCCACCCAGTTCTATTCGATGCTGGGCACCCGCGGAATCTGGCACGACGGCTGGAAAGCCGTCACCACCCACCCCGCGATCAGCGGCTGGGGCGGCTACTCCGCCGATACCTGGGAGCTGTACCACACCGACGAGGACCGTTCCGAACTATACGATCTCGCCGAACAGGAACCGCAGCGGCTCACCGAACTGATCGGGCTCTGGTACTACGAGGCCGGTGTCAATCACGCCTTCCCGCTCGACGATCGCTCCGCCCTCGAAATCCTGTCCACGCCACGGCCGCAACCCACCCCGCCACGCAACCGCTACACCTACCACCCCGGCGGATCCGAGGTTCCCGAAGCCGTCGCCGTCAACGTACGCAACCGGTCCTACTCCATCGGCGCCCTGGTCGACCTCCCCGCGCCCGGCGCCTCCGGCGTCTTGTTCTCCCACGGCGGACGCTTCGGCGGGCACGCCCTGTACGTGCGCGACAACCGGCTGCGCTACGTGTACAACTTCCTCGGCATCGAACAGCAACACGTCGACGCGACCGAGGACCTGCCCGTCGGCGAAAAGATCCTCCTCGCAGCCTCATTCGACAAAGACGGCGAGGAAACACCCGGCGTAGCGACCGGAATCCTGAGCCTCTACCACGGCGACCGGAAAGTCGGTGCAGCCCGCATCAAAACCCAGCCCGGCAAATTCACCCTCGCCGGAGAAGGGCTCAACGCCGGACGCGACGGCGGCGACCCCGTCACCGACCGCTACCCGGGCGACGCCCCCTGGGCATTCACCGGAGGCACCCTGCACAGCATCGCCGTCGACGTCAGCGGCGAACCCTACGTCGACCTCGAACGCGAAGCCGAGGCCATGCTCGCCCGCGAGTAGGCACGCGAACATCTTGATCGGCCGCAGCGATGCGACAGGTCGGCGGGAGGTTGAGCATGGCTGGAGATCTGGGGACGTGGAGCACGGACGGCGCGGCCGCGACGGTCCGCGAATTCGTCGATCGGGTCACCGACTCGAACGGCGCTGACTTCGTCGAACCGGATTCGCGCATAGCGGTTTTCGACAACGACGGAACCCTGTGGTGCGAGAGGCCGATGCAGCCGCAGCTCGATTTCACCATTCGCCGACTACGGGAGATGGCGCAAGCCGACCGGGAGTTGCGGTCGCGCCAACCCTGGCGGGCGGCCTTCGACGGCGACACGGACTGGATGACCCAGGCACTGATCAAGCACTATCGGGGTGACGACACCGACATGGCTGTATTGATGGACGGGCTCAGCCGCGCGTTCGGCGATCTGACCGTCGAGGAATACCAGCGCCGTGTCCACGAGTTCTTCTCCGGCACCGACCATCCCAGCCTCGGCAGGCCGTATCGTGCGTGCGGATACACGCCGATGGTCGAGTTGATGACGTACCTGCGCCGTCACGGATTCACCAACTACATCGCCTCCGGTGGGGATCGCGATTTCATGCGCCCGGTCGCCGAGGCCCTCTACGGCGTCCCACCCGAGCGGGTGATCGGCAGTACGTTGGGGTTGATCTACCGCGATACCGGCGACCGCGCCGAGTTGCTCTACGAGCCGGTGATGGACTACTTCGATGACGGTCCCGAGAAACCGGTCCGAATTTGGAGCAGAATCGGCCGCCGCCCGATTCTCTCGGTCGGCAACTCCAACGGAGACATCCCGATGCTGGCGTTCTCCGAACTCGACAGCCGACCGGCCCTGCGGATGTTGATCCTGCACGACGACCTCGACCGCGAGTTCGACTACGTGACAGGCGCGGAGGATGCCCTCGATCACGCCGGGCAGGAGGGATGGACCATCGTGAGCATGCGCCGTGATTGGCAGACGATTTTCGGCGAGTGAACGCTACCGATATCGCTGCCGCTCAGGCGAAGGCCCTTACCGCGCTGTTGAAATGGCAGGCGCGGTCGTGCCGCCGGCGATCGTGGCGGCGAGCTCGCGAGCACGGTGGTGGGCGCCGGCCATGGATGCCTCGTGCCTCGGCAGCAGCGCGGCCAGAGCCGGGGCGTGGGGCACCATGGTCAGCTCGGGGATCACGGTGGTGACGTCGAGGCCGAGCATGTCCTCGCGACCGAGCAGCGCCTCGAGGGTGGGCACGTGGTCATGCAGTGCCCTGTCGATCGGCTCGTCCACCGCTGAGGAGGTGGTCGTCGCCGACGGCATGTCGGCTTCGTCTGCCGGCTCGCGGCACACTCGGTCGGGCTGAAACCCGAGGGTATCACGGGCACAGCTGCTGGTACTCCTGTTCTTTCGGCACGTAGCGGTCCCACTCGTCGCGGGTGAAGCGTCCGTCGGCCCAGTCGCACAGCTGCTTTTCGGGTTGCGCCGTGAACGTGACGTCCCAGAGCTGCACGGTGCCGTCCTTCTTGCCAACGGCGAGGGTGTCACCGTTCGGAGAGAACGCCACCGAGGTGACTCCGTCGGGCTGACCGGCGATGGGGTCGCTGATCTGCCGCCGAGTCTGCATATCCCAGAGCCGCACGGTGCCGTCGTCACTGCCGGCGGCGAGGGTTTCGCCGTTCGGGGAGAACGCCACCGACGACACCGGGCGGGTTTGCTCGCCGAGTTGGCTGGGGGCGGTTCGATTCTGCGCGTCCCAGAGCCGCACGGTGCCGTCGCTACCGCCGGCGGCGAGGGTTTCGCCGTTCGGGGAGAACGCCACCGACGACACCGGGTGGGAGATATCAGGGGAGGGCTTGCCGATATTTCGGTGTCCGCTTATGTCGTAGAACGCCACCAGGCCCCGGACGCTTCCGACGGCGAGGATGCCGCCGTTCGGGGAGAACGCTACCGACGAGATGGTATCGGAGCCGTCCCACCGCAGCGGGCCACCGATCTGCCGCCGGTTCTGCACGTTCCACAATCGCACACTGCCGTCGTGGGCGGCGGTGACGAGCACCTTGCCGTCCGGGGAGAACGCCACCGAGCTGAGCCAGCTGCCCGACTCTTCCGGCAGAGTGGCGATCTGCTGCCGATTCCGCGTGTCCCACAGCAGCGTTGTCCGATCGTGGCCGCTCGTGGTGAGCATCGTTGCATCCGGAGAGAACGCCACCGACGAAACCGGGCCATCGTGACCGCGCAGCGGGGCGCCGATCTGCTGCTCGATCTGCGTGTCCCACAGCCGCGTTGTTCCGTCGTCGCCGGCTGTGGCGAGCGTCTTTCCATCCGGAGTGAACGCCATCGACGAAACCGGTCCGGCGTGGCCGCGCAACGCGTCGCCGATCTGCCTGCGAGACCGCGCGTCCCACAACGTCACCTTCTGGTCGAGACCACCGGCACTCAGAGTCCCACCGTCCCTGGAGAACGCCACCGACGAGACACCGCCGGAATGGCTGGTGACGGGGGCCCCGATCTTCTCCCCGGTGGTCACATCCCATAGTTGCGTCGTGTCGTCGCTGCCGCCGGTGGCAAGAGTCTTGCTGTCCGGAGTGAATGCCATCGAGGAGACGGCACCGATGTGGCCGGACGATTCGCCACCGACCTGCTGAGGCCTCGTCACATCCCGCCATTGCACAATGCCGGAAACCCTGCCTACGGCAAGGGTTTTGCCATCCGGCGCCATGGCGACCGCAGAGATCGTGGCGGCGTCGGTACCGGGAAGAGGGTCGCCGAGCGGCTTTCCGGTCCGGACATCCCACTGTTGCAGCGTATCGCCACCGGTGATCAAGGACGTGCCGTCCGGCGTGAACGCCATCGACTGGACCCGGCCCAGATCGGCGAGGGAGTTGAGCTGTTTCCGTGTGTGCACATCCCACAGCGTCACCGCGCTTTTCCACGGCGTGAACTTGCTGCCGAAGTTGTTGACGGCCATCGTCCCGCCGTCCGGGGCGAACGTGATCGAGGCGACGCCGCTGGGGTCTGCCGATACTGGCAGCTGCATGATGCTCTGCCTGGTCTGCGTATCCCACAGCTCGATTCCGTTGAAGGTTCCGATCGCGAGAGTTTTCCCATCCGGCGCGAATTGCAGTGCGGTGACGAGTGGGACAGGTATGAACTCGCCGATCTGTCGTCGGGCCGCAGAATCCCACAACGTCACCCCATAGATGTTGCCCGCGGCCATGATTCGGCCGTCCGGGGCGAAGCTCACGAGGGCGCCGCGGTCGGGACGATTGGCGACGGGTGTGTTCCACGGATTGCCGGCGTCTATCTTGCCGGTCAAGGGGTTGTGGGCCGCGGTGACCATGGCGAACCGGGACGCGGACTTGGAACTCGGGTCGATGCGCCATGCGGCGAGGGCGGAAAGCCTGGCGCCGAGGGGGTCTGTCCCGGCGAGAAGTTCACTTTGGCCGATCAGCTGGCGCGCGACAGCGATATCGCGCTGATGCGCGGATTCGTTGTTCGCCCGGAGCGCGACGACCGTGGTGGCGGCCAGGACGACGACCAATACCGCGAGGAGGGCGACCAATGCTCGGCGGCGGCGGACTCGGGCACGATCGGCGCCGATGGCGGCGGTGAGGAACCGCGTATCGATGTCGCCGAGCGGTGCATGCCGGGTGGGATCGGCGGTGGCGCGGGCCACAGCCGCGGTGGCAGCGTCCAGTACGCTGCCGGTGTAGAGGTAGGACGCGTCGCAGGCGTGACGGGACCATTCCTCGGCGGCGGCGCGCAGGCGCGCGATAACGACACGGTCGGCCCGGGTCTCGGCCAGCCAGGAATCCCGCAACAGCGGCCATGTGGTGAGCAGGACCTCGTGGCTGATCTCCACGGTGTCGGCCCCCAGGGTAAGTAGCCGCTCGGCCGCGAATACCTCCAATACCACCGCGATATCACCGGGGTCGCCGACGCCGGCGATATCGCGCCGCCGCAGGCGGTTGGCGTAATCGGTGCCGTCGGCGCCGGGGACGGTGAGCCGGGTGAAGATCTGCCGTGCCACCGTGCGCTGCGGCAGGGTCAGCGAGTCGTAGGCCCGCTGTGCGTTGTCGGCGACGGCGCGGTCTATCCCCCCGGTGTTTTCGTAGTCGGCAACCGTGAGCATGTCGCCGCGGCGAGTGTGCCATGTCCGGTCCAGGGCATAGGACAACAACGGCAGTACCCCCGCCGTCGACCGCTCCGTTACTCGTACCGTGGAATCGGTTATGCGGGTGCGGATTTCCCGCAGCAGTTGGTCGGTGAGATCGTCCTCGACCCGGGAGCCCGCTCGTTTGGCCGGTTCGGTGACCGCCATCCGCAATTGCCGCTCGGTCATCGCCGTGACGAAGTAGTGGTGCTGGATCGCATCGGTCAACTGTTCGTAGTCGCCGCAGTCGGCCTCGAAATCGGCGCGCACCACGAGCACCACCAGCACCGTGGTATCCGCATGACGGGTCGTGGCAGCCGCGTGCAGAGCGGTGACGAACGCTTGGCGTTGTGTGGAGTCCGAGCATTGGGTGAACAACTGCTCGAACTGATCGATTATCAGCACCAGTCCGCCGGCGTCGCCCGACTCGGACGCAGACAACTTGCGGGCGGCGTGGGCGGCGGTCACGGCGAATCCGGCCGGATCGTCACGCACTTCGCGTCGTACGGTCGCCGCATCGAGTCCGGCCAGGTGCGCGGTGGCCACCGCCAACTCGTCGACCGGGGAGTGCCCGGCTGTGAGCAACAGGCAGGGCCACGCGTGTGCCTGCGGCGCCCCGTCCAAGCCCTGCCCGCGGATACGGGGTATGACACCGGCACGCACCAGCGACGACTTTCCCGCGCCCGACACCCCCGACACCATCACAATCCCGGGCTGCCGCACACGCCGCGAAAGCCGGTGCAGCACTTCGTCGACCGCCGAGTCGCGGCCGAAGAAGAACGGCGCGTCCCGCTCGGAAAACCAGCCCAGCCCCCGATACGGCGACTCGACCTCACCGGTGACACCGATCAGCGGGGCCGGTGCCACCCCGTCGGTCCACGTCCCGCGGTAGCTGTAGATCACCTGCGTGTTGTGGTCACCGATCTGTACACCCTGTGCCGCACGGGCATCCACCAACCGGTCGGCAGAGGTGCCGGACTCGTCGCCCATACCACCTACCTCTGCACCGGAATCGCGATCGCCGCCGGTCATCCGAAGATGTTGTGCTGGGTGCCGTGATCGCCGATCTGTATACCCTGAGCGTGGCGCAGATCGATCCTGCTGCGGGCGTCCTCGACGCGGTCCGACGGCAACTGGGACACTATGGTCTCCGCGACCGACCGCAGTTCATCGTCCCCTATCCAACGGTGGAGTCGCAGCGTGTCCTCGAGTTCACCGACATTGCCGCCCGGCGCGGCTTCGTTCGCCTCGATAACCGCGACGGCGCCGGAATCGTCGCCACCACCGGTGAGCCGATCATGCAACGCCGAATACGCGTCCCGAACGGTCGTGGACGCCGCATCCTTTCCCCCGGCTGCCGCCCCCGCGATCAACGCCGTAATGATGGTGGTAAACGGATCCACACGTGCTCCTCCCAAAACACTGTGCAGGCACGATAACACAACGACACGGCTACAGATACCTTATGAGGTCGAATCACATTGCCGAACAACACAAGTCGGAAATTTCGCGTGAATTCGACATCACCGTGCGCTGAGGACTCGACGGAGTCTCACCGGTCCGGTCAGCCGGTCACGCCAGGTAGCCGGCAGGCAATGCCTCCGCGTCAGCGCCACGATTCGCACCGAGGGGATGCTCCGGCCGATGCCGTCGCGCCGGATCCGATCATAACGACGTTGCCGTATCCGCTCTCCTCGCTCGCCGCAACCTTCTCGAGCCTCACGGAGCTGATCGGCGGCATCATGTCGTCATCGATCGGGTTCGGCCCAGCCCTGACCCGGGCTTTCCCGAACTACGAGCATGCCGCCGGACACCGGAGGGGCCAGAGGGGGCTTGGATTCGGGCTTGCTCGCCATGGGGAAGATCCGGTTGCCTCGAACGTAACGTCATCTCCGCAGGCAAGGCGATCGATGCCGCCAGAATGGCGATGCGCGGCAACGGCATTCATCGGGTCTCCCTCGACCAGGTCATTGATGCCATGCGCGCCACCGGGCGCCATGAGCGACAAGTACAAGGAGAATTCGACCGGCGGACTCGCGGTCAACGTCCCCGTCGACGTCAGCGAGTGCTGACCGCGCGAAGGCAATCTTGAACTGCCTCCAGACAAGTCGACGGTTCATCCCTGGCTCGCCTGCGCGAACAGACAAGCACCGTGCGTGAACAGACAAGGACGTGCGCTTCCGGTCCTGACAGAGTGACCTCGAGACCGAGGTGTCGATCCGCTCGGAGCGATCAGGAGCTGGACGGTTCTCACCGGCGCGTAAATCCACCGCGCCCGAAAACCGAGCTGAGGGGACATGCTGATGCACAAGACTATTCGAATGATCGCGGCGTCGGGCGCGACGTTCCTCGCCGCGACAGCCTTCACCCTCGCCGCCGCCGCACCCGCCCAGGCCGATCCGGTTGACTGCGTGGCGTACTTGGAAAGTCTCGGCTATACCGCTCGCCAGCAGGTAGAGGCCGCGTGCTCGGGCGGCGAGAACCCCTTCGGCGGTGGCTGTACCGATGCTCTTTCCTCTCTTGACGTAGCCCGAGAGCATGCCGTCGAGGCATGCCGCCGCGCAGCCGCGTGATTGGGGCGCAAGCCAGGTGACCACTGGTGAGCGAGACATGATGGCCATGTCGAGCGCACCACGCACCAGCGATGTCTTCGAGTTCGTGGCGGACGTGTCGTTGGCGCTTCACATCCTGCCGCCGGAAGAATCGCCCCTCAGCTCACCCGACCCAACCCGGCGTCACCAACGTCATGACCCGTAACAGCTAGCCGTTGTCAGGTGCAGAATCGCCGATGCCGGCGGCATCGAGGAGGGTGCAGGCGGTCGCGATAGCGAGACCGTCGAGAGACTGCGCCTGAACGACGGACCGAGCGCTGGCTCCGTCGAACACGAAGGTCAGCTGCCGGGCCAGCCGGGCGGGGTCGGCAGCGCCGCCGCGTTCGGCTTCGTGCTGGAAGAATGCGGTCAACCTATTTTTCTGCTGACGTGCGACGAGGCTCGCCGGATGCTCGGGCGACTTGACTTCGACCGCCGCTGCGACGAATGGACAGCCACGGAAGTCGTGCCGTTGTTCGAGGACTTCCAATTGTTCGAAGACGTGCAGGATTCGTGCTCGCGGCGGACGGCTGTCGTCTTCGGCGGGTAGCAGCGTGGCCTGATAGTCGGGTGCGGTGCGTTCCAGCAGGCTGGCGGCCACCAGCTCATCCTTGTTGTCGAACAGCTGGTACATCGAACGCTTCGAGACCCCGGCGGCACGGCACAGAGTGTCGACGCCGATGTGGACGCCCTGTTCGTAGAACAGCCGCGCGGCGGCGTCGAGCAGCCGGTCGCGCGTCGAGACGGCACCTGCGGCCGCCACGGGCGTTGTCGGATCAGTCATAGACCACAGGCTACTCATCAGCTTGCGCTTTGGAAACCGATCTGTTTCCCTTGGTGGGAAACAGATCGGTTTTCTGCCCATGTTGGGCCTACGTCAGAGACAAGGAGGACAAATGACTACCACTTTCGGCCAGGGGGCACTCGCCTCCGTGAAATCGAACCGGGGCCGCCGCGGATCCCATGCCTTGCGCTGGTGGGTGCTGGTCGTCCTGGGCGTCGCACAGCTCATGGTCATGCTCGATGCGACGGTGGTGAATATCGCGCTGCCCGCAGCGCAGCAGGATCTCGGTTTCAGTGACGGCAACCGGCAGTGGGTCATCACTGGTTACGCCCTGGCTTTCGGCAGCCTGCTGCTGCTCGGTGGGCGCCTTGGTGATCTGTTCGGCCGACGTACGACCTTCATGCTCGGCCTGATCGGTTTCGCGGGCGCCTCCGTCGTCGGTGGTGCGGCCGGCAGCTTCGGAATTCTCGTCGCGGCGCGTGTCGGTCAGGGCGTCTTCGCCGCGCTGCTGGCGCCCGCGGCGCTCTCGCTGGTCAGTGTGACCTTCACCGAAAAGGCGGAGAGGGCGAAAGCGTTCGGCATCTTCAGTGCACTGGCTGGTGCGGGCGCCGCGATCGGGCTGCTGCTGGGTGGCATGCTCACCGAATGGGCGTCGTGGCGGTGGGTGATGTTCGTGAACGTCGGCTTTGCGGCCGTTGCGCTGGTCGGTGCGGTGCTGCTGTTGGCCAAGCATGTGGCGGACGAGCGGCCCAAGCTGGATATTCCGGGCACGCTCGTGGTGAGCACCGCGCTGTTCGCCATTGTCTATGGGTTCGCGCATGCCGAATCCGCCGGCTGGACTGGCCCGGTCACCCTCGGTTTCCTGATCGGCGGCGTGGTGCTGCTCGCGGTGTTCGTGGTGCTGGAGACCAGGGCCGAGCATCCGCTGCTGCCGCTGCGGCTGGTGCTGGACCGGACCCGCGGTGGCTCGTTCCTGGCGGTGTTCGTCATCGGGATGGGGATGTTTTCGATCTTCCTGTTCCTGACCTACTACTTGGTGGTCAGCCTGGGCTACTCGCCGATCAAGTCCGGTCTGGCGTTCCTGCCGATGGTCGCAGGCATCGTCGCGGCATCGACCACATTGCCCTCGCTCCTACTGCCGAGGGTCGGGCCGAAGATCGTGATCAGCAGTAGTTTCCTGGTCTCCGCGGTCGGTATGGCATTGCTGGCCCGGCTCGAACTGGGCAGCAGCTTCGCCACTCACGTCATGCCCGGGTTGATCCTGCTGGGTATCGGCCTCGGTGGTGTGATGACCACCGCGTTCCAGGGCGCGACCGCAGGTGTGCACCATGAGGACGCGGGTGTCGCCTCGGCGCTGATCAACACCAGTCAGCAGGTGGGTGGGTCGATCAGCACGGCGCTGCTGACCACCGTTGCCACCTCGGCGATGACCGACTATCTGCACTCGCACCAGCCGGGCGCGCTGACGGTGTTGCATGCCCACATCGAGAGTTACACGGCCACCTTCCGGTGGGGCATCGGGATATTCGTGGCCGGTGCGGTACTCGCGGCGATCCTGGTGCCCAATGCGGCCCTGGCTCCCTCCGAGGGCGAGCCCGTGGTCGCACACTGAGCTCCACAGTTCACACATTCGATTCACACTCGCAAAGAATCTGACGAGATGCCCAATCGAACGTTGCATTCGCGCCTCGATGGGTTCGGTTTCCGCGCTCACTGCCGTGTGCCCTCACGCCAGCGTCGGCGCAGGCTGAACGCGGCCGCTTTGGGACGGCGATCGCGGATGAATACACCCTTCTTGTTGCCGTCCGCTCGGAACACCCGGGCGCGGCAACCGAGACAGGTTGGCCCACAGCGGATTACGGAAAGGCCCCGCAAGCAGGGTGCCGGTGTGGTCGGTTCACTGTGGGGGTCGTTTTGTCGCGGCCTCGTCCGGATCGATGAACCGGATTCCGGTGACGATGTCGGGGCGGATCGTTATCACCCGATCGCGGGGTCCGGGCAGCCCCGGGTTCAGCAGGGCACGGTAGCGTTCTCGCTGGTGTGGGTCTGTGATCTCGTCGGTGGGGCCGGTGACGATGACGCACCATCCGAGATGAGTCGTGTGGTCGATGATGTCGGCCTCGTAGGCGACGACCTGTCGATGGGGTGTCATCGATGTGGCGAGGGGGGCGTCGGTGATGACGGAGCCGTCGACGACAGCGTGGTTTGCCGGGCGGATGGTGGGTAATGCGTGGCGGGAGAACACGATTCGACCGAAGTTGACACTGGCCAGCAGCCGCAGCGCCTCGTCGGGCGCGATGTCACGCGCTGCCACGGTCTTGTGCGTGGCCTCGGTCGTCGTCCGTCGTGTGGCTCGTGCACCAGCGAGATCGGTGATCGGGGTCGGCGGCACCGTGGTCCGTTCGCCGGCGCGTGGACTGTGGTTGTTGATGTGCCGCCGCGGCATCGCTGCTTGCCCTCCTGTTCGGCTGCGCCGCCGCGCAGGAGCCGGGGATTCTCCGGTCGGCGGTGTGTGGATGCCTTCCTCGGCCGTCCTGGAGTCGGCCGTGGACTCCTCGACGCCCCGTTGTCGGCTTGCCGCAGTCTCGGCGTCGTTGCCGTGTTCGACACGTCGTTGTGCACTCACTGCGGCCGACCGGACAGCCCGACGCTCGCATCATCGACACCGTGTGTGCCTCCTGTTTCGCGGATACCGATCTTGCTCACATCGACCCATAACTACTATGCGGTGTCGGGTGGGGCGGCACACCGACCCGCAGTGCCCCTCAGGTGACCAGGTGTGCCGATTCGGCACGGCTCGTCAGCATTGCGGCACAGGTGGCCGGTCCGTAGCAGAACCGAGCGTCGCAGACTGGCAGTATCGGTCGACCGATACCGGGGATCCGAAGGACTCATCGGAATGGCAAGGGGGTGTCGTGGCGCCCACATCAGGGCCGGATGGTGTGGCTGCACGTGTCAGCACCGTGGAGATTCGCTCGTCCACAGAGTTCTCGTCCGAGCATGCGTGCGAGCAGTGGGAGGCGTTGGTCAGCAACATATTTGTGCCGGTGTCCGTCGAGCGTGTCGGGTCGGGTGAGTTCGTCGGTAGCGTCGCCGACGTCGAATTCGACCGGTTCGGCATGTCCATGGTCGGAGGTAGTCCACAGCAGGTACGACGGACGCGGCGGCAGGTCGTGCGGTCGGGGGAGCAGTACCTGGTGGCGATCATGCCGACGGCGGGGAGTTGCCGGATCGAGCAGCAGAACCGGGTGACCGTCACTGTCCCGGGTTCGATAACCTTCTGTGACACCAGCCGCCCCTTCACCTGCCGGAGCGACCAATGGGGTGAGTCCGTAGTGGTACGTGCTCCGTTGCAGCACGTACTCGACGAGACCGGTCTGTCCGGTGACGAGCTGCCGACGGCCCTCTCGATTTCGGGTAGCAGTGCGGTCGGTGTGCTGACCCGATTCTTCTCGGGGCTGGCCGAACTGAACACCGTCGATATCGATCAGGCCGCCCAGTTGGCCGGACACGGTGCCGGACTGCTGAACTCGGCGGTGCTGCTGGCGGCGCGACAGCACATGCCGTCCGGGTAGGCAGAGGTACTCGCCCGCCGCGCGGTGCCGGCCGCTCTGTAGATACGTGGAGCGTCACGAGCCGGCCATGCTGTCGGACCGAACCCGCGCCCACTGCCCACACGAACCGACTACGATTGTGGACGCGGTCGTTCGGGGCCAAACGAGCCGAAGTCGGAGTAGGAGCTGTGACGTCTTCTGATCCGAGTCCCACCGTCGATGTGACCATGCCGTCGACGGCCCGAATGTACGACGCGTATCTCGGCGGGAAAGACAACTACGATGTCGACCGGGCTGCGGTCGAACAGGTCAAGAAGGCATTCCCGTCGGTCGAGATCATGGCCCGCACCAACCGGGACTTCATGCACCGCGCCACCCGATACCTCGTACGCGAGGCCGGTGTCCGGCAGTTTCTCGACATCGGCACCGGAATCCCGACCGAGCCGAATCTGCATCAGGTGGCCCAGCAGATCGCCCCGGAATCCCGGGTGGTGTACGTGGACAACGACCCACTGGTGCTCACCTACGCACGCGCCCTCATGACCGGAACCTTCGAAGGCCGCACTACCTACGTACACGCCGATGCCGTCGATCCCGGGGCCATCCTGGCCACACGCGCGTTGCACGAGACACTGGACTCGAGTCGGCCGGTGGCGCTGAGCCTGATTGCCCTGCTGCATTTCGTCCCGGACGACCGTGACGCCTACGGTGCGGTCGCGACGCTGATGGACGCGTTTGCACCCGGCTCCTACCTCGTGATCAGTCACGCCACCGGCGATCTGGACCCGGAAGGCACCGCACGAGCCGAGGCAGTCTACCGCGACCGCGGTCTACGCACCCGAGTCCGCACCCACGACGAAATTGCCAAGTTCTTCACCGGCATGACTCTCGTCGACCCCGGGATCGTCGTGCCGCACCGGTGGCGGCCAACGGGTATCGAGTTACCTGCCTCGTTCGACGCGAAAGTGTCCTTCTACGCCGCGGTCGGCGCGAAAACCTGACCACGGCCTCCCCGATAGCCTCCCCGATCGTAAAGCCGTCCCCCACCACGCCACCGCGGCAGGTTGTCCGCGAACTCTCCAGGTACCCACTCCAGGCTGCCCAGCACGCCTCGGTCGGTGTTACACGAGCGAGGACGCGCATGGGGGCCGCAGGCGTTCGGCGAGAAGCGTGGGCTGCGGTGGCGGGGGAGGTGCCAGGTACGTGATCCGGCTGTATACCCATCGGTACCGAGGCGTGATTTGTCGGTGTGGTGTTGCCGAAGTTGTGATAGGAGGCTGGATTTCGGCGCCGGTCCGACGATCCCGGTGCAAGAATTGTCGCGTGGGTGACGCCCCGAGGAACACGCTCGTCGACATACGATCGACACGTGAGCTTGCGCCCAAGCGGGCGCTCGAGCAATGGGAGAGTGCGCTCGCCGAGTCCTACTACCCTATGGGGATCAGTAATCCGCAGGTGGAGAGGTTTCACTGCCGGATCAGGGCTGTCACCTACGGTGTCGTGGGCGTCTCGTTGATCGAAGGCACGCCGCAATGCGTGTACCGGTCGCGGCGGCATATGCATCGGCCCGACGAACAGTTTCTGTCGGCGCCCTTTGCGATCGCCGGCCGCGGCACCGTGGAAGGGTCCGGCCGGACGAGCGCGTTCGAGCCGGGCGGGCTACTCCTCTACGACAGCGCCCGGCCGACGGCTACGCACTTCAACAGTACGTGGGGAATAATGTCCATGCGGGCGCCGATGTCCAGCATCGTGGAGCGGACCGGGGTGCCGATCGGTCGGCTGCCGATCAATGTCCGGATCCCGACCACCGGTGCGGTCGGTGTGATCAAGCGGTTCTTCCGGGATCTGCTGGAGGTGCAGCAGAGCGATCCGGCGGCCGCGGCGGTGCTGGGCGAGCACGCCGTCGACTTGATGGCCTCGGCGGTTCTGCTGGCGTGCGGGGCCCGGCTCACCGAACGGTCGGCGCAGGCGCTGGCCCGGCAGCAGGCACTGGCGTTCGTGTGGAGTCATCACACCGAACCGGACCTCACCATCGACCAGATCGCGCGGGCGTGCGCGGTGTCGCGGCGCACCCTGTATCGATTGTTCGAGGATGTCGAGGGTGGTGTCGGCGCGATGGTGCGGCGGCGGCGCATCGGTACCGCCCAGGCGTGGCTCTGCGCGGACGGTGTCCGGTCGCTCGAATCGATCGCCGCGGCATGCGGTTTCGCCTCGGATCGGCATTTCTACCGCGTCTTCAAGCAGGAGACGGGAATGACGCCGGGTGAGTATCGGGCGTTGCAATACCCGGGGCGGTGACCGCCCGCGTAACTCGATTCGTCGGTGTCGCGGCACAGTTCAGCAGTGTGGTGTCGTGCGCGCCGACCCGGCGATGCTGGTCATCACCGGCGAGCGTCAAGCTGTTGCCTAATACGTTTCCGACAATTCCCTAGTTGTTACCGGAGACCTCGTCTCGTCAGGCCACCGACACACCAACGCAGACAGCGTCTTCCAACACACCCCAGCTGAGGCGCCCCGCAGCGGCGTCCTCAGCTCGAATCACTTTCAAAACACGGGCTAGCACCACCGGCGACGACGCAGGCGTTGGTGTTGTTCGGCAGCGAGCCGAACTGACCGGTTGCCGAGAGCATGGAGGAATGTGACGAGGAGTGCCCAGGATCTTCTGAAGTGGGTGTCGACGGGTCAATCTCACCGATGCCGAAGCGCCAGTGTGATGTTCAGGCCCTCCTGTCGGCGGGGCAGTGGTCGAGCTCGTAGGTATGAGTACCCCTCGGTCACCGATGCGGCGCTCATGTCTCGCTCCGAAGATCTCTCGTGTCAGCTATTTCGCACCGACCGCGAGTGGAAGAGGGATGTGATGATGCGTTACCCCTTTGGCGGACAAACGGGGCGGCACCGGACAGGTGACCGATATGAGTCGAAATATTCTCCACAACAACGATTTCCAGTCGAAAGGTCCCTGTAATGATTCGATATGGACTCGGTCTGGCGGCCGTCGCCGCCGCGGTCTGCGGCTCGGTCCTCGCGCAGGCGCCTGCGGCTTTGGCCGATCCGGTTGCCTTCTCCGGCACCATTCACGGTGCTGCTCACATGGCCGTCCAGAACCTCGACGCCCCCATCGATCCCGGCACCGCCGTAGGGAGCTTCGATCCGGACACCGGCGACGTTACCGTCGACATCCAGTTGCCCCGGCTGATGGATCGCGGCCGCCAGTGGGGACTGATCCCCTACACCAGCCGCGACATCGGCATCGTCCCGACCGCTTCGGCCAAAGGACATGTCGATGCGAACGGACTCACCCTCACCCAGCCTTTCCGCTTTATTGTCCCCAACCTCACCCTCGACTGGATCCCCGCGATCAACTGGTCCTCCGGCGAAGCCTGCAACACCGCCGACGACTCGGTCATGACCCTCACCGCCCCCGGCGTCACCGACCCCCGCAACGGCTTCACTGCCACCGGATCCTTCGATATGGGCCGATTCACCGGCTGCGGGCTCCTGAGTGACCCATTGTTCACGTGGACGATGACCTCACCGGGCAACAAGGTCACGCTCACCTTCGACCCGGCCTAGCTGTACCGACCATGGACGTTGGTGACGACGTGGCGAGCTGACATGGCGAAGACCTCCGAGTGCAGTGCGAGCTGCCAAGCAAAGCACTCACCTGCCGGAGGTCTTCGTGTCCCACCGCAATGCTCCATTGTCGGAGTTGGGCCGGTTGCGGCTCGCGCGTTGTGTTGTCGAGGAGGGCCGGCCCCTGCGGCGGGCAGCTGAGCGGTTCCAGGTGTGCGCCACTACGGCCAAGCGGTGGGCCGACCGCTACCGCCTCCACGGCTGCGCCGGGATGGCGGACCGGCCCAGCCGTCCACGCCGCAGTCCGTACCGGACTCCGACGCCCCGGACCGAGCGGCGCATCATCAAAGTCCGTGTGCTGCGCCGCTTGGGGGCCGGCCCGCATCGCCTACCTGCTCGGGCTGAATCCCTCGACCGTGCACCGGGTACCGGCCCGCTACGGGCTGGCCAGGCTGCGGTGGCTGGACCGGGCCACCGGCCGGGCGGTGCGCCGCTACGAACACCCCCGGCCCGGTGACCTGGTCCATGTCGAATGGGCCTACGCCCGCCTCTACCGCAGTGACACCGAACGCTGCACGCCTTCACCGACTGGCTACACACCTACAATCACCACCGCGGCCACACCGCACTCGGCGGCAACCCGCCAGCCGGCCGCGTTCCCAACCTCTCAGGTCAGTACACCTGGCACGACAGCTGTATTTCGTTGTCTCATAATCGTTTCTGCTGGTGGCGGAGTCGACACGGCGGCGGCCGTCGAGATCGGCTACCGGTCTGGCGGATCGGGACATCGAGCACGTAGGACGGGCACCGGGCCTCGCAGAAGGCCCGGAACCACCCGTCACGCCCGGTGGGCGCCCGGAACGGGCGCCGCAGCCCCGGAACTACGAGCAGGTGCGGGAACTGGCAAGGGGATGCGGACCGAACGTCGAACCCCAACCCGAAACTCGGACAACGAGCCGGCCGAGCCTGATGCTCCGACGACGCCACCGATCGAGTTCGACTGCGCCATGGATCCGCATGGGTATGTCCGCCCTTCGACTACCGATGCGAAATCATCGTCCCCATCCGAAGATTCCGGTTGTCGGATGTCTTCTGGCTGGGCTCGTCCCTGGGTCCGCCCGGGGACCAACTCGCCGTTGAATCACGTTGCGCCAGCAGCTCTCATTGTTCAGGAATTCCCATGAGCCCAGATATCGCCGACGACCGCGGATCGCCACTCGATAACCTGCTCCCCGGCCCGCTGCCACCGAGTATCTCGGCCCTGCCCGCGGATCGGCACGCCGATCTCGCCGACCTGATCCGCGCCGCCGAACGGGCTCGCACCACCGACCTGGAACAGGCCGCTCACCGCGCCCTCGACAGTATCCCGGTGTTCCTCCGCCCCGCCGTGCGCAAGGCGGTCGGGCTGTGACGAATTCCCTTGCCCTGCAACGACTGGCACGGGTACTCGACGTGCCGGTCGACCGGCTCGGCTATCTCACCGACGTACCTCCCGCCGACCTCGACTCCTTCCGGCGTCGCATCTGTGATCACCTGTTCGAGATCGCCGCCCCGAGGCTGCGCCAGGCTGCGGCGGCGGCCCGTATCATTCCGCCACAGATGGTGGCGAAGATGGTCGCCCACAACGCTGCGCCGTTGATGACCGCGTATCTGGCCACCGTGCTCGATCCGGATCGAGCCACGGCCGTCGCCACGCGGCTGCCGCCGCAGTACCTCGCCCAGGTGGCAAGCCTGCTCGACCTGGACCGAACCGCACCTGTCATCCGGGGGCTGCCCGAACGGATCATGGTGTCGGTCGCCGAAAACCTTTCCGCACAACAGGACTGGTTGACCCTGTCCGGTGCTATGACGATCGTGTCCGATTCGGCCCTGTCGGCCTGCCTCGCCGCCCTCGACGAAGAGGCCATTCTCGCGATCGCACATCTGATGGACAACTCCAGCCGTGATCGCGCCGCGGCCATGCTACCGGAGCCGCTCGCGGCCCTGGTCCGAGCCGCCGGCGCCTGAGTCGGCACTCGATCTGCCATCGGGACATTCAGCCAGCACGCGGCCGCGGTCCACCGCCGTATCCGCACGTCACCGGTCCGGGTAGCACACCAGGTTCCATCCGGCGCGACAACGCCATGCCATTTCGACCGAAGCCGGCGACGCGGCCGAATCCATAGGTATGCCAGCCCCGTCACGTACCGATGCGGGTACGTCCGCCCTGCCCGAGGATTTCGGGTGTCCGCTACCGCGGGCTCGACGCCCCGCTCGGACTCTCCCGTTCAGAAATGTTACGTACGAATAGTTAGAAGAAGGTGTAATCATGCGGATCGACGTTTCAGACGTTCGTCAGAATATCGGTGAGTATCTGAAAACCCATTACGACATCGACCTGGACCAGATGGATTCGGACGCAAATCTGGCCGATATCGGTGTCGATTCGCTCGGTGTGCTCGCCGTCGCCTCTGTGATCGAGAACGACTATGGGATCTCGCTGGACGACGAACGAATCGCATCGGTGCGCTCCTTTTCGGATCTGCTGGACCTGATCCGGATCAAAGCCGCAGAAAACGTCTGAGGGGATGCTGTGGAAGCCTATATCACCGCGACGGGCCGGTTTCTTCCGGGTGAACCGATTTCGAATGACGAGATCGAAGACTACATCGGAAAAGTCGGTCGTGCGTCTTCGGATCTACGTGACCAGATCGTACACAACAGCGGCATCAAGACGCGACACTACGCGATCGACAAACAACAGCGCACACTTGTGTCGAATGCGTCGATGGCCGCCTCTGCAGTGCGCAACGCGGTCGAACGCGCAAGCATCGTGCCAGGGGATGTCGAAATGCTGGCCGCAGCTACGACACTGCCGGATCTGATGGGTCCGGGGCACGCCAGCATGGTACACGGCGAGCTGGGGTTTCCGCCGATGGAGATCATTTCCACACACGGCATCTGCAGTTCGGGAATGATGGCACTGAAGAGCGCCTATCTGCAGGTGAAGGTGGGAGAGAAACGGACCGCGGTCGCGGTCGCCAGCGAGTTGGCCTCACGCGGCTTCAAAAGCACCCGGTACGAGGATATCAAGGTGCCTGCCGATGATGGCTCGCTGCCGATGGAGACGGCCTTCCTGCGCTATATGCTCTCCGATGGCGCTGGTGCGGTGGTCGTGTCGGCGAACCCGCCCCCGGAGAGGGTCAGCCTGCGTATCGACTGGATTTCGCTGACATCGTACGCCGATACTGAGAAGGCGTGTATGTATTTCGGCAGCAGGTCCAATGAGGCGGAAAAGTGCTGGGCCGACTATCCAAATGCGGCGGCGGCAGCCGCCGATGGTGCACTGGTGGCCCGGCAAAAATTGTCGTTGCTGCCGCACCTGGTGCGTGTCGGAATAGATGAATACGAGCGACTGGCGGCTGCCGGAAAATTCGACCCGGACTCCGTCACGTGGTTCCCGGTGCATTATTCGAGTGAACGTATGCGCTCGATGCTCATCGGCGAGTTGAAGCGCCGAAACGTGTCGCCCGCCCGCCCGGAGGTGTGGTACAGCAACCTCACGCGGGTCGGCAATATCGGCAGCGCCAGCATCTACGTCATCCTCGACGAAATGGTCACCGAGGGACTGGTGCGTCCGGGCGACACGCTCCTGTGCATGGTTCCCGAATCCGGCCGATTCGCCATCTCGTTCATGCATTTGACAGCGGTGGTCCCGCAATGACCGGAGCCGTCGTCTTCGAGTACACCCAGACCGGCCAGCTGGCCGAGGTCGTCGACGCACTGATCGGTCCGCTGATCGATTCCGGATGGCGGGTCCGGCGGGTGCCGGTTGCTCCGGCGAACCCGTTCCCGTTCCCGTGGCCGCTCACCCGCTTTTTCGGAGTGTTTCCGGAGTGCGCGGACGAGCGTGCGACGGTACCGCTGGCCGGAGACGGCCGCGAAACTCGTTCCGAGCCCGACGAATTGGTGATCTTGGCCTATCAGGTCTGGTATCTGGCGCCGTCACTGCCGGTGCGCGCGCTACTGACCACGCGTGCGGATGCCTTCGCGGGGCGCGATGTGCTCACAGTGATCGCTTGCCGCAACATGTGGTACTCCGCGGCGGCGGAGGTGCGGAGGCGGCTGAACGATGCGGGCGCCAGGCATCTGGGCACCGTCGCAGCCACTGATACTCGGCCGCAGGCGATCACCTTCGTCACCACCCTGCGCTGGCTGCTGGTCGGCAACCGCGACGGCCGACTCGGACGTGCCGGGGTCGGTGCGGAGGAACTGGCGCGGGTGCGGGCCGTGGGCGAACGGATCGCAACGACCGGATCCTCGGAGGAATTGGCGAAGGTGCTCGCCGATACCGATTCAGCACCGGTGGAGCCGGTGATCGCTGCGGCGGATCTGCTGGCCGGCGCCATGTTCCGCCGCTGGGGATCGGTCGTGCGGTGGGCCGCGGACCGCGGGACCCCCGCCCGCACAGCGGCGCTAGCCGCGTTTGTCGGCTGGTTGGGAGCGAGTATCGCGATAGGGCTGCCGTCGTTGGCGCTGGCGCGGCTGGTGGCCGGACACCGCTTCGACGCGGTCGTGACCGCTCGAGTGGTAGCGGCGATCGAACCGAGAGGAGCGCGCGAATGACGGTCCCCGTTGCGATCGTCGGTGGTGGCCCGGCCGGCCTGGCGATGGCACATTGCCTCGGCCATTACGGCGTGGAAACCATAGTGCTGGAACGTCGTTCACAGCCGTCGGCACATCCGCAGGCGACTATGGTCAACGCGCGCACCACCGAGATCTTCCGCGAACTCGGGCTGCTCGATGCTGTTCTGGCCGAGTCCACCAGTCTGGAGAGTGCCGCACGTATCCGGTTCAAGCGGGCGGTGGCAGGTCCCGAACTCGGCTGCCTCGAATTGGTGGAGTCGACGGACAAGCTGATGCGCCTGACGGGACAGAGTCCAACGTTGCCGGTCATCTGCCCACAGAATCGCCTGCAGCAGGTCCTTGCGGGACGGCTACGTGACCGGCCTTCGGTGAGCGTCTGCACCGGGGCGGACGTCGTGGAGCTACGGCCGGAAGATGACCGGGTCGACCTGGTCTACCGTTCCGACAGCACCACAGAGCACCATCTGCGGGCGGAGTATGTGGTGCTCGCCGAGGGCGTCCACGGCCGGTTGCGACAGACCGTCGGCATCTCCGGGACAACTGCGTCCACCCTGGGCACGCTGCTCGATATCCACTTCCGGGCGGACCTGCGGCCGCTGCTCGACGGTATCGACAGTGTGCTGACGTGGTTGATGAACGACCTGGTACGAGGCGTACTGATCACCGTCTCGCCCGACACCGACGAGTGGCTGTTGGAACTCCCGTGCAGGAGCAGCAATTCAGAGCACGATCCGCGTACGCTCCTCCAAGCCGCACTGGGAGTGCCCGTCCACACGGCAGAGCGGTCCGCCGTCCCGGCCGGAGAACCTGCCGTGGCGGTCGAAATTCTGTCCGCCCGCAGCTGGACGATGGCAACGACACGAATCGATCATTGGGACGACCCCTCGGGGAGGGTCCTGGTCGTCGGGGATGCGGCGCACACGTTTCCGCCGACCGGTGGGTTCGGGATGAACACGGGAATTCAGGACGCTCACAACCTTGCCTGGAAACTGGCCGGGGTAGTGGAGGGCTGGGCGCCTGCGCAACTGTTGAGCAGCTACGAGAACGAGCGGCGCCCGGTGGCCCGGTTCAACGGCGAGCAGAGCGAGCGAAACGCACACGCTATCGAGAAGTTCGGTGACCGAGCCGCCGAGCTGACCGGTGCGGAGCACTTCGATGCGCTGACCGAGCGGGCACGAAGGGAACTGGCAACCGGCATCGAGGCACAACGACCGCATTTCGACTTCTCCGGACAGGCCCTCGGATTCCGGTACGGTGCAACAACTGTCGTCAAGGACGTGGTGAACTACCTCCCCTGCGTCGAACCCGGTTGTCGCGCACCACATTTCTGGTTACGACGCGCGGACCGCACACTGGTGTCCACGCTCGACCTTCCGGGCACCGAGTTCGCCGTCGTCGCGGGCACAGCGGCCGCCGAAATCTGGCTGGACGCAGTTGGATACGTGCGTCTGATGAATACGGTGCCGGTGCAGGCAGTGATCGTCGGCACCGCCGACGACGATGCCGAACTCACCGATGACTCGGGGCGCATGCTCGGCGCCTACCGCTTGCGCGACGGGGGCGCCGTGCTGCTGCGGCCGGACGCGCACGTCGCGGCCGTACTGCCCGGCGTCGATCCGTACAGCGAACTCGTCTTCGCCGTGATCGCGGCCGTGACAACAGATTCGACAAGAGAGGTGATCAGGATATGACCGAGTCCTTGGACGTCGAGGCCCTCGAGGGCGCCATTGCGCTGGCGACCCGAACCGGGAAGGCCAGCCGCGAGCAGATACAGGACCTGCTTTCCGGTGAACGTGCCCGGGTGCGTGCCGTGGTGGAGGTGCTGCCGGCGCCGGAGCTGGATTGGGCATTGGGAACCGAGATCGGTGAGCAGGCGCTCCGCAACGCGTTCGCGCTCATGCCGGCCTACTACCGGCCCGGCGGCTTCGACACCCCGGTCACGGTGCGTTACGAGGTGACTCGCAGCGCCGGCAACCCGGTGGAACAAGACGTGGTGTTCGGTCCCGACTTCTGCCATGTCCGCGAGGTCGATCCCGCAGTCGAACCGGATCTGCGCATATCTCTCGACGCGATCGGATTCACCCGTATCGCCACGGCCCTGGTGCGCGGCCTGGAACTCATGATGCGCGGTGAACTGCGGGTGCAGGGCAACGTGCAGGTGGCGATGAAGATGGAAACCTTCTTCGGCCTGGCCGACCCCGGGGCAACCCGATGAGCGCGCGACGCGTGGTCATCACCGGTATCGGCCTGGTGACTCCGATCGGCATCGGCACCGATCCGTTCTGGAAACGCCTCGTCGACGGCGTCAGCGGCGCACGCCGCGTCACTGTCTTCGACCCCTCGTTCAACGATGTCCAGATTGCCGCGGAGATACCGGATTTCGACCCAGGACAATGGCTGGAATATAAAGATGTGCGCCGCTTCGACCGAGTCGGCCACCTTGCGACGGCCGCGTCGGATCTGGCTCTGGTCGACTCCGGCCTCGACGGCCTCGACCGCGACGAAATCGCCACCGTCATCTCCAGCGGCCTCGGCGGCGCCGGGACGGCTATGACCACAATCCGGGCGCAGATGGTGGGGAAGACCGTGTCGCCGTTGTTCATTCCGATGGTGATGGCGAACTTCTCCGCCTCCACCGTTGCCTTCCGGCACAGACTCGGCGGGCCCAGCTATGCCCCGCTGAGCGCGTGCGCATCATCGGCCGACGCGGTCGGGCAAGGCTACCGAATGGTACGCGAAGGCCACGCCGCCGCGGCTGTGGTCGGTGGTGCCGAAGCCCCGGTGACTCCCGCTGTGCTGGCCGGGTTCACCAGTATGCGGGCGCTGTCGAAGCGCAACGACGACCCCCAACGGGCGGGGCGGCCCTTCTCGGCCGACCGCGACGGGTTCGTCCTCGGCGAGGGCGCCGGAATACTGCTGCTGGAGCCCCTGGACTCGGCGCGGACCCGCGGCGCACACATCTACGCCGAGGTGTGCGGCTACGGGCCGGTGAATGACATCCATCATGTTACCGCCCCGCGAGCGAACGGCGAACGCGCAGCCAAGGCGATGATGCTGGCCATGTACCAGGCCGGCGTCGGCCCCGCCGAGGTCGGCTACATCAATGCGCACGGCACCGGCACGCAACTGTCGGACCCGGCCGAAACCCGGGCCGTGCACCGGGCCTTCGGCGAATACGCCTGCACCGTGCCGATCAGCTCCACCAAACCGATGACCGGACACATGCTCGGCGCGACCGGAGCAGTGGAGACCGCGATCTGCGCGCTGGTACTCGAACGCGGCCAACTGCCACCGACCATCAACTATACCGAGCCGGATTCCGAATGCGATCTGGATTACGTACCGAACACCGCAAGGACCACGAGAGTCGATGTGGCGCTGTCGAATTCGATCGCCTTTGGCGGCCACAACGTGACCCTCGCCCTGCGCCATGTCAACGACAGCGAGGACTGAGATGGAACTGACCCGAATCGGCACCGTCACCGCGAACCTGAAACCACCCGTGATGATCGGACCCGGCCCCCACGGTTTGCGGATATTCGTCGAGATCCTCGACGGAGTCTTGGAGGGAGATCCGAATGTCACTGCAGTACAATCGATCACCGGAAAAGTGTTGTCCGGCGGCGGCGACTGGGCACTGATCGGCGCCGACGGCTGGGTGCGATTGGACGTGCGGGTACAGTTCCAGACCGTCGGCAGTGGCGTGATCTATGCCAATTTCCCCGGCCTCCTCGAGATGAACGACAGGGTTCAGCAGGCGTTCTCCGAGGGCTCGGCAACAGATTTCGGCGACCAGTACTTTCGAGTGACACCCAGACTGGAGACCGGTGACAACGACCTTGCTTGGGTCAATCACACCGTTTTCGTCGGTGAGGGTCGGTTCATCGAGGGATTCGGCCTGCGATACAACATGTTTCGGGTGGGGTGAGATTCCGGTTCGGAAAATTCTGAAGACTTCGAAAATTGATGACAAGAGGTAATTCGATGGCTACTGTACTGACTGTGATCAGGCATCTGGTGCCGGCACCGTCGATGCGGGACATGAAATTCGCCGACCGCGGTTTCCCGGTAACCGCGAACGCAATGAGCCGACTGCTCGAGGGGGTGCCGAGGGCGGTAATGGAAGGTTTCGAATACGGTGCCGATATCACCGACCCGGACGAGGTGGCGCGTCGGCTGGAGTGGGTCGACCCGCACTACCGGGGTCTCGCCTACGAGGGGGCCTTTGCGGCCCTGGCGATTCGAGATGCGATGGCGTTCGGCAGGACTCGGCTCGCCGAGGAATTCATGCGCGGTCCCGGCGAACCGTACTCCCTCCTCGCGTACATAGGCTACGGGCTGGTCATGTCACGCCTGCCGCGCCGGATGTGGCAGCAGGCGATACCCCGGCTCGACTCCAACCCCCTGGTCGAGCAACTGCACTGGCTGGCCGTCGACGGCTACGGATTCGACCGCGCATTCTTCGACCCACAGCGCTGGCTGATCCGGCGGCAACGGCCGCCGCAGCACCGCTGGGCCGGGGACGACACCCATTTCGCGCCCGTGTTCGACCAGGGCATCGGCCGGGCACTGTGGTTCTTCCACGGCGGAGACGCCGAGGCGGTAGCTGCCGCGGCCATGCAGTTCGATCCGGACCGACGCGCCGACATCTGGAGCGGAATCGCCGCCGCCGCAACCTATTCCGCAAGCCCGGACAGGCCGGGACTGGAGACGCTGATCCGCGAGTCCGGCGCGTACGCCGCCGACCTCGCCGTCGGTGCGGTGATGGCCACCGCAGCCCGCCGGCACGCCGACCATGTACCCGACGGCACCGCCCTCGCCTGTGAGCTGCTGTGCGGGGATACTGTTGCCGTCATCGGGGAGCTGGCGGAAGCCGAGGCCGAGCCGCCGGCGGATCCGCAGGGCGGACCGGAGTACGCGCAGTGGCAAGCCCGGATCCGCGCCCGGTTCACCGACACCGCGGCAGACCGGCAGGACAGCCCGGCCGGGCAACGGCCGGACGTCGTACCCACCCACGCCTCGGACGCGGATGTGACGCGGTCATGACGGCCGAACGGGTTCCCGACCGTGTCACATCGACGTTCACCGAGACAGGGCCCGGAGAGACCGGACCACCGATGGAGCGGTTCGGCCCGCGTGAACTGGTCCGGACCGCGGCAGTGGCCGGTACGCTCGGCGGCGCGGTCGGCCGGCGGATGGGCCTGCGGTTCGGGCGGTCTCCGCGGGACGCGATGGATGCCCGGGCCCGGGCACGGGTCACTGCAGACGGCGTGGTGGACGGATTCCAGGCGCTGGGCCCGATGTTCGTCAAACTCGGCCAGCTGATCGGCTCCTCGCCCGGAGTGTTCCCGAGCCCGCTCGCGGATGCCTGCCTACGCTGCCTCGACGACCTGCAGCCGTTCTCCGCAGCCGAAGCCCGCGCCGTGATAGAAGCCGATCTGGGGCAACCGATGTCGGCCATGTTCCGCGATTTCGAGGACGAGCCACTGTCGGCGGCCTCGGTGGCGCAGGTACACGCCTGTGTACTCGCCGACGGCCGCGAGGCGGTGATGAAAGTGCAACGCCCGGGCATCGCCCGTCGCATGATCGTCGACCTACGAGTGGCATGGAAACTGGCCACCCTGCTGGAGCGGCGATACGAGTCGGCCCGTATCGCCAACGCCGTCGGCGTCGCCCACGACCTGTACCGATCCACGATCACCGAGCTGGACTTCCGGGCCGAGGCAGACAACCAGGCGAGGATCCGGGAGAACCTGTCGACGTTCGGCGACAACGACGGCGTCGTCATACCGGAGGTGTATCCACGGTACTGCGGCACCCGCACGATCTGCATGCAGCGCGTTCACGGGGTGCCATTGGACCGGTTCGACACCGTACGTTCGACGCATCCGAATCCCGAGCTGCTGATTCGACGACTGGTGAAGGCATGGATGGAAAGCGTGATGGTGCACGGACTGTTCCACGGCGACGTGCACGCGGGAAATCTTTGGCTACTGCACGACGGCCGGCTGGCGATATTGGATTTCGGCATCGTCGGCACCATGCCACGGGCGTGGCGCGCACTACTGCAGGCGATGTTCCACGCCAGCGCCATCGACGGCGACTACACCCCGGTCGCGCGGGCCCTGCGAGAACTGGAACTGTTCGAGGACCACAACGCCGACGACGCCGCGATCGGCGCGCAGTTGGCGATCGTGCTGGGCCCGCTCCTGTCCGGCGAACTGGCGCATTTGGATTTGGGTACGCTCACCGGGCAACTGGTCGAGTTCGGCCGTCGACGTGGCATGATCGGCCCCCAACCGCTCATCCTGATGGGTAAACAACTCAGCTATTTCGAGCGCTACGCAGTAGCCCTCGCCCCGCGCTGGCGCCTGGGCAGCGACCTTTACCTGTTCCGCAACATCTTCCCTGCCGCCGTCACTGCCGCAGCTGCCCGCGCGGGTACGGACCTTCCCGACTGATCGGCCGACCAACGGCCGGGACTACCGCCGCACAACGCAACCGCTCGGCCTTGCCCTCGTCACGACGTCTTGGGTAGTTCGCCGGGCGGTATCAGCACGCCCATGGCGGGTCGGAGCCGATGCTCCGCGGCGATTGCGGTGCGAATGATGGAACGGGATCGGCGCCTCGTTCCCCCGTAGGTATGCCCGCTCTTCATCCATTGATGCGGGGACATCGTCGTTCCCTGACGATTTCAGTGTCGGTTATCGGGAACTACGGCGAGCGACATCGATGCCGGCACACGCATATGCAGGCGGCAACGACGCCGTGGCCGCGACGGTGCGACCGAGCATGTGTGCCGGGATCGGCACCGCTGCGGAGATAGCTCGGGCCCGATAGTGCTCAGCGCAGCGGTCGGCTGCGTGCGCCGACACCCAGGTAGATGTCGGTGGCGCGGTGACCGGAAGCCACCAGCGCGTGCCCGGATCCGGCTGTGTGGCAAATGGTTCGGTTTCCTGTGCCTTCTCGCCGGTCCGGTCGGCCTCCGGTAGTTTCACCTCGCTCGGCATCGTATAGCCCGCCCGACGGTCGCGTATCGAGACCGGAGTCGGGCCGGGGCCTGGCACGGGATCCTCGGATGCGAAGCAGGAGGCGGCCGGCGAACTCGGATGTGGTTGGGCGGCAGTGAATTTCGGTGGCGGATTCGACAGTGACGGCACCGGGTACGTTGTCGTAGTCGGCGGTCCGCGACGGCCGATTGCAAACGTTCGTACCCCGGTCGGGTTGTGGTCGGTCGAATGGCCGGTGGTTACACTTCGGCGGTATGTCGGCGTCGCGCCGAGAACGCGTGGGGGACGCGGCGGCTACGGATCGGTTTGTGGGCCGGGAGCCGGAGCGGGACAGGACCAGTGTTCTGCTGCTGGGTTCGGCCCGGTTGATTACGTTGATCGGCCCGGGTGGGATCGGGAAGACGCGGCTCGCGGCCGAGACTGTGCGTCGTTTCCGGAAGGCCACCGACACTCCGGTGTTTTGGGTGCGGCTGCTGCGGTTGCCCAAGGATTCCGATGTGGTCGCGGTGGAGGAGGAAGTCGCGCGGTCGGTGGTGGAGGCCGATTTCTCCGGCCGGTCGGCATGGGAGGCGCTTGTCGACGCGCTGACCCGGGCCGACGGGACAGGGCGCAGCCTGCAGACGGTGCTGGTGATGGACAACTGCGAGCACGTCCTGGTCGGTGCCGGCCGTGTGATCGCGCAGTTGCTGGAGGTGGTGCCGGGGTTGACCATTCTGGCGACCAGCCGGGAGGCCGTGGGGTGGGCCGACGAGAATCTGGTGGCGATTCCCCCATTGACGCAAGGGCAGGCGTTGATATTGTTCCGGCAGCGTGCCGAACTCACCGGTCACCCGGTCGCCGAGGGGGAGCAGGCCGCGATCGCCGGTGAAATCTGCCGGCATGTGCACGGTAATCCGTTGTATATCCGGTTGGCGGCGGCGCGGCTGTTGCGGCAGCCGCTGACGGGGATCCTGGCCGAGCTCAGTGGCGAGCCGACCGACAGGCGGATGCGGTGGTCACACGGGCCGCGGGTGGGCGCCGACGAACGGCACCGCGGCGTGCGTGACGTGATCGCCTGGTCCTATGACCTGTGCAGCGACAAGGAACAGCTGCTGCTCGACCGGATGTCGGTATTCGCCGCGGGATACGACACCAACCCCGAGGGCCACACCGCTTCGGCCCTGGACGTCGGCGCCGACCTCGAAGCCATCGAAGCGGTCTGCGCCGACGACGATCCGGGCCCCGGACACGATCAAGACACCGCACGCAGCAGCGACGCGCCGGACGTCAGCCTGAGCGAGCAGGAGGTTGAGAGCCTGCTGGAGCGGCTGGCCGACCAGTCGCTGGTGACCGTGCACCTCACCCCGACCACGGTGCGATACTCCCTACCGGAAAGCATCCGGCTTTTCGCGCAGCAACGGCTGACCGAACACTCCACAGACACGGTGGACGAACCGGCACGACTGGCCCAGCGTCACCGCCGATACTACCGAGACAAAGTCGCTCAGGTACGGCTCGAGTGGTTCGGTTCTGCCGAGCAGGACCTGCAGTTGTGGGCTCGTGGCGCGCGGGCCGACATTGTGACCGCGATCGAGTCGAGCCTCACCGCGGGCGAGCCCACACTCGGTCTGGAAATCGCCATGGGCCTTAGGGGCCTGCATATATTCAGACGCTCACTGTGGGAAATCCGCGCGTGGACCGAGCGCACGCTGCAGGCGACCCGCACGCTGACCCCGCAGCCGACTGAACTTCACATCGAGGCCATGGCCTGGATCGCGTGGCTGGCCGTGTTCCAGGGCAGGATCGAGGACGCTGAACGGCTGCTCGAAGGCTGCGTCGCCGCCTGTATCGGCGACCCGAAGGCCGGACAGAGCTGGCGGCACACCCCGGAAACCGACATCGGCCTACCCCCTCCCGTCGAACTCGCATGGGGAACGATACTGATGCACGCGCATCGAGATCCGAGGGCCGTGACCGTGTTGGGCCGCGCTCGCGAAAAATACCGTGACCTCGGCGATCTCCGCGGCGAGGCGTGGAGCGAGCTGCATGAGGCGTTGGCCGCGAGCTTCTTGGGGCCGGCCCAGCAGGCCCTGGAGTTCACCCGGCGTCACCTCGATCACGCCACCGGGACCGAGGTCGGGTGGGCGAAAGCATGGGCCGAGTTGACGTGGGCGATCGCGTTGACCAGACACGGTGATCCCACCGAGGCGTTGGCCGTCGGGCGCACCGCTCTGGCATATCAGGTCGCTGCGCGCGACGCATGGGGTGCGAATTTGGCGGTGCGCATTCGGATGTGGTCGTTGGCACAGATCATCACGGACTCGATCGCGGCCGGGAACGCCGACCGGGCCAGGCTCAGCGCATTGGCCACCGAGGTCGCTCACCTCGCGGGAGGAACCACACGGGAGCTGGTGGAGATGGGCATCGATATCAATGGTTTGGGACCTGTCGCCGACGAAACGAGCAACGCGATCGACGTTGCCCGCCGAGTACTGGGCCGTGAGGCATGCACGGCTGCCGAAACACAGGGCGCCCTGTTACGGCCCGAGCTGGGCGAGGTGCAGCTCCTCGCCCTGGGCACGCTGCCCGCAGACAAGCTGCCGGCCAACCAGTCCGTCAAGCCGGACCATTCCGCCCCGAAGAAGTCCGTCCGCTCGCTGTGGGACGAGCTGTCGGGTGCCGAGCAGCAGGTCGCCATCCTGGCGGCGGCGGGGTGGGCAAACTCTGCGATCGCGGCCCGCCGGGGTAGTTCCCGCAAGACCGTCGACGCGCAGATGGCCGCGATCCTGCAGAAATTGATGGTCTCCTCCCGCGAGGACATCATCGGTCTTGTTCCGCGAGACCGGATCGGTCAGGTCTGGGCGGAAGTAGCCAGCAGGCCCCGCCGAACAGGCGAACGACCACGTAAGCCACGGCAACAGTGACAGCTCGGCCACCGACCTGCCGGGCTGATGCCCCTCACGTCCCATCCGATGTGGCAGATCGGGCCGATTTCGCAGTCGCTGACGGCGGACCGCGGTGCCGGAGGTCGGGATCACTCGGGTGTGGAGGACGGTCTCGTCTCCGTTGACGAGACCGTCGTCCACACGCGAATGACCTCGCCCGCCGCCAACGAGGTGATAGTCCGGTCGGACTGCGAACACCGCATGCGGGCGAACGCGACACTACGGTCGCCGCCACCGAGCTTGACCGTACCGTTCATTTCTACCTTTCTCCTCAGCAGTAAGACCGCGGTGCGGAATGCCGATGAGCGCTCCCACAATGTACGTGCGCCGTACTGTAGTCTCTTTCCGTCATGGCCCCATGGCCGATACCAGAATTCAATTATTGGATCACGACGACGTCCACACATCGGTAGCCGAAGGGCGGGCATACCTATGTAGTCACCCCGACCATGCTTTGTGGGCCGAGGGTGTGCACCGACTCGTAGACCAGGCAATTGGTGTTCTCGGATTCGGGTTGCGACAGGGGAAGGCTCGCCCAGGGCCGCGCTCTGCTTTTTTCGTGCCGCCGAGCTGGACACTGTGGTGCGCATTTCGACCGAGATCCAGGACGCAGGCGAGTCTGTAGGTATGTCCGCCCTGTCGGCTACCGATGCGTGATGCTGGTCCTGTTCCCAAGATTTGCGGTATCGGCTATCGGGGATTTGCTCCAAGCGAAGGAGAGCAGAGAATGGACGGCGCCGGATTCGACAGCGGTGGTCATGCCATCGTCGATCTTGATCGTGCTCAGGCCATGGGGCTGTTGGCGAGTACCGGCTACGGACGAATTGTGTTCAGCCGCGGCGTATTGCCTGCGATACGCCCGGTCAATCACCTTGTCGCCGACGGCAAGATCATCGTCTGCCTCCGAGTGATCTCGTCCTCCGAGGGCGCGATGTTCGTCCGCGACCGCGGAACCGACCGCGGAACCGTGGTCGCGTACGAGGCCGACAATCTCGATCCGGTCCACCACACCGGATGGAGCGTGATGGTCACCGGCCTGGCCCGCATCGTCACCGCTCCGGATCGAGTGGACCACTACCTGCAGGCCCTACACCCCTGGATAGGTCCCGCCGAGAACACTGTCGCCGCCATCGAACCCCGCATTGTCACCGGGATCCGGCTTGCGCTGAACACGAGGTGCGCGGACGAGCCGCGCACGCGCCACCAGCCACCCCACAACCATGCCGACAACACATGCGGCGGCTACCGGCAACGATCCGCCAACGCCCATGCGGTTCGCGCCTGTGACAAGCCCCGCGAACCGAGAAGAGGCCAGCCGTGATCAGCCTCACCAACTCGCTGCACCGCGGCGACCGCTACCTTGCTACATCGATCCTTGTCGACCTGGGACACCCGGACAAGGCGACCGTGCCGGCTACCGCACGCTTCGGCTCCGACCGCGACGCCTTGATCTGGTTGCGCGACCGCGCGCGGCGAATGACATTCGCGGATGACGCGATCGTCGGCGCAAGCATCGTCATCGACCAATCCCGTGTACAACGGCTGCGCCCGATCCGCCACATGGGTGTCGGCACGGCCCTCGCGATGGCCCGGCAACTCGACGACTTGGTGCTTTCGCCGACATCGGATGGGCGCAGCAGCCGGACCGCAAGATCCGTCAACGTCCCGGCAGACCCGGCGCGCAAGGCAGTGGCGGCATTGGATCGGGTGCTCGACCAAGGCCTGACCGTCCGGTTCACCGACCCCGCAGAACCACGCCGAGTCATGACCATCGGGATGATCGACCGTGCGTGGACGGCTGTCGAATACCGGCAGAGCGATTCCCTGACAGCTTGCCGGCTCCGCAAGATCGGCCCCGTTGGATTACCCCACTACGCGCGGGTCACCGACCTGTTCGACGATCTCGCACTCGGTGCCCCCTATTGCTGCGAAGACCGCGTCGGCCAACATCTACCACCCATGGCCGTACCACCGGACGTCCGAGCAGACCTCACCGCGTTGCAAAGACGCATCGACACCCTCACCGCGGAAGTCCGCTACTGCGCCTGCGACAATCCAGAGGCCCTCCACATCCAGCCCCAGCACACAGTGTCGGCCGCGTAGCGCGATCGCCGAACGGCCAAATCAACCACCGTCATCCCGGCACATCGGCCGAACGCCGACCGCGGGTGGCCGCCACCATGCTCGTCGACATGAACCCCGAAGTGGTCAGTGAGGTCATCTCCCAGCTTCCGCCGCCGGCCTCGGCGAAGATCCTGACCGTGGTGCTCGAATTGCACTGGGACAGAAAGACGTACTGCCCACCGCCGGTCCCGCAGCGCATGGAGCCGAGTCCCACAGCGGGCTTGCCCGACGGTATCTGCACCCACCGGAATCGAACTGAGGTAGCGCCCCGGTAGGCGCCCGAGGAAACCTGTAGGTCCACAGAAATCTCGTTCGGCCTGCATTCGCGCTCGCCCGCACATGTGGCACCGGTTGCTGCGCATCTCCCTCGACGGCCTGCGCTGATCAACCTCGTGGTTCCGGGCTCCGGCAAGGGTCCGCCAGACCGTCTACGACACACTCCACGCACGCGGTCACCAAAGGAGTCCTCATCTGTGAACAATTTCCCGAGCTACGAGGCCCCCGAAAGCACCAGAACCGAACCCCCGGAAGGCGGCGGTGGTTTCGATCAGGAGGCGGTATCGACAGCAGCTGACCAATCCGTCGGCACCTGGCTGCGGACCGCTCGGTTGGCGAGCGGACCATGGGTCGGCGCGGTATATGCCTGTTACGGGCTTGCAAGCTGGTCCGGGAATGGGGAGCCTTGAGCGAAGGTGGCGGTGCGCACGTTGCGTTCGCCGGTCCACTCCACGTCTTCGAAGGTGGCTCGGCGTTCGAACGTTGCTTGGGCGAACAAGGCCATACTTTTGAATGTCGCGTTGCGGAATGAGGCGTTGCCCTCGAACACTGCCTTGCGGAATGAGGCGTTGCCCTCGAATGTCGCCTCGCGGAACGAGACGTCGTCTCCGAACATCGTGCCGATGCATACGCACCGGTCTATTGTGCAGCCGCTGAAGTCGGCCGGGTCGTCCAAGCGCGCTCCGGAGAGGTCGATCACTGCGTGATGCCAGAATCCGGGGTGATCGGGCCGCAACCGGTTCGCCAGCTCTCTGACTATGGTGTCGCGAACGTGGCGTTCACCCGGGACAACGGCCTCGTCGCCGGCGGCGAGACGGAGGTAGGTACACAGTAGACTGAGGCAGGTCGGCCGGTCACGAGCAGAATCGTCGGCAATGCGGACCAGGGCGGTGACGCCGCCGAGGCGGATCGCCGGTGCAGAGTGACCGAGTTGCTCGACGGCCTTGGTGTAGCGCTCGGTGAACAGCCTGTCTTGCTCGCGAAGGCTGTTGGCCTCGTCGGTGCGTTGCTTGCGATACGAGACATAGAGCGCCGCTCCGGCACCGGATCCTGCGACAACGGCAAGCGCGGTCTTGATCACGTCCAGACGCGCGGCTGTGTGGTCGAGCTGATGCAACAAGAGGTAGGCGACAAAGGAACCGAGCAGCCCAAGTGCCAGCATCCCGGTGTAGGTGATGGCGAATGGGGCCGGGCTGTAGTCTTGGCGGTCGTTCCCGTTGCGATCGCGCCACTGAATTCTCTTGGGCCACATGGACGCTGACGATACCCGGGGGCGCTACACGGCGATCACGCATCAGCGGGGCGCAGCCACTTGCTCGCGGAACGTGTTGCAGCAGCCCATTGTCGGGCCCCCGTCGACCTCCTCGAGGAAAGTCCGGGGGCCACTTGTACGGCCGTGCCGGATTTTGGCTACTTCGACACTGGATACTCCTTTGTGGACCGCGGCCGGTTACCACCGAAGTGCGGCACAGCCAGATCTCGGACAGTCTCTCGGGCGTGTGAGGTTCACCCCGAACCGTGGACAGTTGGTTACGCACCGTTCGCTGCGACTGTCGTGATGGACTGCTCGTAGCGTATGGGGCTGATGCCGCCGATCGCGGAGTGCCGTCTCGTAGTGTTGTACCAGTGTATCCACTTGTCAGCTGCGGCAACGAGTTCGGGCTTCCGGGTGAAGGTGTGGCGGTAGTAGAACTCGTGTTTCAGGGTTGACCACAGCGATTCGGAGGGGCTGTTGTCCCAGCATATGCCGGTAGCGCCCATCGACCGGCGAAGGCCGTGACGTTCGCAGGCTTTCGCGGTGAGGTGGGCGGTGAACTCGACCGATTGAATCCGGCCATCACACCGCGCAGGCCACCGCTGCCGCCTGCGCCCGGCACGGCCTGCTCCGCTCTGCCGGCGCCACCGGCATATGCTGGGACAACGCCGGCGCCGAGAGCCTGTGGTCGAGTTTCAAGCACGAATGCTACTACCGGCACACCTACGCTACGAAGACCGAACTCGTTGCCGCAGTTGATAATTGGATGCATTTCTACAATCATCAGCGGCGGCACTCGGCGATCGGGATGCTCTCACCCATCGACTACGAGCAGTCCCTCAACGTCGCCCCCGAAGCAAGCTAACCGCGTCCACTTTTTCGGGGGAACCCACCCAGCAGGACATGAACGGTGTGTGCGACCAATGCCAGGACTGGCGGCAGCTACGCGACGGACTGTGTATCGAGTGTCACCCCGGGCTTGACGGAGAACCTTCTCCGGCCGGAAGCCCGGTGCAGTCGAATGGCAACGGCCTCATGCCGCGCCCGGCAGACAAGGCGGGCGGCGCAGAGACCGAGGACGCCGTAGTCCGGTCCACAACCTCCCTGCAAAGTTCCAAACAATCTGGGAAACAACAGGATCCAGACTCGACCGGACCGTACAGGCGTTCGGCGGACAGAACACGTACAGGGTACGGCGAGAAGGATCTGGCGACGGCGTCGAGAGACTCCCATCGCCGTAGGACCGAGCCGGGCGTCGAAGGCGCCAAGCCGGCGGCGGTCGCCGACATCTCGCGGGTCGACCCGGATCCACGTCGCCGAGCACAATGGCGGCAACCCGTGCGATCACCGCAACGTTCGTCACGGTTACGATGAAGCGGCAGCCCCTGGCTGGATCGGAATTGATTACCCTTGGGCCGGATGCCTGCCCGGACGCCACCGTTCCGGAGACGTGGCGGTGGCGTCCGGGCAGGAAGTCTGTCAGACGAACGGTGCCAGCGCCGCTTCGAGCGCGGCATGCTGCGCGGTGGGCAGCGGAGCTCCGGGCGAACGCTGCGGCCCAGCGGGGCGGCCGATGATTTCCATACCGGCCTTGATCGCGGCGTTGTAGCCGCCGCTGACGAAGTTGCTCATGACCGGGAAGATGCTGTGCCACTGTTTGCGGGCGAGTATGAGATCGCCGGCGGTGACCGCGTCGTAGACCTCGACCAGTTGCCTGGGCACGACGTTGGCGGCGCCGATAACGGAGCCTGCCGCGCCTTCGAGTAGCGCGGCGCAGAACAGCGTGTCCCAGCCGACGAACACCGACACCTTGTCGCCGAACTCGTGAATGAGCTGGGCGGCGGCGGTGAAGTCGCCGCTGGTGTCCTTGACGTATTGCACGTTGGGTACTTCGTCGATGAGTTCGCCCAGGATGGCGGGGGTGAGGTTGACGCCGGTGGCCGCCGGCAGGTTGTAGGCCATGACCGGGATCGACACCGACGCGGCGACATCCTTGTAGTAGCTCTTGATCTCCTCGACGCTGAACGGCTCGTAGTACGGTGCCACGACCATGATGGCCTGGGCGCCGAGGCGTTCGGCGTGCTTGGACAAGGCGATGGCCTCGGCGGTGCTGGTGGCGCCGGTTTGCGGGACGACGGGAACCCGGCTGTCGGCCGCCTCGATCACCACTTCGAGCACCTCTTCGCGCTCGGCTCGGGACAGGGTCGAGAACTCACCGGTGGATCCGCAGGGAACGAGGCCGTGCACGCCTTCGGAGAGGGTGTGGTCGACCAGGGTGCGCAGACGAGCGGTATCGAGCTTCTCATCGGCTGTGAAAGGCGTGGCAACCGCCGAGTACACGCCGGCGAGCTTGGTAGCCATGGTTTCCTCCAATGTGGTTGGTGCTGACCATGTTTCGGACAGCGGAGTTGGGTTGCGGTAGCCGTGTGGTCTGGCCGCGGGGTGCAAGGTTGTTCAGGCACGTCCTGCGCGTAATGCCACGGCGTCGCCTTCGGGCGCCTCCGAGTCCTCGCCCGGGCGCGCGACGAGCAGGTAGACCAGGCCGGCCACGATTGTCTTGTGTAAAAGGGCCCGCCGATGCTCTACCCGAGGGATGACTCACCGGCGGGCCCGAGCTGCTCGCGCCGGGGAGCGCTTCGGTGCGGCGGTGTCCTACATCGTGTTGGTGAAAACCATTCGGTGCCAAGGCTTGTGGGCCTCGGCGGTGATGTCGGTCATCACGTGTTTGATGTTGGTGTACTCGTCCAGTGAGTAGGTGGACATGTCCTTGCCGTAGCCGGATGCCTTGTATCCGCCGTGCGGCATCTCGCTGATGATCGGGATGTGATCGTTGATCCACACGCACCCCGCCTGGATGTCGCGTGCGGCGCGGCCCGCCCGGTATATGTCCTTGGTCCATGCCGAGGCGGCGAGTCCGTAGACGGTGTCGTTGGCCAATGCGAGGCCGTCGTCGTCGCTGTCGAACGGCAGGGCCACCAGGACCGGGCCGAACACCTCCTGCTGGACGATCTCGCTGTCCTGACGAGCATCGGCGATCAGCGTGGGAGCGTAGTAGCTGCCCGCGTCGAGATCATCACCGGGAATCGTTGCCCCGCAGACTATTCGGGCACCGTCATCGCGCGCCCGGTCGACCATCGCCGCGACCCGGTGCTGCTGGGTCCATGAGATCAACGGTCCCAGGTCGGTGTCGTGGTCGCCGGTCGGGCCGAGGGTCACCGCCGACATGATCGTGGCGACCCGGTCGAGGAACTTCTCGTACAGGGGTCGCTGCACGTAGGCGCGAGTGGCCGCGGTGCAGTCCTGGCCGGTGTTGATCAGCGCGGCGGCGACCGCGCCCTGGGCCGCGGCCTCCAGGTCGGCATCGTCGAAAACGACGAAGGGCGCCTTACCGCCCAGCTCCAGATGCAGGCGTTTGCCGGGCACCGTCGCGGCGATAGCCTGCCCCACCGGCGTCGATCCGGTGAACGAGACCATCGAGACGTCCGGATGGGTCACCAGCGCCTGCCCGGCACCGCGGCCGGAGCCGGTCACCACGTTGATCACCCCGTCCGGGATACCGGCGCGGGTGGCCGCCTCGGCGAACATCAGCGACGTCAGCGGCGTGAGTTCGGCCGGCTTCAGCACGATGGTGTTGCCCGCCGCGACCGCGGGCAGAATCTTCCACGCCGCCATCTGCAACGGGTAGTTCCAGGGGGCGATGGATCCGATCACTCCGATGGGTTCGCGCCGAATCGTCGACGTGTGCTCGGGTGAGTATTCACCGGCCGCCTTACCCTCGAGATTGCGGGCGGCACCGGCGAAGAACGACACGTTGTCGATAACGCCGGGCACATCGAAGTTCATGGTCAACCGGATCGGCTTACCGGCCTGTCGCGATTCCACGGCGGCCAGGTCGTCGCGGATACGTTCGAGCTCTCGAGCCCAGGCGAGCATGAGACCGGACCGCTCGCCGGGGGTGGCCCGGCTCCAGCCGCGGAAGGCCGCACCGGCGGCCGCGACCGCGGCGTCGACGTCGGCGGCATCAGCGGCCGGGCCCTTGGCCAGTTCGGCTCCGGTCGAGGGGTCGATCACGATCACCTCGCCGGTCCCGGTGCCGTCGGCGAAGCGGCCGTTGACGAACTGAAGTGGTTCTTTCCACATGTGTGTAGTCCTTCCGCCGCTAGCGCGTGTCGACCATGACGTGCTTGAGCCGGGTGAACTCGAGCAGTCCGAGTTCGGCGTTCTCGGTGCCGACTCCGGAGGCGCCGAATCCGCTGACCGGCAGATCCGCGGCGAACACCAGATGATTGTTGACCCAGACCGTGCCGAAGTTCAGTGCGTTCTGCACCCGTTGCGCGCGCCCGACATCGGTGGTGAATACGGACGCGGCCAGTCCGTACCGCGTGCCGTTGGCCTTGGCCAGGGCGTCGTCCTCGGAATCGAAGGACTGCACCGTGAACACCGGGCCGAAGATCTCCTCGACCACCAATTCCTCGTCGTCGCGGACGTCGGTGACGACCGTGGGGGCGAGCAGGTAGCCGGGCCCTTCGACGATCCCGCCGCCCGTGACGATCCGTGCGCCGGGGCTGCGTCCCGCGATCTTGTCCAGCACGCGATCGCGCTGCGCGAGAGAGTTCATCGGGCCGATCGTGGTGGCCGGGTCGAGGATGTCGCCGACCTTCTCGCGTTCGCACCGGACCTTCAGGCCCTCGACGACCGCGTCGACGATCGAGGAGTGCGCGATGACGCGGCTGGCCGCCATGCATTCCTGGCCGGTGTTGTACAGGCCGCCGGCGGCGATCGCGTCGAGCGCGGACTCGAGATCGGCGTCGTCGAAGACGAGGACCGGCGAGTTGCCGCCCAGCTCCATGATCGACTTCTTCACCCCGTCGGCGGCGGCCGCGCCGACGCGTCGCCCGGTCTCGATGGATCCGGTGAACGACACCGCGGCCACCGCCGGATGCCGGGTCAAGGCGTCCCCGGCCACGGCCCCGGTGCCGAACACGACGTTGAAAACACCCGGCGGCAACTGCTCGGCGATCGCTTCGGCGAGCAGGGCGGTGGAGTACGGGGTGGTCTCGGCCGGTTTGAGGACGAAGGTGTTGCCGGTGGCGAGTGCGGGGAAGACTTTGGCGACGGCCTGTAGCAGCGGGTAGTTCCACGGGGTGATGCCCGCGATCACGCCGAGCGGTTCACGCCGCATGATCGAGGTGACGCCGTCGAGATAGTCGCCGCCGGCGGGCGCGGGCAGGGTGCGTGCCGCACCGGCGAAGAACCGCATGGCGTCCACGACGCCGGGCAGTTCCTCGTCGACGACGACCTGGAGCGGCTTACCCGCGTCGATCGCCTCGACGTAGGAGAATTCGGGCAGGCGCGCTTCGATGGCTGCCGCCACGTCGAGCAGCAGTTTGCTGCGCCGCCCGGGTGTCAGTGCCGCCCAGCCGGGCTGGGCGCGGCGGGCCGCCTCGACCGCGCCGGCCACGTCGGCCGGTGTGGAGGCCGGTACCCGGCCGAGTTCGCCGCCGGTCGAGGGATTGAACACGGTGATGCGTTCGGTGGTGTCGGCTTGCTGCCATGTGCCGTCGATGAAATTGGCGCCGTCGATACGGCGGGCTATCGCCGTCAGTGCCTGGTCGTAGCCGGTTTCGGTGACCGCGGTCATGGAATGCTCCTTATCGTCTGGTCGAAATCGGGTGGGCGTCGAAAGCCGCCGTGATAGGCCGTCGCGCCGTCGAAAACCTCGTCGGAGAGTTCGTCGGCGGCCAGCGAGACCGGTGCCGGCCTGCGCTCCTGGCCGGGGTAGCCGATGAGGTCGCGAACGATCGGCGTCATGTAGTACGCCCCGGCGACGACGCCCGCGAGGGTGTCGAACAGCTCGCGGTGGTCGTCGCGGAGAGCGCGTAGGTCGGCGTCGAGTGAATTGCTGTCGGTGAGCCGATCCAGCAGGGCGGTGAGTTCGGTGGCCATGTCGTCGCGAGCGCGCAGTGCTCGCGCGAGCCACTCGTGATCGGGGTCGGCCGACCGCAGTGCGGGCCGGTCGGTGGTTTCCGGCACCAGGACATCGGCGATGGCCAGCGCGGTCTTCAGTTGCGGTGCTGTCAGCGCGATCATTGGGCTACCTCGACATTCTTGGCTGTTTCGGCGAGATGTTCCGCAGCGCGCAGGGCCAGCGCGGTGATCGTGGCGGTCGGGTTGACCGCGCCGGAGGTGGTCATGACGCTGCCGTCGACGATCGCCAGGTTGGGCACGTCGTGGGTGATGTTCCAGCGGTCGACCACCGAGCGCGCCGGATCGTCACCCATCGCGGCGGTGCCCAGTAGATGCCCTGGCTGGTCCGGCCACAGATCGGTCGCCATGGTGGCCACGGCACCGGCGGCGCGGTGCGCCTCGGTGGCGCGCTCGATGTTGAACGCGAGCAGCTTGCGGGTGTTGTCCGACAATCGGTACCGGATGCGTGGTGCCGGGATGCCGTTGCTGTCGGTGAGTTCCGGGTCCAGATCGACAGTGTTGGATTCCTCGGGCATGTCCTGGGAGTTGATCCCCCATTGCAGGCTGCGTCCCAAGGTCTCGTCGATGCGCCGGTGCACGGCCGGTCCCCACTGGGTGTCGAAATCGTCGCGGTCGTACAGCGACAGCGCCCGCAGCGGACCGCCCGTGGGCATGACCTGCCATTTCGCCCCACCCGCGAATCCACGCGACAGGTCGGTCTCGTAGAACTCCAGTGAATGGATCGACTGCCCGGCCGGGCCGAGCCAGCTTTCCAGCGGTTCGTCGTAGACGCCGGTGACCTCGGCGTTGGGGTGCAGCATCAGCCGTTTGCCCACCAATCCGGAGGAGTTGGCCAGCCCGTCCGGTGCGCCCGGGTGCGCCGACAGATGCAGTAGCCGGGGCGTGCCGATGCCATTGGCGGCCAGCACCACGAAGCGCGCACGCTGGCGATGCTCGGTGCCGTCGGCGTCGAAGTACAGCGCGCCGTCGGCTCGGCCACGGTCGTCCACGAGGATCTTGTGGACCCGGGCGCCGGTGACCAGCTTCGCGCCGTGTTTGATGGCGGTCGGCCAGTGCGTGATGTCGAACGAGGCCTTGGCGCCCTCCGGGCATCCGGTCTCACAGGTGCCCCATCGGACACACCGTGCGCGTTCGCCGATCCGCTGGGAGGCGATGGCGTTGGGCGCCGGCCACCAGTGCCAGCCGAGTTTGTTCATCCCGCGGGCCGCGATACGGCCGACCGCGCCGATGGGATGCGGCGGCATCGGCACCTCCATCGGCGGATACATCGGATCGCCCTCGACCCCGGCGACACCGACTGCCCGATCGATGCGGTCGTAGTACGGTGCGAGTTCCCCGTAGGAGATCGGCCAGTCCTCGGCGACACCGTCGAGGGTGTAGGTCCGGAAGTCCGACGGCAGCAACCGCATCCAATGCCCGCCGTAGAGCAGGGTGCTGCCACCGACGCCGCCGAGCATCACCGGATGGACATCCGATTCCGAGACGTTGGTCGGATAATCGGTGGCCAGCGCACGGATGTTGGGTTCGTGATGCCACTTCTGCTGCGACAACAGCTCCCACTCCGGCTTGTCACCGGGAAACTCGGTGGGATTGAACCATCGGCTCTGCTCGAGGCAGGTGACCGAGAACCCGTGCTGAGCCATGTGCTGAGCGACCACAGCGCCCGAGGGGCCCGCGCCGATGATGAGGACGTCGACACGGTCGGCTTCGGTTGTGGACACACTCCTGCTCATCGGAACTCCTTCGGTGCGAGAGGTGCCATAAGGCTAAATCAAATAGCCATTAATGGCAATTACCGTGTCCGCAACCGCGGTGGAGGGATGCAGGCAGGGCTACGTGCGGTGGACACTCCAGCGGCGGGAAACGACACGGTCACCGGGCGCTCCGGGGCACGGTCGTCCGCAGGGTTCATCGGCGTCGAGTGACGGCACGCCGGGCATGCCGCCACCGAGGCGGATCAGGCGTCGGCGACGACGAAGTCCGGCTTCTGGCGGCGCGGGGCTTGCCGCAGCACATCGGCCACGATCGACTCGAAATGGCCCAGGTGGCGATACATCTCTTGCTCGATCTCGGCCGGATCGCCCCGGCGGAGCGCGGCCAGTGTGGCTGTGTGCAGCTCGATGCCGGCCGTGTAGTCCTCGGGCGTCCGCAGCATCATGTCGTGGATCGGGGTGAGCTCTTTTTCCAGGCCGAGCATCATCGCCTGCAGCGACGCGTTGCGCGCCGCCCGCCACATGATCCGATGGAACAGAGACTCCGCCTGAGCGGCGCGGGTGATGTTGTCGCTGTTGGCGGCGAGTAGGTCGATCGACTCCTGGAGCTCGGTGAAGTCTTGCTCGGTGGCGCGGAACGCGGCGAGCTGGGCGATGCGAGGCTCGAGCGTCTTGCGTGCTTCGAGGATGCGGAAGGTATCGTCGGGTTTCAGTTCGCCCCCGTCGAGCTGAGGGCTGTCGATCAGCCCATCGGGGATCCAGATCGAGACGATCTCGGAGTTGCCGTTGCGTCCGGGCCGGCGGGTGATGATCCCGGCATCGGCCAACCGTGTCATCGCGACACTCACGGTGGGGCGGGAGACGTCCATCTGGGTGGCCAGGGTTCGCTCACCCGGCAAGACGTCGCCGACCTTGAGTTCCCCGGCGCGGATCCGGTCGGCGATCTGGTTGATGACGTCCGTTGTGACACTTCGTGTTCGGACCGGATGAAACTCCGCCATCGCAACCACACTGCCTCCTGTCGCGCCTGTATGCAAATGGTAAACAAGACTTGCCGATCGCGGGAGCCCGACAATCTCGCCCCGTGGCCGACGCTGGTCCTGGATCGTCAGTTTACATAAAGGCTATTCTAACTTACCTTTAAGGGTGATTTCTGGTTCGCTGACGGTGTTCGGCGGCCCTCATCGGCCATCGCGCCGCCAATCCGGATGGAGGACCTGTGAAGTTCAGTCGGATGCTCAATGTTGTCGACTGTCACGCCGAGGGGGAATCGGGCAAGGTTGTGGTGGGGGGCGTCGGCAACGTTCCCGGTGAGACCATGTTCGACAAGCGCGTGTATCTGGAGACCCACCTCGACCAGCTGCGTGAGCTGCTGTTGTTCGAGCCGCGCGGTGCGGTATGGCACAACGCCAACATCGTGCTGCCCTCCGGCAACCCGGCCGCCCAGCTGGGTTATGTGATCCTCGAGTCGACCGAATATCCGGCCATGTCCGGGTCCAACACGATGTGTGTCGCGACGGTTCTGCTCGAGACCGGCATGCTGCCCATGACCGAACCGGTCACCGAGCTGGTACTCGAATCTCCCGCGGGCCTGATTCGCGTCGAGTGCGAATGCCGGGACGGAAAGGTGTTGCGTGCCAAGCTGTTCAACCAGCCCGCTTTCGTCTACCACCAGCAGCAGAGCATCGACGTACCCGGTATCGGCTCGCTCGTCGTCGATGTCGCCTACGGGGGCATGACCTATGTCCTGGTCGAGGCCGCCAAGGTCGGCTTCGACCTGGTGCCGTCGGAGGCCCGCGCGCTGTGTGAGGCCGGTCAGCGCATCAAGGTCGCCGCGGCCGAGCAACTGCCGGTCCGGCATCCGGTGAATCCCGACATTCCGGGGATTACGCAGACCGCGTTCACCGGTCCTGTCTTCCGCGAGCGCGACGAGGACGGCACGGAATTCCTGCGGTCGAAGAACGCGGTGATCGTTTCGCCCGGGCGCGTGGACCGATCGCCCTGTGGCACCGGCACCTCCGCGCGGCTGGCGCTGCTGCACGCCCGCGGCGAGATCGAGGTGGGGCAGCTGTTCCGGCACGAGTCGCTGATCGGATCGGAATTCGATTCCCGGGTGGAGGAGACCACTGCGGTCGGCGACTATCCGGCAGTGGTGCCCAGCGTCTCCGGCCGGTCGTGGATCACCTCGTTCAATCAGCTCGTCCTGGATCCCTCCGATCCGTTTCCGCACGGTTACACGCCCAGCGACACTTGGATGAACCAGGACTGAGCGCTCGACGCTGCTGCGCCGCTGCAGAGCGGCATCGGCACAGCAGAAGCGTCTGCACCGATCGAGACCCGTTGCACGTAAGATTGTCAGGCAATCGGGCTGTCTCGGCGCGGGTCGGCCCCCAGCGATGCAAGCTGGATGGAGTTCTGGTGGTTGACGAGGCCAACGTATCCCCGCGGCGCGGTTTGGCGCCGATACCGACATCGACGCGAGTGGATGCGGTGATCGCCGAGGTTCGGCGAGCAATCGTATTGGGCCGGATCAAACCTGGAGAGAAGCTCACGGAGGCGTATCTGTGCAGCTCCCTGGGCGTCAGCCGACCTACGGTGCGCGAGGCGTTGACCAAGATGTCGCGGCACGGGCTGCTCGTTCAGGAGCCGTATCGGGGCCTGCGGGTGACCGATCTGGATCCGCAAAAGATCCTGGACATCGCCGCCGTCCGGGTCGCCCTCGACCTGCAAGCCGCTGAAGCGATTCTCGCCGACCGCAGCGGGCGGCGGATGGCACGATTGAGAGATGTCTGGAACGCCTACCAGCGCCAGGCACGCTCCACCGACCCGCTGGTTCTGCACGAAACCCATATCACTTTTCACCGGGGCATGTGGGAGGCATCGGAGAACTCGTTCCTCATGGCGCTGTGGCCGGCGACCGAGGCGCATATGACGGTGGTCCTGGCGCACGATCAGGCGACCCGGCAGGACGGTGAGCGGGCTTTGGCCATGCACAAGGCGCTGGTCGACGCGGTCGAATCCGGACAGCGAGATCTCATTCGGGATGCCTTCGCGGCGCACACTCTCGAGAGTGCGCAGTTTCTGGCACGGACGCTGAGCGAGGCGGGGTAGGGAGTCCGGCCGTCGTCGGCAGTGCGGTCAGGGAACGTGCCAGATTTGTGTGCACGGCTGAGAACCGTGCAGATGCGACAACACTTTTCGCAGGAATCGGATGGCGCGCGAGAGCCACCGGCCGTGGATCGATGCGATGTCGATCGAGACGAACGCCTCGGCGATGAGCAGGCGTGCCGTACAGGATTCACAGGCCAGGTCGTGCCCGATGCCCTCACTGCGAAAACAGTCGGGGCAATCGATCCGGTCGCCGACGGCGGGCAGGTCCGCGACCCGTCGGCAGCGGCGGGCGGGTGCCGCTGCCGGGTCGGCTCGGTGATGGATGACGGTGTGGTCGGCCGGAGGACAGTAGCCGGACAGGTGCATGGGATGTGGTCCTGATCGCCGGGGTCAGACAGAAAGTTCGCTGGTCCGGCCATGGTCGGTGCTGATTTCGACGAGTAGGTCACCGCCTTCGACCTGTTGCACCGCGCCGATGGCGACGCGGTGGATATGATCCGTGCGGGGCGCGGTGATGGCGGCTTCCATCTTCATCGCTTCGATGGTCGCGATGGTGTCACCCACGCTGACCACATCGCCGACGTCGGCGATGAGGCTGACGACACCGGCGAAGGGGGCCGCGATGTGACCGGGATTGTTCTGGTCGGCCTTCTCCGCCGCCGGTACCTCGGCCGCGATGGACCGGTCGCGGACGGCGATGGGGCGCAGTTGTCCGTTGAGAATGCACATCACAGTGCGCATCCCGTGCTCGTCGGGTTCGGAGATCGCTTCGAGACCGATCATGAGGACGACGCCGGGTTCGAGCCGGACCTGGTGTTCCTCGCCGTGGCGCAGGCCGTAGAAGAACTGGTTGGTCGACAACAGTGCGGTGTCGCCATACTTTTCGCGATGGGTCAGGAATTCGGCGGTGGGACCGGGGAACAGCAGCCGGTTCAGCGTGGCGCGGCGGCCGGTCGAATCACCGTCGAGCGCGGCTTCGTCCGCGCGGTCCAGGCTGTGTTCTCGGGTGGCGCGCCGGACTTCGGTGCGCTCTTCGAGTGCCTTGGTGCGGAAGGGCTCCGGCCAGCCGCCGGCCGGTGTGCCGAGTTCGCCACGCAGGAAACCGATTACGGAATCGGGGATGTCGAAGCGGCCCGGGTCGCTCGCGAACTCGTCGACTGTCACACCCGAACCCACCAGTGACAGCGCTAGGTCCCCGACCACCTTGGACGACGGCGTCACCTTCACCAGCCGTCCCAGCAACCGGTCCGCCGCAGCGTATTTGGCTTCCACCTCTTCGAACCGGTCGCCCAGACCCAGCGCGATGGCCTGCTGCCGCAGATTGGACAGCTGCCCGCCCGGAATCTCGTGGTGGTAGACCCGCCCGGTCGGCCCCGGCAGCCCGGATTCGAACGGCGCGTACACCTTTCGCAGCGCCTCCCAGTACGGCTCCAGATCGCACACGTTCTGCAGGTCGAGTCCGGTGTCGAACGGCGAATTCGCCGCCGCCGCAACGATTGCCGACAACGCGGGCTGAGACGTGGTGCCCGCCATCGGCGCCGACGCCCCGTCGACCGCGTCGGCCCCGGCGTGCCAGGCCGCCAGGTACGTCGCCAGCTGGCCACCCGGGGTGTCGTGGGTGTGCACGTGCACCGGCAGGTCGAAGTTCTCCCGCAGCGCGGTCACCAGGGTGTGGGCGGCGGGTGGGCGCAGCAGCCCGGCCATGTCCTTGACAGCGATGACGTGCGCCCCGGCGTCCACGATCTGCTCGGCCAGCTTCAAGTAGTAGTCGAGTGTATAGAGGTTCTCGCTCGGGTCGGCCAGGTCACCGGTGTAGCTCATCGCCACTTCCGCTATGCCCGTGCCGGTTTCGCGCACCGCGTCGATCGCCGGTCGCATCTGGTCGACGTTGTTCAGCGCGTCGAAGATGCGGAAGATGTCGACACCGGTCGCGGTCGCCTCGGAAACGAATGCGCGCGTGACCTTTTCCGGATACGGCGTGTATCCGACGGTATTGCGCCCGCGCAGCAGCATCTGCAAACAGATGTTGGGCACCGCCTCGCGCAGCGCGGCCAGCCGCTCCCACGGGTCTTCGTGCAGAAACCGCAGCGCCACATCGTAAGTCGCGCCACCCCAGCACTCGATCGACAGGAGTTCCGGAGTCATCCGCGCGACATGCCCCGCGACGTCGAGCAGGCTGGCGGTGCGCACGCGGGTGGCCAGCAGCGACTGGTGTGCGTCGCGGAAGGTGGTATCGGTGACCGCGAGCGCCTCCTGGTCGCGCAGGGCCCGGGCGAAGCCCTCGGGTCCCAGGGCGAGCAGTTTCTGCCGGGATCCCGGGGGCGGCGCGGTGGTGAGGTCGATCTCGGGCAGTTTGGCGTGCGGGTAGATCGGTGTCGGGCGCTCACCGTGCGGCTTGTTGACCGTGACGTCGGCAAGATAGTGCAGGATCTTCGATGCGCGGTCGGCCGAACCGCGGGAGGTGAGCAGCTGTGGGTGCTGTTCGATGAACGATGTCGTGGCCGGTCCGGCGCGGAAGTCGGGGTCGTCCAGCAGTGCCTGCAGGAACGGGATGTTCGTGGCGACGCCGCGAATGCGGAACTCGGCGACCGCGCGCCGCGCCCGTGCCAGCGCGGTGGGGAAGTCACGCCCGCGGCAGGTCAGCTTCACCAGCATGGAATCGAAGTGCGCGCTGATCTCGCCGCCGAGGTTCGCGCCGCCGTCGAGCCGAATGCCCGCGCCGCCGGGCGCCCGGTAGGCGGTGATGCGGCCGGTGTCGGGCCGCCACCCGTTGGCCGGGTCCTCGGTGGTGATGCGGCACTGCAATGCCGCGCCCCGCACCGTGATCCGGTCCTGACTCACCCCGAGATCGGCCAGCGATTCCCCGGCGGCGATCCGTAGTTGCGCCTGCACCAGATCGATATCGGTGATCTCCTCGGTGACGGTGTGTTCGACCTGGATGCGCGGGTTCATCTCGATGAAGACATGATTGCCGCGAGCGTCGAGCAGGAACTCGACCGTGCCGGCGCACGAGTAGCCGATGTGGCGGGCGAAGGCCACCGCATCGGCGCAGATCCGGTCTCGGACGGCGGCGTCCAGGTTCGGCGCGGGCGCCAACTCGATCACCTTCTGGTGCCGGCGCTGCAGCGAACAATCACGTTCGTACAGGTGCACGACGTCGCCGTGCTGGTCGGCGAGAATCTGGACCTCGATATGACGCGGATCGATCACGGCCTGCTCGAGGAACACTGTCGGATCGCCGAACGCGGATTCGGCCTCCCGCGACGCGGCCTCGATCGCCGCACGCAACCGGTCGCGGTCGGTAACCCGGCGCATCCCGCGACCGCCGCCACCGGCGACGGCCTTGACGAATACCGGCACGTCCATGTTCTCCGCCGCCGCGAGCAGTTCCTCGACATCCGCGGACGGCGCCGACGAGGCGAGCACGGGCAGGCCCGCCGCGCGCGCCGCGGCAACCGCGTGCGCCTTGTTCCCGGTCAGCTCGAGTACCTCCGGCGTGGGCCCGACGAAGGTGATGCCGTCGGCACGGCACGCCCGCGCCAGATCCGGATTCTCCGACAGGAACCCGTACCCGGGATAGACGGCGTCGGCGCCGGAATGCCGTGCGGCAGAGACGATCTCGTGGACGGAGAGATAGGAGCGGACCGGGTGGCCGACCTCGCCGATCTGATACGCCGCATCGGCCTTCATCCGGTGCACCGAGTTGCGGTCTTCGTGCGGGAATACCGCGACCGTGTCGATGCCGAGTTCGTAGGCGGCTCGGAAGGCGCGGATGGCGATCTCGCCGCGGTTCGCCACCAGTACCTTGGCGAAGCGTGCGGCGGTCATCGCTGGACTCCTGTCCGCTCGGCTCCTGCCTGCGTTCGGCCGATGGGTGCGCGCGCCGGCCAAGGGCATGGATCGGTGAGTGTGGCGATGGTCCAGCTCATGTGGTCTTGTCCGCTTTCGGTGCAGGGGAGTTGGCGAGGGCACTCGTCTCATGAGGCGGGCGGCGGCTCCGTGGCAAACGAATCCGAGTCAGGTCGGCAGCGATTCCCCACGACCTGGTAAACATCGGATGTCTGACAATCAGACAGTGCTGGCGATTACTATGCGGGTGGCAGCGTGGTCATGTCAACCGAGCCGGCGAGTTGCCCTCCGGCAAGCGCGTCCTCGGTCGCGGTGCGATGGGGGTTGGCGGGATCAGGATCCCGCCGGGGCCGGTGCCGGTTGGGCGTCGAGGATCATCAGCGCTACGTGCAAGGACGTCATCGACTCGCCATCGGTGAGGTCGACGCCGAGCAGCGTTTCGATGCGGTCGAGCTTGGTGTACAGGGCGGGCCTGCTCATATGCAGCCGGTGCGCGAGGGCGGACTTGTTACCTGCCGACTCCAGATAGCCGCGCAGAACGTCGAGGTAGCGATCGCCGGTCTCGAGGTCGTGCAGGATCAGCGCCCGCAGTTCGGTTTCGGCGAACCGCTGCACGCGGGGATCGGTGCGCAGGAGCGTCACCAGGCCGCGTAGCCGGATGTCGGCGACGCGGAAGTAGCTGCGCTCGCGGGTGGGCATGGCGAGCGCGACCTCGGCGACGTGAGCTGCGTCGGCGATCTGCTGGATGGCCTCGACCAGGCCGGATGCCGGTGCCGCGACGCCGAGGACGAGATCACCGGCGCCGGTGGCGCGTTCGGTATCGCGGCGCAGGGAGTCACCGAGTGCGGTCAGCACGTGGTGCTGGGACCGGCCGCGGCCGGTCCGTAACGACAGCACCATTCCGACCTCACCCGGGCTGCGCAGCGAGAACAGGCCGGTGTGCCCGGATGCGCGCACCGCCCGCACGATCGTGTCGAGCAGGCGCGTGTTGTGCCGGTGGGCGGTGACCGGGTCGCCGTCTTGCGGCCAGCCGCCGACCCGCACGGCCGCCGGCAGGTACTCCGGTGCCGCGCGCAATCCGAGCGCGAAGGCGCGCGCCGTGGCGTCCTCTTCGGTGCGGATGCGTTCGCGCAGGACGTCGTCGAGCAGTCCGGCCTGGGCCTGGTGTTCGATGTCGAAGCGGCCGCGTTCGGCCATGCGGTGCATCGCCAGCGCCTGCGCGGCGCGTTCGAGCACCATGGTGGTCCGGGGTGAGGCGGCCGCGCGCAAGGCGATCAGCCGTCCCCACGACTCGCCGCCGCGACCGACCGGGGTGTCGACCCATTCCCGCGTTTCGGGCCGATCGGCGTCGGCGGCGTGCAAGCGCGAGCGGCGGCCCCAGTCGTGCAGCAGTTCCGCGGTGAGATGTCCGGCCGCGGCCACGGCGACCGCCTGGTGGGACAGGTCTTCGAGGACGATCGGTGCGTCGAGCAGCTGGGCGGTCGCGTCGACGATGTCGGCGGGTGACCCGCGGCGCATCCCGAGGTCGGTGAAAACCTCGTGCACCCGGCGGGCGAAGGCGACCTCCTCGTATTGATCGTTGACGATCGCGCGGTGGACCTGCTCGGTGACCTCGACGAACCGGATCACTCGAGGCAGCGCCACCATCGCCAGGCCGAGCTCATCAGCGATATCGCCGACGACGGTCGGCAGCGGGCCGGCCGGTCCCAGTTCGACGATCACGCCCACCGCATGCGCCGCCGCGATCGCGGAGAGGTACCGGTGCGGATCGGTGCGCAGCGCCGAGCCGGTGGTGAGGACCAGCTCGCCCCCTTGAAGCAGGCCGGACAGGTCGGCGACATCGCTGACGTGCACCCACCGGACTCTGGTGTCGAATCCGCGGGCGCTGAGGATCGCGGGTTCGCCGCGCTGGATCACCGGCAGCGCGACGATCTCGGCCACGGTCAGCGTCACGTTACAAAGTGTATCGCGGAATCGGTCTGCCAATACAGATTGCTCGCCTCCGGGTGGTGTCGGCGGGGGGAGGCTGAATGCCGACGGGACACGCGCAGCCTGCGTGGCACCACGATCGAGGAAGGGCTATCCATGACCGACACAGTCCAGCACTGGCGCGACGGCGAGATCTTTGCCGGCGGTTCCGGGCAGACCGCACCGGTGACCAATCCGGCGACCGGGGAGATCACAGCCCGGGTGGCTCTGGCCGACGTCGCCGATGCCCGGCAGGTGATCGATGCGGCCGCGGCAGCCTATCCCGAATGGCGCGACACCTCGCTGGCCAAGCGCACCCAGGTGCTGTTCAAGTTCCGTGAGCTGCTCGACGAGCGCAAGCCGGAGCTGGCCGAGATCATCACCCGCGAACACGGCAAGGTGCGCTCGGATGCCCTGGGCGAGGTCAGCCGCGGCCAGGAGGTCGTGGAATTTGCCTGCGGCATCCCGCATCTGCTCAAGGGCGGGTTCACCGAGAACGCCTCGACCAAGGTCGACGTGTATTCGGTTCGCCAGCCCCTCGGCCCGGTCGCGATCATCAGCCCGTTCAACTTCCCGGCGATGGTGCCGATGTGGTTCTTCCCCCTCGCGATCGCCGCCGGTAACACCGTGGTGCTCAAGCCGAGTGAGAAGGACCCGTCGGCGTCGCTGTGGCTGGCCGCGCTGTGGGCGGAGGCGGGGCTGCCGGCCGGTGTGTTCAATGTGCTGCAGGGCGACAAGACCGCGGTCGACGAACTGCTCACCAATCCGAAGATCAAGTCGGTCAGCTTCGTCGGTTCGACCCCGATCGCGCAGTACGTGTACGCCACCGGCACGGCAGCCGGCAAGCGGGTGCAGGCCCTGGGCGGAGCCAAGAACCATGCGGTGGTGCTCCCCGACGCCGATCTGGACCTGGCCGCCGATGCGATGGTGAACGCGGGCTTCGGCTCCGCCGGTGAACGCTGCATGGCGATCTCGGCGTGTGTGGCAGTCGGGCCCATCGCCGACGATCTGGTCGCGAAGATCGCCGAGCGCACCCGCACCCTGAAGACCGGCGACGGTACCGGCGCGGTCGACATGGGCCCCTTGGTGACCGAGGCGCACCGCGACAAGGTTGCCTCCTATATCGATGCGGGAGAGGCCGCGGGCGCGAAGATCGTCGTCGACGGCCGCACCGTCGAGGCGGACGGCGGCGCAGCAGGGTTCTGGCTCGGGCCCACCCTCATCGACGAGGTCACCCCGGACATGTCGGTCTACACCGACGAGATCTTCGGGCCCGTGTTGTCGGTCGTGCGCGTCGAGTCCTACGACGAGGCGCTGGAACTGGTCAACGCCAACCCGTTCGGCAACGGCACCGCCATCTTCACCAACGACGGCGGCGCGGCGCGGCGGTTCCAGAACGAGGTCGAGGTCGGCATGGTCGGTATCAACGTCCCGATCCCGGTTCCCATGGCCTACTACAGCTTCGGCGGCTGGAAGAACTCGCTGTTCGGCGACACCCACGCCCACGGCACCGAGGGCGTGCACTTCTTCACCCGCGCCAAGGCCGTCACCAGTCGCTGGCTCGACCCCAGCCACGGTGGCATCGAACTCGGCTTCCCGCAGAACGTCTGATCGAGAGGACTGATCATGGCACTCACCACAGACACCGGTCACCTGCCCGCCGAAACGACGCCGGAATCATTGCGCGCCGAGGCCGACCGGGCCTACAGCCTCGATCGTGCCCATGTTTTCCACTCGTGGTCGGCCCAGGCACAGATCAACCCGATGGCCATCACCGCCGCCGAAGGCTGCTATGTGTGGGACGGCGATGGCAATCGGCTGCTCGATTTCTCGTCGCAGCTGGTGAACACCAATATCGGGCATCAGCATCCGCGTGTGGTCGAGGCGATCCAGCAACAGGCCGCGAAGCTGTGCACGATCGCACCGCAGCATGCCAACAGCGCCCGCTCGGAAGCGGCGCGACTGATCGCCGACCGCACCCCGGGCGAGCTGAACAAGATCTTCTTCACCAATGGCGGCGCAGACGCCAATGAACACGCGGTCCGGATGGCTCGGCTGCACACCGGCCGGTACAAAGTGCTGTCGCGGTACCGCTCGTACCACGGCGGCACCGATACCGCGGTCAACCTGACCGGTGATCCGCGACGCTGGCCCAACGACTACGCCAACAGCGGCGTCGTCCATTTCTTCGGCCCGTTCCTGTACCGGTCGCATTTCCACGCGACCACCGAGGTCGAGGAAACCGAACGGGCGCTCGCGCATCTGGACGAGGTGATCCGGCTCGAGGGGCCGTCCACCATCGCCGCGATCGTGCTCGAATCGATTCCGGGCACCGCGGGCATCATGATCCCGCCGCCCGGCTACCTGGCCGGTGTGCGGGAACTGTGCGACCGGTACGGCATCGTCTTCATCGCGGACGAGGTGATGGCCGGCTTCGGCCGCTCCGGGAAATGGTTCGCGATCGACCATGTCGACGTCGTCCCGGATCTGCTCACCTTCGCCAAGGGCGTGAACTCCGGCTACGTGCCCCTGGGCGGTGTTGCGATCAGCCCGGCCATCGCCGCCACCTTCGCCGACCGGTCCTATCCCGGTGGGTTGACCTACTCCGGTCACCCGCTGGCCACGGCCGCCGCCGTCGCGGCCATCAACGCGATGACCGAGGAGTGCGTGGTGGAGAACGCGGCCCGGGTGGGCGAGCAGATCCTCGGCCCCGGACTGCGGGAGCTGGCCGACCGGCACCCCAGCATCGGTGACGTGCGCGGCACCGGCGTGTTCTGGGCGATCGAGCTGGTCGCCGACCGGGCCACCCGGGAGCCGCTGGCACCCTACGGCGGATCGAGCCCGGCGATGAATGCCGTGCTCGCCGACTGCAAGGCACGCGGGCTGCTGCCGTTCGCGAACTTCAACCGCATCCACGTGGTGCCGCCCTGCACGGTCACCGATGAACAGGCGCGGGAGGGCCTGGCGATCCTCGACGCCGCGCTCGACCTCGCCGATCAGAGTCTGCGCTGAGCGCGACCACGCCTTACGCGATATCCGGGTGGAGGACCCATGAGTTCGTTCGACGTAGCGGCCGAGCCGGTCGTGGCGCACGGAGCTGCCGACATCCGCAGCAGCCGTGCGATGTTCGACACCGACGCGATCGAGAACCTGTCTCCGGACGCTATCGAGATCAGCGTGGACGCACCCGACATCGCCGACGGGCGGTTGTGGTTCACGCTGTACGCACGTCGGCCCGTGCCGCTACGCCGAATCCTGCCACTGCTCGAGAGCCTCGACCTCGAGGCTCTCGACGAGCACACCACCGTGCTGGCCGAGGCCTCCACGGTGTATGTGTACCGGCTGACGCTGCAGGCGGGCGAACTCGCGGCCGCGGCCGTTCACAGTGGTGACGTCACCGGCCCGGTGCGGTTGGTGTTCGAGGCCATGTGGCTCGGGCTCGCCGAGGCCGACCGGCTCAACGCGCTGATCCTCGCCGCGGGCCTGAGCTGGCGTCAGGTCGCGGTGCTGCGCTGTCTGGGCCGCTATCTGCGGCAGTCGCGGCTGCCCTACGGCCAGGCCAGGATTCGTGACGTCCTGCTGGACAACCCGGAGGCGGCCCATCGGCTGGTCGAGCTGCTCGACGCGCGCTTTGCCGACCCGGGCATCGACGCGGCAGACCCCGCACGCGTCGAGCGGATCGTCGCGGCCCGTCAGCGGCTCGACGAGTGCGTCCGGCAGGTGATCAATCTCGACGCCGACCGCATCCTGCGCGGCTACCGCAGCGTCATCGATGCCGGCGTGCGCACCAACGCCTACCGCGAGGGCGTGCTCAGCACGCAGTGCCCGTACCTCGCGTTCAAGATCCGCGGTGAGCTGGTCGGCGAGCTGCCGCACCCGCGCCCCGCGTTCGAAACCTTCGTCTACTCGCCGGCGACCGAGGGGCTGCATCTGCGGTTCGGCCCGGTGGCGCGTGGCGGTATCCGCTGGTCGGACCGCGTGGACGACTACCGCACCGAAGTTCTGGGGCTGGTGAAGGCGCAGGCGGTGAAGAACGCCGTCATCGTCCCCGCCGGCGCGAAGGGCGCGTTCATCGCGAAATCGCCGGGCACAGCGGCAGATCGGGCGACCCGCTCCCCACACACCTCCCTCGAGCACGGGTTGCACAGCTACCGGGAATTCATCGGCGGCCTGCTCGACCTCACCGACAACCGCGACGGCGACACGATCGTCGCGCCCGCATCGGTCGTCTGCCACGACGACCCCGACCCCTACCTCGTAGTGGCCGCCGACAAGGGCACCGCGCGGTTCTCCGATACCGCCAACGAGATCGCGACCCGGCGCGGATTCTGGCTCGGCGACGCCTTCGCCTCCGGCGGATCGGCCGGCTACGACCACAAGGCCATGGGCATCACCGCCCGGGGCGCCTGGGTCAGCGCCACCCACCACCTGGGTGAGCTGGGAATCGACGTCACCACCGACGATTTCACCGTCGTCGGCATCGGCGATATGAGCGGCGACGTCTTCGGCAACGGCATGCTGCTCAGCACCCACATCCGGCTCGTCGCCGCCTTCGATCACCGGCACATCTTCCTCGACCCGGATCCCGACCCGGACACCTCGTTCCAGGAACGCCTCCGCTTGTTCCAGCTGCCCGGATCCAGCTGGGACGACTACGACCGCACGGTGATCAGCGCCAGCGGCGGCGTGTGGGCACGCGAAGCCAAGGCCGTGCCGGTCACCGCACAGCTGCGCGCGGCACTCGGTATCGCCGACGGCGTCACGGAGCTCACCCCGGACCAGGTGATCAGCGCCGTGCTCAGCGCGCCGGTCGACCTGCTGTGGAACGGCGGCGTCGGCACCTACATCAAGGGAAGCGCCGAACCGCACTCCGAGGTCGGCGACAAGGTCAACGACTCGGTGCGCGTCGACGCCGCCGACGTTCGCGCCAAGGTCATCGTCGAAGGGGGCAACCTCGGCGTATCCCCGCGCGGACGGATCGAATTCGCCCGTCGCGGCGGCCGGATCAACAGCGACGCCATCGACAACGCCGCCGGTGTCGACTGCTCCGACCACGAGGTGAACATCAAGATCCTCCTGGACGCGACGGCGAGCAGCGGACGGATTCCCGGCCACCGTGGCGACCTGCTCGCATCGATGACCGACGAGGTGGCAGCACTGGTGCTCACCAACAACCGCGACCACAACAACGTCCTCGGCGAGTCCCGTGACGAGGCTGCCCGGATGGTCGAGGTGCACGCTCGGATGGTCGAGCACCTCGAAGCTCGCCGGGGCCTGCGCCGCAAACTCGAAAACCTGCCCGAGCCGGACGAATTCGCCGAACTCGCCGCCCGCGGCGAGGGACTCACCGCACCCCAGCTCGCCACCCTGCTCGCCCACGTCAAGCTCGACCTGAAGGCCGACCTCGCCGGCAGCGACCTGTTCGACCAGCCCTACTTCTCGACCCTGCTGCAGGAGTACTTCCCGCACCGGCTCACCGAACTCCTCGGCGAGGACATCCACCGGCATCCACTGCGCCGGGAAATCCTGGTCACCGTTGTGGTCAACCGGATCGTCGCGATCGGCGGACCGACCTTCACGGCCCGCCTGATGGACGAAACCGCTGCGGACACCGCCGATGCCGTGCGGGCCTGCACCATCGCCGCCGAGATCTTCGATATCGAGTCCCGCATCCGGGCCATCCGCGACGCCGGCCTGCCGTCGCCGCTGACGAACTCGCTGATCGCCGAGACCCGGCGCCTGCTGGACCGCTCCGCTCGCTGGTTCCTCGGAAACCGGCCCCAGCCGCTCGATATCGAGGCCGAGATCGCACGGTTCGCCGAGGACGTCGCCCTCCTCGAAGGCAAGGTCGGGGCCATGCTGCGCGGCCAGGAGGCCGACACCGTGGCGGCCGCGCGCCGCTGCTACCGCGACGCCGGTGTGCCCGACCCCATCGCGCGAGCGCTGAGTGAAGCGCTGTACACATACAGCCTCCTCGACATCATCGAGGCCGCCCACTTGGACGGAACCGGCCGGCCGGAAGAGCTGGCCGCGACCTACTACGCACTCTCGGACCACCTCGGCATCGACGTCCTGTTGCTGGCCGTGTCCTCGCTGCCCCGCGGCGACCGATGGCATGCATTGGCGCGGCTCGCGCTACGCGAAGACCTCTATCGTTCCCTGCGCACACTCACCGTCGACGTCGCACGGACGGTACCGGATCACCGTCCGGGTCCGGCCGGGAACATCGGTGCCTGGGAGCAGCGCAACCGCCCACTGCTCGAACGCTCCCGGCGCACCCTCGCCGAACTGCGCGCCACCGAAACCCATAACCTGGCGGCGCTGTCTGTCGCGGCGACCCACATCCGCCGCATGTCGGGAATCAATTGACCAGTCCCCGGTACATCCGGGCGAGCGTCCGGCCGCCGGTGGCATACACAGGAGGAGCAGTACATGAAGATTTTGTTGGTGGGAGCGACGGGCACGATCGGCCGCGCGGTCGCCGATCACCTCAGCGACAGCCACGACGTCGTGCGCGCATCCCGTCGCGGCCTCAACCCCGTCGACATCCGCGATCCGGCATCCATCGAGGCCCTCTACCAGACGATCGGCCCCGTCGACGCCGTCGTCTGCACCGCCGGCGGCGCCCCGTTCGTCGCCCTGCCCGACGCCACCCCCGCCGACTTCGGCAACGGATTCGCCGACAAACTCGGCGGTCAGATCAACCTCGTACTCCACGGATTGCCCCACATCCGCGACAACGGGTCGTTCACTCTGATCACCGGCATCCTCGCCCACGAACCGATCGCCACCGGGACGATCTCCGCGACCGTCAACGGCGGCCTCGAATCCTTCGTCGCCGCGGCAGCGACCGAACTGCCCCGAGGTGTGCGCATCAACGCCGTCAGCCCGACCGTGGTCGAAGAAGCCCTGCCCAAGTACGGCGCGTTCTTCCCCGGATTCGCACCCACGCCGGCCCGAGAAGTGGCCCGCGCCTTCGTGAAATCGGTCGAAGGCGTGCACACAGGCCGCGTCTACAACGTCGGCTGACCGCAGCCGACCGAGCGTAGCGACGGCGCCCACTGCCTCGGCGGACCCGCTGAGCCATGATCGTGCATTCCTGCATTTCCGAACGCCCACTCCGCTTCCCTCGAGGCAGTCTCGAAGTGCCTCAGCCCCTCAGGTAGGGCGACCCGGTGCACACCCGGCCATGGCCAACTGTGGCCGCCTTGGCGAATGCCGGGAGCTCCGGCTCCATAGCCGGAGCCCTCCGCGCTCGACGAGGGCACCCCCGACGTCGAAACCGGTAACCCGGCTGCCCGTCCTTCGCGACATGTGGCCGGAGACGGGTGGCTAGTAGAGCTGACCTTCTGTGACGCAGGATTCGCAGGCCGTCGGAGGAGTTGCAAGGAATTAACCCACATTCCTTGCCTTTAAAGGTCTGTTCACTTAGCCTACTGAGGGTAAGCCCGATCACACTCGGGTCTTGGTGCTCGTCAGTCCAGGCCGGACTCCGCCTGGTTCGACAGATCGGATCGATAATGTCGCACTTCACGGATTTGCTCGCTGAGCGGCCGAGCGCGGCCGAATCCGTCGCAGACGAGTACCGCCCGCCGGTCAGGCAGCCAGGTAGTCCTGCGATGTCACAGTTCCGCGAGGCGTCCTCGTTGTCGGCGCAGTGCTCGCGCGTGCAGATGAGGGGTATGCGCGGCAGTTCCGCAACTTCAGCCGGCCGGATGACCTGGGAGGCACCGTCGGGCTGCAGATCGTTGTTGCCGAACATTCGTGAACCGAGGAGCAGCAGAATGAAGAGTCGCCGTCACCGGAGGTGGGGGCCGAATCGGAAGCGCTCGGCACGACCAGCTGACCGGCCACGGACACGATCTCGTCACCGCGCACCGCTCCGACCGGCGGAACTCGATGAATCTGGCCGACTGACTCGTGACGCCTACTTATCGAGTCTTGCCCACAATTCGACCCGCTGAGCGCTCCACCGTCCCACTTCGAATATTGTCCTCGGCCACCGGGGAAGCAAAGATATCAGGCAGGTTGCCATGTCCGATGAATCCGCCCATCCGCGTACTCTTACCGCCGAAGAAGAGCATCTCCGGTCGCTGGGCTACGAGCAGAATTTCGATCGCAAGATGAGTCTCTGGGCGAACTTCGCGCTCGGGTTCCTGTACCTGTCCCCGATGGTCGGTGTCTTCTCGCTGTTCGGACTGGGACTCACCACGGCGGGCCCGCCGTCGATCTTCTGGATCGTCATTGTCGGGGTGGGCCAGTTCCTGGTCGTCCTGGTGTTCGGGGAAATCGTGTCGCAGTATCCCCTCGCCGGAGGTCTCTATCAATGGGCAAGGCGACTGTGGAGTGGGCGATATGCCTGGATCGTGTCCTGGATCTACGTGTTCGCGGTCATCGTGGCCATCACGACGACGGCGCTGTTCAGCCCCGATTTCGTCCTGGCGTTGTTCTCCGACGCCGATTCGCTCGATACCGGAGCGAGCCCGCTGGCCCGGGTGCTCATCGCGGGCGGGATGGTTGCGGTCTGTTTCTTGCTGAGCACCAGGGGCACGACGACGCTGGCCCGCTTCGCCAAGATCGGCCTCGTCGCCGAGTTGGGCGGCGTCATCGTGGTGGGCCTGTACCTGTTGGTTTTCGAGCGCAAGCAGTCGTTCTCGGTGCTGTTCGACACACTGGGTGCCGGCCATGGCCAGGGCTACGCGGGTGCCTTCATCGGTGCTGCGCTGGTCGGCTTGTTGCTGTGCTACGGATTCGAGGCGTGTGGTGAGGTGGCCGAGGAGGTGGCCGATCCGGGCCGCCGGATTCCCCGCGCCATGCAGTTGACGGTTGTGGTCGGCTGTGGTGCCGCCTTCTTTTCCTTCCTCGGATATCTGCTGGCTGCGCCCGATCTGGCTGCGATCGTGTCCGGCGCGGTCGGCAATCCGATTCCGGCCATCCTCGAGGCGAGCCTGGGTGTGATCGGGATGAAGGTGTTCCTGGTCATCGCGCTGACTTCGTTCCTGGCCTGCGTCATGGGCCAGCAGTCCGCGGCGAGTCGCTTGGTGTACTCGTTCGCCCGCGACAACATGTTCCCGGGAAGCGCCCGCTTCGCCCGCATGTCGAAGAAGCACAAGGTGCCGGTGAACGCACTCATTGCGGTGAATATCATTCCGGCGCTGCTGATCTTCTTCGTCTATTTCGCACCCGATGCGGTGTACCGCATCGCGGCTTTCCAAGTGGTCGCCGTCTATGTCGCTTTCCAGATGGTGGTCTTCGCGAGCCTGCGGATGCGGCTGCGTGGTTGGAAGCCCGCGGGCGCCTTCGGCCTGGGTCGCCTCGGGCTGCCGATCACGATCGCGGCGCTGGTCTACGGCGTGTTCTCGATCGTGGTGCTGTGTATGCCGTCCGGTGACGGACCCTTCTACGACCGATGGATCGCCCTGATCGGTTTCGTAGTGGTGGCGGGTGTCGGAGCGATCTACCTGTTCACCCGGAACCCCGATGCGAACGCTACCGGTCCGGAAGGGGACGCGATCGCCGTCGCCGAGCAGATGCGGGCGACTGCTGCGGCCCACGACGCGCACGGTGCGCTCGCACCCGGCGTTATCCACGAGACGAGCGCAGCGCCCAGGTCCGATGGCGCCGCCGACGCGACCCGTGTGACGGGACCGAATGAAAGGACCTTGCGAGCATGACCGCCTCGCCCGCACTCGTTCTCGACGCTCGAGACCGGTCCTACCTTGCCGGTGATCACGGACCGGGTGCCGCCCTCGCGATGCGGGTACTCGTGGCCGTCGCTCGCGCTATGGGTGCCGAGAGGCTGATCGATATAGACAGTGCGCACGTCGACGGCTGTATCTACATCGGGCCGGTGTCCATCGATTTCGCTCGTCGGCTCGTCGAGGGCGGTGCGAAGGTTTCGGTACCCACCACGCTGAACGTCGGCGCTGTCGACCTGCTGCACCCCGAACTGTGGAACGGTGACGCCGAACTGGCGGCCCGCGGCCGTGAGCTCATGGACTTGTACGCTGCGCTGGGTTGTTCGCCCACCTGGACGTGCGCGCCCTATCAGCTCTCCGAGCGTCCCGGGCTCGGCGCTCACGTGGCCTGGGGGGAATCGAACGCGATCGTGTTCGCCAACAGCGTCCTGGGAGCGCGAACTCAGCGTTACGGGGATTTCGTCGATATCGCTGCCGCGATCGTCGGACGCGCACCGCTGGCGGGTCTGCACCTCGACAGCGGTCGCCGGGCCGAAGTCGTCATCGATGTCCGCGGGTTGCCGCCGACCGCGTTCGACGACGACGCCGTGTTTCCGTTGCTCGGCCACGTGGTAGGTGAGATCTGCGGCAGCCGAATTCCGGTCGTGGTCGGCGTACCGGAGGCGAACGAGGATCAGTTGAAAGCGTTCGGTGCCGCCTCGGCCTCCTCCGGTGCGGTCGCGCTCTTCCATGTCGTCGGGGTGACCCCCGAAGCCCCCACGCTGGAATCGGTGCTGCCGGAGGGAGATCGGTTGCCGATCGTCGATATCGGTGTCGCCGATCTGCGGCGGGCATTCGAGCAGCTGTGCACCCGCGCCGACGGAAGACTGGCAGCGGTATGCCTCGGCACCCCGCATTATTCGATACGGCAGTTCGAAATTCTGCTCGACATGCTGGACGACCGTCGGGTTCACGAGAACTCGCCGCTGTACGTGAACACCGGCCGGTTCGTGTACCACGAGATCGAAACTCGAGGGTGGGCCGCTGCCCTGGGGGAGCTGGGTGTTCGAATCGTGACGGACACCTGCACCTACAACACGCCGATCCTGGGCAAGCTGGACGGCCTGGTCATGACCGACTCGGCGAAATGGGCCTGGTACGCCCCCCGCAACGTCGGGGTCGACGTGCTGTTCGCGAACCTGCGCAGTTGTGTCGAATCGGCGGTGGAAGGACGGATCGTCCGTGAGCACGCACTCTGAACTCCACCTGGCCGCGACCGCCCTTGTCGACGGCCGTGGAGCCGGCACCGCCTGCGTGCTCACCGAACCGCTGAACGCATGGGGCGGACTGGACCCGGCTACCGGTGTAATCGTTCATCACAGTCATCCGCAACGAGACACCGACATCACCGGCTGTGTGCTCGTGCTGGAGGAGACGCGGGGGTCGGGCACCAACGCCCAGGTTCTCGCCCAGACCTGGGCCTCGGGTCATGGCCCCGCGGCCGTCGTACTCGCGCGCCCCGACTTCGTACTGTGCGTCGGCGCCGTTGTCGGCGACGAACTCTACGGCGTGCGATGCCCTGTGGTAGTCGTCGGTGAAGCGGAGTACAGGCTCTTGCAGAGCGGTAGTCGTGTCGAGGTGGTTGCCGACCGAGGCGAAGGCACCGTCACGATCTCCGGCTGAGACTCTGCCCAGCCGGAACGAGGGCGTGCTCCCCGTGCGAATTCGGAGCACGCCCTCAATTCATCGCTGGCGCACCGTGTCCCGGGATTCGCGTGCCGTCGACACTACGGGCATGAGGGAAAGTTGCGCTATCTCGAAGCGGGCAGCAGTGCTCCGCTGGTCCTGCTGCACATGGTCCGGACACAGGCGGAGTACTTTCGCGCCCTGATCCCGCTGGTGTCGGAGAGATACACCGTGTAGCCCTGGCCACCGCGGGAGCCCGCTGGTGGATTGAGTGAGATAAATCGTTTCACTGCTATGAGTCGGAGTTTCTCCTGCTCAAATCTTGCTCTCATCGTGTTGATCTGGCATTCTGCGATACAAGTTAGTTAATCGATTTACCTGGAGGGTCATGTCTACCGAGAACCAGCAACGGCCGGACACTTCTCGCGAGTTCGCAGGTGAGGTCTTTGTCGTCACCGGGGCCGCGCAGGGGCTGGGCCGAGAGATCGCCGTGGAGGCGGCTCGACGTGGCGCCGACGTGGCGGTGTGCGACCTGGACGGCGATAAGGCGCGGGCCGTCGCGACGGAGCTCGGTTCGGCGCACGGTGTACGCGCCCTCGCTCAGCAGTGCGATGTGAGCGCGCCGGCGGAGGTGGCGGCTCTCGCCGAGCGAGTGGTCGCGGAGTTCGGCCGCATCGATCATTGGATCAACAACGCCGGCACTCTGCACATCGGCCCGATCGTCGACACCGAACCGCAGGCGTTCCGGCGGGTCGTCGATGTCAACGTCACCGGCGTGTTCCTCGGTATGCGCGCGGTGCTGCCGATCATGAAGGCCCAGGGCCGCGGAAGCATCGTCAACCTCTCCTCGCTGGCAGGCAAGAAGGGCATGGTCAACCTGGCCGGTTACTGTGCCTCGAAGGCGGCGGTGATCTCGTTGACCCAGACCGCAGCGCTGGAGGCCGCGCCGGAAATCCGGGTCAATGCGGTGTGCCCCGGCGTCGTGAACACCGAGATGCAACAGCGGGAGTACCAGATCATCTCCGGCCTGACCGGCGAGGATCCGAAGGCCATCGAGCAGAACTGGCTGAAGGACATGCCGCTCGGCGAGTTCCAGGAGCCCGGTGACATCGCCGATGCCGTGTGTTTCCTCTCGTCCCGTCGTGCCCGCCAGATCACCGGCGAGGCGATCAACGTCAACGGCGGTCTGCTGATGGATTGATTCCGGGCTGCCCGGGATCAATCTCCCACTTCATCATTCGAGAAGGAGAACTCTCATGACCTCATGCGCAGGGATGGCCGGTCTGGTGACCGGTGCGTCCGGTGGGCTCGGCCGCGCGACCGCTCTCGCGCTCGCCGCCGCCGGCGCCGATGTGCTGGCGTTGAGCCGCAATATGGATGGTCTGAGCGAAACCGCCGCTCTGGCAGAAGGTCTCGCCGGCTCGGTGATCGCCCGGCAGGGTGATGTCGGCGACGAAGAGCAGGTCCGCGCCGCGATCAAGGCCGTCGAGCAGCAGTTCGGCGCGCTGCGCTACGTGGTCAACAATGCCGGCCGCCAGATCGAGCGCGACTTCCTGGAGACCACGAACGAGGATTGGGACGAGATCGACCGCACCAATGTTCGCGGCGCGTTCTGGGTCTGCAAGTACGGTGCGCAGGCGATGCTGCGGGCGCGGACCGGCGGGAGCATCGTCAATATCGCCTCGGTGCTGTCGGTGTCCGCGGATCCCATGCTGACCGCCTACACCACGAGCAAGCACGCCGTGCTGGGGCTCACCCGCAGCATTGCGGTCACCCGTTCGCTCGCTCGCAGTGGAATCCGCGCGAACGCGGTGCTACCCGGCGATATGGACACCCCGATGGTGCAGCAGTACTTCGCCGCTCACGACGATCCGGAGGAGGCGCGCAGACAGGTCGCGTCGGCATACCCGGTGGAGCGGATCGCCGACCCTGCCGAGGTCGCCAATGTCGTCCGTTTCCTCGTTTCGGACGAGTCGTCTTTCGTTAATGGCGCCGCGATTGTGGTCGACGGCGGCCTGGGCGCCGCGCTGTACACCAACGCCTGATCCACTCGTCCGGTGTCCTGTGAACGCCGTATTGTTCTCGAGGAGGTGTTCACATGGTGCTGACGATGAAGGAGATCGCCGCGGCTACCGGGGTGTCGGTGGCCACGGTGTCGAATGCCTTCAATCATCCGGAGCGGTTGTCGAAATCCAAACGCGCCGAAATCCTCGCTGCGGCGGAATCGCTGGGGTACGGCGGGCCGCACCCCGGCGCGAGCAGCCTGCGGACGGGGACGGTCGGTTCGATCGGATTCATGATCACGGACTGGCTGTCATACGCGGTCGACGACCCCGCGAGCACCCTGCTCCTGCAGGGGATCGCGCACTCGAGCCAGACCGCGGACACGGTACTCGCACTGCTGCCGCTCGGTGGGGCGGCCGGCCGCGGCGGCCGGTCGGAGAGCGAGCGTGCGCGGTCGATACTGCAACGGGCGGTGGTCGACGGGTTCATCGCGTTCAATCTGCCCGATGAGCATCCCGCTGTCGGCAGCGTGCGGCAGCGGGGTGCGCCACTCGTCATTGTCGACGCGCCGAAGATCCAGGGAGTCGGCTGGGTCGGCATCGATGAGCGTGCCGCCGCCGGCGCTGCGGCCGAACACCTGCTCGCGCAGGGGCATCGACGCATCGGTGTACTGGTCGACCGGCTCTCGCCGGACGGCTACGTCGGCGCGGTATCGGAGGCTCGAGTGAGCCGCGGCCGCGATCTCGTGGCGAGGGAACGCCTGCGCGGCTACGCCGACGCCTTCGCCGACCGGGGGCTGCCGATCGCCGAGGTGCCGATCGTGGAGGCCGGCGGGTACTCCTCGACGCACGCACGGCGGGCTGCGGAAATCCTACTGAGCCACGAATCGGCGGTCTCGGCGGTTCTGGCGATCAGCGACGTCATGGCCGTAGGGGTTCTCGACATCTGTGCCGAACGGGGGATAGGCGTTCCCACCGCGCTGTCGGTGGTCGGCTTCGACGATATCCCTGCTGCCGAGCACCGGGGACTGACGACGGTGCACCAACCACTGATGGACAAGGGACAATGGGCGGCGGAGATGCTGTTCGCCGCGATCAACGGCGCGCCGACCGGACACCTGGGCCTGCCGTGGAACCTCACAATCCGGGAGACCACCGGCCCGCCGCACTCGTGACCGGGCCGAACACCCCCGGCTGGTCCCGCAGCACCATCACATCCGACACGCAGTCCGCGCCCGCGGCCACAGCGATCGTCAGATCCAGCACGGTCTTGCCCGGATCATGTGTCGCAAGCGGCTTCTGCCACGGCGCCAGCACCTCGGACAGGCTCTTCACCAGCCCGATCCTCTCCGCCGTACGCACCAGCAGCACCGCCCCAGCCTGCGACACCAGACCGGCACCGTCCCCGTCGGCGGCCAGCCGCGGGTACCACGTAGAATCCCTCACCAGAAAGGTGCTCCTGCAAACTCGAAAATCCAGCCCTCAGCACGCTGAATTATCGCAGTTCAGAGCACCTTTCGCCATCATCGATACGAACCCGGCGGTTGTCCGGATGCTCGGTCGTGCCCATCGGCCCTGCACGGGAGGATCGCGAATGCGACGCTGAACCCTCTCACCGGCCCGGACGGGACACCCGAGCGGACCTGACTGGGTCATGTGGCGGCACTCAACGCGGGTTGTGCCGACTCCGGTAGGCCGCGACGCTGGCCCGGTGCGCGCAGGTTCGGGTGCAGTACTGCTTCGAGCCGTTGCGTGAGAGGTCCACGAAAGTGGCCCGGCAGTTCGGCCCGGCACATACGCCGAGACGAGTCGGACCGAGCGTGGCGATCACGGAGGCCAGTGCGCTGAGCGTGGCCGCGGCCAGGTGCGCCGAGCAGTGGTCGGTGTCGGAGGTGACCTCGGTCCACCAGCGGTCGTGATCGTGGCGCAGCGCCGGGGTGGCGCGGCTGTGACGCAGGCCGTCATTGATCAGGGCTGCGGCCCCAACCGGGTCGGTGCTCGCTTGTTCGAGCACGGCACGAACCGTCTCCCGCAACGCGCGGACCTCCGCTAGGTCGGCGCGGGTGAGACGCTGCCGCATACCGGCCCATCGGTCTGCGGCCGAACTCGGAGGCTCGACCGGGCCTGCGGGGAAATGCTCATCGAGGAAGTCCCGGAGTTGCTCCACGGTTTCGAGCGCGTCCTCTCCCTTGATCGGCTTCAAGGTGTTGGCAAGATCGACGGCCGTCTGGACCGCCGAGGCGGTGTAACACGCATCAAGCATTTGACGTGTCTCCTCATTGCTCCGTAACGTGACACCCATAGTAGCTTTCACATGTCACAACGTACCTGGGGAGGAGACGACGATGCCGCAGACGATCCCGTCCGGAAGGGCCCTCAGCGGCGTGTCGAACCACGGCCCCGATGGGCGCTGGCTGGGGCTGGCCCTGGGGATACTGGTGCTGCCACAGTACGTAGCGCTGGGAGCGCCGTCGGTGGCGCTGCCGGCCATCGGCCGCGCGCTCGCGGTGCCGTTCGGGGCCACGGCATGGATTCTTGCCGCATGGTCGTTGACCTCCGCGCTTGCGATGCCGGTCGCGGGTCGGCTGATGGCCCGGTGGAGCCCCTTCCGGGTACTCGTCGCCGGGGTCGTGGCACTCGCCGCGGGCTCGGCGCTCGCGGGAGCCGGCCCGACACTGCCGGTCGTGATCGTCGGTCGACTGATCGGTGGCGCCGGTGCGGGCGCGACCGTGATCGCCGTCTTCGCTGCGGCCACCGCACTTCCCGGGCGGGAACGGATCCGCGCGCTGGGAGTCATTGCCGCCGCCAGCGCGACGGCGTCGGCGTGCGGGACCCTGTTGGGCGGGGCGGTGACCGCATGGCTGGGGTGGCGTGCCGTGCTCGCGATCCCGGTCCTCGCGCTGCCCCTTCTGCTGGCCGCAATGGCGGGTAGGCGCACATTCACGCGGATCGGTGGCGGCGAGTGGGACGGCTCGGCCGGGCGACTCGACATCGCCGGCGCGGCCGTGCTTTCGGTACTCGCCGGCTCGGTGATCACGTTGCTGCAGGCGCATTCGGTCGGGCTGCCCGCTCCGATCACGCTCGTCGTGGCTGCCGCCGGGGCGCTCGCCGCCGTGGGGCTTTGGTGGCGCGTGCGACGCACGCCCGACGGGTTCGTGCCTCGGCGGGTGATATCGGCCCGCGGCTTCCTGTCGGCCGGGCTCGTCGGCGGGACGGTCTTCGCCGGCTACTACGGGGTGCTGTTCCTCGCCCCGTCCCTGATCGAGCAGGCCACGGGCGGTGGCGCCCTCGAAGCCGGCGCACTCTTGGTCCCGGCCGCCGCCTGCTCGGTGCTGGCAGGGCGGCTGGTCGGCACCTTGACCGACCGGTTCACCGGTTGGCAGGTGTCGGCCGGGCTCGCGGCACTCACCGTCGTCGGCGTGCTCGTGGTCGCGGTCTTCACCGGGCCGATCTCGGTTGTCGCCGGCGCGGCGCTGACCGTGTGTGGGTTCGCCGGCGCTCAGGCCGTTCTGGTGAGCCTCGCGCCGGAACTGGTCGCCACGCGCGACCGCAACACCGCACAGGGCCTGCTCAACTTCATGATCTTCCTGGGTGGCGGGATCGGTCCGGCCGCTGTCGCAGGCCTGTCCGGCGTCGTGTCCGTGCCGGTGGCGCTCGCCGTGCTCGCGGCACTTCCCTTAACCGGACTCGTCCTCAGCCTGACCCGGCGCCCTGGCGCCGGCCGCCGACCCGAACCTGACGACACGTGTGGGAGCCCGCGATGACGGTCCACACCTCGGAGCCGATCGACGGCTTCACCCTGTGACCTACATCTGATCCGATAACGTCTTGCCGAGGAAAAGGAGCCCCGCTGTGGCCGCCGAGCCGTTCCAGGTCAGCATCACCGAAGCCGAGATCGCGGATCTGCGCGAACGGTTGCGACGGACGCGGTGGCCCGAGCCCGAGCCGGTGGACGACTGGTCGCAGGGATTGCCGCTAGCTTATGCACAGGAGCTTTGCCGCAGCTGGGCCGACGACTACGACTTCGGGTTCGCCGAGCGGCTGAACGTTTTCCCGCAGTACCGCGACACAATCGACGGGTTGGGCATCCACTTCCTGCACGTCCGCTCGCCGGAGCCGGAGGCGTTCCCGCTGGTGCTCACGCACGGGTGGCCGGGTTCGGTGCTCGAGTTCCTGGAGGTCCTCGGCCCGCTGACCGACCCGCGCGCACACGGCGGGGACCCGGCGGACGCATTCCACGTGGTCGCGCCGTCGTTGCCCGGATACGGCTGGAGTGACAAGCCGTCGACGACCGGGTGGGGCATCACTCGCATCGCGCGCGCCTGGGACACATTGATGGTTTCGCTGGGTTACGAGCGGTACGGCGCGCAGGGCGGTGACTGGGGTTCGGCGGTGTCCGGCGCGCTGGGCGAGGTGGCGCCCGACCGGGTTGCCGGCGTGCACCTGAACTTGGGGTCCGTGACGGCGGGCACGTTCGACGACCCGACGCCCGCGGAGCTGGCGAACCTCGAGGCCGAGAAGGAGTTCCAGCGCACCGGCCGGGGGTACTCGGCGCTGCAGGCGAGCCGGCCGCAGACGCTCGGCTACGGCCTCACCGACTCCCCGGCGGGCCAGGCCGCCTGGATCGCCGAGAAGTTCTGGGCCTGGACGGACAACAACGGCCACCCCGAGGACGCGGTGTCGCGGCAGACGATCCTCGACGAGATCTCGGTCTATTGGTTCACCGCGTCGGCCACGTCATCGGCGCGCCTGTATTGGGAGAGTTTCGCCAACTTCCGGGACAAGGTCACCGCGCCGTCCGGGCTGTCGGTCTACCCGCGCGACATAACCCGCCCGTCGCGGCGGGAGGCCGAGCTGCGGTTCACCGACCTGCGCTGGTTCGAAGAACTGCCGCGAGGCGGCCACTTCGCCGCGCTGGAGCAGCCGGAGTCACTGGTCGAGCAGGTCCGCGGGTTCTTCCGCCTCTTCCGCTGACTGCCCGTCCCCGTCGGCGGCCAGCCGCGGGTACCACGTAGAATCCCTCACCAGAAAGGTGCTCCTGCAAACTCGAAAATCCAGCCCTCAGCACGCTGAATTATCGCAGTTCAGAGCACCTTTCGCCATTTTCCGGGGCACCGTCGGCTCACCAGCGTGAATCGCCAAGGTTAAGAACGAGTCACCCTCGCTCGTAGTACTGCCAGGGCGAGACATCGGCGCAACTCGCGGTCCAACACGGGCTCACTCGCACGGAATCCATATGGTCAACAGACCAGATGTCAACTACCGATAGCAGTTTTAGGGTGATCGCTGGTCCGTGATTCGCAAGAGCGCCGCGCTTCGAGTGCATATAGCAAGAGGATAGAGGCTCCGAAGTACGCCACGGTGAGGATTAGAACCGCCGTCTGATAAGTCGTGGAGGTGACTTCTCCGGCTGCCCATAGTGCCGACACGACGACTACCAGAGCCAAAGTGGTCGTCGCCATCATGGTGAGCACGACCCTCGCCTGTGGCCGCCGCGTCAGTCCGTCGATGAAGGAGGCTTCGACCACCTTTGGCGTCGCTTCTCCGGCTGTGCGCGCGGCCGCGGTTGCCTCCTCGTCAAGGGCTTGCAATTGCAGAGATTCCGTGGGGTAGCTCCTCCGCGCGCCCGCCATACCCGCCAGAATCGTGTAGAGCACGGCGGCAAAGATATAGATGATGGGAAAGAGGAAGTACATGTGGATCGGCGACCACACGATGAGTGCGGTCGTGAGGAGTGCACTGATGAGCCAGGTCGCGAACGCAGCGGGGTTACAGCGATTTCCCTTGAAGTAGGACCAGTATCGTGTAAAACGAATCCTGGGAAATATCCAGTGTTCGACGGAAACGAGTGCGCCGACGGGAATGAGGACCAGTCCGTATATTGCGATGATATCGACGAGTTTATTGAAGACCAAGGGGAAGCATGCGATGAAGGTGACAGTGAGTCCTGTTGCGAAGATAGCCTTCTTCTCGCTGAATCCTGGCTTGAGTGATTGAAATGCGAGTCCAGCGCGATAGATGGCAGGGTTGCTGGTACTCCAGCCGGAAATGATGACGACCACGATCCCGAATATCCCTAGCGTGGAATAGGCCAGGGTTCCGGCGTCGAGTTGACCAATGGTCGTTTCGAGAGAGAAGGCTGCCGCTGCCCCCATCGCACCGGCGCTGATCCAGGACAGCACGAAGCCGCCGAACTGGCCGGTCGCGGAGGCAAGGCCGTACCAGGTGCTCTTCGCGTATCGCATGACGGCCATATCGGTCAGACCGAGATGGAATACGACGGTCACGCCCCAGGTATACGCAGCGACGTGCCAGAAGGTGAGCCCCTCACCGACTCCGGACGGCCAGATCATCGATGAACTGACGTCACCGATGCTATTCCACAAGCCGCCGCTCGTGTCTGAACCCTGGATCAGGGTGCCATAGGAGACGATGAGCCCTACGACGAAAACAACCACCAGCCACGGGGTGCACACCGTGGCGAACTTGGCGACAGAGTTGAATCCATAAGCAGCGACGACCGTGATGAGTAGGCCGACGGCGACAACCACTAGTACGTAGCTGACGCTCGAGGGGAACCACTCGGTCTGCGGTGGTATACCAAGTACGATTCGGATCGCCGAAGCCGCGACGGCGATCATCGCGCCCGCCATGATGCAGGAGATGACGCCATTGGTGATGTTGTAGACCCTGGTAAACCATGGGCCGGCTATTCGTTTGAGGTAGGTATAAAGGGTAACGCGTACATCTACACTGATCCTGGTGGTGACAAGTGTGTAACTCAGCACTCCCAGCGTTGCGCCGACCAGCATGCCCGCAAGCGTCTGTACGACTCCGGCACCCCATGCCACAAAGGACGCGCCGATGACGAAGGCGGTGCCGGCAATGTTTTCACCTGCGAAAAATCCCAGGAAGTAACTGAGTGGCCGGTGCTGCTCTTCGAGCACCGGAAGGTCCTCTGGAGGGATGGATGGTTTTGAGGCATGCTGAAGCGTCATTGATTCGTCAGACATAATCGTAGGTCCTGCCGGGTCTGCCGGTGTATGTTCGCGTAATTGGATACGAGATCGTTGGTCAATCGTCAGCTAGCTGAATCCTTCAGGGAGCGACGACTCAGGAAGCCGCGAAGGACGTTCAACGTCAATTTTGCGACATTGTTGTCATATTTGTTGTAAGCCAGGCTTCCTGCCCACGAGATAGAGCCGACGCTGAAGACGGCGCCCCCAGAGGAGGTCTCGACTACGGTGATGTCGGCTCGGACGTTGGGGTTCTTCGTGCCGCCTTGTCCGGGGACGAAGACGCTGTGCTCCTCGCTCACAGGTTGGTAGTAGTCGGAGAAGCCCGTGGTAGTCGCCAGGATGACGGTGTGAGGTGGGGTGCCCGCCGCAGTGTTGGCTCGATCGAGTTCGTCGCCGCCCGCGGCACCGAGCACGAGTCCGAAGTCGCCGATGGTTTCCTCGGACCCGATGCCGTCGAACACCCAGTCGTACGCGCTCGGCTCGGCACGCTTGTATCCTGATCCCCTTGACCAGCCATTGGCCGTGTAGCCGACACCGGTGAGCTCGTTCGGTGTTCGTCCGCGCAGTCGCCAGATGCCGCCCATCTCGCCGGTGGTGGAGTGCCGGGCTTCGCCGTAGGGCGATCGGAAGTCGGCGTTTCCGGCGTAGCCGCGGCGCACTTCGATGACGTGGCGTCGTTCGGGGTCGTAGCTCGTGACCCAGTAGAAGCCGTTGCCGCCGAGATACATCATTCGGCCGCCGCGCTCGGTGAATTCCTCGAGCGAGTCCAGCATTTTGCCGGTGTAGTACTCGGGATGGGAGCCGGTGATGACGACCTTGTACTGGTTCAGGAGGTCGGTTCCTTCGGCATCGAGGTCCTCGTCGGTGGCTATGTCGACCGTAAAGCCTTCGTGGGCGAGCCAACCGATGATGTAAAAGTCTGCCGCGTAGTGCCGGGGTGCGCTGGTGAGCCATGCGCTGTAGTCAGGCCGCCAGGTAAGAATGGGGCGCCGGGCGGACGAGTAACGCACTCCGACTCCGTCGGCGTGCAGGTCGTACAGCGAGAGGCCGTACTCCGGATGCTGCGCGAGGTAGTGGTCATAGCTGTTGCCGACGATGGGCTCGTCTTTCATCAGCGACAGCGAGCTTTCCGCAGCGTCGTTCTGGTATTGCTGGTTGCCGTAGGCCAGGTAGGTGTTCGTCGGTGCGAGAAAGAGGACGTCGCCGGACGCGATGCGGGGACGGACGTAGAAGGGCACGTACTCTGTGGACTCGGCGTCGGTGAGGGCGGCAACGTAGGCGCCGCTGTCCCAGCCTTCAGGAATCGTGAGCTCGAGGGATGGCTGCCAGCGCGCGTCCTCGAGGTCTTCGTGGTGAAAGTGGATGGCATCGTAGTGCTCCGGGTAGTGCCGGAAGTCATGTTCGGTGCCGTCCCACTTCGGGCCGGTGACCGCGCGGGCGGGAAGATTGACCGTCCGTGCGTGCAGCTCGTTTCCTGAGACGTCGCGGACGCGGTCGGCGTGCGGCTCGGCGGCGAAGTCCCAGGCGGCCGCGACGGCGCGGTGGCGATGCGGGGTCCGGTCTGTCAGCAACAAGTCGAGCTCGTCCTCGGAGCGGTTGCCTCGTGTCAGAACGGGGGAGGACACCTTGCCGTCGAAGAGCCGAGCTGGTCGTTCTGCTCCCATCGTGGCGGCCACGAACAGCTCGCCCGATCCGAACTCGAACGAGCTGGCTACGGCGCTCACGCGGATGCTCGTCGCTCCTGTGCGACGTGCAGGAGAGCTACGGATGATCAGATCCACCGCGCTGCTACCAGCATTCTGCACCCGCCGGCCGAGGACCACGTCGTACCAGCGGCCACATTCGACCGGCAGCTTCGCGGTGAGTGCTGTGTGTTCACCGGACTCGAGGTAGGTGAACTCGAAGCCGCTTGGCGAAACGTACAGTCCGACGTCCGCCGTGCCCGCCGCTCGTGTCAGCACAGGTGTGCGCTCTTCCCGTGACAGTCTCGACGGCTGGACCGCGAGGGCCAGCGCCCAACCCTCGTCGCCATCGAGCACGCCAGGAGCGGGAGCGACAAGGTATGACCCCGACACGATCTCCTGCGGCTGTCCAGCATGGTTGCCGTCGATCGGGCTCGGGACATCCTGTTCGGACCATCCCGGCGCGTGGGGGCGATCGTCGACGCTGAAGAGTCGTTTGACCTGGCAGTCGTAGCGGCCACGCGGGGCGTTCACAAAGAAGGTGATCGATTCGCCGTTCTTGACGCTGAGCTTGTCGGCGTATCCGGTCAGACGTGTCAACGATTTACTCCTTGGGTCGGCGGCTCGTCAATCTTCGGTGCTGGCGGTGGTCGCCGAAGGACTCCTTCGTCCACCACTGACTGCGGAACGACCGGCGGTTCGGGTGGGGCCTTACGCGAGCCGACAGTTGGTGTCAGCTTGGCGTCGGCCTGTGTGCGTGCCGCCGTCGATGATGTTGGAAGGATAGATGAAGTGACCGTTAATGGCAACAGTTATTGCGATCAACTTTGTCCATACGAGAGTATTTATTGCGGTGGTGAGCAGCGGATTTCATCACCTGGCTGGACATGCGAGGCGCGGTTGGTTCGATAAGAATGGTAAGTTCAGCTGTCCTATTGTTGTCCACTTTGGTTCGGGAGCCGTGTCGACGGGCGGTACCGCTTGGGTGGGGTTCGCGCTGACGATCTTGCGAAGTGGTTCGTTTGCGAGGTGGCTACGTGGCAGAGGCCGACGGACCCGAAGTCGACACCGATGCAGCCTTTTGCCTTGCCGTTGCCGGGTGCGGCGCTCGGTGCGGTCAGGAATTGCTGTTGCCGAGCCAGCGGCTGGAATCGTTGTTCGGGACGCATCAGATAGTTGGTGACCAGCGCGTCGGGCAGTGTGGCCTGTGAGGGCTGGTCGAGGGTGTGTTCTATGCTGTCGGCGGTGATCATGAAGGCTCGATCGGTGCCGTTTTCGTCCCGGGCGGCGAGGTAGAGCTGGACGTGGTGGAAGATGTCGCCGACGACAGCGATGATCGGCCGCGCCTGAGAGCGCGAGTAGATCAGGATGTGCGTGTAGCCGTAGAGGCCGCGCACGGCCAGTTCGCTGGTGTCGAGGGGGTCGACGAGGACGCACAGGTCGGGGTCGGTTTCGTCGCCGATGACTTCGGGGTCGGCTTCTTCGGAGGCGTAGACGAAGGCTGGAATGTGTTCGACCAGTAGGTCTTTGTAGCGTTGGTGCATCCACAGGTCGTAGTCGGACAGGAAGTTGTCGGTGTGGCGCAGGTTCTCGTTTTCCGCGCGGCGGCCGGTGAGGGCGGCGTCGATCAGTCGTGGCCGGAGTTCGAGCATCATCCGACGTACGAGGCCGGCGATGTTCTGCGCGAGGTCGGGGATGGTGTTCGGTTCGGTCGCTGGCTGAACGCTTTCTTGGTGAGCCATCGCAACTCCAGCGGGGGCTCGATTCCGGGCGGGCTCCTTGTGGCAGCGATGAAGACGGCTTCGAGGTCGGCGGCGTGCATGATTTTCGCTCCGGTCAGGTCGTCGAAGCTTGTCACTCGCAGGTCGCGGCTCTTGGTCATGGCGCCGAACACGGCGAAGTACAGGTCTGCGGTCGGGTAGTGTTCGCGCACTCGGCAGGTGAGGTATCCGATGACGTCGGCGTGCTTGATCTCGAAATCGCAGATGAAGATGGTGGTGGCTGTTTCGGTGGCGGGGAAGAACGAGGCGTCGTCGAGGTCGATGCCGTCGCGGAATCTTGTTGCCGCGCAGGTAGCCGATCTTGCAGCGGGAGAAGCGGGACGACGCCAGGAAGCTGGCCATCACTAGACCGGCCTCGTTGACCCCGAAGCACACATCGACGTCGAGCCGTCGTCCGACATTCTTGATCTGCGCGGACAGCCGTTCCACGCCGTAGCCGAACGGTGGCCCAGGTCAGGTCCAACAGCTGCCCCGGACGAGGGTTCGGCAGCGTGAACACGTAAGTGGCCGCCACCAGCGCATCGCAGAGGTCCCCGAGCGCCTGCCAGTTCGGTATGGCAAGTGTGCGTGGGTCTTTCAGCTCGTCTTCGATCTGTTTATACAGCGCCTGCCAGCCGCGGACGCGGGCGGGGTTGAGATCGACCAGGCCGTCACGGCGCGCCTGCTCCATGACGCGGACCAGGACGGCGAGGGTGTTCTTGATGGTCGATTTGCCGCAGCCGTCTTCGGCGATCCACTGGACCACTGCGCGGTCGACGACGCCGTTGGTGATCGTCGGTACTGGAGGTGGCCGAGCGTTGGTACGACCCGCTGGCGCCAGCCGCACAGGTAGGGGTCTTTGCTTTTGTCTTCCAGCCCTACCGGGGCGGTGTCCATGTTGTTGGCGCCGTAGTCGAGCAGGGTGATGTCGGCTTTGACGGGGTCGATGCCGCGGGCAGCGAGTTTGCGCATGCGCTCGGCCCTGCGGCGGTTGCCGGGAACCTCCACGAACTGGAGTGCACCTCTACGGTAAGTCCGTGCGCGACATGCCCGCAACCTTCCAGCATCCCTGGTTGGGGGAGTGACCGACCCGTGTCGGACTTCGGACTCGAGTGAGCGGGACCGCGGTGCTGATCGAGTGCCTCGCACCCGATAATGACGCCTGTGCATGGCAGTCTCGGCGTACCCGGGCTCCTGCCCGTGGTCCACGATTGGTCCACAGAACAGGACCCGAGAAGGGGGAAACCCCCTCTGACCTGGTCGGGCTGACAGGATTTGAACCTGCGACCACCTGACCCCCAGTCAGGTGCGCTACCAAGCTGCGCCACAGCCCGTTGCTCCCGCTGGTGCGGGTGCTCGATGAGATTACCCCAGGACCCCCTCCGGGAGCCAAATCGGCATGGCATCGGCTTCGGGGTGTCGGGGTGGGGCTGATCGGTTTCGCGGGGCGGGGGTGGACTCGCAGGGGTGGAGAAGGCCGGCCGTGGAGGTGCTGCCGCTTCGGCGGGCTGGTTCGGTCAGGGGCCGGTGTGGGTGGCGGGCGGTTGGTTGGAGATCGGTTTCCGGTGGGGGTAAACCTGCGTTGGGGCGGGTGGGGTGCCCCCGGTTCGTCGGCAAGGTCTTGCGGGCCGGTTGCTCGCGGCGGTGGGTGCGGCGCGCGGGAACTCTGTGGGAGCGGCGCTGGGCGTTGCGGATCGGTGCGGGTAGGGGACCGGTTCCGGGGTCCGGTGACGGGCGGCGCGGTGCCGGTGGGTAATTGATCAATCTTCGAGTACGCCCGTGTGTTGCGAGATCAACGGAGGCCGGGGGCTGAAGGGGGCTTTACCAAGTCGACCGGTTGGCTCGGATTCTGGTTGAGGTCAGGGGTATTGGGCTTTCGGTGGAGCTTTCTCCTTGTGGCGCAATGTTATTCGCCGAGGCGTCGAGTGGTGGACGGGTAGCTCGAAGATCAATTGTTTCGGTGGAAATATGCGTGTGTCGCATAGGTTCCGAACAAGGCTTGTGTATCGGATGTTTCCGAGGGCATTCCGGATACCATTGGGCTATCGGCTGCACGCAATTTTGAGAACGCATTATTGCGTGCTGAAAGGAAAGGATAGTCGCGTCGGGGGCGACGACTGGCAAGGCTGGTTCGTGACATGACGGTATCGGATAGTGCCCACATCGGTAGCCGAATGGTGACGGGGTGCGGACATAGTGGAAAACGTCAGGCCGACAGCGGGTTCCGCATGTGTGTGCGATGCGGAGCCCGGCTGGCCCGGGACAACACGTCGGTGTGCTGTGCCGCCTGCGGGCGGGCCGGTCGGCGGATACCCCAGCTGCCGCCGGCGGCGTGGCGCAGCGACGAGATGCGCAAGGCGTTGCACGGCAAGGATATCGGCGCCGTGATGCGTGCCTGGCGGCACCACGAGGCCCACGGGCCGCGTCCGATCCCGCAGACCGAACTCGCCGACTCGCTCGGCATCACGCAGGGACAGCTCAGCCGGATCGAGAACGGTCGCAACCGGGTTCGTGATCTGGACAAGCTCGCACACTACGCGCGGGTCCTCGGCGTGCCCGCCGAACTGCTGTGGTTCGAACTCGACGATCCGGCGCCGTCGCCCGCCGCTCCCGCGGAGCGGCTCCAGCTGCCCAACGGCGCCGTGATCGCCACCGCCACACCGGCTCCGGAGCCCGTCCTCGCCGATTCGCTGCTGAGCACCCTCGGCGAGTACGTGCTCGCCGACCGGCTGGCGGGCTCGCATTCCCTGCTGCCGATCGTGACCCAGCAGGCGAAGTTCATCGAGCACCTCGAGCGCACCGGTCGCGAGGGGACCCGCGCGGAACTGCGCATCGTGCACGCCAGGTTCGCCGAGTTCCTCGGCTGGCTGCACCAGGATTCCGGGAATCTCGCCGCCGCCACCGAGTGGACGTCCCGCGCGGCGAGTCTGGCGCAGAAATCACGCGCCGATCGGCTGCTGTCCTATATCCGCACCCGGCAGAGCAGTCTCGCCGCCGATGCCGGCAATGCGCACGCCGCCATCGAACTGGCCCGGGCGGCGCTGTACGCGCCCGTGGATCTGTCCCACCGGCAGCGCGCGATGGCGCTGTGCCAGCTCGCCCACGGCCACGCCCGTCTCGGCCACGCCGACAGCTGTTTCCGTGATCTCGACCAGGCGGCCCGGCACGTGGCACATCCCGAGGAACGCGCCGACGATCCCGCCCGGCACTGCACCACCGAGTACATCGCCATGGAGGCCGCGGACTGCCTGGTCGACCTCGGCCGCCCCGAACAGGCCATCGACGCCCTCGAACCCCGGCTCTCCCGCTGGCATCCCGAAAACCGCCGCGACCTGGGCCGCAGCCTGGCCCTCCTGGCCCTCGCCCTGGCACGCACCGGCAAACCCGACCGAGCGCTCGACGTGGCCGAGCACGCCCTCGCCATCGTCGCCGAAACCCAGTCCACCCGAACCGAAATCCAGCTCTACCGTCTGATCCGGCAACTGCGCACCATCGGCGCACCGGATCACGCGGCCGAACTCCGGATCGCGCTCCACAACGCGCTGTGACACCGGGCTGGAGCCTGCATCACCGCGCGTATCCGGTTACGGGGTCGCCGGGAGTTGCGCGCGCAGCCGGGAGTTCTCCTCCTCGAGGGCGGTCAGCTTCTCGCGGATCGGGGTCAGCGCGGCTTCCAGTTCGGCGGGGGTGTAGCGCGGGGTGATGTGCTGGTGGCAGTTCCAGTTGCAGCCTTCGACTCGGATGACGACCAGCCGTTCCGGGCGGCCGTCGGTGCGCACCGAGCACAGCCGCTCGGTCAGGGCGGGATTCTCGGTCAGCGGGTGGGTCGTCGCGCGGCCGAAGATCTTCAGCCGCATGCGGTTCGGATAGTCCATCAGGAACAGGGCGACCCGGCCGTCGGCGCGGACGTTCCCGGTGGTGATGTACTGCCGGTTGCCGCGCACGTCGGCGAAACCGAGGGTGTGCTGGTCGAGTACGTGCGCGAAGCCGGGCGGGCCGCCACGGAATTGCAGGTAGGGCCAGCCGGTTTCGCTGACGCTGGCGAGGTAGAACCCGTCGCGGGACTCGATGAACGCGGTTTCGTTGTCCAGCAGCGGTTCCGGGTCGGCGCCTTGGCGCAGGGGGCGCTCGACCGCTGCGGCGCTGCCGTTTTCGCGCTGGACCTCCCGCACGGAGTCGGTGTAGGCCAGATGTGCGTAACGTCCCATATTCGCTCTCCCTGCTCACGGTGTGGGTGGCGTTGTCACCGCCGTTGCGGTCGGCCGGCGGCGTCGAGCAGTGCCTCGGCAGCCGCGCGGGCGTCGGCGCCGGCCGCGCCGTCGCCATCGATCTGGGTGACCACGGTGGCGCCCTCGATCAGCAGTAGTAGCTGCCGGGCCGGCGGGCCCGGTGCAGAGACGCCGGCCTCGGTCAGCAGTCGCTCCAGCAGTTGCCGGTACCGGGCCAGGTGCCGGCGGGTGATCTCGTGCACGGTCTGCCCGCCGCGGCTGTCGGCGGCGTAGTTGATCACCGCGCAGCCGCGGAATCCCTGTTCGGCGAACCAGCGTGTCAGCAGGTCGAACAGCGCGAGCACGCGCTCGCGTCCCGCGGGGATGTCGGCCAGGCCGGCCTCCAGCCAGGCGTGGATGCGGTCGCTGCGCTCCCGGACCACCGCCGCGGCCAGCCCTTCCTTGGATTCGAAGTATCGGTAGATGGTCAGCGGCGACGCGTTCGAGGCCGTGGCGACCTCGCGCATCCCCACCGCCGCGAGGCTGCGTTCGTAGAACAGGCGCGCGGCCGCGTCCAGCACGCGCGCGCGAGTCGCGTCGGGATCCATCGTCGATCCGGCTGTCACCGGCATGGCGTCACCTCACCTCCGTGGTGTCCGGTGACCGAGCGACGGCTTCCCGGACGGGTTTGCGCAGCAATGTACCCGCGAGCACGGCGGCGACGGCCCCCAGCGCCGCGGCGGCCACGAACGCGATCCCGTAGCCCGCGGTGGCGGCCAGGACCCCGCCGATCGGACCGGCCGCGAGAATGCCCAGATCCCAGAAGGAGGTGACCGCGCCGACCGCCGCGCCGGGCCGGGTGGTCTCGGTCCGGCGCAGGGTGACCGCCACGGTGGCCGGGTACATCAGCGCCACCCCCGCGCCCGCCAGCATCGCCCCGGCCAGCACCGCGGGTTCCGATCCGGCCAGGCCGGCCACCAGCAGGCCCGACGTCTCCGCCGCCAGTGACCAGGCCGCGACGGCCGCGCCGCCGATCCGGTCGACCAGCGGGCTCCCGGCGAACCGCGTCACCAGGAAGGCGGCGGCGAACAGTGCCAGCACCGCCGTTTCGCCGCCGCCGCGGATGCTGTGCAGATACAGCACGGCGAGCGCGGACACGGTGCCGTACCCGTATGCCGACAGGCCGAATACCAAGCCTGGCACCGCGATTCGGGCGGGAATCACCGTACCGGACCACCACGGCGCCCGGGCCGCCCGTGCTTGACTCGGGGTCGTGACGACGAGCCCGGCGGACAGCAGTCCCAGTGCTGCCACCGCCCACCAGACGCCGCGGTATCCGTACGTCGAGTCCACCCCGGCGGCCAGCACCGGTCCGGCGGACAGTCCGCCCCACATCGACAATCCGAACCATCCGGCCACCCGGCCGCGCCTGTCGGGGTTCGTGCCCGCGAGGACCCAGGGCAGCGCCCCGGAGAACAGTGCCGCCTCGCCCGCCCCCATGACCAGCCGGGACAGCAGCAGCACGGCGGGATCGAGCGCCACCAGGTGCCCGGCCCCGCCGACCGCGGTGAGCGTCGCGCCCAGCAGCACGACGGGGCGGGCCCGGCCGTTGTCGGCCGCGGTGCCCGCGAACGGTCGTCCGAGCGCGGTGGCGAGGAATGCGATCCCGACGGCGGTGGCGCTGAGCACGACGCTGCCGTCGAAACGGCCCGCCACGAATGCGGGCATCTCCTGAATGGTGGCGCCCAGCGCCAGGTAGCCGGCCAGCACCGCCAGCCAGAGTCTGGTCAGGGGGACCTTCATGGGGTGGGCTGCGCGAAGAATTCGTCGATGATCTTCAGCAGTTCGGCCGGTTTCTCCACCGGCACGAGGTGGCCGGAGTCGATTTCCACGTACTCGCTGCCGGGGATCGTGTCGTGCAGCTGCCTGGCGTATCTGATCGGCACGAGGTGATCCTCCTTCGGCGCGATCACGAGCGCGGGGGAGGTGATGTTCTGCCAGTATTCGGTGACGTCCATGTCGTTGACGAGGTGGCACAGCGCGACCAGTCCCGTGGTCGGCATCAGTCCGATCCGGATCTGGAATCGTTCGGCGGCGCTGATCGAGTCCAGGTAGCGATCCGACAGCGCGTGCATGACCGTGTAGTCGGCGAAGGCGTTGGCATCCGCGTCGGCCAGGCGGAGCCAGGTCCGCACGAACATGCGCTGCCGCGGCTGCCGGTAGTGCAGGAAGCCGCCGCAGGAGATCAGCCGGCGGACGAGTTCCGGTTCCTTGGCCGCCGCGACACCGGCGATGACCGCTCCGGTGGAGAACCCGATGATGTCCACGGGCCCGCGCGCGGCGGCGCGGATGACGCCCAGGATCTGCTCGGTCAGCAGTTCGAAGGTGAGTTTCTCCTCGGGCAGCGGGGTGAAGCTGCTGCCCGAGTAGCCGGGCACGATCACGGTGCGGCTCTGTGCCAGGTGCTCGAGCAGGTTGGTGAAGCTCGACTCCGGATGTCCGCCGGCGCCGTGCACGAGGACGATCTCCGGGCCCTCGCCCTGCACGAAGTAGCCGACGGGGATTCCGGCGACCTCGATACTCCGCATGTCTGGTTGCGTCATTCGATTACTCCCGATGTCGTTCGGCCGTGTCACACGGCTTGTGCCGGAACGGATTCCGGCGAGGGTCACCCCGTGGTCGCCGCCGGCTTCCCGATTTCCGCGGCGGCGCGTTCGCCGCGTGCCCCGGTCGATCGCGCGGACCACCAGGCGAGAATGCTTGCGGCCAAGGCGAATACGGCCGCCACGGGAAGGATGAGGGCCCCGGACGGGGAGGGCCCCGAGAGAATCAGTGCGCCGATCACGCTGGAGGCGAAGTTGCCCAGGTAGGCGGTGGACATGTTGAGCGATGTCACCAGCGGCGCACCGCCGGCGGGCGCATACGCGATGATGCGATGCTGCTGCGGTCCGATGACCGAGAAACAGACGAAACCACTTACCGCGTGCAGGACGGCCACGGGGACGAAACTGTCGCGCACGGTGAGCATGGTCAGGAAAACCACCGCGATGCCGAGGGTGGCGCCGATAACGACGAATCGCGGGTTGTATCGGTCCGCCGCTCGACCGGCCGTCAGATTTCCGATGGTGGCGGCAATGCCGAAAATCATCAGCAGTAGCGCGAGCCGAGTCTGGTCACCACCGGTCGCGCGCGCGAAGACCGCGCTCATATAGGTGAAGGGAAGGAAGATGCCGATGAATGCCAGCAGCGTGACGACCAGGACCCTCAGCACCCGCCCATCGGTCAGCGGCACCAGACGTTCTCGCAGCGTGATCCCCTGATCGAGCCTGGTGGCCGGTAGCAGGACGGCGAGGGCGACCGCGACGACACCGGCGATGGCGGTGATGAACCAGATCGCCGCCTGCCAGCCCCACGCCTTCCCGATGACCGTGCCCAACGGGGCACCCAGGACCAGCGACAACGTCGATCCGGCGGTGACCATGGCGATGGCGCGCCCCCGGTACCGGTCACCGGCCAGGTACGCGGCCGTGGCCACCGCACTCGCGGCGAACAACGCCGCCCCGGCGCCCGCCAATATTCGCGACGCGAGCACGAGTCCGTAGTCGCCGGCCACCGCGGTGACGGCGTTTCCCAGGCCGAGGAGAACGAGCCCGGTCACGAGAACTCGCCGCCTCGGCCACCGTCCGGTCACCGTGGCCAGAACCGGCGACAACAGCGCGTAGACGAGGGCGAAGGTGCTCACCAGCTGACCGGATGCGGCGCTGCTGACATGCAATGTCGTGCCGATTTCGGGCAGCAGTCCCACGATGACGTAGCCATCGGTCCCCACCGCGAAGGCGCCCAGCGTCAGGATTGCGGTCCGTGCCCGCCACCCCTGCTCGGAGGGCGTGTTTTCGTTGTCGCTCACACCAGATTCCTGTCGGTTGTCACACTGTTCATCCGCTGCGGGCCGCGGCGGGACCGGGTGGCGCCGGTCGCCCGATCCCGCCGGCTCCCCGTCGAGCAGCGCCACGGTGCGGGGTCGAGCGGCGCCACGGCGCGGGCCGACCGTCGCCCGTGGCGCAATGCCCTCAGATGGTAACGATCGTTATCGTCTTGGTCAATCGCTGTCGGGCTCCGCTGTGATCAGCCAATTGCGGGCGACGCCAGGCACATTCGGCGGTTGCACCTCGTACGGCCAGCGCCCTTCGCCCGCGCCGGCCTGCCCCGGCTCCTTCACTTCCCGCACGGTCCAGCCGTTGCCGGCGAGGAAGCCCGCCGGTTCGTCGGTGCCGAACAGCCACGGAATGCCGTCCTTGCGCAGCGCCGCCAGAAACAGCTGTGTCGCCGGATTGACCAGCAGGGAGCGGCTGAGGATGTCCACCGCCAGCCGGCTGCCCGGTGCCGAGGCGGACCGCAGCGTCCGCAGCAAGGTCGACGACTGCTCCTCGGTGAGGAAGAACAGCAGCGCCTCGGGAATCCACAACGTCGGCCGGCCCGGATCGAAGCCGGCGGTGGTGAGCGCGGGCAGCCAGTCGGTCGCCAGGTCGGCACCGACCTCCTGCCGCCGCACCGTCGGTTGGGCGCCGAGCCGTTCGAGCCGGCGGCGCTTCTCGGTCAGCAGGTCGGCGTGATCGACCTCGTAGACCGTGACGTCGTCGGGGAGCGGGGTCAGCCGGAACGCCCGGGTGTCCATGCCCGCCGCGATCAACACGACCTGCCGGATGTCGGTGTCGGCCAGGGCTTCCCGGATGGCGTCGTCGAGGTATCGGGTGCGGATGGCGACGAATTCTCGCAATCCGCCGCCGCCGTACTTGTCCAGCAGTTCGAAGCCCTTGGGGGCGGCCAGTTCTCGTGCGTAGGGGTCTTCGAACAGCCGCTCGCCCTCGCGTTCGGTCTCGAGCGCCCGTGCGGCGGCGGTCCACTGCGAGGTGTAGGACACCTCGCGCAGCGCGGCGGTGGAAGCGGTTGTCGCGTCCGGTGTTCGGGTCATCTGATCGGTTCCTTCCTGGTCACCGCGGCCGGACGGCCGGGTCGTCGGGGCCGAAGAACTTCCGCTCGATCGCCGCCAGGCTCCGGAAGTCGTCGACGTCGATCTCCTCCACGTCGATGGACGCACCACTGGCCTGCTCGATGACGAAGACGAACTCGACGAATCGCAGCGAATCGATCAGCCGGTTCTCGATCAGGTCGGTGGTGTGCTCGACGGTCTCGACGCCGGGATTCTTCTCGAGAATCCATGCCCGGACGTCATCGATGCTGCCCACGGTCGTGCTCATTGCTGTTTCCTCCTCGGGGTCGGGTTGTTTCGGCGGCGGTCGCGCCGATCGCGACGGCCACGGCGTATCCGTCGTCGTGGGTGATGCTGATGTCGATGTCGCGCAGTATCGGGGGGTCGCGGGTGGTGAGTACCGGCCATCCGCCCGCTCCCCGCAGCACCTCGATGGCCAGCCAGGGCACCGGTTTGCCCTGGGTCCGAAGCAGTTTGAAGTAGGCCTCCTTGGCCGCGAGCCGACCGGCGATGCCCGCGACGTCCCAGCCGGAGGCCGTGCCGGACACCTCGATCTCGGCCGCCGTGAGATACCGTGACAGCAGGCTCGAGTCGTCCGAAAGTAGTTGCCGCACACGGGAGAACGGGACGATGTCCACTCCCACCCGGACACTCACGGTGCGCCGCCCGATCCGGCGCCGGTCACGTCGCGCAGGCGTGCCAGCGCCGCGGCCGGATCCCCGCCCGACTCCTCGACCAGCACCGACACCCATCGTTCCAGGCCGAAGGCGACGCAACTGGTGAAGACGTGCTCACCCGTCGCCGCGTCGGTGATCTCGCAGCGCTCGCCGAAGAAGTTCCGGTGCATGTTCACCGAGGAGATGGCCAGCCCGCTGCGGTGCTGGAATTCGTGTTTGACCGGACTCAGCTTCTGCAGCAGTGCGCGCGAGCCGTCCTGCTGGAAGAACGGATCCGAGGCCGCGACGACGGTGAGGTCGATGGACAGGTCGGCGGCGAACCGGACGATGCGTTCGGTGAAGGCGGTGAGCAGCCGGCCGGCGTGCTCCCGCGATCCCAGTGCCACGATTTCCCGCATCTGGAAGCTGACCAGCCGCCGTAGCCCCTCGAACTTCTGCTCGTTGCGAAAGCATCGGTTGACCAGCGTCACCGTCGTCTCCGGCGATACCGCTCGCCCGGCGAAGTACAGGTACGCGCCGAAACACGTTGCCGTGGAGAGCCCGAACCGCGCCGTGCCCAGCCGGCCGGCCTCGAACGCGCGGTTGCCGTCGGCCGGAACCGACTCGGCGACAAGCGGACTGGCGACCAGCGCCAGGTGCGGGAAATTCTGGTACACGTCGAACCGGTCCAGGTCGGCCACGTCGTACAGCGGTGGCGGAAGCAGTTCGGCCGCACCGATATCGGTCGCCCACCCGGTGAAGACGGCGTCCAGCGTCCGCAACAGCTGCGTGTGCACCGGGTCGAGGATCTGGATCGCCGATCCCGAACCGATGGCCGGCGACGCGGTCATCGCGCCTCCTGCCGCCCGGCCGGTTCCTCGGCGAGCACCCGGCCCGCCAAGATACCGGTCTTCTCGAGAAAGCTTCGCGGCTTACGGAAGATCCGGTGCCGGAAATCGCTGTTCTCGTGGGCGCGCAGCAGCCGGTTGCGCACCTGCAGCGGGTCGGTGAGACCGGCATCGGCATAGACCCGCGGATTGAACAGCGACTCGAAACTGTAGCGGATATACCGTTCGAGGTAATGGTCGACGAAGGCGAGATCGTCCGTCGTCGCGGTACGCCGCAGATCCCGGTACAGCAGCGAGACCAGCTCCCGCCCGAAGGCGATGTGCCGGGTTTCGTCCTGGTGGTGAATGCGATTGACCAGGCGGATCGTCTCGTGCAGCGAATCGTCGCGCTCCATCGTGGAATTGAAATAGTCCACCAATTCCTCGAATATCAGGATGCGGGCGAACACCAGCAGCGTCTCGACCTCGTCCGACCGCGGCACGCTCGCCCCGCCGCGCGGCGCGGTGTAGATCTTGCCGCCGTACCGCAGGCAGAACTCGGCGAAGAACCACATGTGCTCGTTCTCCTCGCCGATGAAGTGGTGGAAGAACTCCGAGGCCGACTCGTAGCCCCGGGTGTGGATGCGCCGGGTCACCTCGACGAGCAGCTCCCGGATGCCGTGCACATTCAGGCTGTAGAAATTGATGCTCTCGTAGCGTGACACCGCACGCTGTTGCTGTTCGGATAATTCATCCGCCAGGTCGGTGCCGGCGAATGTGGTCAGATGCGGACTCATCCACCACATGTCCGCGGGGAGCGTGTCGGGCCAGCGGAACATCTGATACGGGTTGTAGTAGTCGTCGACCGATTTCTCGCTCAGTCGATCGATGATCGTTCGGAATCTCTCGTTGTCCGCTATTACCGAGGACAGCATTCGGCAACCTCCTGAAAGTCCTGAAGTCTCGGATACGACGTCGATCACGTTGCGGCGGAAGCACAAAGCCATGGAAGCCCCCCTACCGACCCTCCCGGTCATTGTCGGCCACCTCAGTGTGGCAGACCGATCGATCTGTCCTAACCGTTCAAATTAGGATGAATGGTACTGTGGCACAACCGGTTTCCGGACAATCCGGACGGACCGTTCTATACGCTCATCTGCCATGATGTGGGTATGACACCGCCGAGCTCGCCATCGCCGTCCGAACGTCTGCTGGCTACCGCGGCCCTGCTGTTCGCGGCGGAGGGTATCCGGGCCGTCGGTATCGATCGGCTGATCAGCGAGGCCGGCGTGGCCCGCGCCAGCCTGTATCAGGCCTTCGGCTCGAAGGATCAGCTGATCACGGAGTACCTGCGGCGCCAGCACGACATCGACCGGCGCGCCTGGCAGGCGGCCGCGCGCGACGCCGGTGCGAATCCGGTGGACCAGGTGCTGGCACTGTTCGACTGTGCGGCCAAGGCCGCCAAGCGACGCCGCTACGCCGGATGCCTGTATCTCAATGCGGCAGCGGAGTTTCCCGATCGCACCCATCCGGTGCACGGGGCCGTCGGGGAGCATCGCCGGTGGGTGCGCGAGGAGGTCGGCCGGCTGCTCGCCGCCGCCGGCCTCGCCGGTGCGTCCGATATCGCCAAGTCGGTACAGCTGCTCTACGACGGCGGCCTGACCGGTTCCAAGCTGGACCGTTCCGTAGCGCCGATCCACCGCGCCGAGTCCATGGCCCGCACGCTCATCGACGCGGCCACCCGGCCGGACCCCGCAACATGACGGCTTTCACCGCGACATAACGGCTTTCACCGCGGCACAGAAGGACTCACGGGGTACGCGGGGTCAGCGCCCAGCGGGTCAGAGTGTCGAGGAGATAGCCGAGCGCCCCGATCACCAGGATCACCGCCATCACCTGGTCGTAGGCGAGCTGATCGCGGGAGTTGAGGATCTGGTAGCCCAGACCCGAGGTGACCCCGAGCATTTCGGCCGGAACCAGCACCACCCAGCCGATGCCGAGCGCGAGCCGCAGGCCGGTCAGCAGGTGCGGGCGCACGGCCGGGACGGTCACGGTCACGAACAGCTCGCGGCGGGTGGCGCCGAGCGAGCGGGCGACCAGCCGGTGGCCGGGATCGATGCCGCGCACGCCCTGCGCGGTGTTGAGCACGATCGGCCACACCGCGGCGGCGGCGACGAGAAAGTACACCGGGCGGTCCCCGATGCCGAACAGCCCGATCGCGACCGGCGCCCACGACAGCGGCGAGACCATGCGCAGGAACTGGAAGACCGGACGGGTGGCGCGGTCGGCCCGGTCCGACGAGCCGACCGCGATGCCGACGACCGCACCGGCCACGCCGGCGATCAGTAATCCCGTCAGCAGACGGCCGACGCTGGTGACGATGTCGTCCATCAGGACGCCCCGCGCGGCGAGGTCGCCGATGGCCGGGACGGCGTGTTGCGGTGCGAACCGCGACACCATGCTTCCGTCGGCCGCCGGCACGGTCGTGCCCAGCCACCACAGCCCGACCGCCACGGCCGCCCCGCCCAGCGGGAGGCCGAATCGCCACGGGGATGTCGTCGGTGTGTTCGTCACGTGCGGATCTGTGTTCGTCACGGTCGGATCTCTTCGATGCGGGTGAGGGACGGGGGGAGTCCGAATACGGCGGGACCGCCGAGATCGGTGAGGGAATGCCGGACGAATCGGTCGTCGACGAGTTCTCGGTGCGCGGTGCGCCCGCCGATGCCGTCCAGGAAGCCGCGGTCGCCGTCGACCACGGTGTCGCGCATGGCGTCCACGAGGCTGTCGGTGAAGCTCGGGAACGGGTACGGGGCGAATCCGATGCGCTGGCCCTGCCAGCCGGGGTGCGCCGCGGTCGCGGTCGGCTCCGGATAGGTGAGGGCCCGGGTGATCGCCGGAAGTGGTTGCGGCAGATAGCGACTGCGCGACAGCAGGCCGGCCGCCGCCCGCCGGTCGCCCGAGATGCCGCGCTGCGCGGCGACCAGCCCGTCGGTGAGGGCCTGCACCCGATCGGGTGCGGTGCGCACGAGCTCGCCGCGGACCACCACCACGCAGCAGGCGTGGTCGCGCCAGGCGTCGCCGACGAACCGCAGGATCCGCCCGGCGTGCTCGGCCTCGGCGGCGGCGTTGAACGGGTCCGCGACCACATAGGCGCCGATGGTCCCGGTGTGCAGGGCCGGCAGCATATCCGCCGGGCTGAGCACGACCAGCCGGACCGTTCCGGCACGGGCCGACGGGTCCTCGCGCACGACCGGCCGCAGCCCCGCGGCGCGCAGCATCCGCTGCACCATCACGTTGTGGATCGACCACCAGAACGGGATCGCCAGCGAGCGCCCGGCCAGCTGCCCGAGCTCGCGCACATCCGGTGCGACGGTGACCGCGGAGCCGTTGGTGTGATTCCACCCCAGCACGGTGATGTCCGCGCCGAGCGCATACCGCAGCTGCACCGCGAACGGCATCAGCAGGTGCACCACATCCACCGCCCCCGTCAGGAACGCCTGCGCCAGCGACTCCCAGCCGCGGAACAACACCGGACGTTCGGTCGCGAGCCCGGCGCGGGCGAAATACCCCTGTTCGTGGCCGACCAGCAGCGGCGCGGCATCGGTGATCGGCAGGTACCCGATGCGCAGCGAGCCGCCGCCGCGGCCACCGGTACCGCCCGGTGCGAGATCGGCGATGCCCGCGATGCCGCCGGCGACGCCCACTCCCAGCCCGGCGCGCAGCGCGGCGCGCCGGGTCCACCCGGCCGTCACCCGGCCGCGCCCAGTTGCGAACGGTATTCGGCCAGAAGCGTTTCCCGCAGCGGATGCTCGCCGTCTCCGTCGTGCGCGGTCACCTCGATCGACCGGATCGATCCCGAGCCGTCGAGCACCGCGACGGTATCGGCCAGGTAGAGCGCCTCGTCCACGTCGTGGGTGATCAGGACCATCGACACGGACAGCCGGTCCAGGCTGTCGCGCAGCCGGCGCCGCAGGTCCGTCCGGGTGGCCGGGTCCAGGGCGCTGAACGGTTCGTCCAGCAGCAGCACGCGGGGCCGGACCGCGAGCGCCCGCGCGATCGCCACGCGCTGGGCTTGCCCGCCGGAGAGCCGGTCCGGCCGCATATCGGCGAGGTCGGCGAGGCCGAGCAGGGCCAGCAGCCCGGCGATGCCCGCCGGATCGAAGCGCTCGCGGTTCGCGCGGTAGCGGCCGCCCAGCTCGATGTTCTCGCGGACGGTCAGCCACGGCAGCAGCAGCGGCCGCTGGAATACGGTGGCCCTGGTCGCGTCGGGATCGGTCACCAGAGCGCCGCCGTCCGGCGGCTCCAGGCCCGCCAGGATGCGCAGCAACGTCGACTTTCCCGCACCGGTGGGGCCGAGAATCGCCAGCCGCCCGCCGAATTCGAGCTCGAGATCGACACCGGTCAGGACGGGCCGGCCGGCATAGGACTTGTGCCCGCCGCTCAGCCGGAGCGCGACAGTTCCCACCGCAGATGTCCTTCCGTGGGCGCTTGGATCGGGAGGAATGCGGCCTCGCGCAGTCGCCTGCTGGTACCGCTGGCGGCCACGTATCCCGCCCCGCCGCGCACGCTCGCCTCCAGCCGCGAGGCCGCCACCGCCGCCCGGGCCCCGGCCAGACGCAACCGGACGAAGTCCGCGGCGCCCGTGCCGCGAGTGTCGGAAGCCAGCTCCCGCAAAGATTTCCGGAGACCTCCGACGCTCGCCTGTTGCTCCGACAGGTCGGCGCCGAACTCGGATCCGGTGTCCGCCGACGCCGCTCGCGCCTCCGTCAGGCAGCGGCGGGCCAGACCGGCGCAGAATGCCGTCTGCAACAGGAGAAACGGCCGCCGGAACGAGTCGACGAATGCCCGCAGATCCGTGCTCAGCACCGCGTCCGGCGGCACCCGCACGTCCTGCAATCGCACCGACGACGATGCGGTGCCGTTGAGCGCCAACAACTCCGGCGACCGCTCCACCGTCATTCCCGCGGTGCCGACGCGGGTCACCACCACGGCTCGCCCCTGCTCGGGCAGCCGGACCGGGAGGACCACGACGGCGTCCGGAAACAGGTTCGACGCCCAGGGGATCCGGCCGCGCAGCCGCAGCCCGCCCCCGGACGCCTCGGCCGAGACCGGGACCGGAGCCAGGCCCGCGACATCGCGCAGCGCGGTGGCCATGGCGGTGGCGCCGGTGAGCTCGCCGCACCGCAGTGGCTCGGCCACGCGCCCGGCGACACCGCGATCCTCCGCTCGCGCAAGATATTCCAGGACCATCCGGTGTGCCCACAGCGCGAACGCCGAACTCAGGCACTCGCCCGCCACGGACTCGAGCAGTTCCACGGCCGCCACCAGATCGGCGCCACCGTCGCTTCCGGCGCCCAGCGCCAGCAGATCTCGATCGCCGAGATAGCGCAGGCCGTCGCGGACATCGGCCGCGCCGGTGTCGACCGGCCGCGCCCGCTCGGCGAAGAAGTCCGCGACCGAGATCGTGTCCGGTGCGCTCATCCGCCGCACTCCGGATCCTCGAGCGCGTGCAGCCGATCGACCGGGGTGTCGACCGCCCGGCGCGCCGACCGCACCGCGCCCTCGTCGGGGCCGTCGTAGAAACACAGACATTTGTCCATGTCCTCGCGCACGTAGGTGCGCAGGAAGCTGACCTCCGGCACGTCGGCGTACCGCGGCGCCTTGGCCTGCTTCCGGGCCAGGTAGGTCTCCATGTCGAGGTCCTCGGGAAGATCCCATTCGACGAGGTATCCGGCGTGCGGCCGGGCCGCCTTCAGTTCGTCCGGATCGGCGCCGACGAGCCGCACCTCGTCGGGACCGGACACGTCCCGGCCGGCCGCCGACAGGCCGTCGAGCACGGGCCGCGCCGCGGTCTCGGCGGTGGCCTCGACCACCGCGAACACCCGGCCGTGATCGGCGGTGACCTGTGCTTCGATCAGGTCGACACCCGCCGCGGCGGCCGCCTTCGCGATCTGCTCCAGCACCTGCCGGGCGCCGGTGCGGTCGGCGGTCGAGGGCACGACTTCGAACAGATACAGCGACATCGTCGACTCCTACCAATGCATTGAGCGCACAGCGGATTCCACGCGGGAATCCGCTGTGATCGCGTTGCGGGAATCCGGGCGCCACGGCGCCGCGGAGCGTGCGAAGAACCTACAGACAGGCGGCGCTGGCGACCCGTTGCAGGTCGACATGCCGACGCTGGACCAGCGCGAAAAGGTTCACCCGACTCACGCTAGCGGATAGAACGTTCGGTCTGCAAGAGCAATGGTTATGCTGTCCGCCATGCCCACCACGCACGACCGCGCGCTCCCGGCCGAACGGCTCCTCGACGCGGCCTCCGATCTCTTCGCCCGGGAAGGGATCCGGGCCGTCGGCGTGGACCGAATCCTGCAGCAGGCCAAGGTCGCTCGCGCCAGCCTCTATCAGACCTACGGCTCCAAGGACGCGCTGATCGAGGCGTATCTGCGCCGCCAGGACGACCACGACCGCGCGACCTACCGGCGCACCGCCGCCCGGACCCCCGACCCCGCGCAACGCATCCTGCTGGTGTTCGACCTCGCCGCCAAGGCGGCCCGCCGCCGCGACTTCCGCGGCTGCCTCTACCTCAACGCCGCCACCGAGTTCCCCGATGCCCGCCACCCCGTCCGCTCCGTGGTGCGCGACCATCGCGCGTGGCTCGACGCCCTGTGGACCGCCGCCCTCACCGAACTCGGCATCCCGGATCCGGCCGCACGCGCGGCCGAACTCGCCGTCCTCTACGACGGCGGGCTCGCGGGCTCGAAGGCGACCCGCAGCGTCGCCCCCATCCTGCTGGCCAAGGACATGGCCGCCGCGGTGCTGCGAACTGCCTGACCCGCGCGGCGCCCGGATGCGGCGTGACGAACACTCGCCGCGGAGATCCGTGCGGGCATCGCGTCCGGTGATCTGCGCCCGGGAGATCGGGTGCCGCCCCTCCGCCGGGTCGTCCCGGCGCCGTCCTGGTGGCGAACCTCGGGGGCCGGTGCCGCGCCGGGGCACTCATCGGCGTGATGCGCCAATGCTTTTCGGGCCGGGCTGTTAGCGTGCCAGTACCGGGCTCGTCGTGCCGGTGCGGACAGGAGTGTGGGATGGGCGAGACCTCGATGATGCGGGCCTTGCAGTTGACCGGGCCGGGCACGATGGAGGTGCGGGAGGTGCCCGTACCGGAGGTGGGGCCCAACGATCTGCTGGTGCGGGTCGGGGCGGTCGGGATCTGCCATTCGGATCTGTACGTGCTCGAACTGCCGTTCGCGCTGCCGAATCCGCTCATCATGGGGCACGAGGTAGCGGGGACCGTCGCCGCGGTGGGTAGTGCCGTCGGCGGGATCGCCGAGGGGGAGCGCGGGCTGATTTACCTGTGCTGGTCGTGCGGGATGTGCCGGGAGTGCGTGAGCGGCAACGAGAATGTGTGCCGGGCCGCGGGACGGACCGCCATGCCGCCGTGCCCGGGGCTCGGGCCGGACGGTGGTATGGCCGAGTATATCCGGGTGCCCGCAAGCTCTTTCGTGGCGATCGGTGACGATCTCGAATTCGGTGCCGCGGCACCGCTGGCCGATGCGGCGCTCACGTCGTACCACGCCGTCCGGGGCGCGCGGGAGCAGCTGTATCCCGGTGCGACCGCGGTGTGTATCGGGATCGGCGGGCTCGGGCACGTGGCCGTGCAGATTCTGAAGACGACCGACGCCGTGCGCGTGATCGCCGTCGACGTCGGGCCGGACAAGCTGGAGCTGGCGGCCGAATGCGGCGCCGATCTCGGCCTGCTCGCCGGCGCCGACACCGCCGCGGAAATTCTGGAACTGACCGGGGGCCGCGGCGCGGAGGCCGTCTTCGACTTCGTCGGCACCGACGCCACCGCGGGGCTGGCCGTGCGGGCCGTCGCGCCGAACGGCGCCTACCGGATGGTCGGACTCGGCGGCGGCGCACCGGAACTCACCGCGGGGCCGGCCGGTGGGCCGGGCTGGCCGTGGGGCGCCACGGTACGAAAGTCCTACGGCGGCACCAAGAGTGACCTCATCGCCGCGGTGGAGCTGGCTCGGGCCGGGCGGGTGCGGGTCGCCGTGGAACGGTTCGATCTCACCGAGGGCCGTGTGGCATTCGATCGGTTGGCGCGCGGGGAGATTCGCGGGCGCGCGGTGCTGATTCCGTGAGCACCGGCCTACGTCTTTCCCGAGCATCTGCCTCGCTACCGGATATCGCTCTCGAGCCCTGATCCGAACGTAGCCGGAGGCCGATGGCCGAGGTATGCGATTACCGCCAGGAGGCGGTCGGTCAGGATCTGAGGGTCGGGCTCGTGGGCGTCGGCCAGCAGCCAGTCGTCGATGACCGCCATGGCGCCGCCGACGAGAAAGGTGGCGGTGACGGCCGCGTCCGGTGGTCCCGTCTCGTCGAAGACCGGCACCGTGGCGCGGCCGTGCAGGGCCTCGAACGAGCGGACTGCCGCCGCTCTGACGGCGAACGCGCACGGTCCGGTGACCAGCGCCCGGAAGAACCGGTGATAGCGGGACAGGTGCTGGGCGGCCGACAGGATCCGCATCCGCAGGCTGCCCTGATCCAGCTCGGCGAACAGCGGATACAGCTCCCGCTCGGCGAGATCCATTGCGGCCGCGGCGAACAGCGATTCCCGGTCGCCGAAGTGGAGATACACGACCTGGCGGCTCACGCCCGCCGCGTCGGCCAGTTCCGTGACCGAGATCGAGGTCGTGCCGTGCTCCGACACGAGCCGTACGGCGGCCGCGAACAGGGCCGCACGGGTGCGGTGCACGCGGCGGTCGCCGGCCGCCGCGGCCCGCGCCGACTCTTCTCGCATGCCCTCAACCTAGACATCTGTATGAAAATTGACAAGTGTCTAACTGAGTATTAGATTCTCCCAATCCGAGAAGAACGTAATCGTTCCTGCAGGTATCCGGCTCGAGGCGCTCGGAGCACGCCAGTTCGTGGCTGGCCTCGTGCCGGGGGAGAGAAGTCCGCATCGTGGCCGATGAACTGTCCTCGACGGCGAGCCGACGGCGGCCCGGGGCCGTGAACGGTCCGGGCGGGCCGCATGTCCGGAGGCACCGGTGAGCGGCGCCGCGCCGGGGATGCCCGCGGGTGGCGGAATCGCGATCGCGTTGTCGGCGATCCGGGCGGGGCGGACGGTGCTCATGATCGACGACCTCGGGGACCGGACGATCGGGGTGCTGGTGACGGCCGCGGGCCACGTGACCGTCGACGCGGTGAAATTCATGGCGACCGTTGCCCGAGGACCGGTCTGCGTGGCGATGCGGGCGGCGCTACTGGACGCGCTCGAGATCCCGCCCGCCGATGTGCCGGTGCCGGGCAACGGCCGCACCGTTTTTCGTGCCCCGGTCGACCTGGCCACGGCGACGGCTCCGGCCGCGAGTGCCGAGGGTCGCGCGGAGACGGTCCGCGCGCTCGTCGATATCCGCAGCGCCGCCGGGGATTTCATCCGCCCGGGACAGGTGGTTCCGATCGAATGCGACGCCGGCGCGCCGGCCTGGGGCGGCATCGCCGAGGCCGCTGCCGACCTGGCCGAACTCGCCGGACTGACCCCGGCGGGCGTGCTGTGCCCGGTGCGCGGCCCCGACGGCGGATTCGCGCGCGGTTTCGAACTGGCCGGACTCAGTCGCGGTGCCCGGCTTCCCGTCGTCGCCGTCTCCGGGCTGATCGAGTATCGCCGGCGGTACCGGGCCGACCGGCGGGACACCGAATCCGCGCCGCCGATGCCCGAGGGCTGACCGTCAGCCCGCACCCCCGGACGGAGTTCCCACGACCGGTAACGAACCGTCCGGCCCGGACCTGCCTCCGGTCCGCTATCTGCCTGTCGCGCAACCGTATCCGCGTCCCTCGCGGTATCGGCTCGACGTGGTCGCCACGAGCATGGACGACGTCGTCGAGCCCGCGGGTGGCCGGCTGTTCGATCGGGCCGTGGCCGGTTGGGACGTCACGGTGCTCGTCGTGCACGGGGGAGACAACCGCCGCGGTGACCGCGCATCGAACCGCACGGCGGTCCTCGTCGCGCGGGGCTCAGCCGATCAGGGCCAGATCGTCGTCGGTGAGCTTCAGGCTCGCGGCGGCGATGTTCTCCTCCAGGTGCTTCGGATCCGAGGTGCCGGGGATCAACAGGATCGAGGGGGAACGGGCCAGCAGCCACGCCAGCGCCACCTGCTGTGGCGACGCGTCGTGGCGCTTCGCGACGATGTCGAGGTGCTCGGCCGTCAGGGGCTGGAAGCCGCCGACGGGGAAGAAGGGGGTGAATGCGATTCCGGCCTGTTCGCACGCGTCGATCAGCGGGTCGGCATCGCGCATCGCGACGTTGTAGGCGTTCTGCACGCAGACGAACGGTGCGAGGTCGCGGGCCTGATCGAACTGTCGCCGGGTGACATTCGATATGCCCAGGTGCTTGATCAGCCCTTCCTCCTGCAATCGAGCCAGGGCGGTCAGTGGCTCCGCCAGGGAGCCTTCCGCCGGTGCGGCGGCGTCGCCGACGCGCAGGTTCACCACGTCGAGCCGGTCCAGGCCGAGCGTCTCGAGGTTGATCTCGACGTTCTTGCGCAGGCCGTCGGGGGTGAGTCCCGGATCGAACGCGGCGAACTTGGTGACCAGGACCAGGCCGTCCGGGTACGGGTGCAATGCCTCGCGGATCAGCTCGTTGGCATTCAGGCCGTCGCGGTCGTAGAACTGCGAGGTGTCGATGTGGTTCACGCCCAGTTCCACCGCGCGGCGCAGCACTGCCAGCGCCGTCTCGCGGGCCGGCTGCTTCCCCTCGGGCCAGCCGGTCAGCTTCATGGTGCCGTAGCCCATCCGGTTCACCCGGAACGATCCCAAACGTCCTTCGCCCGCCGCGCGGGCCGCCAGTGTCTCTGTCATGCCATCCAGCATGGGACGATCGGCTCCGCATCCGGGGACCTTGGCAGCAAACTGCCAGAGGTTGCTTCGCACCGCCCGGGTCGCGACACTCGAAAGATGATCCAGACGCAGCAGGTCACCGTCGTGCGCGGCCCCCGCGAGCTCTACGAGCGCACCTCGCACCTGTTCGAGCGCACCACCGGCAGCCTCGACTGTGCCGCCAAGGACCTGGTGACCTGGCACAACGCCCGGCACGACAGCATCCGCGCCGGCGTCGCGCTGCGGAAACTCTATCGGCCCTCGGCGCTGCTGGACCCGTCGCTGTCGCAGCACCTGCACACCATGGTCGAGCGCGGGGCGGGCGTGCGCATCAGCGACGAGGAGATCAGCGAGACCATCATCCTGGACCGGAAGGTGGCCATCCTCGCGGGCGACACCTCGCACGGCGAGCGCAGCTACAGCATCGTCGCCGTGCCGGAGGTCGTGCACGGGGTGCTGTCGCTGTTCGACGCGGCGTGGCGCGCGGCCACGGACTTCGCCGTCTACGACCGCGACGCCGCCGAGTTGCGCCGCCTCGCCCCGCGGATCCTCGACCACCTCAACACCGGCGCCACCGACGAGGCCGCCGCCCGCGCGCTCGACCTGTCGGTGCGCACCTATCGCCGCCGCGTCGCCGAACTCATGGCCGCGCTGGGCGCGAGTTCACGTTTCCAGGCCGGCGCCCGCGCCCAGGAACTCGGCTTGATCTGACGCCGAAATACCCTGGGAACGCACGCTTTCGGCGGTCGGCCGCCGCGACGGGCTCGGCCTCGGTCAGCGAGGCTTGGGGCAGGGGCTCGGGAGGGCCGAGAGCGTGGCCATCTCGCAGACGGTGCCGGTCATGATCTGCAGGGGAGTGGCGACCAGCAGGGTGAGGAAGCCGATGACGTTGCCGGTCTGGATGAAGTACACGGCCGTCTGCGCCGCCGCCGATCCCGAGTCCAGTGTCGACGAGCCGGTTCCGCCTTCGACGGGGGTCACCGGCGCCGAGCCGATCGGCTCGGCCGTCGCCCCGGCTGCCGTGACGACCAGGGCGGCCGCCGCGATCGAGGCGGCGGCACAGCGGAAGGGGGTACGCATCATCGCGCTCCTTAGTTGTGGAATCTCCATTAACATAGTAATGGCGTGGTCCACTTCTGTACGGAGAATGGGCGACGATCGATCGGCACCCGCGGTGCGGGGCTCCTCCGATGTATTTACCTGTAAGCAACGGTTATTCGTGGAGTTTCCGTGCCGCGGGGCCGCCCCCGCGGCGGTCGGCGGTGTCCGGTGGCGCCGAGGCGGGCCGGTGCCGGTGGATAGATCGAATGTCTGGTTACTTACCGTGGTAACCCGCCCATGCCCGGCGGGCCGGGAGCATCAGATCATGGCGCGCAGGAAGCCCGTCGGCTCCACTCCCATGGAGGTCAGTGCCGCCGAGTGGTAGAGGCTGCCCGGCGTGTGGATGGCGTGCTGCAGGCCGACGTGGGCGTCGCGCCAGAAGCGCTGCATGACGTTCTCGCGTCGCACGGCGTTGCCGCCGGAGCGGGCGAAGATCTCGTCGACCGCCGACACCGCACGCCAGGCGCAGCGAATCTGGTTGCGGCGCACCAGGGAACGGTCCTCGAAGGTGATCGGGCGGCCGGTGTCGGCCAGGTCGTAGAGGCGGCTGATGCCGTCGAGCAGCTGGGTGCGCGAGGCATCGATCTCGGCGGCCGCCTCGGAGATCGAGTACAGGACGTAGGGGTCGTGCTTGATCCTCGTTCCCGTCGCCGCCACCCGGGTGCGCTGATAGGACAGATGCGCGGCCAGCGCGCCCTCGGCGATCCCGACGACCGCGGCGGTGATGCCGAGCGGGAACATCGCCCAGAACGGCAGCTTGTAGACGGTTTCGGTGCGGCCGGCGCGTTCGGCGGCGAGCTCGCCCTCGGCGACCTCGTCGGCGCCGATCGTGCGGTAGGCGGGGACGAACGCGCCGTCCACGACGATGTCCTTGCTGCCGGTGCCGCACAGCCCGATGACGTCCCACGAGTCGTCGACGATGGTGTAGTCGGCGCGGGGGAGCACGACGTGCAGCACCCTGCGGGGCTCGGCGAGCCTGCCGTCGGCACCGCCGACCGTGGTGCCGCCGTCGGCACCGCCGACCATGACGCCGCTGTCGGCACCGCCGACCATGGCGCCCAGGAAGACCCAGTCGCAGTGGTCGGTGCCCGAGGAGAAGTTCCAGTGCCCGGTCAGGAGGTAGCCGCCGTCGGCCGGAACGGCCACGCCCTGCGGGGCGTACGGCGACGCGATCCAGGTGTCGGGGTTCTCGCCCCACACCTCGTTCTGCACCTTGCGGTCCAGCAGCGCCATCTCCCACGGATGCACGCCGCCGACCCCGCACACCCAGCCCGCCGAACCGCACCGGTGCGCCACCGCCATCACGGCCTCGGCGAAATCGCGGGGATGTGCCGCGTACCCGCCGAATTCGGTGGGTTGCAGCAGCCGCATCACCCGCGCCCGGCGGAGCAGGCCGACGCTGTCGTCCGACAACCGGCCCAGGCGTTCGGTGTCGCCGGCGGTCGCCGCCAGCCGGTCGGCGAGTTCCTCCACGCGGCGGACGACCTCGTGCTGCGCCATGCGAAAACCTCCGATTCGATGCGGGCGTCGCTGCCCGATGGTGGCTCGGCCGACGCTAGGCCGGTGCGGGGCCGTCGGCGAATACCGTTCTCACTCATCGGAATCGGCGTCGCGGGGACGGCGCCGACGGTTCATTCCGCGTACCCGGCGAGGATCAGCGAGGCCGCCAGGCGCAGGTCGTTCTCGGCGCGCCGGGACGAGATCCGGTGGCTCAGGCTGGAAGCCAGCACGCCCCACCAGCTGTAGACGAGCAGGCCGACGACGCTGCGGTCGTGTGTGCCCGGTTCGTGCACGCCGAGAGTCTCCAGGATGGCGGTGGTCAACGCCGATCCCGAGTCCAGCCACAGGGTTTCGGCCGGCAGGTCCTTCATGAACCCGGCGGCGGCAGCGCGCAGCATCGCCTCGCACAGCCGCGGTTGTTCCAACAGTGCGCGGTTCAGTGCGACCAGGTTCGCGCCGATATCGGCGACCGGGCCGTCGTCGGTGCGCGTCCACCGCTGGTCGGCGAAGCGGGCGATGCGGTCCTCGAACACCGCCGCGAACAGGTGTGTCTTGGCCGGGAAGTACCGGTACAGGGTGCCGAGGGCGACACCGGCGGCCTTCGCGATATCGGCCATCTGCACCCGGTCGAATTCCGCGGTGGCGCCGAATTCCGCTGCGGCGTCGAGGATTCGCGCACGGCGTGCGGCCTGACTCCGAGAGGCCGGGGACGCGGGTGTGCGCGCGGCGGCGATGCGCGCCATCTACGTCACCGGACGTTCGAGCGCGGCGGAGATCGCCTGCGCGGCCGCGATCACCTGCGGTGCCAGGCGCTCCAGGACGGCACGGCGGTCGCCCACCACCGAGACGGCGCCCACCGTCCCCGTCGGACCACGCAAAGCCGTTCCGAGACAGGCGATTCCGGGAGCACATTCGCCGTCGTCGAACGCCAGTCCGTTCCGGGCGCGGATGCGGGCGAGTTCGTGATGCAGCCGCGGCAGGTCGGCGATGCTGCGCGGGGTGCGCCGGGGCAGGCCGCGCGGGTAGTCGCGGTCGATGTGTTCGGGTTCGAGGCCGGCCAGTATCGCCTTGCCCAGGGCCGTGCAGTGCGCCGGTGCCCGGCCGCCGACGCGCGAGGGCACCGCACCGGCGGCGCGCCCGCCGATCTTGTCCAGGTAGAGCACCTCCGGGCCGTCCAGGACCGCCAGGTGCACGACGAGATCGGTGCGCACCGCCAGTTCGTGCAGCACCGGCGCGGCCGCCGCCCGCAACCGGTCGTGGTCGATCGCGCGGCCGCCCAGGCTCAGGAACCGTTGGCCCAGCCGATATCCGGCGTCGGTGTGGTCGACCCAGCGGAGCCGGGCGAGCTGATCGAGGATGCGATAGGTGGTCGACCGCGGCAGCCGGGCGCGCCGCGCCACCTCCTCCAGCGTCCGCACGGTCTGCGGACGGTCGAAGACGTCCATGATCAGCGTGATCCGCTCGGCCATCGACTGCGCGGGCAGTCTCGTGTCGGCCGACTGAGCCGACAGCCGGGTGTCGGCCGGGTCGGCGGTATGCGAACTCAGCACCGAGGTCATACCACGCCACCTCCAAACTGAAATCAATTCTAGTTTCAAGATAGCAGCACCGATCGGGGCCGGGAAGGCGGCACGAAATCCGGCCCGCCGGCGGGAGGCCGCCGAGCCGGAGGGCGAGGGGAACTCCGTCAGACCAGGTGCTTGCCTTCGGCCTGGCGTATACGCATGTCGTGCAGGTAGGTCTCGAACGGGTGCAGCCGCCAGCGCAGCGGCATGACCGCCGTCAGGTGGCCGATGGACCGCATGACCAGGTCGAACGCGCGCTGCCGTCGCGGGCTCCACGCCAGGCCCAGCTCGTCGCGGAACGCCGGGGGCAGATAGCCGGTCGTGAAGAATCGGTTCACCCGCCGGAAGGCCAGCCGCTCGAACCAGCGGTAGGGGCCGAGGTCGACGACCTGCTCGAGCAGGTAGCGGCGGACCTCGTCGTCGAGGGATATCTCGCCCGTCATCCGATCCCAGTACTCGGCGAACGCCGCCCGGTCGGCCGGCCACAGCTCCGCGGGCATCTGCAGGGTGGTGCCGAACGCGGCGGCGTCGCGATACAGCTCGTCGGCGACGTCGTCCTCGATGCCGCCGTACAGGAAGTCGAGGGAATCGGCGGTGCCGCGGTAGAGGCAGGCGGCGACCCACAGCTGCAGGTGCGGGTCGAAGGCGTTGTACCGCACCGGACTTCCCGCCGCGGACCGCACCTGGCGGTGCGAGGTGTCGACCGCCGCCCGATAGGCGGCGCGGTCCTCGTCGGTGCCGAGCATCGCCACCGCCAGGTAGGTGAGGGTGGTGCGGCCTCGCTTGCGCGGATGCAGGTCGAAGCGTCCGCTCTCGACGGTGCTCTCCACGACGCCGCGGCCCACGGGCGCGTGGCTCAGCTGCATGATCACGTTGGCGGGGCCGCCCAGCAGGGCCGCCGGACCGGACATGTAGCGCCGGCGGTCGTCCGGGGTGGTTGTGTCGCTGTCGTTCCTGGTCGTGGTTCGCGCGCGGTCGGGCATCGGTACTCCACGATTCGATGAGAAGGATGTTACTACATATTGTCAGCTTGCCGAGGTCTTGGCAACGGCATATTTCTCGGAACTCTTGCCCGAAAAGTTAATCGTCATTCTGTCGGATTGATAGACTCCGCTCGCTACGGAAGCGGCAGAACCCTCGGACGCGGAGGGTTCTCGGCGTCCTGATTCGCGTGACCCGGAGGTGGTATGTGACGAACTGGTCTGCGGCTGTCTCGACGGCCGCGCGGTCGGTGTCCGACTCGTTGTCGGCCGCCACCGTTCTGCGTAAACGAGGGGCGGTCGATCCGCTGCGCCCGGTCGACACGATCCGCACGGTGCGGGACGCGGCCGTGTACGGCCCGTTCGTCACGGTGCTCCGGCATGTGTGCAGGCGGAAGGGGTCGTCGCCGGCGATCGTCGACGCGCGCGGGACGCTCACCTTCGATCAACTCGACGCGCAGTCGAATGCGCTCGCCCGCGGGCTCGCGGCGGCCGGAATCGGTTGCGGGGCAGTGGTCGGCGTGCTGTGCCGCGATCATCGCGGCATGGTGCTCGGCCTGCTGGCCGCGGGCAAGCTCGGCGTCCGGGTGGTGCTGATGAACACCGGGTTCGCCGGGCCGCAGCTCGCCGCCGTCGTCGAGCGGGAGAAGGTCGGCGCGATCCTGCTGGACGAGGAGTTCCTCGGCTTGGTGGAGGCCGTTCCGGCAACCGTCCCGCGCGTCCTGACCTGGGCGGACGATTCGGATTCCGGCAATCTCCCCGGGGCAACCATCGATTCGCTCATTGCCGACCACGACACCGGCGCGCTACCCGCGCCGAAGCGCGTGGGCGGCACCGTCATTCTCACCAGCGGAACCACCGGAACACCCAAAGGCGCCCCGCGGGACAAGGTTTCGCCCCTGCAATCGGCGCAGTTCCTGGACCGGATCCCGCTGCCGCGAGACGACACCATGGTGATGGCGGCGCCCACCTTCCACGGGACCGGGCTGTCCCAGCTCACGCTGGGGTGGGCGCTGGGTAATGCCGTGGTGTTCCGGCACGGGAAGTTCGATCCGCGCGGCGTGCTGGCGGATATCGCGAAATACCGCGCGGCCACGCTGGTGCTGGTGCCGACGATGCTGCAGCGGATCATCGATCTCGGCGCCGACGTGCTGAGTGAATACGACACCTCGTCGCTGCGAGTGATCTTCTCCTCCGGGTCGGCGGTGTCGCCGGATCTCGGCCGCCGGACCGAGCGGGCCTTCGGCGACGTGCTCTACAACCTGTACGCCTCGACCGAGGTCGCCGTGGCGGCGGTCGCGACCCCGGAGGATCTGCGCGCGGCGCCCGGAACGGTGGGGCGGCCGCCGGTCGGTTGCCGGGTCGCCCTGTACGACGAGCGGCGGCGGCGGATCACCGAGACCGGCCGGGTCGGCACGATCTTCGTCTCCAGCGGGCTCAGTTTCACCGGCTACACCGACGGCCGCGGCAAGGAGATCGTCGACGGCCTGCTGAACAGCGGCGACGTCGGGCATTTCGATGCCGCGGGCCGACTGTTCATCGATGGCCGCGACGACGACATGATCGTCTCCGGCGGCGAGAACGTCTACCCGCTGGAGGTGGAGAACCTGCTGGTCGAACGGCCCGACGTGCTCGATGCCGCCGTAGTCGGGGTGGACGACCGCGACTTCGGCACCCGGCTGCGCGCGTTCATCGTGCCGGCCGAGGGCGCCGCCCGCGATCCGCAGGAGATCAGGGACCACGTCAAGGCCCGTCTCGCCCGCCACAAGGTGCCGCGCGATGTGGTGTTCGTCGACGAAATGCCCCGCAACGCAACGGGAAAGCTGGTGCGCCGCCGGTTGCGGCAGGAGTTCGGCTGACCGGCGGGTTCGGTGGTGTGCAACAATGCGGCGGTGCGAGGAAGTAGGGCGGGGGTGGGCCCCGCACGGGGTGGTTGGCGCCGGTGGGCGCGCGGCGCGGGTATCCGGATGGCGGCGGTCGCGGCGGTAGCCGGACTGGCGGCCGGAATCTGTGCGCCGGGGGCGGTCGCGGAGGGCCCGCCGCCGATCAATCCGGGGGCGCTCCCTCCCGACAGCGCCCCGCGGCCGCCGTTCGAGATCGAGCCCGCGAACCAGTGCACGATCACCAAGGCCAGCAGCTCCTCGTCCATTCCGCCGGCTCAGCAGTTCCTGGGCCTGCCGGGCGCCTGGCAGTTCGGCCGCGGCGCGGGGCAGACGGTGGCCGTGATCGACACCGGCGTGGCCCGGCATCCGCGCCTGCCGAATCTCACCGGCGCCGGCGACTACGTGGGCACCAGCGACGGCACCCAGGACTGCGACGCGCACGGCACCGCGGTGGCGGGACTGATCGGCGGGCAGCCGGCGCCGGGCGACGGATTCTCCGGTGTCGCCCCGGAGGCGGAGATCATCGCGATCCGTCAGCTCTCGGAGTTGTACCGGGCCAAGGGCACTCAGCCCGATCCCAACGACCCGAAGAACGGCGGCGGCGTCGGCAACACCACGACCCTCGCGCAGGCGGTGCGGCACGCGGCCGATATGGGCGCCACCGTCATCAACCTGTCCGAGGTCGCCTGCGGTCCCCCGAGCCTGAACGATGCGGCGCTCGGCGCGGCCGTGCAGTACGCGGCCACGGTGCGCGACATCGTGGTCGTCGCGTCCTCCGGCAACAACGACAACAAGGCGTGCACGGGCAATCCGGGCCTGGACCCGATCCATCCGGGCGCCGATCCCTGGGCCTCGCTCACCACCGCGGTCACCCCGGCCTGGTACGACCAGTACGTGCTGTCGGTCGGCGCGGTCGACCTGAACGGGCAGCCGTCGCAGTTCACCGTGCCGGGTCCGTGGGTCGGCGTCGCCGCGCCCGGCGAGCAGATCGTGTCCCTGGACCCGACCAGGCCGGGCCTGATGGACGGCACGGTGGCGCAGAACGGCGAGAGCAAGCTGGCCGGCACCTCGTTCGCGGCGCCGTACGTGGCCGGGCTGGCGGCGCTGGTGCGCTCCCGCTTCCCGCAGCTGAGCGCGTCGCAGGTGATCGCCCGCATCGAGGCGACGGCGCAGCATCCGCCCGAGGGCTGGAACACCTCGGTGGGCTTCGGCACCATCGACCCGCTGGCGGCGCTGACCCACGAGGTCGACCCGAACGACGTGCTGGAGAAGAAGCCCACCGCCGCGATCGGCGTCTCGGCGCAGCTGCCGGTGCCGGCCGAGCCGCCGGAACCCGACCACACCGCCCGCAACGTCGCGCTGATCGGCACCGCGACGGTGGGCGTGATCGCCGTCCTCGGCTATCTGGCGTCGTTCCCGCTGCGTCGCATGCTCGGCAGCCGGGACGACGACTGAGCTGTTCGCGGCCGGCTATTCCAGCCAGAACCGTTGGTGCTGAAAGGGATAGGTCGGCAGGTCCGCGTGCCGGACGTCCAGTCCGGTGTACAGCTCGCGCCACGCCACGGCGATACCGTGCACGTACGACCGGGCCAGCGCGGTGGCCGTGCCGCGCGCCGGATCCCGGTCGAGGACGTCGCCCGCGTCGATGACGACGGATCCGTCGGAGCCGGCCGGCCACCGGGCGCCCTCCGCGGCCAGTGCGGCGGCCTTGTCGGCGGACAGCGGGGCCACCATTCCGCAGGAGGCCAGCAGCGCGAAAAGCCCGACCTCGGCAGCGAATTCGGCGGGCGCCGCGTCGAATGCCGCCGCGAACGCCGGGAACGTCCGGTGGAGTTCGCGCCCGCTCTCGCCGGTGCGGCGGGTGCCGGAGAAGCCGAAGGCCACCCTGCCCGGTTTCGTCACCACACCCCGGAATACCTGCGGCGCTTCACGATTCCCGGCCAGCGCGGTCAGTCCGGCGAGGAGGCCGGCCCGGTCGGAGGCGACGATCGCGGCGCGGTGTGCGAGGGCGGCGCGGCCCGTCGCCAGCGAGTACGCGATGTCCGCCGACGGAACATCCGGGTGGTCGTGCACGAACGACGCCAGGCGTTCCGCCTGCGCTCGCAGTGCTTCGCCGGTGTTGCCGGAGAGCACCCAGGGCAGGGCGGCGGACGCGGCGCCGGACCGGGCCTCCGGCTCGGGAGCCTGTTCCAGCAGCACGTGGGCGGCGGTGCCGTTCACCCCGAACGCCGAGACGCCCGCCCGGCGGGGCCGATCGGCGTCCGGCCACGGGACCGCGTCGGTCAGCAGCGCGACCGTGCCGTCGCCCCAATCCACTTGCGGCGAAGGAGGATCCGCGTGCAGCGTGCGCGGCAGCAGGCCGTGCCGCATCGCCTGCACCATCTTGATCACCCCGCCGGCGCCGCCCGCGGCCTGGGTGTGGCCGAGATTGGACTTCAGGGAGCCGAGCCACAGCGGCCGGCCGGCGGGACGGTCCCGGCCGTAGGTGTCGAGCAGGGCCTGGGCCTCGATCGGATCGCCCAGCGTCGTACCGGTGCCGTGCCCCTCGACGGCGTCGATATCCGACGGCGCCAGCCGTGCGTCGGCGAGGGCACGTTCGATCAGCCGCTGCTGCGACGGGCCGTTGGGAGCGGTGAACCCGTTGCCGGCGCCCGCCTGGTTGATCGCGCTGCCTCGCACGATCCCGGCGATGCGACGGCCGTGGCGTTGCGCGTCCGACAGCCGCTCGACCAGCAGCATCGCGACGCCCTCGGACAGGCCCATGCCGTCGGTGGCTCCCGAGAACGACTTGCAGCGGCCGTCCGGCGCGAGTCCACCCTGCTGGCGGGTGCTTTCCTCGAGCAGCTCCGGGGTGGACATCACGGCCACCCCGCCGGCCAGGGCCAGCGAGCAGTCGTCGCGGCGCAGGGCCTGGCAGGCCAGATGCAGCGACACCAGCGAGGAGGCGCACGCCGCGTCGAGCGACATGGCGGGGCCCTCCAGGCCGAAGTGGTAGGCGACCCGGCCGACCGCGATACTTCCCGCGCTGCCGAAGTACTTGTAGCCCAGTACTCCCTCGGGTGGCTGCGCGAAGCGGTACCCGTAGTCGTGGAAGATCAGCCCGGCGAAAACGCCGGTCCGGCTTCCGCGTACGGACAGCGGGTCGATCCCGGCCCGTTCGAATGCCTCCCACGACATCTCCAGCAGGAGTCGCTGTTGCGGGTCGGTCGCCGTCGCCTCCTGCGGTGCGATGCCGAACAGTCCGGCATCGAAATCGGCTGCGTCGTACAGGAATCCGCCGCCGGAACTGGCGTACTCGGCGTCCGGCCAGCCCCGGTCGGTGGGGAACCCGGAGACCGCGTCGCCGCCCGCGGCCACCAGCTGCCACAGCTCGTCCGGCGCGGACACCCCGCCCGGGAAGCGGCAGGCCATCCCGACGATCGCGATCGGCTCGGTGAGCCGCGAGTTCTCCCGCCGCAGCCGCTCGTTCTCCTTCATCGAGGCCCGCAGCGCCGCCTCGAGCTTTTCGGCCGAAATCGCCATCACGCCATCCTTTCCGGCGCCGGGCCGTCGCTCTCCAGCGCCAGGTCCACGAGTGTTGCCAGGTCCATGTCGTCGATCGCCGAGTCCGGTTCGAGGTCGTCGGTGCCCTGCTCGCCGGTGGTCTGTCCGCCGGTGGTTTGTCCGCCGGTGGTCTGTCCGCCGGTGGTCTGTCCGCCGGTGGTCTGTCCGCCGGTGGTCTGTTCGGCGGTGCCGAACAGTTCGGCCGCCAGGTGTTCGGCGATGGCCGCCGGGCTCGGGAAGTCGAACGCGACCGTCGCCCGCAACCGCAGGCCGGTGGCCGCGTTCAGCCGGTTGCGCAGTTCGACGGAGGTCAGCGAGTCGAATCCGAGATCCCGGAACGCCCGGGCCGGCGCCACCTCGTCCGCGGACGGGTAGCCGAGCGCCGCCGCCACGGTCTCGCAGACCAGGCCGAGCAGCGCGGTGCGGCGTTCGGCGCCGGTCAGGCCGGCCAGTCGTTCCCGCAGCGAAATATCCTCGCCCGCAGCGGCATCCACCTGCCGGCGCATCGGGATCCGGACCAGGTCCCGCAGCAGCGGTGGCAGCAGGCCGGTCTCGGCGAGCTGGTGCAGTGCGGGGGCATCCAGCCGCAAGGGGAGCACGGCGGCGCGGCCCGACCGCATTCCGGCGTCCATCAGGGCGAGGCCCTCGGCCGGGCGGATCGGCCGCATGCCGTTGCGGCGCATCCGGTTTTCGAGTTCCTCGTGGTCCAGTTCGCCGATCATGCCGCTGCGCTGGGCCCAGAATCCCCAGCCGAGCGAGGTCGCGGGCAGCCCACGCACGACCCGGTGCTGTGCCAGGGCGTCCATGAACGTGTTGGCCGCGGCGTAGTTGCTCTGGCCCGGGCTGCCGAACGTGGCGGCGGACGAGGAGAACAGCACGAACGCGTCGAGGTCGCCGGTCAGTTCGTGCAGGTTCAGGGCGCCGTCCACCTTCGGCCGCAGCACCTTGTCCAGCCGCTGCGGGGTCAGCGAGGCCAGCACGCCGTCATCCAGGACGCCCGCGGTGTGGAAGACCGCGCTGACCGGGTGGTCGGCCAGCACCTCGGCGAGTGCGTCCCGGTCGGCCACGTCGCATGCCGCCGTGCTGACGGTGGCGCCCTGGTCTGCCAGTTCCGCTTCCAAATCGGTTGTCCCCGTGCCGCTTCGGCTGATCAGCAGCAGACGCCGGATGCCGTGTTCGGCGACGAGATGCCTGGCGACCAGTCCGCCCAGCGTGCCGTTGGCTCCTGTGATCAGCGCGGTGCCGGTCGGGTCCAGGTGCCATCGGGTGGCCGGGTTGGAGCACTCGGCCGTGTTTGGGTGGATTACCGAGCCCGGCTGGTCTGCCGGGCGGGTCTGGTCGGCCTGGTCGGAGTGGTCGGTCGGGCCGGAGCGGCCGGTTGTGCTGGGGTGAATCGCTGAGCGGGACTGGTCCGCTGTGCGGGAGCGGCCGGTCGGGTCCGAGTGATCAGCCGTGCTGGGGTGGATCACTGGGCGGGACTGGTCTGCCGTGTGGGAGTGGCCTGTCGCGTCAGCGTGATCCGCCGTGCCGGAGTCGGGCGCTGGGCGGGACCGGTTCGTCGCGCGGGAGCGATCGGCCGGCTCGGAGTGGTCCGCCGGGCGGGTCTGGTCGGCTGGCCGGGAGCGGTTCGCTGGGCGGAGGCGGCGGCCGTGGATGGTGCCGTTGCGCAGGGCGAGTTGGGGTTCGGTGCCGGTCACGGCCGCGGGGAGGGCGGGATACGGGGCTTCGTCCAGGTCGATCAGGAGGAAGCGGTCCGGGTTTTCGGACTGGGCCGAGCGGATCAAGCCCCAGGTGGCGGTGTGTACCAGGTCGGGGATGTCGTCGTGGGTGCCGGTGGCGGTCGCGCCCTTGGTGACAAAGGCGAGGCGGCTGGTGGCGAAATGCTCGTCGGCGAGCCATGTTCGGGCCAGTTCGAGCGTTCGGTGTGTTTCCTCGCGCACGGTGGCGGCGTCCGTCGGGAGCGCGGGGTCGCACGGTACGAACACGACGTCCGGGACGTCGAGGGCCTTCCGCAGTGACGCCAGGGTTTCGTAGGTGTTCACCGGGATTCCGGCCGTGCCGAGTGCCGCGGCCACGCCGATCGGGTCGGTGCCGAGCACCGCCCAGCGGCCGGCCGGGGCATCGGCGTCGGCGGGCAGGGGCACCCATTCGGCGTCGAAGAGCGCACCGTCGGTCACCTCCGGCCGCACCCCGGGTGCGGTCCTCAGCGTGAGCGAGTCGATGACGGCCAGCGGCTCGCCGGTGTGATCGGCCATCGCGACCGCTACGGTGTCCGTATCGATCCTGGTCACCCGGATCCGCACGGTGGTTGCGCCCGTGGCGTACAGCGACATTCCGCGGATGCTCGCGGGCGTCTCGGACTCGCCCAGCGTCGCCGACAATGCGGCGTCGATCAATGCCGGGTGCAGTCCGAATCGGGCGGCGTCGGCATGGTCCGCCTCGTCGAGTGTGACCTCGGCGAAGATCTCGTCCCCGCGCCGCCACGTCGAACCGGTCGCGGACGTGTCGCGCGGCGGCCATTCGCCGAGATCGAACGATGCCGGTTTCGCCTCGGGCGCGAGCACTCCGGTGGCGTGCCGGGTCCACGGCATGGCCGCCAGAGCTTCCTCGGCGCGGGAGTGCACATCGATTGCCCTGCGCCCGAACGCATCCGGAGCCGCGACCGACACCTGCACCGCCAGGCCGCCGGATTCCGGAAGTACCAGGGGCTCATCGAGGGTGAGCGCATCCAGTCGCCCGCACCCCACTTCGTCGCCCGCCCGGATCGCCAGCTCGACGACGACGCCGGGCACCATCGACGAGTCGTCCGGCAGCCAGGGGAGCGCCGCGGAGGTCAGCCTGCCGGTGACCAGATAGCCGTCGCCGGCCAGCGGTAGCCCGGCGGGCAGCAGCGGATGGCCGAGCGAGCGCTGTCCGGCCGCGGCCACGTCCGCGGTCGCGGTGTCGTCGTTCAGCCAGTACCGCTGCCGCTGGAAGGCGTAGGTGGGCAGGTCGATTCGCCGTCCGCCCGCCTCGGCGGCGGCCGCGGCCCAGCGCACGCCGACACCGTGCACGTGTGCCTCGGCCACCGAGGTCAGGAACCGGCTCGGATCGCCACGCTCCCGGCGCAGCGAACCGAGGACGGCGACGCCGGTGTCCAGGGCGTCGACGGTTTCCTGGACCGCGAATCCCATGACGGGGTGCGGACTCACCTCGATGAATACCGTATGGCCGTCGGCGAGCAGGGCCCGCGTCGCCCGTTCGAACAGGACCGGCTCGCGAGTGTTGGCGAACCAGTACTCGGTGTCCATCGCGGCGTCGTGGAGTGCGCCGGTGACCGTCGAATAGAACGGGATCTCGGCCTCGCGCGGGGCGATAGGCTCGAGAATCCGCATCAGCTCGGTGCGGATCTCGTCCACCTGAGCGCAGTGCGTGGCGACCGAGACGGGGACCTCCCGCACGCGGATGCCTTCCGCGTCCAGCTCCGCGGTCAGCTCGTCCAGCGCGGAGCGGTCACCGGCGACCGTGACGAGCCCGGGGGAGTTGATGCCGCCGACCTCGAGCCGTCCGTCCCAGCGCGCGATCCGCGCTTCGGCGTCCGCCGCGGACAGCGCGACCGAGGCGAGCGCACCGCGCCCGACCAGCCGGTCGGCGAGCACCTTGCTGCGCAGGCCGATGATCCGCGCGGCATCCTCCAGGGAGAGGACGCCGGCCACGTACGCCGCGGCGATCTCGCCCTGACTGGTGCCGGTCACGGCGGCGGGTTCGACTCCGTAGGAACGCCACAGCGCTGCCAGCGACACCATCATGGTGAACAGCGCCGGCTGCACCACGTCGATCCGGTCCAGCGCGGCCGCGTCCTCGGCGCCGCGCAAGACGTCCAGCAGCGACCAGCCGAGCAGCGGATCGAAGACCTCCGCGCAGCTCTGGGCCTGCGCCCGGAACACCGGTGAACTGTCCAGGAGTTCCCGGCCCATCGCGGCCCACTGCGAGCCCTGGCCGGGAAAGACGAAGACCACCTTGGCATCCGGTGGCGCGATCCCGGTGACCACGCCGTCGGTGGGCGCGCCCTCGGCCAGCGCGGCAAGGCCGCCGGTGAGTTCGTCCCGGCCTCCGATCACGACCGCGCGGTGCTCGAAAAGCGAACGGGTGGCCAGTGAGTACGCGATGTCGATGGTCGAGCGGTCCGGATGCTCGGTCACGTAGCGCCGCAGCAGGTCGGCCTGATCGCGCAGAGCCGCTTCACTTTTGGCGGACAACAGCCAGGACGCCGCGGTCGGCGCGGGACCGGCCACGCCGACGGCCGCCTCCTCGGCGGGCGCCTGCTCCACGATCACGTGGGCGTTGGTGCCGCTGATCCCGAACGAGGACACCCCGGCCCGGCGCGGCCGGTCGACCTCCGGCCACTGGAGGGACTCCGTCACCAGCTCGACCGTGCCCGCGGACCAGTCGACATGCGTGCTCGGCTCGGCCGCGTGCAATGTCTTGGGCAGCACCCCGTTCCGGATGCCGAGCACCATCTTCATCACCCCGGCCACGCCCGCGGCGGCCTGGGTGTGGCCGATATTCGACTTCAGCGAGCCGAGCCGCAGCGGGTGGCCGGACCGGTTGCGGCCGTAGGTGGCCAGCAGCGCCTGCGCCTCGATCGGGTCGCCGAGCGCGGTGCCGGTGCCGTGCGCCTCCACGAGGTCGACCTCGGACGGCCCGATGCCGGCGTCGGCGAGCGCGTTGCGGATCACCCGCTGCTGGGACGGACCGTTCGGCGCGGTCAGGCCGTTGCTCGCGCCGTCGGAGTTGATCGCGGTGCCGGACAGGATCGCGAGGACCGGATGCCCGTTGCGGCGTGCGTCGGAAAGACGTTCCAGCACAAGCATTCCGGCGCCCTCGGCGAGTCCGGTGCCGTCCGCGTCGTCGGAGAACGACTTGGACCGCCCGTCCGCCGCGAGCGCACCCTGCCTGCTGAATTCGATGAACATCACGGGACTGGCCATGACGGTGACGCCGCCGGCGAGCGCGAGCGCGCTCTCCCCGTTGCGCAGCGCCCGCACCGCCATGTGGATGGCGACCAGCGAGGACGAGCACGCGGTGTCCACGGTGACCGAGGGTCCCTCGAATCCGAACGCGTAGGACACCCGGCCGGACATCACGGCGGCCGAATTCCCGGTTCCGGCATAGCCTGCCAGTGCCTCGTCGGCGCTGCGCATGACACGATCGCCGTAGTCCTGGATGCTGGTGCCGACGAAGACCGCGGTGTCGCTGCCGCGCAGCGCGGCGGGGTCGATGCCGGCGCGTTCCAGGCTCTCCCAGGAGATTTCGAGCAGCAGCCGCTGCTGCGGGTCCATGGCCAGCGCCTCGCGCGGGTTGACGCCGAAGAACGCCGGATCGAAATCGGCGACGTCGTCCAGGAATCCGCCGTGCCGCACGTAGGACTTGCCCACCACGCCGCGCGCGGGGTCGTAGAGGTTCTCCACGTCCCAGCCTCGGTCGGACGGGAACTCCGCCACTGCGTCGCGGCCCTCGGAGACCAACTGCCACAGGTCTTCCGGCGAGCGGACGTGGCCGGGGAAACGGCAGCCCATGGCCACGATCGCGATCGGCTCGTCGGTGCTCGCCCCGGTGCGGGTGGTGGTGGCGGTGTCGTCCGCGACGCCGAGCAGTTCGGTGCGGAGCTGCTCGGCCAGTGCCGCGGGTGTCGGGTAGTCGTAGATCAGCGTGGACGGCAGCCGCAGGCCCGTCTCGGTGTCCAGGCGGTCCCGCAGTTCGAGCGCGGTGAGCGAATCGAAGCCGAGATCGCTGAACGGCCGGTTCGACGCGACGTCCGCGACGCCGCCGTGGCCGAGCACGAAAGCCGTGGCGGATTGCACGATCTCCAGTACGGCGGCGCGCTGCCCGGCCTCGGGCATCGCCTCCAGTCGTCGCCGCAGCTCGGCATCGCCGGCGGCGGTGACGGAATCCTGTTCGGCCGGTGCGGGATTCGCCGCGGGGATGCCGCGCAGCAGCGGACTCGGCCGCGACAGGGTGAACGTGGACGCGAACCGTTCCCAGTCCACATCGGCCACGACGACCGCGGTTTCGTCGCGCTCGACGGTGTGCCGCATGGCCGACAGCGCCGGATCCACCGGAAGATGGCCCAGCCCCGTGCGTTTCCCGTCCCGCGGTTCGTCGCCGGAGAGGTCGATCAGTCCCCAGCCGATCGAACTGGCGGTCAGTCCGCGGGCCCGCCGCCGTTCGGCCAGGGCGTCGAGTTCGGCGCTGGCGGCGGCGTAGGTGGCGAGTTCGCCGCTGCCCCAGACTCCCGCGACCGACGAGAACAGCACGAAGGCGTCCAGGTCCTCGTCGTCGAACAGCGCGTCGAGGTGTGCCGCGATGGTCGCCTTGGCGGCGATCGCGGTGCGGAGCATCGCCGGTGTGGTGGCCGCGAGCGGGGCGGGTTCGCGGTGGGCGTCGGCGTGCACGACGGCCCGTATCGGCGGTCCGTCGTGGGCATCGACCGCCGCGGCGAGGGCCTGGTGGTCGGTGGCGTCACAGACGGCGACGCCGACGCCCGCGCCCAGCTCGCGCAGCTCCGCTTCCAGCGCGGCCTGGTCCTCGGTCTCCGCTCGGGCGATCAGCAGGAGATGTTCGGCGCCCTCGCGGGCGGCCCAGCGGGCGACGTGTGCGCCCAATCCCGTTGTGCCGCCGGTGATCAGGACGGTTCCGGCCGGTTTCCAGCGCTCGGCGGAGGCGGACCGGCCGGCCGCCGGAACCAGCCGCCGGGCGAAGATCCCGGTCGGGCGCACCGCCACTTGATCTTCGCCGTGGTCGCCGGTCAGTACGCCGCACAATCGGGTCACGGCCACCGGGTCGAGGGTCTGCGGGAGATCGACCAGGCCGCCCCACCGGTTCGGATGTTCCAGCGCGGCCACGCGGCCGAGCCCCCAGACCCGCGCCGCGGTCGGGGTCACCGGTTCTCCGACCGGCACCGCGCCGCGGGTCAGGCACCACAGCGGCGCGTCGATGCCGCAGTCGCCGAGCGCCTGGATCAGCGACAGAGTGGCGACCGTGTCGTCTCCGAGCAGAGCGATCACGCCACGAAACACTGTGTCCCGCTGTATTTCCCGAATCCGGTCGGCGAGCGAGTCGCGGTCGGGTTCCGGCGGTGCGGGCAGGACGACGGTGTGGGCGTCGTGGCGGGTCAGCGCTTCCGTGACGGTCCCGAGCTCGGCGGCCTCCTCGGGGGCCACCAGCAGCCAGGTGCCGGACGGCGCGGGGGCCGGTTCGGTGATCAGCTGTTCCCAGGTGATCCGGTATCGCCACTCCTCCTCGGCCCGTTCGGCATTCCCCGAGGAGAGCCAGAACTGCCGGTGCTGGAAGGGATACGGCGGCAACTCCACGCGGCGGCCGTGCGGAAAGTGCCGGCTCCAGTCCACCGGGAGCCCACGCGAATACGCCTCGGCGAGGGCCGGAACGTGGTCGGCGTGCGGTGTGCCGAGCACCGTGCCGCCGGTGCCGACGACGTCCTCGATCGCCGGAACGAGCGCCGCGGCGGGGTCGAGGTCGACGAAGTGCCGATGACCGCCGTCCAGCAACGAGCGGACCTCGGCGGGGAGATCGTCGGTGGCATAGCATGCGATCGTGCCGCCGGGAATCTCCTGGTGCCCTTCCGAACACACCGCCCTGGCGCCGTCCTCGAGGGACAGTGCACCGGCGATGCAGGCGGCGGCGATCCGGGTATTGCCTCGGCCCAGTACGGCATCCGGTTCGACGCCGCGTGAGCGCCACAGTGCGGCCGCCGATACGAGGATCGCCCAGGACAGCACCGCGTCCGGTGCGGTGGCCGTCCGCAACTCCGAGATGAGGGATCGATCCGTCATCGACCGCACGGCCGCAGCACATTCCGCGAGGCGGGCGGCGAACACCGGGCTGGCGTCCAGCAGCTCGGCCGCTCCCGCCTGCGGCGATTCGGGGAGAACGAAGACCACCTTGCCCGCGACGGCGGTTCCCTCCGCGACGTGCGGGGAGGTCTCTCCGGCACGCAGCGCCGCCAGTCCGGTGCGCGCCTGTTCCACGTCGTCCGCCGGCACCACCGCACGGTGCCCGAATGTCGACCGGCCCACTGCCAGTGAGAAACCCACATCCGCGAGATCGTGGGCGTCGATGACGGACAGCAGCCGGTCGGCCTGCGCGCGCAGCGCCGCCGGTGTCTTGGCGGACAGCACCAGCGGCACGGGAATCGGGCCGTCACCCCGCTCCGCGGCGGGCTGCTTCGGCGCCTGCCCGACGATCACGTGCGCATTGGTGCCGCTGATCCCGAACGCCGACACCGCCGCCCGCCGGGCCCGCCCGGTGTCCGGCCACGGCGTCGGCTCGGCCAGCGGGACGACACCGCCGGACGACCAGGACACGTGCGCGGTCGGGCGGTCCAGGTGCAGGATCTCGGGCAGCACGCCGTGCCGCATCGCCATGATCATCTTGATCAGTCCGGCCGCGCCGGCGGCGGCCTGGGTGTGCCCGAGATTGGATTTCACCGTGCCCAGCAGCAGCGGCCGGTCCGCGGGGCGGGACGCGCCGTAGGTCTCGAGCAGCGCCCGCGCCTCGATGGGGTCGCCGAGGGTGGTGCCGGTGCCGTGCGCCTCCACGGCGTCCACCTCGTCGGCGGTCAGGCCCGCATCGGCGAGCGCGGCGCGGATGACGGCCTTCTGGGAAGGTCCGTTCGGGGCGGTCAAACCATTGCTCGCCCCGTCGGAATTCACGGCCGAACCGTGCACGACCGCCAGCACGGGATGACCGTGCCGCTCTGCGTCGGAAAGCTTTTCGAGAACCAGGACCCCGGCGCCCTCACCCCAGGCGGTGCCGTCGGCCGCGTCGGCGAAGGCCTTGATGCGGCCGTCGGCCGCCAGTCCGCGCTGTCGCGAGAATTCGATGAATCCGTCCGGGGTGGAGATGATGGTGACGCCGCCGGCCAGCGCGAGCGAGCATTCACCGGTGCGCAGCGCCCGCGTCGCGAGGTGCAGCGCCACCAGGGACGAGGAGCACGCGGTATCGAGGGTGATGGCCGGGCCGTGGGTGCCGAGGAAATAGGCGATGCGCCCGGAGATGACGCTGGGCGTGGTGCCCGTGAGCCGGTAGCCGTCGCCATCGGTCGCGGCGGTCTGATCGTGGCCGTAACCGCTGTAGGTGGCGCCGAGAAAGATACCGGTGGGGCTGTTGCGAAGGGCGTGCGGATCGATGCCGGCGTGGTCGACCGCCTCCCAGGTGACCTCCAGGGCGATCCGCTGCTGCGGGTCCATCGCGGTGGCTTCGCGGGGTGAGATCCCGAAGAAGTCCGCATCGAATCCCGCTGCGCCGTAGACGAATCCGCCCTCGCGGACGTAGGTCTTGCCGGTCGTTCCGGGTGCCGGATCGTACAGCTCGGTGGTGTTCCAGCCGCGGTCGGTGGGGAAGGGGCCGATGGCGTCCTTGCCGTCGGCCACGAAGGCCCACAGGTCGTCGGCGGAGGCGATGCCGCCCGGATAGCGGCAGCCGATGCCGACCACGGCGATCGGCTCGTTCGCGCCGCTCTCCAGCGCCTGAATGCGATTCCTTGCTTCCCGGAGATCGACCGTGACCTGCTTCAGGAAGTGACGGAGCTTTTCCTCGTTGGACATTCACACACTCCTCGGGTCGTTCGGGAGATCAACGTACGAAATCATGAGATACCGAATTCCTTGCCGAGCAGATCGAACATTTCCTCGTCCGTGGCGGTGGTCAGCCCGGCGGCATCGTCGTCGGGAATGTCGGGTTCCGCCCCGTCCCGCAGTCTCCGGAGCAGAATGCGCAGCCGCCTTTCCGCCGTCGCGCGAACGGATTCGTCCGGCGCGGCGGCCGACAACGCCTCCTCCAGCCGGTCGAGTTCGTCGAGCAGCGAGACCGAGGTGCCGCTCACATCCAGTTCGGTGTGCAGATATTCGGCCAGTGCGATCGGGGTCGGATAATCGAAGACCGCTGTCGCGGCGAGTATCAGGCCGGTTTCCACGCCGAGCCGGTCGCGCAGTTCCACCGCGGCGAGCGAATCGACGCCCAGATCGCTGAACGCCTGATCCTCCGGCACCTCCGCGGCGCTCGGATGGCCGAGCACGACCGCGGCCGAGGACCGCACCACATCCAGCAGGACGGGCAGATGTTCCGCGTCCGGCAGTGCCGACAGCCGCTTCCGCAACGCGGACTCCGCGCCGTCCGTGCCGGTCTGCCGGGGCGGTGTGGCGGAAACGACCTCTCGCAGTAGGGGACTCGGGCGGGCCATCGTGAACATTCGCTCGAACCGCGCCCAGTCCACGTCGGCCACCACGACCGCGGTGTCGTCCCGGTCGAGGGCCCGCCACAGTTCCAGGATCGCCGACTCCGGCGCCATCATCGGCAGGCCGAGCTGACGCATCCGGTCGCGAGCCTCGGCACCGGCGGCCATTCCCTCGCCGTCCCACGGGCCCCACGCGAGTGAGGTCGCCGGGAGGCCGCGGGCGCGGCGGTGCTCGGCGAGCGCGTCCAGATAGCCGTTCGCGGCCGCATAGGCACCCTGGTTCGCACTGCCCCACACCGCGGCGACGGAGGAGAAGAGCACGAACGCGGACAGGTCCGCCCGGGCCGTCAGCTCGTCCAGGTGTTGTGCGCCTACGACTTTCGCGGCCGTGAGGTCGGCGAGGTCGGCGGGAGAGGTCTCGGCCAGCGGGCCGCCGTCGGCGATCCCCGCCGCGTGCACCACCGCGGTCAGCGGATGGTCGGCGGGCACGGTGGCGATCAGCTCGGCGAGGGCGTCGCGGTCGGTGACGTCGCAGGCGGCGACGGTCACCTTGGCGCCCAAGCCTTCCAGTTCGGTCGTGAGTTCGTCGGCGCCCGGTGCCGCACGGCCCCGGCGGCCGATCAGCAGGAGGTGACCGGCTCCCTCGCGGGCGGCCCAGCGGGCGACGTGCGCGCCCAGTCCGCCTGTGCCGCCGGTGATCAGCACGGTGCCGGACGGTTTCCACGATGTGGTCGCGGTGGGCGGACTGCCGGCGGGAACGAGCCGCCGGGCATGAATCCCGTTCGGGCGTAGGGCGAGCTGGTCCTCGCCGTGGCCACCGGCGAGCAGTCCGCACAGCAGATCCAGCGCCGCCGTGTCGAGCGTCTCGGGCAGGTCGATCAATCCGCCCCAGCGATGCGGGTATTCGAGCGCGGCCACCCGGCCGAGCCCCCAGATCCGCGCCTGCGCCGGGTCGATCGGCTCGCCGACCGGCACCGCACCGCGAGTCAGGCACCACAGCGGCGCCGGAACTCCGCAGTCCCCGAGCGCCCGGATCAGCGACAGCGTGGCGGCCAGGTCGCCGCCGAACAGCGACACCACACCGTCGACCTCGGACAGCGCGCCGATCTGCCGCGCCAACGCCGCCCGATCATCGCCCCGCACAACCAGCACCCGTGCGCCGTGCCGGGTCATCGCTTCCGCCACAGCTCGGGTGTCGGCAGCGTCGATCCCCGTCCCCCTACGCTGCGTCGGCTCCCGCGGAGCCGTTGTGTCGGCTTGTGCAACAGTAGGTTCGACTCCCGCTCCCGCGGGGCGGAGCCGCATGCGGCCATGGTTGCGATCCCGCGGATCGATCGGGGCGGCCTCGGTATCCGCGTCCGCCGGGACGGCCAGCACCCACGTACCGCTCAGCTGCGAGGCCGGGGCCGAGGTCAGGGGCTTCCAGTCGATGCGGTAGCACCAATCGGCCGTGGAATCGCCGGGCCCGCGGTCGGTCCGCAGCCAGTAGTGCGTGCGATGGAAGGCCGACGTCGGCAGGTCCACCCAGCCCGTGGCGGGAAAGAGGTTCCGCCAGTCGATTTCGGCGCCCTCGGCGTACAACCGGCCTACCGCCGTGCACACCGTCAGCTGCTCGTCCCGGTTCTTGCGCAGCAGCGGGACCGCCGTGGCGTCGCGGCCCGCCGTGTCGGTGACCATCGCCGACAGCGCTCCGTCCGGACCGGCCTCGACGAACCGCCGGACGCCGTGTTCGCGCAGGGTGCGCACCCCGTCGGCGAACCGCACCGCCTGCCGCACCTGGTCGACCCAGTAGCGCGGCGAGCAGACCTCGTCGGTCACCAGCCGCCCGGTCACGTTGGACACCAGCGGGATTCGCGGTGCCCGGTACGTGATGCCCTGTGCGACACGGTGGAACTCGTCGAGCATCGGATCCATATGCGGCGAGTGGAATGCGTGCGACACCGTGAGCCGAGTGGTCTTGTGCCCCCTGTCCTGCCACTGTCCGGCGATATCGGTGACCGCGTCGGCATCGCCCGAGATCACCACGGCGGCCGGGCCGTTGATCGCGGCGATGCTCACCCGGTCCCGGCCGGTCAGCGAGCGCGCGACCTCGTCCGGATCCGCGCGGACCGCCACCATGGCGCCGCCCTCCGGCAGCTGCTGCATGAGCCGCCCGCGCGCGGCCACGAGCCGGCAGGCGTCGGGCAGCGAGAACACGCCCGCGACATGGGCGGCCGCCAGCTCACCGATCGAGTGGCCCAGCAGGTAGTCCGGTGCGATGCCCCAGGATTCGAGCAGCCGGAACAGCGCCACCTCGACGGCGAACAGCGCGGGCTGAGCGAGCCCCGTGCCGTGCAGGCGGGCGTCGTCGGCGGCGAACACCGCATCGCGGAGCGAAAGCCCGAGTTCGGCGTCCAGGAATGCGCATGTCCGGTCGAAGGATTCGGCGAAGACCGGAAACCGTTCGTACAACCCGGAACCCATCCCCGGACGCTGGGTCCCCTGCCCGGCGAAGACCACCGCGAGCGGCCCGCCGTCCCCGGCCTTGCCCTCGACCACGCCCGGCGTCGCCTCGCCCCGGGCCAGCGCCCGCAGCCGATCCAGGGCCTCGGAACGGTCGGTGGCCGGCACGACTGCGCGGTGCCGCAGCGCCGCCCTCGTCGTGGCGAGCGAGAACCCGACCTCGGTCAGGCCGTGCGGCCGTTCGGCCAGGTGGTCGGCCAGCCGCTGGGCGTGCGCCCGCAGTCCCTCCGGCGTCGCGGCCGACAGCACCCACGGCACCACGGCCGGGTCCGGTGCCCGCACGGCTTCGGGATCGTCCTGCTCGGGTGCCTCCTCGAGGATGACGTGTGCGTTCGTCCCGCTGATCCCGAACGCGGAAACCCCTGCGCGACGGGGACGTTCGCGGCGGGGCCACTCGACCGGCTCGGTGAGCAGGCGCACGTTGCCCGCCGACCAGTCGACGTTCGGGGTGGGCGCGTCCACGTGCAGGGTCCTGGGCAGCAGACCGTGCCGCAGCGCCAGCAGCATCTTGATCAGCCCGGCGGCGCCCGCGGCCGCCTGGGTGTGGCCGATATTGGACTTGATCGAGCCGATCCACAGCGGCGCCGGCCGATCCCGGCCGTAGGTCGCCAGCAGGGCCTGCGCCTCGATGGGGTCGCCGAGGGTGGTGCCGGTGCCGTGCGCCTCCACGGCGTCCACCTCGTCGGCGGTCAGCCCCGCACCGGCCAGCGCGGCGCCGATCACCCGGCGCTGCGACGACCCGTTGGGCGCGGTGAGCCCGTTGCTCGCACCGTCGGAGTTCACCGCGGTTCCGCGGACCACCCCGAGCACGCGGTGCCCGTGTCGCCGCGCCTCGGAAAGCCGTTCGAGCACGACGATTCCGGCGCCCTCGCCCCATGCCGTGCCGTCCGCGGCGCCCGCGAACGCCTTCACCCGCCCGTCCGGGGCCAGGCCGCCCTGGCGGGAGAACTCGATGAAGCCCTCCGGGCTGGACAGCACCGTGACACCGCCGGCCAGCGCCAGCGAGCATTCACCCGCCCGCAGCGCGGAGGCCGCCCAGTGCAGCGCCACCAGCGACGACGAACAGGCCGTATCGACGGTGACCGCCGGGCCCTCCAGGCCGAGGGCGTAGGCGACCCGGCCGGAGGTCACGCTGCCCGCGGTGCCGGTCAGCCGGTATCCGTCGCCGTCCGGGGCGGCCGACGACCATCCGCCGCCGTAGTCGCCGTGCGTCGAGCCGACGAACACCCCGGTCGCGCTGCCGCGCAACGAGTTCGGGTCGATGCCCGCGCGCTCCACGGCCTCCCACGCGACCTCGAGCAGCAGCCGCTGCTGCGGGTCCATCGCCAGCGCCTCGCGCGGGGAGATCCCGAAGAATCCGGGGTCGAACTCGCCGGCCTGATAGACGAATCCGCCTTCGCGCACATAGCTTTTCCCGATCGTGCCCGGCACCGGATCGTACAGCCGGGCCACGTCCCAGCCGCGATCGAGCGGGAGCGGACCGATCGCGTCGCGGCCGTCGGCGAGCAGGGACCAGAGTTGTTCGGGCGATTCGACACCGCCGGGGAAGCGGCAGCCGATGCCGACGACGGCCACCGGGTCGTCGTTCACGGCGGCCACCGCGGTCGTGGGCGCGGTGTCGGTCGTGCCGAACAGTTCGGCGCGCACGAAGCGCGCGAGCGCCGCCGGGGTCGGCTCGTCGAAGATCAGGGTGGCCGGCAGCCGCAGTCCGGTGGCGGCGTTCAACCGGTTGCGCAGTTCGACCGCGGTGAGTGAGTCGAAACCCATTTCCTTGAACGTCTTCCCGGCGGCGGCCCCTCCGGGCCCCGAGTGGCCGAGCACGATCCCGACGTGCTGCCGCACGAGATCCAGGACGGCGCCTTCCCGTTCGGCTTCCGGGAGCGCCGCGAAGCGCTCGGCCGCGAGGGCCTTCGGCCCGCTGATCGCGACGGCGGATTCGGTCCGATCGAGCAGATTCCGCAGGACCGAGGGCAAGGTGCCGGACTCGGCCAGCCGGTGCAGGGCCGGGCGGTCCCAGCGGACCGCCACCGGCACAGCGTGCTCCGCGCCGAGTGCGGCGTCGAAGAGCATCAATCCGTCCGCCGTGGACAGCGGGAGCAGGCCCATGCGGGTCATCCGCGCGAGGTCGGCGGCGCCGAGCGTTCCGGTCAGCTCGCTGCGTTCGCCCCACAGCCCCCAGGCCAGCGACACCGCGGGCAGGCCCCGGGCCCGCCGCCGGGCGGCCAGGCCGTCGAGATAGGCATTCGCCGCCGCGTAATTGCCCTGTGCCGCACTGCCCAGCGTGCCGGACGCCGAGGAGAACAGCACGAAGAGGGACACGTCTCCGGCCAGCTCGTCCAGGTGCCGCGCGGCGTCCACCTTGGCCGCGAAGACGGCGTCGAGGTCGCGCCGGGTCAGCGATTCCACGCTCGCGTCGGCGAGAACCCCGGCCGCGTGCACGACTCCCGTGAGCGGATGGTCGGCCGGTATCCGGGACAGCACTCCGGCGAGCGCGGATCGGTCGGCCGCATCACAGGCTTCGACGGTGACCGAGGCTCCCATGCCGTTCAGTTCTGCCGCGAGTTCCGTGGCGCCCGGGGCGGAGTCGCCTCGCCTGCTGATCAGCACCAGATGACGCACGCCGTGCTCACCGGCCAGGTGCCGCGCGACCCGCGCACCGAGCAGGCCGGTGCCACCGGTGATCAGCACCGTGCCCTCGGGGTCCCATCGCGGCGCCGGGGCCTTGCCGACCGGTGCGAGTCGCGGCACCAGGGCCTCGCCGCCGCGAAACGCCAGCTGCGGCTCCCCGGCCGACACCGCGGCGGGCACGGTATCGAGCACGGCCGCAGGGGAATTCTCGTCCAGGTCGGCCAGCAGGAACCGCCCGGGAAAGGCCGCCTCCGCCGACCGCACCAGGCCCCACACCGCGGCACCGGCCGGGTCGTCCACACCCTCGCCCGGATCGGCCTCGACGGAGCGACGGGTGAGAACGACCAGCGTCGACCCGCCGAACCGGTTGTCGGACAACCATTCCTGAACGACTGCGAGCAGATCGGCCACCGCCGCCACGGCGGTCCGCTCTCCGGTCGCGGGCGACAAGGCCACCAGTTCGGGAACGGCCGCGCCCGCGTCCACGGCCGCGCGCAGGTCCGTCAGGTCGGCATACGACCGCGGGTACGCCCCCGATTCCCGCAGCCGCGACAGCACGCCGAGTGCGTCGTCGCCCAGGACGGCCCAGTCCGCGCCGCGTCCGGGAAGCGGTGCCGGTGCCCAGTCGAGCCGGAACAGCATGTCCGATCGAGGTGCGTTGCCGCGCAACCGGAGTGGCCGGCTCTGGAAGGGATAGGTCGGCAGGTCGATCCGCCGGGCCCCGGTGAAGTGCCGCCGCCAGTCCACGGACAGCCCGCGGGCGTGCGCCTGCGCGAGGGCCGCGAGCAGCTGCCGCGTGCCGTCCTCGTCGCGTCGCAGGGTGGCCAGCGCGGTGCCGTCACCGCCGGCGTCCTCGATGATTCCGGTCACCGCGGGGAGCAGGATGGGATGCGGGCTGATCTCCACGAAGCGCCGATGCCCGTCCGCGAGCAGCGACCGGATCGCGGGGTCGAAGTTCACCGTGCGCCGCAGATTCGTGCACCAGTACTCGCCGTCGAGGCCGGCGGTGTCGAACCGTTCGCCGGTGACCGTGGAATAGAAGGGGATCTCGCCCGCCGTCGCGGTGATTCCCGCCATCGCTCCGGACAGTTCGCCGGTGATCGCGTCCACGTGCGCGGAGTGCGAGGCGTAATCGACGGCGATGCGGCGGGCCTGGACCTCGTCGGCCTCGCAGCCGGCGACGAACTCGTCGAGAGCCGCGGTGTCCCCGGCGATCACGGTGCTGTCCGGCCCGTTGATCGACGCGATCGACAGCGTCCCGCTGCACGCTTCGATGCGGCGGGCGGTTGCCTCGGCGGGCAACGCCACCGACACCATGCCGCCCCGGCCGGAAAGCCGGCGGGCGATGGCCCGCGCCCGAATCACGACCACCCGCGCCGCGTCGGTGAGACCGAGCGCCCCCGCGACGCAGGCCGCGGCGATCTCGCCCTGGGAGTGCCCGACCACGGCCGCCGGTTCCACACCGTAGGACCGCCAGACCTCGGCCAGCGACACCATCACCGCCCACAGCGCGGGCTGCAACACCTCCACCCGGTCCAGGGGCTCCCGGTTGCGCAGCACCTCCACCACCGACCAGTCCACGACCGGCCGCAGCGCCGCATCGCATTCGGCGAGCCGATCGGCGAAGACCGGATGCGAATCGAGCAGTTCGGCGGCCATGCCGGCCCATTGCGAACCCTGGCCCGGAAAGACGAACACCGGTGCGCCGGTATCGCCGTCGGCCACCTCGGAGATCACCTCGGCCGCCGGTTCCGCGGCGGCCACCGCCGCCAGTCCGCGCGCGAGACCAGCATGGTCGCCGGACAGCACGACCGCGCGATGCCCGAAGCGGGACCGGGTGGCGGCCAGCGAGTATCCGAGATCGCGCAGACCGGGTTTCGGATCCGCCTCGGCGAGATGCGTTGCCAGCCGGGATGCCTGGGCGCGCAGGGCGTCGGAGGTCTTGGCCGACAACACTATCGGCACCACCGCCGCGGGGCCGTCGGTGTCGGCCTGCTCCGGGGCATCGGCCGGTTCCGCGGCGGGCGCCTGCTCCAGGACGACGTGCGCATTGGTGCCGCTGATCCCGAAGGCGGAGACGCCCGCCCGGCGCGGCCGCCCCGTCTCCGGCCAGTCGATGCCCTCGGTCAGCAGCGCGACGCCACCCGGCGACCAGTCCACGTGCGAGGTCGGCACCTCGGTGTGCAGGCTGCGCGGCAGCGCGCCGTGCCGCAGCGCCATCACCATCTTGATCACACCGGCGGCCCCCGCGGCGGCCTGGGTGTGCCCGATATTCGACTTCACCGAACCCAGCCGGAGCGGCGCCCCGGACCGGTCGCGGCCGTAGGTGGCGAGCAGCGCGCGGGCCTCGATGGGGTCGCCCAGCGCGGTGCCGGTGCCGTGCGCCTCGACGGCGTCGATATCACCGGTCGTCAAGCGCGCGTTGGCCAATGCCGCCCGGATGACCCGCTCCTGGGCGGGACCGTTGGGTGCGGTGAGGCCGTTGCTGGCGCCGTCCTGATTGATCGCCGACCCGCGCAGCACGGCGAGCACCGGATGCCCGTACCGTTGGGCGTCCGACAGTCGTTCCAGTACCAGCAGGCCGATTCCCTCGGCGGCGCCGAACCCGTCGGCGCCCTCGGCGAACGCCTTGCACCGGCCGTCGACGGACAGCGCGCGCTGCCGGGAGAACTCCACGAATCCGTCCGGTGCGGACATCACGGTCACGCCTCCGGCCAGCGCCAGCGAACATTCGTCCGCCCGCAGCGCCGCCCCGGCCTGATGCACCGCCACCAGCGACGACGAACACGCGGTATCCAAGGTCACCGCCGGTCCCTCCAGCCCGAGGGCGTAGGCGATCCGGCCGGAGGCGACGCTGGCCGCCTCCCCGGTGACCAGATATCCGCGCAACTCCTCGGGGACCTCGCCCGCCTGTGCCGCGTAACCCTGATGGCTGAGCCCGGCGAAGACGCCGGTTCGACTGCCGCGCAGCGAAACCGGATCCATTCCGGCCCGCTCGAACGTCTCCCAGGCGACCTCCAGCAGCAGCCGCTGCTGCGGATCCATCGCCACCGCCTCGCGCGGCGAGATCTCGAAGAACTCGGGGTCGAATGCCGTTGCGGCGTCCAGGAATCCGCCGACCTTGACGTAGGTCCGCGCCTCCCGCCCCGGTTCCGGGTCGTACCACTCGTCGAGATCCCAGCCGCGATCCGGGGGCAGTTCGCCGATGGCGTCGCCGCCCGAGGCCACCAGCCGCCACAGCTCTTCCGGGGAGCGGACGCCGCCGGGGAACCGGCAGGCCATGCCGACGATGGCGATCGGCTCGTGGTTCCTGGTCTCGGCGGCATGCAGCTGCCGTTCGGTCCGGCGCAGTTCGGCCATGACCCGGTTCAGGTAGTCGCGGAGTTTCCGCTCATCGTTCGGCATCGTCGAAGCCCCCCAGTTTCCGGTCGATCAGGTCGAACAGTTCGTCGTTCGTCGCGGTCGTGAACTCGGCGTGGTCGAGCTGTCCGGCCGAGTTCTCCCGCCAGGTCCACAGCATCGTGTCGAGTCGTTTCGCCAGCACGGCCAGTTCGTCGGCCGGGCGCTCGCCGGTGAACAACGCCTCCAGCCGGTCCAGTTCGGCGAGTCCCGGTGCGGCGGCGCCGTTGTCGAGACCGAGTTCGCGCCGCAGGTGGGCCACCACCGCATCCGGTGTGGGAAAGTCGAACACCAGCGTGGACGGCAGGCCCGCGCCGGTCGCCGAACTCAGCCGGTTGCGCAGTTCGACCGCCATCAGCGAATCGAAGCCGAGCGAGCGGAACGGGCGGCTCGGCTCGATCGCGTCGCGGGCGTCCTCGTCCAGCGTGAGATGGCCGAGCACGGCGCCCGCGTGTGCGCGAACCACATCGTGCAGGATCCGATCCTGTTCGGGCGCGGGCAATCCGGCCAGCCGGGCGGGCAATTCCGGTTCGTCGCCGGTGGTTTCGGCCTCGACGTCCGGGAGTTCGGCGAACAACGCGGTGGGCCGCTTGGCCCGGAACGTCCGCGCGAAGCGGTCCCAGCGCAGGTCGGCGAGGATCGGCACGCAGTCCTCCCGGTCCAGCGCCTGGTGCAGGGCCGCGGTGGCCGGTTCCGGTGCCAGCTCGTGAATACCCTCGAGGCGGCCGCGCGCGCCGAGGCCGTCGGCCGCCATACCCGTTGCCCGCCAGGTGCCCCACGCGACCGCCGTGGCCGGAAGCCCCTGTCCGCGACGGACTTCGGCCAACGACTGGAGGTAGGCGTTGCCCGGGGCGTAGTTCCCGAGCCCGGGCAGCCCGAAGGTGGCGGAGAACGAGGAGAACAGCACGAATGCCGACAGCGGCGCGTCCAGCGTCAGGTCGTGCAGATGCCGCGCACCGAGCGCCTTGACGCGCAGCACCCGATCCATCCGTTCGGGTGTCAGCGCCTCGACCACGCAGTCGTCCAGCGCCGCCGCGGCATGGAACACGGCGTCGAGCGGATGCTCCTCGGGGATTCTCGCGAGCACCCGCGCGAGCGCGTCCCGGTCGGCGACGTCGCAGGCCTCGATGGTCACCGCGGCCCCGAGTTCGGTCAGTTCGGCGGCGAGTTCCGCGGCGCCCGGCGCCTCCCCTCCGCGGCGGCCGAGGAGCACGAGGTGCTCGGCGCCCGCCCGGGCCAGCCACCGGGCGATGTGCGCGCCGACGCCGCCGGTGCCGCCGGTGATCACCGTGCTGCCGTGCGGTTTCCAGGCGCGGGACGGCGGTGTCGCGGGCGCGCGGACGAAGCGCTGGGCGTGCACCGTGCCGGACCGGATCGCGAGCCGGTCCTCGATGCCGGCGCCGGCCAGCACCGAAACCAGCGGCGCGACCGCCTCTTCCGGTTCGTCGGGGAGATCGATCAGGCCGCCCCAGAGCCGGGGATGCTCCAGCGCGACGACCTGACCGAGTCCCCACACCTGCGCCTGCACGGGCGACGACGGCGAATCGGCGGGCCGCACGCTCATCGCGGCGCGCGTGGCGCACCACAGCGGTGCTTCGACGCCGTGCTGCTCCCGGACCCGGATCAGGTCCTGGATCAGCGCGACGGTCGAGGCGAGACCGGCGGGCAGGGCCGGGTGGCCGGGGAGCGGCGTCTCGTCCAGCGCCAGCAACGACAGCACTCCGGCAATGTCGCTGCCGCGCACGGCTTCCGGAACGTCCGCGGGCGAAACCGGCTCCGCCCGGACACCCTGTCCGGCGAGCGCCGACGTCCACGACTGCGCGAGCGCCCGATCCTCGGCCACCACCAGCCACGTACCGTGCACGCCGGCCGGTTCGGGCACCGTGATCGGTTGCCATTCCACGCGATAACGCCAGTCGTCGATCGACGAGCGGTGAGGTGCCGGCCCGTCGAGCCAGAATCGGCGGCGCTGGAAGGCGTAGGTCGGCAGATCGATGTGCCGGCCGCCCGGAACGAAGGGCCCCCAGGCGACCGGCAGACCCTGGGCGTGCGCGTGCGCGAGGGACGTGAGCAGTTGCTGCCGCCCGCCGCGGTCGCGCTGCAACGTGGACAGGACCGCGACGTCGTGGCGGTGGCCCACGCCGCCGTGCAGCGCGGGCGTGAGGACCGGATGCGGGCTGATCTCGACGAAATGCCGGAAACCGTCCTCGAGGAGTTCCGTGACGGCCGCGCCGAATCGGACGGTCTGCCGCAGGTTCGTGGCCCAGTAGTCCGGGGTGAGCGCGGCCGTGTCGACGGCTTGCGCGGTCACCGTGGAGTACAGCGGAATCCGGCCCGCGCGCGCGGCGATGCCGGCGAGATCGGCGACGAGTCGTCCGGTGACAGCATCGACATGAGGGGAGTGCGAGGCGTAGTCGACCGGGATCCGGCGGGCACGCACGTCGGCCGCCTCGCAGTCGGCGAGGAACTTCTCCAGCGCCGGAATGTCGCCCGCGACAATGGTATCGGCGGGCCCGTTGACCGCCGCGACGGACAGCCCGGGCACGAGCCGGGCGGCGGCATCGTCCGGCGACAGGGCGACGGAGGCCATTCCGCCGCGCCCGGAAAGCTTGTCGGCGATCGCCCGTGCCCGGGTGACGACGATCCGGGCGCCGTCGTCGAGCGACAGCCCGCCCGCGACGCAGGCGGCGGCGATCTCGCCCTGCGAATGACCGACGACGGCACCAGGACGCACGCCGTGCGATTCCCAGACGGCGGCGAGCGCGACCATCACGGCCCACAGCGCGGCCTGCACGACGTCCACACGCTCCAGCGAGTCGCCCCGGCGCAGCAGATCGGCCACGGAGAAATCGGCGAAGGCGCCCAGCGCGGCATCGCACTCCGCCAGCCGGGCGGCGAAGACCGGATGGGAGTCCAGCAGGTCCGCCGCCATGCCGGCCCACTGCGAGCCCTGCCCCGGGAACACGAACACCACGCCGTCGTCGCCGCGGGAAGCCCGGCCCTGCACCAGATTCGGCGCCGGTTCGTCCGCGGCGAGCGCGGCGAGCCCGAGTCGGGCCTGCCGCGCGTCGGACGCCAGGACCACGGCCCGATGCTCGAACGCCGTGCGCGCGGCCAAGGCGTGGGCGATATCCGCCAGGTGGTGCGCGTCGACGGCGGGGAGGAGCCGATCGGCCTGTGCCCGGAGCGCTTTCGGCGATCGGGCCGAAACCGTGAGTGGTACGGGGTTTTCCGGTGGCCCGGATTCGGCGGCCGGTGGTGCGGGGACGTCCTCGAGGATGACGTGGGCGTTGGTGCCGCTGACGCCGAACGCGGAGACTCCCGCTCGGCGCGGGCGTTCGTCCGGTGGCCAGGGGGTGGATTCGGCAAGCAGCCGGAGGGTTCCGACGGCCCAGTCGACATGGGGCGTGGGCGTATCGGCGTGCAGAGTCGGCGGCAGGATGCCGTGCCGCAGGGCCATGACCATCTTGATCACCCCGGCCACCCCGGCGGCAGGTCCGGAGTGCCCGATATTGGACTTGATCGCGCCCAGCCACACCGGGTGCTCCGGTGAGCGGTCCCGTCCGTAGGTGGCGAGCAGGGCCTCGGCTTCGATGGGGTCACCAAGGGTGGTCCCGGTGCCGTGCGCCTCGACGGCATCGATATCGGCGGCGGAGAGCCGGGCGTTGGCGAGTGCGGCGCGAATGACGCGCTCCTGCGCCCGCCCGTTCGGCGCGGTGAGCCCGTTGCTCGCACCGTCCTGATTCACGGCCGAACCGCGGATGACCGCCAGCACGGGATGACCGTTCCGGCGTGCGTCCGAAAGCCGTTCCAGGACAACCACTCCGGCGCCCTCGGCCCAGGTCGTCCCGTCGGCGGCCGCCGAGAACGCCTTCACCCGGCCGTCGGGGGACAGCGCCCCCTGCCGCGCGAAGTCCGCGAACGACGCCGGAGTCGACATGACCGCGACACCGGACGCCAGCGCCAGCGAGCAGTCGCCGGAGCGCAGGGCCTGGCCGGCCAGGTGCAGCGCCACCAGCGACGACGAGCATGCCGTCTCCACGCTGATGGCCGGGCCTTCCAGCCCGAGCGTGTAGGCCACCCGGCCCGAGGCGACGCTGGCCATATTGCCGGTCACCGCATGCCCTTCGACGGACTCCGGCGTGGCACCGAGCCGCGACACGTAGTCCTGGGCGACGATCCCGGCGAATACGCCGGTCGGGCTGCCCCGCAGCGATCGCGGGTCGATGCCGGCGTGTTCCAGTGCCTCCCACGACACTTCCAGCAGGATCCGCTGCTGCGGATCCATGGCCAGCGCCTCGCGCGGCGCGATGTCGAAGAACTCGGGATCGAATGCGGTGGCGTCGGTGAGGAATCCGCCCCGATGGGCATAGTCGCCGTCGCCGAGGTCCCAGCCGCGGTCGGACGGGAACGGTGACAGGGCGTCCCGGCCGGAGTGGACGAGTTCCCAGAGCTGCTCCGGAGATTCGACGCCGCCCGGATACCGGCATGCCATCCCGACGATCGCGATCGGCTCGTGCGGGTCCGAGTGCCGGGGCAGGCTCGGTTCGGCGGCGTCACCGGGCGACTCGAGTTCCAGCGCGTCCAGGATGTGCCGGGCGAGCGCCGTCGGCGTCGGATAGCTGAAGACCAGCGCGGCGGGCAGGGCCAAACCCGTTGCGGCACCGAGCCGGTTGCGCAGTTCGACCGCGGTGACCGAGTCGAAGCCGAGTTCCTTGAAGCTGCGGTCGGCGCTCACCTCGTCGGCCGTGGCGTGCCGCAGCACGGCGGCCACCTGCCCGCGGATCACCTCGAGGACGAGGCGGTACCGACCGGTTCCGGGCGTCTCGGCCAGCCGCCGGCGGAAATCCGGTTCGTCCCGCTCGGTGGTGCCGACGTGGTGGACGGCGGCGGGACGGGCTTCGGGCGCGTCGAGCCAATAGCGGCGGCGCTGGAACGGATACGTCGGCAGGCCGACCGCGCGATGCTCGGTGGGGTCGAACATCCGTTGCCAATCCACCGGCAGGCCGCGCACATAGCCCTCGGCCATCGAGGCCGACAGCTGCCGCTCGCCCGGCTCACCGCGCCGCAGCGTGCCGACGGCGACACCGTCGGCACCGGCGTCGTCGAAGATGTCGTGCAGTGCGGGCACGAGCACCGGATGCGGGCTGACCTCGACGAAGAACCGGTGTCCGGCCGCCACCAGCGCGCGCACGGCGGGATCGAAACCCGCCTGCCGGCGCAGGTTCGCCGCCCAGTACTCCGCGGTCAGCGACCCGGTGTCGACCAATTCCCCACGCACCGTGGAGAAGAACGGAATCTCGCCCCGGGCCGGCGCGAGCCCGGCCAGCGCCTCGGTGATCTCCGCGGTGACGGCGTCGACCTGCGGCGAATGCGACGCGTAGTCCACCTCGACGCGCCGCACCCGAACGCCGTCGGCCTCGCACGCGGCGACGAACTCGTCCAGCGCCCCGTTCTCGCCGGCCACGACCACACTGGCCGGCCCGTTCACCGAGGCGACCGCGAGCGCCTCGCCCCACGGCCGCACCAGTTCCGCGGCCCGGCCGGCGGCCGCCGCCACCGACACCATGCCGCCGCGCCCGGACAGCTCCCGCGCCACGGCCCGAGCCCGGGTGACGACGATGCGCGCACCGTCGGCCAGGGACAATCCGCCCGCGACACAGGCGGCGGCGATCTCGCCCTGCGAATGTCCCACGACCGCCGCGGGTTCCACCCCGTGCGACCGCCAGACCGCGGCGAGCGACACCATCACCGCCCACAGCGCGGCCTGCGCCACCTCCACCCGGTCCAGCGCGGCACCGTCGCGCACCACCTCCGTGACCGAGAAGTCGGCGAAATTCCGCAGCGCGGCCTCGCATTCGGCGAATCGGGCCGCGAAGACGGGACTGGAATCGAGCAGGTCGGCCCCCATGCCGCGCCATTGCGACCCCTGGCCGGGGAACACGAAGACAACCGTGTCGGGAAGCTCGTCGTCCACCGTGGCCACGCCCTGAATCACCTGCGGCGCCGCGGTTTCCGAGCGGAGCGCGTCGAGGCCGTCGCGTGCCTGCCGGGGGCCGTCGGCCAGGATCACGGCCCGGTGTTCGAATGCCGTGCGCCGGGTCAGGGCGTAGGCGACATCCGCCAGGCGTCCGGTATCGATGTGGGGGAGGAGACGGCCGGCCTGGTCTCGGAGCGCTCGGGCGGTGCGGGCCGAGATCAGGAGCGGCACCGTCTGCTCCGGCTCGCCGTCTGTGCGCCCGGCCGATACCGTCGTCCTCGCCGAGTCGTCGCCGTGCTCGGCTCGCCCGGGCGCGTCCTCGAGGATGACATGAGCATTGGTGCCGCTGACGCCGAAGGCCGAAACGGCCGCGCGCCGCGGGCGATCGAGGTGCGGCCAGGCAGTGGCACGGGTGAGGAGTTCCAGGGCACCCGAGGCCCAATCCACATGGGGCGTGGGCGTGTCGGCGTGCAGCGTCCGCGGCAGGGTGTCGTGCCGCATGGCCATGATCATCTTGATCACCCCGGCCACTCCGGCGGCCGCGGAGGTGTGCCCGATATTCGATTTGATCGACCCGAGCCACAACGGCCGATCGGCCGCCCGGTCCCGCCCGTAGGTGGCGAGCAGTGCGGCGGCCTCGATGGGATCGCCGAGGCTGGTGCCGGTCCCGTGAGCCTCCACGGCGTCGATATCGGCGGGGCCGAGACGGGCGTTGGCGAGTGCCGCGCGGATGACCCGTTCCTGCGCCGGGCCGTTCGGCGCGGTGAGCCCGTTGCTGGCGCCGTCCTGGTTGACCGCCGAGCCGCGAATCACCGCCAGCACGCGATGCCCGTTCCGTTCGGCATCCGAAAGCCGTTCCAGCAGAAGAACTCCCGCGCCCTCGGCCGGGCCGAACCCGTCCGCGGACGCGGCGAATGCCCGGCACCGGCCGTCCGGCGACAGCGCCCCCTGCCGGGAGAACTCCACGAACCCCATCGGGCTGGACATCACCGTCGCACCACCCGCCACGGCCAGCGAGCAGTCACCCGAACGCAGTGCCTGTCCGGCCAGATGCAGGGCCACCAGCGAGGACGAGCACGCCGTGTCCAGCGTTACCGCCGGCCCGGTCAGGCCCAGTTCGTAGGCGATCCGCCCGGATGCCACGCTGGTGAAGTTGCCGGTCGCCAGGTAGCCGTCGACGATCTCGGGCACCGGCCGGTGCCCCCACGAGTAGTCGGCCATGCTCAACCCGACGAAGGTGCCGGTGGCGGTGCCCCGCAACGACTTCGGATCGATACCCGCCTGTTCGAACAGCTCCCAGGAGATCTCCAGCAGCAGCCGCTGCTGTGGATCCATGGCGAGCGCCTCGCGCGGCGAGATCCCGAAGAACTCCGCGTCGAATTCCGTGGCGTCGTGCAGGAATCCGCCGCCGCGGACGTAGTGCGTGCCGGGGCGGGCGGCCTGCGGATCGTAGAGGTTGTCCAGGTCCCAGCCGCGGTCGGCGGGGAATTCGGTGATCGCGTCGCGCCCCTCGGCCACCAGGGTCCACAGCTCGTCCGCCGAGCCGACCCCGCCCGGATACCGGCAGGCCATGCCGATGACGGCGATCGGTTCGTCGTTCGCCGCCTCGGCCTCCTGCAACCGCTGCCGGGTCTCGCGCAGATCGCCCAGCACCCGTTTGAGGTAGGCGAGCAGTTTTTCGTTCTCTTCCACGGGTTTTCCCCTCCTCACGCCTCACCGAGCTCGCGGTCGACGATGGCGAATATCTCCTCGGCCGACGCCGCGTCCAGTTCGGTGCCCGACTCCTCCGGCGCCGCACCGGCCGGGCTCGGTTCGTCGGCCGGGACCAGTTCCGCCCGCAGATGTTTGGCCAGGGCGGCCGGGGTCGGGTGGTCGAACACCACGGACACCGGGAGCCGCAACCCGGTCACGCCGCGGAGCCGGTCGCGCAGCCGGACGGCCGTGAGCGAATCGAAGCCGAGTTCCCGGAAGGCCCGGCTCGCGGGAATCGCATCGGTATGTCCGAGCACGGTCGCCGCCTCGGAGCGCACGGTGTCGGCCAGCAGCCGGGTCTGCTCGGCGCCGGACAGGCCGGCGAGCTTTTCGGCGAACCTCTCCTGTGCCTCACCGGCGTCGGCCACTACCGGATCGGAAACCTGGTGTGCCTCGGGAAGTTCCGCGAGCAGCGGGCTCGGCCGGCCGGAGGTGAACCCGGGAACGAAACGCGCCCAGTCGATATCCGCCACGGCGACACAGGTCTCGTCCCGTTCGACGGCCCGCACCAGCGCGGACACCGCCGCCTCCGGCGCCATCTCCAGCACACCGCGCCGGTCCATGTACTCGGTGACACCGTCCAGCGCGGCCATCATTCCGCCGCCGGCCCACGCGCCCCAGGCGATCGACGTCGCCGGTCGCCCGCGGGCGCGGCGCCGTTCGGCGAGCATGTCGAGGAATGCGTTGCCCGCGGCGTAGGCGCCGTTGCCGCCGCTGCCCCAGACACCGGCATTGGACGAGCACAGCACGAAGGCGTCGAGGGGCGTGTCCGCCAGTAGTTCATCCAAATGTCTTGCGCCGTCGACCTTTCCGGAAACCACCTGCTCGAACTCGTCGAGGCCGGTCTCCGTCACGTCGGCGAACGGCTGCGCGACGCCGGCGGCATGGACGACCGCGGTGAGCGGAAGGTCGCCGGGGATGCCCGCGAGCAAGGCCGCCACGGCGCACCGGTCGGCGACATCGCAGGCGGCGACGGTGACCGTCGCACCGAGGTCCTCCAGCTCCGCGGCCAGCTCGGCGGCGCCGGGCGCCTGCGGACCGCGCCGCCCCACCAGCACCACATGCTCGGCCCCGTTGGCGGCCAGCCACCGGGCCACGTGGGCCCCGATTCCCCCGGTGCCGCCGGTGATCAGGACGCTGCCCCTCGGCCGCCACGGACGAGTCGCGGGGTCGTCGCCGGGGGTGGCGCGCACGAGCCGGCGGGCGAAAATCCCCGACGGCCGCACCGCGAGCTGGTCCTCGTCACCGATCCCGCCGAGCGCGGCCGCCAGCCCGGCCACAGCGTCCCGGCCGGGCGTGTCCGGCAGGTCGATCAGGCCACCCCACCGTTCGGGCCGCTCCAGCGCGATCACCCGGCCCAGCCCCCAGATCTGCGCCTGGACCGGGCTCGGGGCGGGATCATCGCGCCCGGTCACCACACCGCCCGCGGTGACGGCCCACAGCCGGCAGCCGAGATCGAGCGCGGCCAGCTCGGCGGTCGCTGCCAGCCCCACGGTCAATCCGGGATGTTCGGGGTGCGGCGTCACATCCAGTGCGAGCAGTGACACCACTCCGCCAAGGTCGTTCTCCTCGGTTGCGGCGGTGGGCAATTCGCCTCTGGTGACCGTCCGGACGCGGGCTCCGCGATCGGTCAGTGCCCGGGCGCAGCCGCCGATCCACGGGTGCTCGGTATCGTCGCCGGGAACCACCAGCAGCCAGGTCCCGGTCGGTGCCGCGGTGCCCGTCACCGGCCGCCACACCACCCGGTACCACCACCGGTCGGCTCGCGTCCGCAGCCGCCGGCGGCGCAGCGCCGCCACCACGCCGGCCAGCGACCGGTCGTCGATCCGCAGTTCGGCCGCCACGGCGTCGACGTCGCCGCGTTCGACTGCGCCCCACAGGTTGTCGTCGCCGCTCGTGACGTCCGGCCCGGCCGCCTCGGCCGGCGGCGGATCGAACCAGAATCGGCGGCGCTGGAATGCGTACGTGGGCAGGTCGATTCGGCGTCCTCCGGGGAAGAACCCGTCCCATGTCACCGGGAGGCCGCGCACGAAACCCTCGGCGAGCGCGGTCGCGAACCGGTCCGGGCCGCCGTGGTCGCGGTGCAGGGTATTCAGCGCGACGGCCTCGGTTGCGGTGTCGTCGAAGATGTCCCGCAGTGCGGGGACGAGCACGGCGTGCGGGCTCACCTCGACGAAGAACCGATATCCGGCCGACAGCAGGGCGCGCGCGGCGGGATCGAACGACACCGGGCGGCGGGCGTTGTCGAACCAGTACTCCGCGTCGAGGGCCGTGGTGTCCACCGGTCCGCCGCTCGCCGTCGAATAGAACGGCACGTCGCCCCGCAGGGGCGAGACCTCCGCGAACATCTCCAGCATCCGCTCGCGCAGCGGATCGATCTGCGCGCAGTGCGAGGCCACCGTGGTCACCACCACCTTGGCCCGGATCCCGTCGGCCTCGCAGGCCGCGACGAACTCGTCCAGCGCGGTCGAAGCCCCGGCCACGGTCACCGCGTTCGGCCCGTTGTGGCCCGCGATCGTAAGTTCGCCCGGCCACGCGGCCAGCCGTGGCTCGACCGACTCCGGTGGCAGCGCCACCGCGGCCACCGCGCCCCGTCCGGTGAGTTCCTCGGCGAAGAGGCGGCTGCGCAGCACGACGATGCGCATCGCATCGTCCAGCGACAGCGCGCCCGCCACATGGGCTGCGGCCACCTCGCCCTGACTGGTGCCCACCACGGCCGCTGGGGCGACACCGGCCGAACGCCACAGTGCCGCAAGGGAAACCATGACCGAGAACAGCAGCGGTTGCACGATGTCGATGCGGCGCAACGACTCCGCGTCCCGCGCCGCCTCGGTCAGCGACCAGTCCGCATACGGCCGTAGCGCCCGTGCGCATTCGGCGAACTTCGCCGCGAAGATCGGCGACCGCTCCAGCAGATCCTCCGCCATCCCCGCCCACTCCGAGCCCTGCCCGGGGAAGACGAATACGGTGCCGCCCCGGACATCCGCGACGCCGGAGACCACGTTCGGCCCGGCGAGCGTGCCCAGCGCGCGAACCGGGTCCGTTCCCTCGCCGCCGAGGACGACCGCCCTGTGCCGCAAGGCCGTTCGCGCTGTCGCCAAGGTGAATCCGACATCGGCGAGCCGGGACCCGGTGCCCAGAGCGGCGGCCAATCGTCCTGCCTGGGCGCGCAATCCGGCCTCCGATGCTCCCGAGACAATCAGGGGCACCACCGAATCCGGCGCCTCGGCGGGGTCCGGACCGGCCGGTTCCTCCGGTGCCTCCTCGACGATGACGTGCGCGTTGGTGCCACTGATCCCGAACGACGACACGGCGGCCCGGCGGGGCCCGTCCGTCGCCCACTCCACCGGCTCGGTCAACAGCGCCACAGCGCCGGAGGACCAGTCGATGTCGCGCGACGGCTCGGCCACGTGCAGGGTGCGCGGCAGCATCCGGTGCCGCATCGCCTGCACGACCTTGATCAGTCCGGCCACCCCGGCCGCGGCCTGGGTGTGCCCGATATTCGATTTGACCGAACCGAGCCGCAGCGGACGATCCGCCGGTCGGTCCCGCCCGTAGGTGGCCAGCAGCGCCTCGGCCTCGATCGGATCGCCGAGTGCGGTGCCGGTCCCGTGCGCCTCCACGACGTCGACCGCGCCGGCCGCGACGCTGGCGTTCGCCAGCGCGGCCCGGATCACCCGCTGTTGCGAGGGCCCGTTCGGCGCGGTGAGCCCGTTGCTCGCACCGTCGGAGTTGGTCGCCGAGCCGCGCACCACCGCGAGCACTCGATGCCCGTGCCGCCGCGCCTCGGACAGCCGCTCCACCAGCAGCAGGCCGACGCCCTCGGCCGGGCCGAACCCGTCGGCCGCCGCGCCGAACGCCTTGCACCGGCCGTCCGGGGCCACCGCCCGCTGACGGCTGAACTCCACGAAGATATCCGGATTCGGCATCACGGAGACGCCGCCGGCGATCGCCATCGAGCATTCGCCGGACCGCAGCGCCTGCACGGCCAGGTGCAGCGCCACCAGCGACGACGAACACGCCGTGTCCACGGTGACCGCCGGGCCCTCCAGGCCGAACGTGTAGGCGACCCGGCCGGAGATCACGCTCAGCACGTTGCCGGTGAGGGAGTAGCCGTCGACGCTGCTCGGGACCTGGCGCTTGTCGCTGCCGTATCCGCTGGCGATGGCGCCGATGTACACGCCGGTGCCGCTGCCGCGCAGCGTCGACGCGTCGATTCCGGTGCGTTCGAACAGTTCCCAGGTGGATTCCAGGATCAGCCGCTGCTGCGGATCCATGGCCAGCGCCTCGTGCGGGGAGATGCCGAAGAACTCCGGATCGAAATCGGTGGCGCCGGAAAGGAATCCGCCGGTCCGGGCGTAACTGTGGCCGGAGCGATCCGGATCCGGGTGATAGAGGTGCTCGAGGTCCCAGCCGCGGTCGGCCGGGAACTCGCCGATGGCGTCGCGGCCGGCCGCGACGAGATCCCACAGGTCGTCCGGGGATTCGACGCCGCCGGGGAACCGGCAGGTCATGCCGACGATCGCGATCGGCTCGTGGCGGGCCGCATCGTCGGCCGGGGTATCGGACTCCGGCACCTCGGCCGCAGGTGTCACGCCGGCGAGTTGGGTGCCGAGGTAGGCGGCGAGCGCGTCCGGCGTGGCGTGGTCGAAGAGGACACCGGCCGGTAGGCGCAGCCCGGTCGCGGTGTTCAGCCGGTTGCGCAGTTCCACCGAGGTCAGCGAATCGAAACCGGTGTCCTTGAACGGCTTTTCGCCGGTGATCACGTCCGAGGTCGCATGGCCCAGCACGACCGCCGCGTGCCGGCGCACCAGATCGCGCAGGGCCATGTCCCGTTCGGCGGCCGGCAGTCCGGCGATCCGGTCGGCGAACGAGGTACCGGCGGGTTCCGCGGGTTCGGTGCGCCGCGGTGCGGAAACCTGTCCCTTGGTCAACGCCCGGCCCACCTCACCGGAGGCGCAGGCGGCGAGATCCAGTGCCGCCGTGACGGATACGGCCTCGCCGGCTCGCAAAGCGGCGTCGAACAATGCCAGCCCGCGGGTCGTGGGCATCCGCACGAGACCCGCGCGCCGCAGCCGCGCGAGATCCGCGCGCTGCAGGGCGCCGGTCAGGTTGCTCGCCTGTTCCCACAGCCCCCACACCATCGACGTGGCGGGAAGGCCGGAGGCGCGGCGGTGCGCGGCCAGCGCGTCCAGGAATACGTTCGCCGCGGTGTAGTTCGCCTGGCCGGGGCTGCCGAGCACGCCGGTCACCGACGAATACAGCACGAATGCCGCCAGATCGCGGTCCGCGGTCAGCTCGTGCAGGTTCACCGCCACATCCACTTTGGCGCGCAGCACGCGATGCACCTGCTCGGCCGACAGCGACTCGATCGGGCCGTCGTCGAGGACCCCGGCGGTGTGCACGACGGCGGTCAGCGGGTTCTCGGCGGGAATTCCGTCGAGCACCGCGGCGAGCGCACGGCGGTCGGCCGCGTCGCACGCGGCGACGGTCACCGAGGCGCCGAGCGCACCGAGCTCGGCCGCCAGCTCGTCGGCGCCGGCGGCGGCGCGGCCCTGCCGTCCGGCCAGCACCAGGTGCCGCACGTCGTGCGCGGCGACCAGATGCCGTGCCAGCACACCACCCAGCACGCCCGTGCCTCCGGTGATCAGCACGGTGCCTTCGGGATCGAGGCGCCGCGGCATCCGCAGCACGATCTTGCCGGTGTGCCGGCCCTGGCTCATCGTGCGCAGCGCGTCCGGCGCCCGCCGGACGTCCCAGGCCCGAACCGGCAACGGCCGCAGGGCTCCCCGCTCGAACAGCGTCACCAGCTCGGACAGCAACTCGCCGAGACGTTCCGGGGCCACCTCGGTCAGGTCGTACGGGTGATAGCCGACTCCGGCATGTGCGGCGGACACGGTTCGTGGGTCGCGCGGGTCGGTCTTCCCCATCTCCAGGAACGTGCCGCCGCGCGGCATCAGCCGTAGCGAGGCATCGACGAAATCGCCTGCGAGAGAATTCAGCACCACGTCGACGCCGCGGCCCGCGGTGGCCGCGCCGAACTTCTCCTCGAACTCGAGATCTCGCGAGGAGGCGATGTGTTCGTCGGCGAGTCCCATGTCCCGCAACAGGTCCCACTTGCCGCGGCCGGCGGTGCCGAACACCTCGGCGCCCCGGTGCCGAGCGAGCTGCACCGCGGCCATTCCCACACCACCGGCCGCCGCATGCACCAGGACCGTGTCTCCCGCGGACAGCGCGGCGAGGTCGGAGAATCCGTAGTGCGCGGTCAGGAACGCTACCGGCACCGAGGCCGCCTGCTCGAAGGACCAGCCGTCCGGGATCCGGGCCAGCAGACGACGATCGGCCACCGCGACCGGCCCCAGACTCTCGGGCAGCAAGCCGAAGACGCGGTCGCCGACCGCGAACCCCGTCGTCCCGGCACCGATGCCGGTCACGACACCGGCACCTTCGAGCCCGAGTTCGGCGCGACCGGGATAGGTACCCAAGGCGATCAGCACGTCCCGGAAGTTGACTCCCGCCGCCCGGACGGAGACCCGCACCTGCCCCGGCTCCAGCGGCGCGAGACCCGTGGAATCCGGCAGCAGCGCAAGGTTTTCCAGCGTCCCCGCTCCAGTGGTGCCCAGCCGCCAGGCGGGCGCGTCCGGCACCGGCAGGCCACCGCGCGGCTTCCGGACCAGCCGCGGCGCATAACCCTGTCCCTTCCGGATCGCCAACTGCGGTTCGTCCGCCGCCAGGGTGACATCGGAACCGTCGGTGTCGACCAGCCCGAAGCGCCCGGGGTTCTCCGCCTGCGCCGTGCGAACCAGCCCCCACACCGGCGTATGGCCGAGGCCGGCCACATCCTCGTCGTGGACCGACACGGCATGGCGAGTGACGAAAACCAGCCGCGCGCCTTCCCACCGGGGATCGGCGAGCCAAGCCTGTACGAGACCGAGCGCCTCGGCGGCGGCCGCATGCACCGACTCGGCGAGCCCGCCGGGCATCGGATCGCAGACGGCCAGCACGATCTTCGGCGGATCGGCGAACTCTGCCAAGGCCGCGAGATCGTCGACGGTGCGGATGGTCGCCCACCGCGGCGGCCGGATCTCCGTGGCCGGCACCGGAACCCAGTCCAGCCGGAACAGGGAATCCTCGCCGACCGCGAGCTGGTCGGGCGAGACGGGCCGCAGGCTCAGGGATTCGATCGAACCCACCGGCGCCCCGGTGCCGTCGGCCAGCTCGACCGTGACCGCGTCGCCGCGGGGAATCACATGCACCCGAAGCACATCCGTAGGCACCGCCGACAGCGTGACCCCGCCGAACGAGAAGGGGAGCAGCAGCCGGTCGTCGTCCTGGGACGGCGCCGCCAGCACCGCATGCAGAGCGGCATCGAGCAGCATCGGCGCCGGGCCGGACCATTCGTCTGCGCCCCGGACCGGAACGGAGACTTCGGCGTACGTCTCCGCGCCGAGCCGCCAGCACGCGCGGAGCCCGGCGAACGCGGGCCCGTAGCCGTACCCTCGCTCGGCCAGCCGGTCGTAGCAGTCGCTGACATCGACGGGCCGCGCGCCCTCGGGCGGCCAGCTGCCCGGCCGCCACTCCGGCGAATCCGATGATGCGGCAACGAATCCCGACGCATGCCGGGTCCACGACCGCTCGGATGCGTCGCTGTCCGGACGCGAGTACATGCCGACCTCGCGGACCCCCGACCCGTCCGGTGCGCCGACCCGGACCTGCACCCGGACCGCCGCGTCCTCCGGCAGCACGAGCGCGGTGTGCAGGGTCAGTTCCTGAATCAGCGGGCAGCCCACCGTCGTTCCGGCGAACCGGGCCAGCTCCACCCACACCGTGCCCGGCGCCACCGCGCTTCCGGCCACCCGATGATCGCCGAACCACGTCTGCCCGGCGAGCGACCACCGCCCGGTCAGCAGTACCGAATCCTCGTCCGCGAGAGGCACAACGCCCTCGGCGAGAGGGTGCCCGGCATCCGCCACACCGGCGGTCCGGCCGCTCGCGGGTTCCTGCCAGAAGTGTCGATGATGGAAGGCGAGGGCCGGAAGTTCGACGGCTTCGGCGTCGGGGAGGAGCGGGGACCAGCCGACGGTGAGGCCGTGCGTGTGGGCCAGGGCGAGGGCGGTGAGGAGTTCGTCGTGTGCGTCGTGCCCGCGATGCAGGGTGGGCAGGATGGTGGCGTCGTCCCCGGTGGTGGCGGCGAGCGCCGGGGTGAGGACGGGATGCGGGCTGACCTCGACGAAGTTCCGGCAGCCGGAGCCGTGCAGCCGCCGGATGGTCGGCGCGAACCGGACGGTCTGCCGGAGGTTGGCCGCCCAGTAGTCGCCGGTGAGCGTCGTCGTGTCGACGGGCTCGGTGGTGACGGTGGAGTAGAGCGGAATCTCGCCGGCCCGCGGGGTGAGGGTGGCGAGGTCGGCGACGAGCCGGTCGGTGATGCCGTCGACGTGCGGGGAGTGGGAGGCGTAGTCGACGGGGATGCGGCGGGCATGGATGGCGGCGCTCTCGCATTCGGCGAGGAAGGCGTCGAGGGCCGCGACATCCCCGGCGACGACGGTGTCGGTGGGCCCGTTGATCGCCGCCACGGACAGCCCGGGCGTCAGACGGGCGGCCGTCTCGTCGGCGGACAGGCCGACCGTCGCCATACCGCCGTGGCCGGACAGGCTTTCGGCGATGGCGCGCGCCCGGGTGACGACGATGCGGGCGCCGTCGTCGAGCGACAGCGCGCCGGCCACGCAGGCGGCGGCGATCTCCCCCTGGGAGTGGCCCACGACGGCGGCGGGCCGGACGCCGTGCGACTCCCAGGCGGCGGCGAGCGAGACCATGACCGCCCAGAGCGCGGCCTGCACGACGTCGACCCGCTCGAGCGGTGTGCCGTCGCGGAGCAGGTCGATGACCGAGAAGTCGGCGAAAGGCCGTAGCGCGGAGTCACATTCGGCGAGGCGGGCGGTGAAGGCCGGGTGGGTGTCGAGGAGGTCCGCCGCCATGCCGGTCCATTGCGAGCCCTGGCCCGGGAACACGAAGACGACGCGATCGTCCCCCTGCCCCGCGGTGCCTTGAATCACGGTGGGGGCGGGCTGTTCCCGAGCCAGCGCGGTCAGTCCGGCGCGGGCCTGCCGCGCGTCGGCCGCGAGTACCACCGCACGATGTTCCGAGGCCGCCTGCCGGGTCAGGGTGTAGGCGACGTCCGCCAGCCGGCGCGTGTCGACCTGCGGCACGAGGCGGTCGGCCGACGCCCGGAGTTCGTGCGGTGTCCGGCCCGAGACCAGCAGTGGCACAGGATGGTTCAAGGGTTCTGGCTCCGGCGCCTCCTCCAGGATGAGGTGGGCGTTGGTGCCGCTGATCCCGAACGCCGACACACCGGCCCGCCGCGCCCGCCCCGTCTCCGGCCACGGCGCCCGCTCCGTCGCCAGCCGCACCGCGCCGGCCGACCAGTCGACGTGCGGCGTCGGCGCGTCCACGTGCAATGTCGCGGGCACGGTGCGCTCCCGCATCGCCATGATCATCTTGATCGCACCGGCGACCCCGGCGGCGGCCTGGGTGTGGCCGATATTGGTCTTCACCGACCCCAGCCACAGCGCCCGGTGCTCCGGCCGGTCCCGCCCGTAGGCGGCCAGCAGCGCCTGCGCCTCGATGGGGTCGCCGAGGGTAGTCCCGGTGCCGTGCGCCTCGAGGGCGTCGACGTCGCCGGGGGAGAGCCGGGCGTCGGCGAGCGCGGCCCGGATGACCTGTTCCTGGGCCTGGCCGCTGGGCGCGGTGAGCCCGTTGCCGGCGCCGTCCTGATTGACGGCCGAGCCGCGGACGACCGCCAGCACGGCATGCCCGTGTCGCCTTGCGTCGGAGAGCTTTTCGAGAACGAGGACCCCGGCCCCTTCGCTCCAGGCGGTCCCGTCGGCCGCCGCGGCGAACGCCTTGATGCGGGCGTCGGGCGCGAGGCCGCGCTGGCGGGAGAACTCGATGAACCCGTCGGGGGTGGCGATGACGGTGACGCCGCCGGCGAGGGCGAGGGAGCAGTCGCCGGTGCGGAGGGCGCGGGTGGCCAGGTGGAGGGCCACCAGGGACGACGAGCACGCCGTGTCCAGGGTGACGGCGGGACCGCGCAGCCCGAGGCTGTAGGCGATGCGGCCGGAGATGACGCTGGGCGTGGTGCCGGTCAGCCGGTAGCCGTCGCTGTCGGCGGAGTTGTGGCCGTAGCCGCTGTGGGTGGCGCCGAGGAAGACACCGGTGGGGCTGTCGCGGAGCGAGCCGGGGTCGATACCGGCGTGGGTGATCGCCTCCCAGGTGACTTCGAGGGCGATACGTTGCTGCGGGTCCATCGCGGTGGCTTCGCGCGGCGAGATGCCGAAGAAGTCGTTGTCGAATCCGGCCGCGTCGGCGAGGAATCCGCCCTCGCGGACATAGGTCGTGCCCGCCGTGCCGGGCGTCGGGTCGTACAGTTCGGTGATGTTCCACCCACGGTCGGCGGGGAAGGGCCCGATGGCGTCTCCGCCTCGGGCGACGAAGTTCCACAGGTCGCCGGCCGAGGCGATGTTACCGGGATACCGGCAGCCGATCCCGACCACCGCGACGGGTTCGTCCGCGAAGCTGTCCCGCTCCGGCAGGTGCTCGCCGGAATCCGTTCGAGCGCCGGACATTTCGGCATACAGATACCGCGCCAGCTCGGTGGGCGTGGGGTGATCGAACAGCACGCTCGGCAGCAGCCGCAGCCCGAATCGCCTGCCCAGCGCCCGACACAGTTCCACCAGCAGATGCGAATCGAATCCGAGATCCTTGAAAGTCCGGTGCGCCGCAACGGATTCCGCATCGGCGTGCCCCAGCACGGCGGCCGCCTGCCGCCGCACATCGGACAGGACGCCGGACAGGTCTGCACCCGTGGTCGAGATGCGTTCCGCCTGCTGACCGACCGGTGCCTCGTCGAACCAGTACCGCGCACGCTGGAACGGATAGGTCGGCAGGGCGACTCGCGCGGCGCCGGGGAATACGCGGCGCCAGTCGAGTCGCGCGCCCTCGGCGTGCAGCCGGGCGGCCGCGGCCTCCGGAAGGCTGGTTTCGGGAGAGTCGTTGCGCAACAGCGGAACCGCCACGGCACCCACGTCGGCCAGCACGTCACGCACCTGCCCGGACAGCGAATCATCCGCCCCGATTTCCAGGAAGTGGCCGAACCCCAAGGCCTGCGCCGAACGCGCCGCGCGGGCGAACCGCGCCGGCTGCCGGATGGCGTCGACCCAGTGTCCGGCCGCGCGGAGTTCGTCGGTGATCACCTCACCGGTGACGCCGGAAACAACAGCGATCCGTGGCTCCTGGCAGCCTACGGTCTCGGCGACGGACCGGAACTCCTCGAGTATCGGCTCCGCCCACGCGCCCTCGGCCGGAAGCTCCGCCGGTACCCGGGTGCGCGCGGCGACCAGCGCGGCCGCATCCGGCAGCGACAGCACCCCGGCCAGATGCGCGGCGGCGTATTCACCGCTCGACAGCCCGAGCACGAGTCCCGGGACGATGCCACAGGTTTCGGCCATCCGGGCGGCCGCCACCTGGAAGGCGAACAGTGCGGGCTGTGCGAATTCGGTGCGCCGGACCAGGTCGCCGTCGGACACCACGTCACGCAACGGCCGGTCCAGATATGTGTCCAGTGCGGTGCAGACGGCATCGAATGCCTCGGCGAAGGCCGGGGACCGCCGCAGAAACTCGGAACCCACACCCGGCCAGGGCATTCCCCGCTCGGGAAACACGAACGCCACCGGCCCTTCGGCGCGTGCCGACCCCTCGAACACGCCCGTCGCGGACTCCCCGCGAGTCAACGCGCGCAGACCGTCCAGCGCCGATCGGCTGTCGGAAGCCAGCACGACGCCGCGGTACTCCATCGCCGATCTCGTGGTGGCCAAAGAGAACCCGATATCCCGCAGCCCGGCCGGAGCCGCCTGCACATGCCCGGCGATCCGCGCGGCCTGCGCTCGCAGTGCCGCCGGCGTCCGCGCCGAAACCACCAGCGGCACAAGGGAAGGCTCGTTACCGGATCGGCCACCGACGACACCGTGCGCATCACGATCGCCGAGAGCATCCGGCATCGCAGCCGCCCCGGCCCACTCCGACACCACGACATGGCAATTGGTGCCGCCCATCCCGAACGACGACACCCCGGCGATCAGCCGCTCCTCATCCCCGGGCCACGGCTCGGTCGCCCGCGGCAGCCGCAGATTCAGGTCGCCCAGCGGAATCCCGGGATTCGGGTTGTCGAAATTGAGCCCCGCCACCAGACTCCGGTTCCGGATGCTCAGCACCACCTTGAGCAGCCCGGTGATTCCGGCCGCACCCTCGAGATGCCCCACGTTGGTCTTGACCGACCCGACGGCCAGCGGCCGGACCCGCCCCGGCGCCGTGCCGACCACCGCACCGAGCGCGGCCGCCTCGATCGGATCCCCGACCTTCGTTCCGGTGCCGTGCAATTCGACGTACTGCACGGCGGCCGGATCGACCCCGGCCCGCTCGTAGGCCAGCCGCAGCACCTCCTCCTGCGCATACCGGTTCGGGCTGGTCAGGGTCTGCCCACCACCGTCGTTGCCCACGGCGCTGCCGTCGATCACGCAGTACACCCGGTCGCCGTCCGCGACGGCCGCGGACAGCCGCTTGAGCACCAGGACGCCGCCACCTTCGCCGCGTACGTAGCCGTTGGCACGCGCATCGAACGTGAAGCAGCGGTAATCCGGCGACAGCGCACCGAATTTCGCGATCCGGGCGGTCGCCACCGGATCCAGATTCAGGCTCACGCCGCCGGCGAACGCGATCTCCGATTCGCCCGAACGCAGGCTCTCACCGGCCAGATGCACCGCCACCAGCGACGACGACTGACCGGCGTCCACGGTGAAGCTCGGGCCCCGCAGCCCCAGGTGGTAGGAGACGCGGTTGGCGGTCATGCTCCGGTGCGCACCGGTGAACGAATGGGGCGTGAGGGCATCCGCGTCCTGCCGGCCGCTCAGCGCGCCGTAGTCGTCCGCGGCGACGCCGAGGAAGACACCGGTCCGGGCGCCGGGCACGATCCCGGCATCTTCGCCGGCCTCCCAGGCGAGTTCGAGCATCAGGCGCTGCTGCGGGTCCAGCGCGGCGGCCTCGCGCGGCGCGATACCGAAGAACCCGGCGTCGAATTCGTCGACCCGGTCGAGGAATCCGCCCCGATACCCGGGGATACCGACATCGCGTCCCTCGGGCGGCTCGCCGATCGCGTCGACGCCGTCGCGCAGCAGCGCCCAGAACTCCTCCGGATTCGCGGCCCGGGGGAGGCGGCAGGCCATCCCCACGACGGCGATCGCGCCGCCGAACACACCGGATTCGATCGAATCTTCCCCCACCGCAACCTCACTCGAACATGTCACGTCTGTATCGGGGTGTGCCGAGCACACCCCGCGAATGCACTGCCGCCCCGATCGGGGCGGGTGCCGAAAGCTAGTCGGCCGACCCGTCGGGCCAGGTGACGGGCAGCCGCTCGACGCCGTAGATGGCGACCTGGTCGCGCATGCGCACTTGATCGGGCGGCACGGCGAGCGCGATACCCGGGAACCGGCGCAGCAGGGCGCCGAATCCGATGCGCAGCTCGATACGGCTCAGCTGCTTGCCGAGACACTGGTGCACGCCGTGGCCGAAGGCGAGGTGGCCGCGCGGCGCCCGGGTGACGTCCAGGGCGTCCGGCTCGTCGGCGAACTGCGCCGGATCCCGGTTGATCGACGGCAGCGACAGCGTGACCGTCTCACCCTGCCTGATCAGCACGCCGTCGACCTCGACGTCCTCCAGCGCGGTCCGGCTCGGGCCGATGTGCACGACGCTGAGGAACCGGAGCAGCTCCTCCACCGCACCCTCGATGAGCGACGGATCGGCGCGCAGCTTCACCAGCTGTTCCGGATAGGACAGCAGCGTGAGCGTGCCCAGTGCCAGCATGTCGCTGGTGGTCTGGTGGCCGGCCAGCAACAGCAGCATCCCGATATTGCCGAGTTCCAGCTCGGTGAGTTCGGCATCGGCGGCGAGGCCGCTGAGCAGGTCGTCGGTGGGCTCGGCTCGCTTGCGCACCGCGAGATCGGCGATGTACTGCACGATCTCGCCCAGCGCCGCTTCGGATTTCGTGTGATCGGAGCCGAGGCTCAGCGCGGTCTCCGTGCGGTCGAGGAAGAACTCCCGATCCGTATACGGAACCCCGAGCAGTTCGCAGATCACCAGCATCGGGATCGGCATGGCGAACATCGACACCAGATCGACCGGGGGCCGCGCCCGTGCCATCTCGTCGAGGTGGCTTTCGACGATCTCCTCGATCCGCGCCTCGAGCTGATTGATCCGGCGCACCGTGAACTGCGCGGTGAGCAGGCGGCGGAACCGGGTGTGCTCCGGCGGATCCATTTCCATGAAGAATCCCGGATAGGCCGGCCGGTTCGGCACGAACGGTCCGGGCATCGGAATATGGATGAGTTCGCTGCGCGAACTGAAACGGGAATCGGCGAGAATCTTACGCCCGGCCGAATATCCCGAAATCACCCATCCCAGATGTCCGTCCGGGAATCGAAATCTACTGATCGGCTCGTTCTCGCGCCGTATCTGCAATTCCTCGGCGGGATGGAACAGCTCCCGCCGAATAGTGGGAAAAGCCTCCAGGACCGATGAATCATGGGCCGGACACTGCGACATCTGGCAAACCCCCCGGGTTACTTCATGTTCTGCGTCTCGGCCACAGTCAAACAGATCCTCACGGGGTTGGCAACTGCCGTGTGACCGTTGCCTCTTTGCCGGTGGGAGCGGTTGTGAGATGCCCCGAGTATTCGGGGCAGACGGGTGCCCCGAATACTCGGGGCAAAGGCCGGGGAATCCCGCTCGGGCCGAATGTGTGGTTGTGCGCGGGCCGGTCCTGCGCTATGAATGTGGTGCGGTGCCGAGAAGTGCGAAAGCCACGGTGCTGTCGAGGGGGTGCCGTGCACTGAACCGGGGGCTCGGCGACCACGCATCATCGCATGGGAGTTAGCGAGGAAAACATGGTCGAGACCGAGATCGGCGACCGTATCGAAGAAGTCGGCGACGATTTCCACGTCGATCCGCATCGATACTACCGGCGCTGGCGGGAGCGCGGCCCGATCCACCGGGTGCGGTTCTCCGACGGCACCGGCGGCTGGGTGATCATCGGCCACGCCGAGGCCCGCGAGGCGCTGACCGAGCCGCGGCTGCGCAAGAGCGCGGCCGGGTACTACCGGCTGTTCGGCGATTCCGCGAAGGCCGCCGCCGAGGCGGCGGACTCCGAGGCCGCCACCGAGGTCAACGGCGCCGACTCCGACGCGCAGGTGCTGGCATCGCACATGCTCAACAGCGATCCGCCCGACCACACCCGGCTGCGCAAGCTCGTCACCAAGGGCTTCACCCCGCGCCGGGTGGCGGCCCTGCGGCCGCGCATCGAGCAGATCACCGCGGACCTGCTCGACGAGATGGCCCGGCACGACGAGGTCGATCTGGTGACGGCGTTCGCGAACCCGTTGCCCATCACCGTGATCTGCGAACTGCTCGGCGTGCCGTACGACGATCGCGCCGAATTCCAGTCGTGGGCACGGACTCTGGTGAGTTCGTCCGGTGGCGCCGAGGAGATCGCCGCGGCGTTCTCCGCCATGGCGGGCTATCTGCGAGATCTGGTGGCCGCCAAGCGGGCCCGGCCCGGTGCGGATCTGCTCTCCGGCCTGCTGCAGGTCCGCGACGACGGCGATCAGCTGTCCGAGCGGGAACTGGTCGCGATGGCGTTCCTGCTGCTGGTGGCCGGCTACGAGACCACGGCGAATCTCATCGGCAACGCCACATACGCCCTGCTGTGCAACAGATCCCAGTTCGAGGCGCTGTGCGCCGACCCGTCCCGGGTGCCCGCGGCGGTCGAGGCGCTGCTGCGCTTCGACGGCCCGGTCGGCTGGGCGACGGTGCGCTACACCGAGGAGCCGGTGCGGGTCGCCGGTGTCGAGATCCCCGGCGGCCAGCTCGTCTACGTCGCGCTCACCGCCGCCAACCACGACCCGGGTCATCACCCGGACGCCGGCCGTCTCGACATCGGCGCGGAGACCTCCGGGCACCTGGCCTTCGGCCACGGCATCCACTTCTGCCTCGGCGCCCCGCTGGCGCGGCTGGAGGCGGAGATCGCGTTCACGCAATTGGTGCGGCGTTTTCCGGGCCTCCGGCCGGCATGGTCCGGTGCACCCGAATGGCATCGGGGCGCGTTGATTCGCGGACTCGAGGAACTGCCGGTCCGCCTGCGGGCGTAGAACGCCACCGCCCGGGTATTCCGGAATCTATACTCCGACAATTACATCGACACATCTGGGGGAATTGTGCTGGACCGATTCGGCTGGCAACTACAGGTCGGCGACGCGGTCACCGTGCGTGGCAGCTCCGACGGGGTGGCGCATCTGCACGGTTCGCAGGGAGTCATCGCGGGATTCGACGAGGATCGTGCACTCGTCGAATTGATTGCCGATGCTTCGCTCTATCGGTACGACGACCCGATCCCGCTGTACCCCCACGATCTCGAGTACGGTCGTGTCGGCGTGACGATCGATGCCGATCTGCGCGACAAGATGATCGAGGATTGCGCCAGAATCCGCATGGAATCCGTGGTCGAGGCCGGTATCGAAGAATCGCTGCTGACACCCGAACAAGGGGAATGGTTGCGCAAACGGATGAAATAGGGGGTGGCTCAATCGATCAGCGGATCGCGCGGCATGCCGAGAATTCGTTCCGCGATCTGATTGCGGGTGACCTCGGAGGTGCCGCCGGCGATGGCCATACCCCGCGCGCCGAGTACCACGAGGTTCGCCAGCGCCGTGGGGCCTTCCGCCAGTGCGAGATCCGGGCCCATCAGCCCGGCCAGGATCGCCGCCCGTTCGCCGACGTGCTCGGCCAGCTTCAGCTTGGTGACATTGCCCTCGGGGCCCGGCCCGGTGCCCTCGATGCTGCGCACCGCGCGGCGGAGGTTGAGCAGGCGCAGGGCGTGGTCGTCGGCGAGGAATCGGCCGACCCGGACGGGCGCGTCGGCGACCCGGCCGGGATTCTGGGCGACCAGCGGCACCAGGGTGGCCGCGGCGGACATGGCCGCCCCGGAGCCGCCGCCGATGCTGACGCGTTCGTTGCCGAGCGTTGCCCGCGCGACGGTCCATCCGGTGCCGGGCGCGCCCACGACGTCCTCGTCGGGCACGAACACGTCGTCGAAGAACACCTCGTTGAATTCCGAACCGCCGGTGAGCATGCGCAGCGGGCGGACCTGCACGCCGGGCGCCTGCATATCGATGATCACCGTGGTGATGCCGGCGTGTTTGGCGGCGTCGACGTCGCTGCGCACGGTGGCGAGGCCGCGGCGGCTGTAGTGCGCGCCGCTGGTCCAGACCTTCTGGCCGGTGATCTTCCAGCCGCCCTCGACGCGGGTGGCCCGCGTCTGCACCGCCGCGGCGTCGGATCCGGCGCCGGGTTCGGAGAACAGCTGGCACCAGACCTCTTCCTGGCGCAGTGCCTTGCCGACGAATCGTTCGATCTGGCCGGGCGTTCCGTGCTGGATGAGGGTGAGCACGACCCAGCCGGTGATCGAGTAGTCGGGGCGCCGCACGCCGGCCCGGGTGAACTCCTCATCGATCACCAGCTGTTCGACGGCGCCGGCGGCCCGGCCCCAGGGGCGCGGCCAGTGCGGCATGATGTATCCGGTCGCGATCAGCTCGTCGCGTTGCGCCGTCGCGTCGAGGGCGGCGATCCGCTCGGCGGCCGCGCGGACCGAGGCGCGCAGCTCATCGGTGCCCGCGGGCAGGTCGAGGCTGTTGTCCCGGGTCACGCCCGCCGAGGTCAGGGTGAACACGTCGTGGGCCGGGCCGTCGCCGCCGAGCAGCGCCTGGGCGGTTCGCGCCCGGCGCAGATGCAGGTGCGCGTCGTGTTCCCAGGTGAAGCCGATGCCGCCGTGCACCTGGATGTTCAGTTCGGCGTTGTGCACGTATCCGGGCAGGGCGAGCGCCGCGGCGGCCGCGGCCATCAGCTCGAACTGCCGCTCGTCGGCGCCCTCGGCGCGCGCCGCGTCCCACACCGTGGCCACCGCCGATTCGGCCGTCATCAACATGGTGGCGCAGTGGTGCTTGACCGCCTGGAAGGTGGCGATGGTGCGGCCGAACTGCTTGCGCCCCTTGGCGTATTCGACGGCGGTCTCGACGCACTCGGCCGCGCCGCCGACGGCCTCGGCGGACAGGACCGTCCGGGCGCGGGCGAGTGCGGCCGGACGCGCGCCCGCCACGACGCCGACCGCGGCATCGGTCAGGGTCACCCGGCCGGAGCGGCGGGTGGGATCCATATTCTCCGGCACCTCGACCCGGACACCGGCGGCGTCGCGCCGCACGATCAGCATGTCGTCGCCCGCGGCGAGCAGCAGCAGATCGGCGAGCCCCGCACCGAGCACGACACCGGCCGCGCCGCTCGCCCGGCCGTCGCGCACGGTGAGATCGCCGCCGAAACCGATACCGGCCGTGACCGATCCGTCGACCAGCCCGGGCAGCAATTCGGCCCGCTGCTCCTCCGTGCCGCGCGCCGCCAGCACGGCCGAGACGATCACGGTGGGGACGAACGGGCCCGGCGCGACGGCGCGCCCCAGCTCCTCGACGACGATCACCAGTTCGGGCAGCCCGTACCCGGAGCCGCCGTACCGGGCGCCGATGTGCAGGCCCGGCCAGCCGAGTTCGGCCAGCTCCGGCCAGAACCCGGGCCGGCTCTCCTCGGGCGAGTCGAGCAGTTCCCGCGCCGCGCCGCGCGCCTTGTGGCTGATCAGGAACGCACGCGCCACGTCGGCGAGTTCGCGGTGGTCGTCGGTCAGTGCGATACCCATCGGATCCTCCTCGGGGGCGGCGATGCCCGTGCGCCACGGGCGCCGAACCCGACTGTACGCAATCCGAATCGCCCGGATTCGGTCCTTCGGGCCCGGCGGCGCGCAACGTCCGTTCCGGGTCGCGCTCGCACGCCCCGTCGCAGTTACTGTACCGACGTCCACGCCTGCCACGCCGCCGATTCTCCGAATGGATTACCGGGCAGCACAGGTGATTACGCGGCAGTCGTTACCGGTCCCCGCCGGTCACGCGCGAGGGTGACCGGCGTCCGGTGCACGCGGTGGCATCATTCCGGCGCGAGCGTTGTGGTCATCTCGGCCGAAGCCCGCCGGGCTGGCGAAGTGCAGTGTCACTTCGGGAAGACGGGGCTCCGAGTCAGCCGAATTCCTCGTGGTGGTCCAGCCACCATCGGGCGATGTCGGCGCGGCGGGCGAACCAGACGTCGCCGCGGGCGAGGGCGTGGTCGACGAAATCGCGGACGGCGCGGGCCCGGCCGGGCATGCCGGCCCAGCGACCGTGCAGGCCGATCGTCATCATCCGGGGGTGCGTCGCCCCCTCATCCCACAGGTCGTCGAAACCCATTGCCAGGTAACGGAAGAACGACGTGGGGTCGGCATAGCCGGGGAAGGCGAACCGCATGTCGTTGAAGGTCAGCGAGTACGGGACGACCAGATGCCGGCCCGCCGCGGTCTCGGTGAAGTACGGCAGATCGTCGTTGTAGGCGTCCGAATCGTAGAGGAATCCGCCCTCGGCCGCGACGAGTTCCCGGGTGTGCGCCGTGGGTGTGCAGCGGGAATGCCAGCCGACCGGCCGGGTGCCGCAGGCCGTTTCGATGGCGGCCACCGCGCGGGCGATATCGTCGCGCTCCTCGGACTCCGACAGCCGCCACAGTTCCTCCCAGCGCCAGCCGTGTGCCATCGGCTCGTGCCCCGCCGCCGCGATGTACTCGCCGATCGCGGGATTCTCCCGCAACGCGCGCCCGCAGCAGTTGAACGTCGCGGGCAACCCGTACTCGTCCAGGATTCGGCCGAGACGCCATGTTCCGGAACGGCTCTCGTATTCGAAGCTCGATTCGACGCACAGGTCCCGGATACCGGGCCGGGTGGGGTTGATGGCGACCCCGAATTCGCCCGCCGCCTCCCGCCGCCCGTCTCCGGCGGCGAAACTGTACTCGGCGCCGGCCTCGTAGTTGACCACGATGCTGACCGCGATCCGCGCGCCGCCCGGCCACACCACCTGCGGCGGCACCGGGCCGTAGCCGACGAAATCGCGACGCGGGCCGGCGCCGGCGTTCCCGTGCTCAGACATGGGTGGCCTCCGGCGCGCTGCCGGCGGGTCCGGGCGCGGCGACGCGACTCGCCGCCAGGTATGTTCCCGCGGCGAGTGCCGCACCCAGCGCCCACGAGAACGGCGCGGCCGCATGCCATGCGGGCACCAGCGCGACAGGTATCGCGACGGCGGCGCCGATCGCCGCCGACAGCATCGCCCGCGGGTTGACCCCGCGCCGGTACCAATACCTCCCGCCGCCTTCGACATAGAGCTCGTCGACCACGACCCGGGTGCGGCGCACCAGGTAGTAATCGGACATGATCACCCCGAACAACGGGCCCAGCAGCGCGCCCAGACCGCCGATGAAATAGTCGACGACTACCGGACTGGAGTACAACGCCCACGGGCACACCAGGATCGAGCCGACCGCGGCGATGAATCCGCCCCGCTCGAAGGTGATGTACCGGGGCGCCACATTGGCGAAATCGAATGCGGGGGACACCACGTTCGCGGCGACGTTGACACCGACGGTGGCGACGGTGAACACGAGGGTGGCGAACACCAGCACCGGAGTGTTGTCGATGCGCTGGACCAGCTCGATCGGATCGGTGATCGGCTCCCCGAACAGTGTGACGCTCGCCGTGGTGACCACCGCGACCGTCACCGCGAAGACCAGGAAATTCACCGGCAGCCCCCACAGATTCGCCCGCCGCATCGACCGCGGCGACGGGCTGGCGCGGGTGAAATCGCTGATATTGAGCAGGAATGTGCCGAAGAACGACACGATCAGCCCGACGATGGAGGCGAACTGGAGCACCGCCGACCCGCCGTGCACCCGCTCGGGCGAGACCTCGACGCCGGGGGCGAACCCGGTGCGCACCAGCACCCAGCCCAGCAGCACGAACATCACCAGATAGACCGCCGGACCCGCCCAGTTCTGGTATTTGCGCACCGCTTCCATGCCGTGCCGCACCACCAGCAGTTGTGCCGCCCACAGCGCCAGGAACGCGCACCACCCCAGGGCGGACAGGCCGAGGAAGCCGGTCCGGTTCCACGACTCCAGTCCGGGCGCCAACCGCAACGCGAGCGCCGAAATCGCCACCGAGCCCAGATAGGTCTGCACGCCGTACCAGAACACGGCCAGCACGCCGCGCACCAGCGCGGGGACGTTGGCGCCGAAGACGCCGAAACTGATGCGCGCCACGACCGGATACGGGACGCCGGTGCGCTGCCCGATCGCGCCGCTGAGGTTCATCAGCGCGTAGACCAGGACGAGCGCCACGAGCATCGCCGCGAGGACGGTCCAGGTGCCCAGGCCGTGGAAGAAGAATCCGATGGCGAAGGTGTAGGCACCGACGTTGTGCAGCACCGACATCCACAGCGCGAACACGCTGTAGCCGCTCCAGCTCTTCACCGTGGCCGGCGCGAGATCGGGATTGCGCAGGCGCGAGGCCGGCGGTTCGGGCATCGGACGACTCCTCGAAAAGTGGCCGGGCAGTGTGGGTTCGGTGGTCATCGGGCGCTTCCCTCCACGGCGTGGCCGGGCCGGATCCGTGGCGCGCCGAGGATCAGCACGGCGGCCACCGCGCAGGCCATGGCCCCGGAACCGGCGGCGGCCGTGGCGCTCCACCCCAGGTCCTGCAACCCGCCGTAGAGCAGCGGCCCGACGATTCCGCCGAGCGGTCCGACCGCGCCGATCAATGCCGCTCCGCTGCCGCGCACCCGGGTCGGGAACACCTCACCGAGATAGGTGAACAGCGGTGCGGCGGCGCCCTGCGCGAAAAACAGTGTGAGCGAATAGGACACGATGACGGCCGTGCTGCCGGTGGCGCCGAACAGTAGATAGACGGTCAGGGCTCCGGCGAGCAGCTGGGCGGCGGCGACGGTCTCGCGCCGCCCGATCCGGTCGCCGAGATGGCCGAGGACCAGGTAGCCGACCAGGGCAACCAGGTTGGCCACCACCACGATCCACAGCGCACTCGTCACCGATACGCCCTTGACGTCGCCGAGCACCGTGGTCGCGAGCACGGTCAGCTGCGAGTCGGCGATCAGCTTCACGAAGAAGCCCAGCGCCAGGCACAGCGTCGGCCGCCGCAGCCGGCCGCGGAACAGTTCGGCATACGTATTGCGTTGTGCGCCGGGCTCTTCCATGCCCCAGTCCCGTGCGAGCGCGGCCGCCTCGGCCGTCGCACCCGCGGAACGCAGTTCGCGCAGCCGCCGGAGCTTCAGGAAATGCGGCGACTCGCGCAGCCGGGTCCGCAGCACGAGCATCACCAGCAGCGGGAAGAGCGCCACCGCGAACACTCCGCGCCAGCCGATCACCGGCTCCAGCAGCGCGGCCAGCCCGGCCGACAGCATGACGCCGACCGGCCAGCCCGCCTGCACCATCCCGTACAGCAGACCCCGGCGGCGGGGACCGTAGACCTCGTTCAGATAGGCCGCGTTCACCGATTGCTCGGCCGATCCGAAGCCGGACAGCGCCCGGGCGAGTACCAGGCTGACCGGTCCCACGGCCACGGCCGCCAGCCCGGAGCTGACCGCGGCGCCGGAGGTGGTCAGCAGCAGCGCGGGCCGCCGGCCGAGCCGGTCGATCATCGGCCCCACCGCCAGCGCCAGCACGACCGAGCCCGCGGAGACGGCGGTCGCGACGTAGGACGCCGTACTGGACGACCAGTGGAAATCGTCGCGGATCACCGGCAGCAGATTGCCGAAGGTGATCTGGTCGTAGACCGACAGCGTCCACGCCAGGAAGGCGACCACCGAGGTGTAACCGATCTGCCGCCGCGTGAACGGCGCGAACGCCGGATCGGCGTGGAGTGTCTCGATGTCGCTCACGCGGACTCGCCGGTGCGTGCTCACGCGAACTCCCCGGTGCGGCCGAACTCGCCGGCGTGCTCGTGGAACCACTCCGCGATATCCGCCTTGCGGGTGAACCAGACCCCGTCGTGCGCCAGGCAGTGGTCGAGGAACTCGCGCAGCGCGTGGGCGCGGCCGGGCTGTCCGATCAGCCGCGGATGGATCCCGACCGACATCATCTGCGGCCGCTGCGCGCCCTCCTCCCAGAGCAGATCGAAGGTGCGTCGGCAACTGTCCAGAAAATCGGACGGCGAAGAATACGCCTGTCCCGGATGAAACAGCGAGTCGTTCGTCACGAAGGAATACGGAACGACCAGATGCCGCGTCTGCCCGACCCGGGTGAAATACGGCACGTCGTCGGCGAAAGAATCGCTGTCGTAACGAAATCCGCCCTCCTCGACGAGTAATTCCCGAGTATTGAGCGAGGCCGGGCACCGGCTGTACCACCCGACCGGGCGGTGCCCGCAGGTGCGCCGGATCGACTCGACGGTCCACGCGATGTGCTCGCGCTCCACGTCCCGGGCGAGCCGGCTGACCTCCTCCCATCGCCAGCCGTGCGCGCACACCTCGTGCCCGGCCTCGGCGATATAGGCGCCGACCTCGGGCACCAGCTCGAACGCCCGGGCACAGCCGTGGAAGGTGACCCGCAGCCCGTAGGCGTCGAACAGGCGCTGCAACCGCCACACCCCGGTCCGGCTGCCGTACTCGAAGATCGACTCGTTGCCCAGATCCCGGATCGGCGGCGGCGGATAGCCGAACTCCTGCGGCGGTTCGTTGCGGCCGTCACCGGCCCAGTACGACGCCTCCGCACCCGACTCGAAATTGACGATCAGGCATACGGCTATCCGCGCGCCGTTCGGCCAGCGCACTCCCGCGCCGCCGCGACCGTATCCCGTGAAATCCCGGTCCGGTCCGTGCCGGTCCGCAATCGGTGCCGTCATGAATTGCGTTCCTCCGGCTCGTTTTCCGTAGCGTCGATTTCGACATTCTGGGAATGTGCGGCAGCCGAAGTCAACGGGTATCCACGTATACTTCGCCACGTATACCGGGCCGGAAACACGGCCGAAACGTGAATGGCGCGAACAATTAGCATCCGGGTGATAACACTACGATCATGGCGTTACCGGCACCCGTTCCAGGGCATGCGAAACCGCGGCATGCGACACCACCCTCGGTACCGCCCGCGCTGAAGGGAATGCTGCACGCCTACGGCCCCGGGCGGCCACCGCTGCGGGAACGGGTGCGCGACGTGCTGCGCGAGTGGATCGCCGACGGCGTCCTCGCTCCCGGAATGCGTTTGTACGAACAGGATTTGGCGGTCTCCCTGGATATGTCGCGGGTGCCGGTCCGGGAGGCCATCCGCATGCTCGAGGCCGAGGGATACGTGACCGTGCACGGCCGCCGGATCCGCGTCCGGGCCCTGGATCCGGCGTCCGTGGCGAACCTGTTCGACGTGTGCGAGACGCTCGAGGCGCTGGCCGCCCGGCAGGCCGCCGAACAGATCACCGCCGAGGGCGCGCATCGGCTGCGCACCGTGCTGGAGGTGGGCCGCACCGGGCTGGCGGCGGGCGAGTGCCCGGTCTCCAACGGCGTGAATATGTCACTCCACGAAGAGATCTCACGCCTGGCCGCCAACGACGTCCTCGACCACACTCTCGCCCCGCTCCGCGGCCGCGTCCAATGCCTGCTGCGGCACAGCGGCGACAGCCACCGGATCCTCGCCGAACACACCGCCATCACCGAGGCCATCGCCACCGGCCGGGCAGGCCGCGCTGCCGAACTCGCCATCGCCCACCTGCGCGCCACCCGCACGGAGATACTGGCCGCCCTGCCGGGGTGAGGGCCTGGGCCTCGCGACACGCTGGCTCGCATGGAAGATCCTGCACGACAAGGATTCTGGCGTCAGCGCATCACGAGACAGCCGTTCGGCTCAGCACCCGTCCGAGGAAGCCGCGCAGGTACCCCGCGACGACGTCCAGGTGGCTCTCCAGCAGGAAGTGGCCGCCGTCGATCAGGTGCACCTCCGCGTCCTCGGCGTCGCGGGCGAAGGCCACCGCACCGGCTGGGCCGAAGATCTCGTCGTTGCGGCCCCACACGGCGAGCACCGGAACCCCGCCGGTGCGCAGGAATTCGTGGAGCAGCGGGTAGAGCGGGCGGTTGTTCCGATGGTCGCGCAGCAGCGCCAGCTGGATCTCGTCGTTGCCCGCGCGGGAGACGAGGGCGAAGTCGTGTTCCCAGGTGTCCGGGCTGACCAGGCTCGGATCGGGCACGCCGTGCACGTACTGCCAGCGGATGGCCGCCAGGCTCAGCGCGGCGCGGACGGCGGTTTCGGTGCCGGGGCCGGGGTTCGCCGCGTAGGCCCGGACGTCGGCCCAGAACGACTCGACGAAACCGTCCTCGTCACCGTTGCCGTTCTGGGTGACGACGGCGGAGATCCGCTCGGGGTGCGCGAGCGCGAGGCGCCATCCGATGGGCCGCAGTGCCAGTGCGGTCGCGATGATCGGGACGAAGCACAAGGTGGTCGGAACCGCTTGTGGCCCTTGATGGTCGGCGATCGTCCCGAGCAGCGGCATGAACAGACCGCCCGCGCTGACCGCCAGGCCGAGCGTGACGCCCGGAGCGGCGGCCGTCGTTCCGGCAGCGGACCGGGGCGCCGGCGGTAGTCTGGCCGGGGTGGACGGTAGGCGGTTGCTGGAGGTCCGGGGCACCTTGCAGGTGGCCGCCGAACATGTCGTGTACGCGCGGCCGGCATTGTTCGAGGGGCTGCATACGCACCGCGCGTTCGGGTTCGATGTCGTCGAACCCGGACAGGTGCGGCGCAGGAAGATTCCCGGCGGGACCGTGAAGATCGTCTTCGCGCTCGACGGCACCGTCGACGGTGTGCGGCGCGACCCGGCCGGACTGGTGGTCGGCATGTACGACCGCGGCACGACGGCCACGCACGAGGGCCGGATGTGGAGTGCGCAACTGCAATTGGGGCCGCTGGCCGCCCGCCGGTTGCTCGGTGTTCCGCTGTCGGAGTTCCGCAACACGACGCTGGACGCGGGCGATCTGTTCGGGCGGTCGGCGCGCGGGCTGGCCGAACGGCTCGCCGAGACACCCACGTGGGACGGCCGTTTCGCGTTGATCGCCGCCTACCTGCGAGACCATTCCGCACACGCGGATTCCGACCCGGTCGTGGCGGCCGCCGTCCGCAGGCTGCACACCACCCGCGGGTCGGTGCCGATAGCCGACCTGGCCGCCGACGCCGGATGGAGCCGGCGTCACTTCTCCCGCCGCTTCGCCGATCAGGTCGGGCTGTCGCCGAAATCGTATGCGGCACTGAGCCGTTTCACCGCGGCACTGACCTTGCTGACCCGTGCCGACGAGACGCACACGCCCGACCTCGCCCGGATCGCCGACACCTTGGGCTACTACGACCAATCGCATCTCACCCGGGATTTCCGGCGGTTCGCCGGGACGACACCGGGCCACCTGGTGCGGAGCGATATGTCCCATTCTTCCAAGACGGCCTCGCCGCCGCACCCATAGCCTTCTCGGTCGACAGGATGAAACCGGCTGCGAGGGGACAATTTCGATGCCTGTGACACCGGCAGTCGTGCGCATCGCCGCCGCGGGTATCGCCTTCCACGCGACCAATCATGTGATCGTCCCGCTGATTCCGCCGGTGAGCTGGCACGTCGGAACCGTCTATCACCTGATCAGCGCACCGGTGTACGCGGCGCTGATACTTCCGGTGCTGCGCGGCCGCAACTGGGCCCGCGTCGTGATCACCGTGTTGCTCGGCTGCCAGTTCGCCGGTCGTTTCGTCGTGTGGGCGTTGTTCCCCGAGGCCGGGGTGCATGTGGCCCTGGTCGCCGGGTGGGCGGTGTCGCTCACGGTGTTCGCGCTGTTGTGGATTCCCCGCCGGGCGCACCGGCACTTCCGGACTCGAACCTCGGCCGGGATTGACGGCCACCCGAACTGATACTAGTCTAGTTGCAGTTCAGTCGGTCCGTGACGAGTGCGAAAGGGGCGCAGTGGGTCTCAGTAGTAGGAGTGCGGTCGCGATTCACGCGCTCACGATGCTGGCGCGCTGGGATCGGTCGCTCACGTCCGCGGAGATCGCGGACAGCCTGGCCAGCAATCCGGTTCTGGTGCGGCGCATCCTCGGTGGCCTGCGCGATGCCGGCCTGGTGTGGTCCACCGAAGGGCGTGGCGGCGGCTGGTCGCTCGCGCGTGCCGCGCGTGAGATCTCGCTCTACGACGCGTACGCCGCCGTCGAGGAGGGACCGATCCTGTCGCGGCACGCCCATCCGGCCAGCGATGCGTGCGAGGTCGGGCGCCATATGCAAGCCCTGCTCGAGGCGGAGTTCCGGGAGGCGGAACAAGCCATGGAGCAGCGGCTCGGCCGGACCACGATCGCGGATCTGGCCCGGCAGGTGCTGGCGAGGGAACGTGAAGTCGCACTACGGAATCGCTAGCTGAACGTCGGCGGAGGCAGCCCCTCCGCCATTTTCTTCCCCTAACTGCAACCAAGATGGTTGCAGTAGTTTCCATACGGAGGACGCGTCACATGACAACCACGTCGACCACGCCCGCGCGGGCCACCTCGGGGCTCGCCCTGTTCGCGGTGCTGCTGCCCGCGATGCTCGCCACGGTCATCGCCAGCGACATGGTCAATCTCGTGCTGCCGTCCATCGGAGCGCAGTTCGGCGCCTCCGAGGCGCAGCTGGCGTGGGTGGTGACCGGCTTCCTGCTGATGTTCTCGATCGGTGTCCCGCTGTACGGCCGCATCTCCGACCGGGTGAGCCTGCGGCGACTGTTCGTCTTCGCCCTGGTGACCTACGCCGCCGGGAGCCTGGTCTGCGCGCTCGCCCCCGATCTGCTCGTGCTCGTGATCGGCCGGATCGTCATGGGGATGGGCGCGGCGGCGATACCCGTGCTCTCGATCATCGCCGTCACCAAGGTGCTGCCAATGACCAAGCGCGGCATGGGAATCGGCATCGTCTCCGCCGCCACGGGGATCGGGACCGCCGCGGGCCCGGCGGTCGGCGGTGGAATCGGCCAGCTCCTGGGGTGGCCCGCATTGTTCTGGCTCATGCTGGTGGTCGCGGTGGTCCTGCTCCCCGCGGCCTGGCGCGTGTTGCCGGGCGAGCCCCCGGCGGGTGCGGAACGGTTCGACCTTCTCGGCGGCATCCTGCTGGGTCTCGGCGCCGGGTCGGTGCTGTTCGGCATGACCCGGGCGCAGGCCGCCGGCTTCGGCGCCGCCTCGGCGTGGGGGAGTCTCGTGGTGGCGGTCGTGGCACTCGCGCTGTTCGGGTGGCGCACCGTCGGCGTCGCGCAGCCGTTCGTCCCGCCCGCGTTGTTCACCAACCGGGTCTATCGCGCCGCGGTGGGCGTCGGATTTCTGGCCATGATCGTCAACCTCGGCGGCCTGGTATTCGTTCCGCTGCTCGTCGTCGACGTCAACGGTCTCGAGCCGGGGGCGGGTGCCCTGGTCATGATCCCGGCCGGCGTTGCCGTCGCGGTCCTGTCGCCGTTGATCGGCCGCCTCACCGACCGCATCGGCACCCGGTCGCTGGTACTGACGGGCCTCACGCTCATGGGCCTGTTCGCCCTGTTCCTGTCGACGTTCGCGGCAGGGGCGTCGGTGATCCCGGCCGGCGTCGGAATCTTCGGTCTCAGTGTCGGTTTCATCCTCGTGATGACCCCGATCATCAGCGCCGCGGCCACGGCGCTGCCGCCCGACCAGGTCGGCGTCGGCCTGGGAATCCTGCAGGGAGCCCAGTTCCTCGGCGCCGGCACCGGCCCGGCCCTGTTCGGCATCCTGGTGACCGCCCGGCAGCACAGCGGCAGCGTCGCCCTCAACCCCTGGCACACCGGCCACGCGGCCGCCGCCTACTCCGACGTCTTCTCGATCATGACCGTGATCGTCCTCCTCACCCTGATCGTCGCCCTCCGCATGCGTCCAGCGCCGGCACCCGCGATCGAGCCGGAGCCGTCCGTCTGACAGTCCCCAACGGGGCTGTGCACGATTGATGGGGGTAGGTCATGCGGGTGGCACTCTGCGAGCTCTGATGCCCGTTACCGCTCTTCGTAGCGGATGTCGTACCTGGCGGCGATCGGGTTGATCTTCACCGGGTCCAGCACGCCGTCGGTCAGGACCGACGGGCCGGCCTCGAACAGATCCCGCAGGTAGCACTCCCACCCGCCGGGCGAGGAGATCTGCAGCATCCGCGGCGGCGGATCGGAGACGCACCGCAACGCGTGCGGAATCCCGTGTGGCAGTAGCACGAACATGCCCGCCGTCGCGGTGAACGTCCGGTCGTCGAAGTCCACACCGAGTTCGCCGTCCAGCACATAGATGCATTCGTCGGCGACGTGGTGGGTGTGGCGCGGAATATCGCGCGCCAGAGCCACTTCCAGCAGGGAGAACCGCCCTTCGGTGTCCTCCGTCGCGGCCTTCACCGCGAATGCCGGCGGTAGTGGAACACGACCGGGGCGGACCTCACCGGCAGACAGGCAGAGAAAACGATCATCGGACATCGCGTGCTATCCTCTCGAACAAAGTGGAATCGGATTCCGGTTCCGTTTTTAGTCTATCCCGAGAGGAACGACGCGTGTCAACACCACCGGCCCCGCGCAAGGCTCGCGCCGACGCCGCACGCAACCGAGAACGCATCCTGGAGACGGCTCGAATGTTGTTCGCCGAGCGTGGATCTCAGGTACAGCTCCCCGAGGTGGCACGCGCAGCCGGGGTCGGCATCGGCACGGTCTACCGCCACTTCCCCACACTGCCCGACCTCATCGAGGCCGCCGCCGAACAACGCTTCCACGAGATCGAGACCTTCGCCCGCACCGAATGCCTCGAACACACCGAGCCCGGACAGGCGCTGGTTCGCTATCTGCACCACGTCGGCGAGGTGCTCGCCACCGACCGCGGGCTGTCGGCGGCCATCGAATTCACGCGGCGGTCAACGGGCAGCGAACCGCGCGGGACGGCGCGGGACCGGCTCGAATCGGTCATCGGCGAGATCATCGCCGTCGACCGCGCCGCCGGCACACTCCGAGAGGACTGCCGCACCGCCGACATCTATCTACTCGTCGGCGCCATCTCGGCGACCATCCGAACCCGCAGCGGCGACTGGCGGCGACTGGTCGCCCTCGCCCTCGACGGCCTCCGGCCGCGAACCGCCCCGAAGCAGGACAGGCCGAAGATCTGAAACGGCACCGACCGGGAACTATTGTTGTGGATGTCGGCGAGCGCCATCGCGAGGATGTGAAAGTCCTACGTCCACGTCGGGAAGAGACGCATACTGTTTTTCATACGGTATGTGATACCGTCGATATTTGCTCGAGGCAACCCACGCCGAAGAAAGAGGGCATATGCCGCACACCGGGCAGTCGAACCCCTCGGGCGGTGGGACCGGATTCGGCGCACCGCCGCTCGCTCAGACCCGCGCGGCCGCGGACGCGATGCGCCGGCTCACCGGACTGCTGCTGTCGCTGGAGCAGCCGCACGCGGCGGTCGACGACATGCTGGCGCGATTCACCGACTGGGAACGTGACCTGACGGCGGCGGCCCCGCCGGACAGCGCACCGCGTATAGGCCCCGCCGGCACCGACACCCAGCGCGTCTACCTCGACCACGCCTTCGACATCGGTGCCTTCAACCCGTGCTTCCCGGAATACCGCTTCGACCACGTCGATCCCGAGAAGGCCCACGGCACTGTCACTTTCCCCCTGCCGTACGAGGGTCCACCCGGCCTGGTGCACGGCGGCTTCCTGGCGGTCTTCTTCGATTGCGTAGTGCAACACCAGAACTGCGCGGCGGGTCTCGCGGGCAAGACCCGCACCCTGACGGTGACCTACCGCCGCCCCACACCCCTGCTCACCGAGTTGCGCTTCGACATAACCCGTTCCGTCGGCGAGTCCGGTATCGATTCGACGGCCCGCCTCCTCCGCGACGACAAGGTCCTCTGCATCGGCCAGGCGAATGCGGTCGCCATGCAGCCGACTGCCTTGCCGGGAACCCGATTCGGTGCCCGCCGGACGACCGAGATCGCTGATCGGCCTCCGGTTCCCTGAGCTTCACGCCGTGCGCGAGAACACCGCCACCAGAAAGTCGGACTCGTCGGTGAACGGGCGCAGGTCCCATGTCGACAGCCGCAGATCCACTGTGAGTCCGGCGTTTTCGGCGTCGGCCAGGAACTGCGGGAACTCGTAGCCGCGATCGGCGCCGAACCCCACCACCGCTCGACCGTCCGGGGCGAGGTGGCGGGCGAACCCGGCCAGCACGGCCTCCCGCGTGGACGGCGCCAGGAATGTCATGACGTTTCCCGCGCACACGATGGCGTCGAAGTCGGCGGCGATGCCGCGGCCCGGCAGATCCAGTGCGGCGAGATCGCCGACCATCCAGGTCGGGCCGGGATGGTCCTGCTCCGCGGCGGCGATCAGCACCGGGTCGACGTCGACGCCGACCACGACGTGACCGGCTCGGTGCAGGTAGCCACCCACACGCCCCGGACCGCACCCCGCGTCCAGGATCCGGGCGCCGCGCTCGAGCATGGCATCGACCAGCCGCGCCTCCCCGACGATGTCCCGGCCTTCGGCCGCCATCGTCCGAAACCGCTCCACATACCACGTCGAATGCGCCGGATCGGCAGCAGTGAGTTCCTCCCACTGGCTGGGGGTACGTCCGCTCATCGTCTCCACTCCTCAACTCGGGCCCGCCTCCGAACCACTGTGCCAAACCACCTCCGGCGACGTGCCGCCGCTCCGGCAACGGTGCACCTGGGCTACGAGGGTGGTCGGAGGATGGCGTCGACGGCGGTGTACAGGGTTCGGGTTTCGGATTCGAGGATCGAGTCCTCGGCGGGGAGTGCTCGCTCCATCGAGAGTCCGTTGAGGACCGTGCACAGGAATCTGGCGCGCCGTGCGGTGTCGCCTTCGGTCAGTGCGCCTTCGGCGGTGAGGACCGTCAGCCAGTACTCGACGCGGCGCTGTCCCTGCTGCTCCATGGCCAGGTATGCGGCGCGCCGCTCGTCGGTCGGCTCGGGAGTGATGAAGGCCTCGGTGACCTTGGCCCAAGCCTCGCGCGCCTGCCGGCCCACTCCGGCGGGCGCGATCACCTGCCGGAGACATTCGACCAGCCGGTCGCGGGCCGGTTTCGAGCGGTCGTGGATGATCTGGTTGTCGGGGAGGGCGACGTCGTAGATGGTGGTGAGCACCACGTCGCGTAGCTCGCGTTGCGTCGGGAAGTGATACCGGAGCGAGCCGGTGCTCACCCCGGCCCTCGCCGCGACCGCCCGCACGGTCAGTGCTGCGCCGGCATCCTCGCCGATCATCTCCGCGGCCGCCACGATGACCTTCTCTCGGGAGCTGAGACCGCGCTTGCCCTGGTTCGTCATCTCGACCACCTTCTCACATCCGACTAACACAATGTACTAGCACACTGTGTTAGTGTTGCGCCGACGCCGGTAGTACAGCGTGTTAGTCCATGTCCGGGAAATAAGGAGAAGTCGTGTTCGAGGAGAGGCGGCGGCGTAGGGCCGCCCAGCGCGTGAAGGGCGGGGACGGTCGGGCTCTCGAACGTTTTCGCTGGTGGCAGCTGCCGGGCCGGGCGCTGTTCCATCTGGGGCCGCAGCGAGGTGACGGCCGGCAGTGGGCGTACGCCGTCGATGTCCGGCATTGGCAGAACCAAGGGTCCGGCGACGTGAAGGCGCACTTGTATCTCGACGGCAGGCATCACGCCGAGTCCAAGCTGCCCGCGCTCTTTCCCGTCGAGGGCGGCGCGATCGAGGTGGCGATGAGCGGCTTCGGGATCAAGCGGTGCCACTACGTCGGCGTTGACGGCACCGAGCGGCAGCTCGTCCCGGACCCTCGCTCGGCCGAGGGACGCCGCGCCAACCTCGACCGCAAGCACCCGGTGGTGAGTCGGTCGATCGGCTTCGTCTCGCTGGTCATGCTGCTGATCGGCGCGGCACTTCTCGCCGTGCAGATTATCGAACCCGTTTCCGCGATCCCGCCGATCGCCGAATCCATCGGGAGCTTCCGATCGCCGATCAGCCTGCCGGTGTGGCTCAACATCGCACTCGGGCTCGCTGCCGCGCTGGGCAGCACGGAACGGGCGCTCCGCCTGCGTTACAACTGGCTGCTCGACGGCGCGGCGAACTGATGACGAGACGAATTGACTGTGCCCCTGCGGCACCGGGTGGAGTTGTGGCGGTATCGGCACGAGTGCGGGAGATCGGAATGATTCGAAGAAGTAGCGCGGTACTGGCGGCCGCCGCGATCGTAGCGGGGGCGTTGGTCGCGGCACCGGCCTCGGCCGAAGAGAACCCGGCGGCACAGGTGCAGTGGGGTGCGTGCCCCGCGGAGGTCGCCGCCGAATCGCCCGAATTGCAGTGTGCCACTGTGCCGGTGCCCGTGGATTACTCCGCACCGGACGGCGGCACGATCGATCTCATGATCTCGAAAATGCCCAGCACCGATCCGGCCGGGCGGCGCGGTGTGCTGCTGCTCAATCCCGGTGGGCCGGGTGGGTCCGGGTTGACCATGGCGACGCTGCTCGCGTCGAGAGGGCTGCCGGAGAGCGTCCGGGACAGCTATGACCTGATCGGCATGGATACCCGCGGCATCGGCCACTCCGCGGCGGTGAGCTGCGGCTTCACCATCGATGGCAAATACACCGGCAATATCCCGCCGTATGCGGTCGACGACGCGGCGGTCACCGAGCAGGCGAAGGTCGCCGAGGATGTCGCCGACCGGTGCGCGGCCAACGACAAGGACGGCCGGATGCGCACGCTGTCGACGGCGAACATGGCCCGCGACCTCGACCGGATCCGGGCGGCGCTCGGCGAGGAGAAGGCGAGCTTCTACGGCGCGTCCTACGGCTCGGCGCTCGGCGCCGCGTATGCGTCGATGTTCCCGGAGCGGTCGGACCGGATCGTGCTCGACAGCAACCTCGCGGATACCTATCTCGATCAGGACGGAATCCGCCGGTTCGCCCTCGGCGCCGAGGATACGTTCCCGGCATTCGCGGCATGGCTCGCGGAGCGAGACGGCGAGTACCACCTGGGTTCGACGCCGGATGCGGTGCGCGAGAAGTACTTCGAACTCGCGGAGCATCTCGACAAGACCCCGATGCCCGACCTCGACGGCCGAGCCTTCCGGTTCATCACCTACTTCGGGCTCTACAGCCCGGAGAAATACGGCTCGACCGCGGACATCTGGCGGTCGGTGCGCGACAACGACGCGGAGGGCCTCCGGCGGGCGCTGGGGGTGGACGGCGCGGCGCCGCCCGCGACGGGGCCGCACCCGGTCGACAACTCGTGGTCGGTGTTCATCTCGGTGACGTGCAACGACGTCGCGTGGCCGAAGGGGGTCGAGCCGTACCGGCGCGCGGTCGCCGAGGATCGCGGGAAGTACCCGCTCTTCGGCGCGGCCGGTGCCAACGTGATGCCGTGCGCCTTCTGGCACAACGAGCCCGCGGAGCCGCCGGTCCGGGTCGGCAACCAGGGGCCGAACAACGTCCTGCTCGTGCAGAACCGGCGAGATCCGGTGACGCCGTACCGGAATGCGGAACTGCTGCGCGAGAAGTTCGGTGACCGTGCGCGTTTGGTGAGTGTCGACCAGAGCGGCCACGGCGCCTATGTCCTGCACGACAACGCCTGCTCGAAGGCGACGGTCACGGCCTTCCTGGTCGACGGAACGATGCCGGCGGACGACCTGTCCTGCCCGGCAGGCTGATCCGGGCTCACCAGGGGACGACGCCCTCGTCGTCGAAGAAGCCGCCGCGCGGTCCGTCGTCCGGCAGGGTGGCGAGCCGGATCGCGATGGCGGCGCCTTGCGCGGGTGTCCTGGGTGCGTCGAAGCCGGTGAAATCGGTGGCGACGTAACCGGGACAGCCGGCGTTCACGATGATGTTCGTGTCGGCGAGGCGGCGGGCGTACTGCGCCGTGACGCTGTTGAGCATCGACTTCGACGGTGCGTACGCGGCCAGGATCGGGCCGGTCCGCAGTGTCAGGGAGCCCATGTTGCTCGACATGTTGACGATGCGCGGCGAGTCGGCACGGGCGAGCAGCGGGAGCATCGCGTTGGTCACCCGAACGACCCCGAACACGTTCGTGTCGAGGACGGAGCGGACGACGTCGAGATCGAGCGTCGTCGGGTCCTGCGCGCCACCGTCGGTCCGGCCGCCGATGCCCGCATTGTTGACCAGCACATCCAGCCGTCCTGCCGTCTGCTCGACGGTCGCCGCCGCCGCGGTGACGCTGTCGTCGGAGGTGACGTCGAGGGCGACCCCGAACGCGTCGGCGCCCGCGGCACGCAGCCGCCGGACGGCCTCCTCGCGCCTGGCGTCGTCGCGGGCTCCCACCGCGACCGTGAAGCCGATCGCTCCGAGGCCCTGGGCGATGGCGAAGCCGATTCCCTTGTTCGCGCCGGTGACCAGCGCGGTCTTCGTGTCGTTCACGCGGTCCATGGTCGGCGGGCCGCGCGCTTGCGGTCCAAGACCGATCCGGTTCGGTGCGATACCCGCCAGGTATCAGCCGGGTAGGCTTCTCGTGTGGACGACCTCGAGACCCGCGAGCTCCGGTACTTCGTCGCCGTCGCCGAGGAATTGCACTTCGGTCGCGCCGCCGACCGGCTCGGGATCGCGCAACCGCCGCTCTCCCGGGCGATCCGGCAGCTGGAGCACCGGCTCGGCGTCCGGCTCTTCGACCGCGATCGCCGCGGCGTGGCGCTCACCGAGGCCGGCCGGGCGCTCCTGCGGGAGGCCCGAGCGGCCCTCGATGCGGTCGCGGCCGCCGCGCGCCGGACGCGGCGTGCCGGAAATCCGGAGCGGCCGCTGGTGCTCGCGACGAAGGCCGGGGCGTCGCACGAGCTGCTGAGCCGGCTTCTCGACGTGTGTGCGGGCGAACCCGGCGTGCCACCCGTCGAGGTCCTCCTGTGCGAGGTCGGCGAGCAGGCGGGGCTGCTGCGCGACGGGCACGCCGACGTGGCGCTCATGCATCGCCCGTTCGACGACCTCGCCGGGTTCGATACCGAAAACCTCTGCGTCGAAGGCCAAGTCGCGATCCTTCCCGCGAAGCATCCGCTCGCGTCGCGCGAGCGGCTCACGCTGGCGGATGTCCGCGATGTGCCGGACCTGCCGATCGCTCGATGGCCGCGGCTGGACGGGACCTACCCGGACGGGCCCGGACCGGAGGTGCACACCCAGTCGAAACTCGCTCAGCTCGTGGCGCTCGGTAGGACGCTGCTCGTCATCCCCGCCTCCAGCCGGGCCTGGCAGTGGCCCGAACACGTCGCGGTACCCGTCGTCGACGCGCCGGACGTCACGACGGTGATCGCGTGGCCGCCGCACAGTCGATCCGCGGCGGTTGCCGCGGTCGTCCGGGCGGCGGCCGGGATCGGCGACGCCGAACTGTCTTCGCCCGCAGCGATATAACTACTTTCGCGCGGCCGCCTTGGCGGGACGGCGGGGTGATGTCTTGGCCGTCGTGGTCCGCTTGGCCGTCGTCTTCTTGGCGGGTGCCTTCGCGGCCGTCGTCGTCTTCTTGGCTGTCGTCTTCGTGGTCGCGGCCTTCGTGGTCGCGGCCTTCGCCGGGGCCTTCTTGGCGGCGGACCTCTTCGGCTTGGTGGCCGAGCCGGATTCGATCAGCCGGGCGGCGTGCTCCAGGACGCAGTCGAGGCCGTACTCGAAGTTGCGGTCGTCGGGGGCGCCGCTGTGCAAGCCCTTCGAACTCGCTTCCGCCAGTAGGGGAGTGGTGTCGGGGGAGATGGTGAGGTTTTCGTAGTAGGCGCTCGGGCCGGCCTCGGATTCCTTGTTCTTATCGTAAAGGCGTTGCAGCACAACGGTTCCGTGGACATGCAGCTGGACCGCCGAGTAGGTGTCGACGGCGTCGTCCAGCGACAGCCCGGCCTCGACGAGGTTGGCGATCACCTGCTCGGTCTGGCGGGCGCCGAGCTGCGCGGCCTCGGGGCTCAGCGCCGACCTGATCAGGATGAGATCGCAGAGGATCGGGTTGCCCCGGAACGTATCCCGCATCGTGCGAGCGTGCCTGCGCAGCGACTCCTGCCAGCCGCGGGCCTCGACGAACGGGGTGACGAAGTCGACGTACTGGCGCAGGGCGCGGTCGGTCATCGCGTTGAGCAGGTCGTCCTTCTTGCGGAAGTACCAGTAGATGCTCGTGACGCCGACGTCGAGATGCTTGCCCAGCATCGGCATGCTCAGGTTGTCCAGCGACACCTGCTCGGCCAGCTCGAACGCACCGTCGAGAATATCCTCGGGATTGAGGGAACCGCGCTCGCGCCGCGGTCGTTTCTCCGCGGTTGCCCGCTTAGCCATGTTCGTGACCACCTCCGTGAAGTCCGCTCCGATGCAGCTGTTTCCGGTCCGGGGGACCGGCGGGGAACACCGATCGTACACGTAACCGTAACGCATACCGCTAGGTCTTCTACCGGCGCGTTGCCGGCGCCGGGGCGGTGTAGCCGCGGGTGTGCCGAGGCGAACGCTCCGCGGATTGCTACGGAATATAATACAGTAAGTGTATCGGTCACTGTGCCGGCCGACGGCAGGAGAACGCGTTCGCTGCATGCCGGAGGCCCTGTCGGCAGTTGCCGCAGCGGAACTCGAGAACAACGGAAGAAGCGGTAGTGCAATGGATTTGGGGTTGAAGGACGCCGCCGCGGTGGTGGTCGGCGGCAGCCGGGGAATGGGCCTGGCCACGGCGCGCTGCCTGGCCGACGAGGGCGCCCGGGTGGCCGTGGTCGGCCGCTCCCGCGCCGACCTCGACAACGCGGTCGGTGATCTTGCTCACCGAGGCAGTCCGGACGCCCTCGGCCTGGTCGCGGACGTGCGCGACACCGCCGGGATCGATGCCGCGTTCGCCGAACTCGGAAGTCGCTGGGACGGCCGGCTCAACGTACTGATCAATACCGTCGGGCCGACGGTGCAGGGCCGCTTCGACATGCTGACCGACGAGCAGTGGCACGAGGCCGTCGACGACGGCGTGCTGTCGATGACCCGTTGCGTGCGCGCGGCACTGCCGCTGCTCCGCGCCGCCGACTGGGCCCGGATCGTCAACTTCTCGGCGCATTCGACTCAGCGCCAGAGCATTCCGCTGGCGGCCTACACGGCCGCGAAGGCGATGCTGACGAGCGCGTCGAAGAATCTGTCGCTGCTGCTCGCCCCGGACGAGATCCTCGTGAACGTGGTGTCGCCCGGCACGTTCGTCACCCCGTCGCTGATCGGCTGGGCTCGCTCGGTCGGTGTCGAGAGCGACGACCCCTACGAGCTGATGTCCGCGATCGCCGGCCACTACGGCCATCCGGCCCAGCTGCCCCGCGCGGGCCGCCCCGAGGAGATCGGACCGGTCGTCGCATTCCTCGCCTCGCGACGGAACTCCTACATGACCGGAGCGGACGTCAACGTCGACGGCGGCTCCGACTTCACCTGAGCCCCGTCACACCTGCTTGCCGTCGATCAGTGCCGCCAGTACGTCGAAGCTGTCGTGCGCCGCGACCCCGGCGACCGCGCGCTCGACACCGACCCGCGACACCTCGAACGGCTGCATGCGCTCCCCGGCCTCGGCGGTGCAGACGGCGGCGAGGAACAGTTCGGTGATCGCCGCCCGATACAGCGTCCACATCCGCTCGGCGTCGACACCGATACCGGCGGCGTCGAGCCGGGCGGTGTAGCGCTCGACGAGAGCGCGTTCGATCCGTCGCAGCAGCACCGGCTCGACCGAGGCATTCGCGAAGTAGGCGATATCGCGGATACCCGCACCGGCCGTCGCGATCTGCCAGTCCAGCAGTCCCGGCCCGCCCTCGGTGAAGAAGAGGTTGCCCAGGTGCGGGTCGGCGTGGATGAGCGTCCGCGGTTGCGCGGCCCAGAAGGTATCGATAGCGGCGCTGCGCCGGTAGAAGATTCGGCACCGTTGCTTCATCGCGTCGGGGACGAGATCGGCGGCATGCCCGGTGATCTGCCCCAGGAACTGCCGGCGGATGAGATCGCCGAGGCGGATATCGGCCGCCGTCCGCACGGCGAGCGGACGGAGATCACCGGCGAACCGGCCGGTCCCCCAGAACGCGGCATGCAGATCGGCCATGGCGTCGACGACGGCCTCCGCCTCGTCCCGCGTCACCGTGTCGACAACGGTGCGGAACTGCGCCACCTCCGAGAGATCCTCCAGGACCAGAATGTTCCGCCGCCGAATCCGATCATGCTGCGCCACATGGCATCGCGGCACCCGGACCGGCGGATTCGGACCCAGCGCGCGGTAGGCGTGCACCTCCCGGGTCCCCAGCCGGAAGACGTTCATCAAGACGTGCTGAAGATAATCCCGCGGCGGCAGTTTCACGAACAACTGCTCCGGAATATCGCCGCGATCGGATTTCACGGCCATGCGAGCGCGCGCCGCCGTGCCGGAGCCGGACTCCAGCACGCGCACCGAGTCGATCGCGCCCGGCGGAGCACCGAGCGCGGTCGCGAGCCAGCGTGCGGTGATCTCCTCGGCTCGCCGCGGAATAGCTGCCGGGCCGGGCACGACGCGATCGAGCCCGGCCCGAAGCCCTTCTCGCGCAGCCAGTCCCACAGCGAGACCCGTCGTGAACCATCGCACGCTCATGAGCGCGCCCACCGGCACGACGCTGCCTCAGGGGTGCCCGGCCTGCTGCCGGGCGATCCGCTCGTCGTGGTTGCGGACGAGCTCGCGATAGCCGATCCGCTTCCATTCCGGCTTGGGCTGGACGCCCCACTGGTCCCGGGCCGTGGTCTGGCCCTCGGCCTCCGGCTTACCACCGAGCGGCGGCGCGTTGAACGCACCCTGCTCGCATTCCAGGGTGTCGTCGGAATAGCGGACCTTCATCATCTCGTCGCAGATCTCGGTGAGCGACAAGGTGGGCCAGCCGTACCAGAGCGCGAGCGCGGGCACGGTCAGCGATCCCTCGACGACCAGGGCGACCAGGCAGACGAGAATGCCCCGCTTGAGCCACCTGTGCATTCTCGCGAACGGCGCGGTGGTGCCGAGCGGTAGTTCCGGCTCCGGCGAGGTCTCGGCGGCAGATGGTTGAGTGCTCATGATGTTCTCCTGGCGCACAGGGTGATTCGGATCAGTCGGAGAAGATTTCCCGGTTGACCGTGTGGAGGTAGGGGATGGCGAGGAACGGTGTGATGTAGAAGATGTCGTACAACCACCATCCGGTCACCGGCAGTACGACGCCGTCGAAGCGCACGTCGGCGTACATGGTCATGTTCACGACGTAGCCGATCCAGATCACCACCCCGAACCAGCAGGTGACGATCAGCCACTGGTGGCCCCAGCGCTTCATCTGCAGGAAGGCGATCGCGGCGGCGACCCGCATCGGGAAGACGGTGAGGATCAGCGCGACCTCCCAGCCCTTCTCACCGGGCGCCCCGGCGCCGCCGATGCCCAGCTCGTTGTAGTGCCAGAAGTAGCCGGCGTCGACGAAATTCCCCCAGGCCGTGAAGAATACGCGGGTGACCAGGGTGTGGCTGGCGAACAGGTCCAGCACCCAGCCGATGCTGTTGAGGAAGGCGTCGAGGATCACCAGGTAACCGATCAGCGTGACGATGATCGGCCGTACCGACAGGCCGTCGCGTTGTGCCTTGCGCTGCAACCACACTCCGCGCAGGAAGAACGGGAGGCCGATGAATCCGAAGATGAAGGTGCCCATCAGTGCGGTGCCGGTGGTGAGCCAGCGGTCGGCCCGGCGCTGCGCCCGGCGGCTCTCGTCGTGGTGCTCGTCGTAGGTGACCGAGGCATTCCCGTTGGCCCCCGGTGCTTTTCCGGCACCGCGGCGCCGGGTGAAGGTCGGCATGTTCATGAGCGCACCTACCAGTCCCTGGTCATGTACATCTGTAACTGGATGAGAAACATCGCCAGCAGGAATCCGTAGATGGCGATCTGGAAGACGATCAGCGCCCGGCGGCGCTTGCGGTCCTGTTCGTTCATAAAGGTGTCCTCCTGGTGATCACACCGGTGAGTCGTCCGCGGCGAGCAGGCTTGCCGCCGCTATCTCACGCAGACCTTCGTGAATGGCGCCGTCGCCGCTCAGCGGCGCCAGCACGCATGCCTCGGCGGCCTCGAGCTCGTCGGCGCCCGCGGCGACCAGCCGCGCCGCGGCCACCAGCACGCGGGTCGACGGCGGCTCGAAGTGGAAGACGTCGTCGGCATGGCGAATGGTGTTGGCGCAGTGGACGAGTCGCCGGGCAACCGGCAACGCGACACCGGACTCCTCGACCAGCACCTCGGTTTCGCGCTCGGCCGGCAGGTAGTCCATGGCGAGGGTGACGAAGCGCTGCCGGAACGACGGCTTCAGCTCCTTGAGGGAGCTGCGATACGCCGGGTTGTACGAGCAGACCAGCATGAACGACGCCGGCGCCGCGACCACCTCGTCCGCGCGGTCGAGAAACAGCGTGCGCCGGTGGTCGGTGAGCGAATGCAGTACGGCCAGCGAATCGTGCCGGGCCTCGACCACCTCGTCCAGATAGCACAGCGCACCGGACTTGACCGCCCTGGTCAGCGGGCCGTCGGTCCAGGTGACGTCGCCGCCGGACACCAGGAACCGGCCGACGAGATCCGAACTGGTGAGATCGTCGTGACAGCTGATCGTGACCACGGGCCGGCCGAGCAGATGGCCCATGTGCTCGACCAGGCGGGTCTTCCCGCACCCGGTCGGTCCGGTGAGCATGACCGGCATCCGCTGGTGGAAGGCGCGCTCGAACAGCTGCACCTCGGTGCCCGTGGCAAGGTAGAAATCGGTATTCACCGGAGAACCTCCCGAGGATTGATTCGTCATGGGGCGACCAACTCTCGGTGCACCCGGGCCAGCACCCGGGGCAGCTCGTCCACCCGCCGGATCCGGTGGGATCGGCGCGCCCCGAACACCTCCGGAAGCGGATCGACCCGAGTCGGGCCCACGCCGAGGTAGTAGATCGAGACGCCGGCCTCGTCGGCCTCCTCGACGGCATGCGCGACATCCGCCCAGGCGTAACGCCCTTCGTAGCCCTCGTCGGACATCAGCCCGTCCCCGATCACGAGCAGCAGCCGTCGCTCGGACGGCTGCGCGAGCAGGCGCCGGGTCAGGTGCCGCAGTGGCGCCCCGAGCCGGGTGTAGCCGCCGGTGCCGAGCCCGAGACCGCCCGGATCCACGAAACGCGGATCGCCGAAGTCCTTCAGGCACCGAACCTCGACCCGATGCCGGGTGTTGCCGGTGAAGACGAACAGGCCGTGCCGTTCCCGGGCCAGCGCCATGGCACGCGAGAGCGCGTCGGCGCAGTCCAGCTCCAGCCGGAAGATCCGCCCGCCGTGCACGCCGAGCGAGGAACTGCCGTCCAGCAGCACCGCCGTGGTGACGTCGCGGGACGCGGGCAGCAGCTCCCGGAACACCCGCGGCTCGGAGGCCGCGCTCGACAGCGCGTCCACGTAATGACCGACGTACCGGTCGATGTCGAGATCCGACCCGTCCTCCAGGCCGCCGCGGAGGGCGCGATGCGTGTGTGCCTCGAACCACCGCCGGATGTCGGGGGAGACCGGGGCGACCGGGCGCGGCCGTGTCGGGTGGCCCAGCTCCAGCACCGCGACGTGGTCGCGCAGAAAGCCTTTCGTCCAGAGGTTCCACTCCGGATAGGGCAGTCCCGCCCGCCGATCGGCCCGAATCTCGGGCTCCTCGTTCTCCGGCCGGCTCGGCGGGGGCAGGTTCGTCGTCCGGTTGCCGCCGTCCCCGCCGATGGGGACCGACCACACGCGATAGCTGTCGCTGCGCTTCGACGTCCAGGGCATCCGGGCGTACGCCCGGCGCGCGGCCACGGCCAGGCTGCCTCGCGCGGGTGCCGCGAGCGGCAGCGTGCCCAGCAGCGGATGGCCGGAGAACTCCCGTCTGGACCGTGCCAAAACCAGTGCGCGGTCCAGCATCTCGTCTCCGTCGAGAGCGGGATCGGTGAGTTCCAGCTCGGGCAGCAGCCGCCGCAGTTCGGGCAGCAGGCCGGGCAGCTGTTCGGCGATCCATCCCGCGGCCACGCCGCCCTCGACGAGCGACAGGGCACCCAGCTCGCGCGGGGACAACTCGTGCAGCGGGTATCCCGCCATACGGTCTTTCGAGGGCGAACATTGCAGCGCCACACCGCATGTCAGCGTCCTGCGGGTCCACTCCGGGGACAGCGGCGGGTACGGGACGTGCACCACATCGCGGGCGGCGTTCAGGCCGAAGCCGCGGCGTTCACCGGTCACCAGCCGGACCCCGTCGCGGCGGCGACCGGAGAAGGCGACAGCCGTGACCGCACAACTGCGCTCGACGAACAGGCCGGGCGCACCGCGGGCGTTCACGGCGAACCTCGCAGCGCGAGACTTGCCGTGCCGGGGCGCCTCAGAAGGTGCCGATGTTCTTCATGATCCAGTACCAGAAGGCGATGATCAGCAGTACCGCTCCCCAGGCGAGGGCGATCCGTACGAGGTCCAGCAGCATTGTCTTCTCTCCGTCCGTGCGGGTTCGAGTCGGCGGGATGCGTGTCGAACGTGGTTCGTGGTGCGCCGTTCATCGCGGCTCCAGGCTGCGCAGGATGGTGACGAGGTAGTTGTCGAGGACGCTGTCGCGCAGCGCTTTCGACCCCGACGTCGTGGTCAGCAGCGCGTAGAGCCCGATCAGGAAGAACACCGCGCTGTGGTAGGGATCCACGGCGATCTCGGCCTCGCCGTTCTCGCGGGCGCGCCGGATCTCGTCGACCACCAGCACGATCACGGGATGTTCCCGCCACTCGTCGTCCAGCGGGCGGGCCGGCGAGAAGTGAATGGCGAGCATCTCCTTGAACAGGAGGTTGCCCAGCCGTCCTTCCAGATTGGCCACCAGCCGGATGGTCTTGCGCAATGCGGACGGCAGATCATGGGGTTTGTCGAGGAACCGGGACAGCTCCTTGGCTATCCGGGCCTCCTCGCGGGTCTCCAGCTCCAGCAGCGCATGCTCTTTCGAGGGGAAGTGGAAGTAGAAGGTGCCCCGCGCCACGCCCGCGGCCTCGGCGATCGTGCCGATATCGGCATCGGCCATGCCGACGTTCATGAACTCGGCGATGGCCGCGTCGAGGACCCGCTGCCGCGTCCGCAGCCGCTGGGCCTCCCGCCCGCCGGGCTTGTCCTGCACTTCGCTCATGGGCGATTCCACATTTCCGCTGCCGACGTGCGCGGGGGTGGAGTCGCACGCGGCGCTGACGATGCCGAGATGATCTCTCCGGCAGATGATTTCGACTTCCCGGGACGTAGCTCGCGTCTCGGTGTCGTTAATACTGACAGATGTCACTGAATCGCGTCAATGGAATCGGGAAATCTTCCCCGAGAGAGGGATGTATTCCGGGAGAACGGCATTCAGCACCGAACCCGTGTGGCGCACGGGGCGCCAGAAGGGTTCGGGGGGAGCGGAAGGACCGTCAGGCCACCAGGTCGTCCGGTTCGACGGGGGCGAAGAACGCGTTCATGCCGCCCGGCGTCAGTGCGTCGCCGAGCGCGACGAAGTCGTAGGACAGCCGCGGACTCCACGCGATCCGGCCGACCTCGGCGAGCGTCTGGTGCCGGCGGCCGGGAAGCAGTACCCGGTGCAGCCGGATGAGGTCGGCGTCCAGCGAACCCGCCCGCTGCTGCGCATAGCTGATCATCAGATGCAGGCACAACTGTTCGGCAGGGGTGCCGGGATGCGGATCGAGCCCGAGCGACAACCTCTGGTGCAGGGTGTCGAAGGTCTGCTCGATGTAGTACAGGAAGACCGGCCGCGGGCTGTGCAGCAGCTTCGCCCGCACCTGCTCGGCCAGCGCGTCGCCGGCGCCGAGCAGTATCCGGACGGTGCGCGGTGTGAGACCGGGAATAGTGTTGTCGCTCATCGTCTCTCCTCGCAACGCCACACCGCACCCGGTGCGCACCGGAACCGCGTCATCGCGCGGCTACCGGCTCGGCCACTGTGCCACCTTGGACTGTAAGGCATTCAGTATCTTGTTCGCAAGGAAACGGGTGGATCGGAGGCGGTGATCGCGTCTCCCGGCGGCGGTGTGCCGGTGGTTGCCTCGCTGTCCGGGGCGATCCGCGACCGGAGAAGGGGGCGCCGCGCATTCCGATTCGGCGGAGCGCGACTGCTGTTACAGTTTCCATTACTGGAGTATCAACTGTCTGGGGGTCCTCACCCGCTGTGGCGCACGGGCCGGCCGACCTGAGTTTCTCGATCGAAAGATTTCCCGCATGACCACGAATACCGGGCAACGGCGCGATGGCCACGAAAAGAACTGTTCGGCAGAGGAACTCGCGGAACCGGCCGAGATCCTGGCGCTGCAACGACGGGCCTACCGGCAGGAGGGCCCGCCCTCGGCCGCCGTCCGCCGGCACCGGATCGACCGCCTGCTCGCCCTGGTTCTGGACAACCTCGACGCGTATGTCGATGCGCTGTCCCGCGATTTCGGCACCAGGTCCCGCACCGGAATCCTGTTCGCGGAGATCATGGGCATGCTCTCGACCATCGAGCACACCCGCTCGCATATCGGCGCGTGGATGCGGCCCCGCAATCCCAAGCCGGTGGCCCGGCTGTACGGGATTCGTGCCCGGGTGCAGCCCACGCCGCTCGGCGCGGTCGGCATCATCGGGCCCTGGAACTTTCCCCTGCAGCTGGTCGTCGTGCCGGCGGCGGCCGCGTTCGCCGCGGGGAATCGGGTCATGATCAAGATGTCCGAGATCACCGCGCACACAGCGGAACTCACCCGATCGCTGGTTCCCGAATATTTCGATCCGGCGGAGCTCGCGGTGGTGACCGGCGGCCCGGACGTGGCCGCCGCCTTCGCCGAGCTGCCGTTCGACCATCTGTTCTTCACCGGGTCGACGCGGGTCGGCCGGCTGGTGCAGCGGGCCGCCGCGGCGAATCTGGTCCCCGTGACACTGGAACTCGGCGGGAAGAATCCGGTGGTCGTCGCGCCCGATGCCGATATCGCCCGGGCGGGCGCCCGGATCGCGCGGGCCCGGATGGTCAACGGCGGGCAGGTCTGCGTGAGCCCCGACTGTGTCTTCGTTCCCGAGAGCCGCATGGACGCCTTCGCCACTGTGGTGCGCTCGGCGTTCCGCGACACCTTCCCGGTCATCGCCGCCAACGACGACTACACGGCCTGCGTCGATGCCGCGAACTACGACCGCGTGCTGTCCCTCCTCGACGAAGCGCGGCGCCTGGGCGCGCGGGTGGACCACATCGCCCCGCCCGGCGAGGCACTGCCCGACCCGGTTTCGCGGAAGATCCCGCCGACCATCGTCCGTGACGTCACTCCCGGCATGCGGATCGCCACCGAGGAGATCTTCGGCCCGGTCCTGGTCCTGCGCCCGTACACATCCCTCGCCGACGTCATCGACCACCTCGGCGACCAACCGTCCCCGCTGGTCGCCTACTGGTACGGCCCCGGCGGCCCCGACTTCCGCGCCTTCATCCGGAACACCCGCAGCGGTGGCGTCTCCCGAAACGACTTCGCCCTCACCATGTTCCCCGAGGCCGCCCCCTTCGGCGGCGTAGGCCACAGCGGCATGGGCGCCTACCGCGGCAAGGCGGGCTTCGACACCTTCACCCACTACCGCACGGTCGTAGCCACCGACCTCCCCTTCGTCATCACCGCCCGCGCCGCCCCACCGTTCGGCCCGCTGCTCCAGCGCCTCATCGCGATCGCCCTGCGCACCGCCCACCGCCGCACCCGCCGCCGCCTTGCGACCGGGCCGCCCACCCGAACGCCCCAGCAGTGAGACTCGCGTCCGTTCGAGAGAACGATTCCCGTGTCACCTCGAGTGTGCAGGAGTGACGGGGATCCGCGTGTCGCCCGCAACTTGTGCGCGTTCGGGGCTGTGCGGGCGGGTCAGGCGGGTGGGGGAGGGGTGGACCGCAGGGCTGAGACCAGGGCGGTGACGTCGGCGGGGGCGGGGGTGTAGCCGGGGAAGTAGCAGCAGATCTCGGATGCGTGCGCGCCGTAGCGTTCCCGGATACCGGCGGCGCATTCGTCCGGGGTTCCGGCCACGGCGCAGGTGCGGACCATCGGTTCGGTGATCAGGGCGCGCATTTCGGCGTACTTCCCCCGCTTGGACAGGTCGTTGAGTTCGGGCTGTAGGTCGCCCCAGCCCTCGGCGTCGAGGACGGGGCGGTACGCCGGGGTGGATCCGTAGAAGGCGATCAGGGTGGCGACACCGTCGATGGCCGCGGCGAGATCGGCCCGGGTGCGCCCGACCGCCACCATGGCTTGCGCGACGACCCGGAACTCGCTCCGCTGCCGATTCGACCGTCGCAGGCCCTCATCGATGGCGGGCACGGTGCGTTCCGCGAAGTGGCGAGTGCTGTTGAACGGCATGGCAAGCAGGCCGTCGGCGACTTCGGCGGCCTTGCGCGTCATGACCGGGCCCAGCGCGCCCATCAGCACCGGCGGCGGGCCGAACGGATTGGGCCCGGGGCTGAAGGTGGGCGGCATCAGCGTGTGGGTGTAGTAGTCGCCGCGAAAGTTCAACGGCGCCCGGCCCTCCCACGCCGCGAAGACGGCCTTGACGGCGGCCACCGATTCCGCCGTCCGCGCGGCGGGCTTGCCCCACCGGCTGCCGTAGCGCTTCTCGATATGCGGCCGGATCTGCGAGCCGAGTCCGAGCCGGAACCGCCCGCCGCTGTACATCTGCAGGTCGTAGGCCGAATGTGCCAGGTGCACCGGGCTTCTGGGGCCCGCGATCGCGACGTTGGTCATCAGCTCGAGGTCGCAGGCACCGGCGGCGGCGACGAGCGGAAAGAATACGTCGTGCGGCCCCTCGAACGAGAACATGCCGTCCGCCCCGGCGGCCGCGATCTCTCGCACGCTGTCGTGGACGCGGCTCGGCGAACCCTCCACCTGCAAATGCACCTTCACCAGCATCCCGTCCTTCCGGCGAGCCGCGACCGTCGGCCGCGAAGATCGTCCTGGACGATTCACGGCACGGCGAATGCAGCTTACCGGCCGCGCCGGGCGAGATCGCTCAGCTCATGCCACGTGTGCCGGCGCTCGTCGAACTCGGTCGCCCGGGAATCCGGTTGCAGGGCAAGCGTATCGGTGACTCGTAGGCTCGGTGCACGGGCGGTGCGGCTCATCGGCACTGCCATTGTGGTGTCCTCTTCTCGACGAAGGCGCGCGGTCCTTCCAGTGCGTCCTCGGTGCGGGTGACGCGTTCGCGGAAGGATTCGGCGAGCATTTCGGCCTCATGGAGCGGCAGGTCGAGGCCCTTGAGGATGGCCAGCCGGGTGCCGCGCACGGCCAGGGGCGCATTGGAGTTGACGGTGTCGGCGATTTCGTGTGCGCGCTCGAGCAGCCGGTCGTGCTCGACGATCTCGGTGATCATGCCCAGGTCGTAGGCGCGTTGCGCGCTCATCCGCTCGTGTTTGCCCAGTAGTGCCATGCGCAGCGCCACCGGCCGCGGCAGCACCCGGGCCAGGCGGACCACCTCGCGGCCGGCCACCAGGCCGATGCTGACGTGCGGGTCGAAGAACGTGGCGCGGTCGGAGGCGATGACGATGTCTCCGGTGGTGACCCAGTCGAGTCCTGCGCCGCAGCACAGTCCGTTGACCGCGGTGAGGACGGGCTTGGCCATGCTGCGGAACGGTGGGGTGCCTTCCTGGGGTGCCTCCCACTGTTCGTAGGTGGACAGGTAGGGCCGTTCGTTGAGTACCTTGCCGTCGCCGGGGATGGCCTTGACGTCGGCGCCGGTGCAGAAGGCGCGGCCGGTGCCGGTGACGACGAGGGTCCAGACCTCGTCGTCGTTCTCGGCCTCGGTGTAGGCGGCCCGCAGTTCGGTGATCATGTGCGGGCTCAGCGCATTCAGCGCGTCGGGGCGGTTCAGCGTGATCGTGGCCGTGTGCCCGTCGACGCGGTAGGAGATGGAGTCGAACGGCATGGGGTTTCCTTCGGGGGCGGTCGTCGGAATGGCAGGGGCCGGGCCTCGCACCGGCCGAGGCGTGCCGCTGTGAACACTATACTGATATAGATACAGTATAGAGTACCGTTAGTTCGAACGAAGAAAGGTCACGCCGATGACCAGCTCCAGTGCCGCCGACGGACGCGTTCGCTACGACGAGGATCCGGGTCGCCGGATCGTCACCCTCACCCTGAACAACCCCCGGCAGCGCAATTCCTACGACGCCGAGATGCGCGACGGCCTGGCCCGCTACCTCGATCGCATCGCCGAGGACGACGACATCACGGTCGTGCTGTTGCGCGGCGCCGAGGGCGTATTCAGCACCGGTGCGGACATGAACAACGCGTACGGCTGGTACGGCGAGCGCGCGAACGGCGACCGGCCCGCGAAAAGCCGTCCGAGCCAGCGGAGGCGGCTGACGGTGGACCGCAAGTCGTTCGGCTTCTACCACGATCTGCTCGGCTTCCCCAAGGTCACGGTCGGCGAGATCAGTGGTTACGCGCTGGGCGGCGGGTTCGAGATGGCGTTGATGACCGATATCTCGGTGATCGCCCGCGACACCCGGATCGGCATGCCCGCCACGCGTTTCCTCGGCCCGGCACTCGGCAGCCTGCACATGTTCTTCCACCGCCTCGGCCCGGTGCTCGCGCGCCGGCTGCTGCTGACCGGCGACATCATCGAGGCGGGCGCCGTGGAACAGCTCGGCGTCTTCACCGAGACCTGCGCGGCCGCCGCGGTATCCGCGCGGGCGCGGTACTGGGCGGAGAAGGCCGCGAAGATGCCGGCCGACGGCGTCGTCATCGCGAAGGAGGCGTTCCGGCTCGTCGAGCAGAGCCAGGCGTACCAGGGCGAGGAGGTGGCGAGCTACCTGTTCCACGCGTTCGGGACGAACCTGCAGTTCGCGCCGGGCGAGTTCAACTTCGTCAAGACCCGCGCCGAACACGGCACCAAGGAAGCATTCCGGCTGCGCGACGAGCATTTCCATGTACCGGAACCGGCCCCGGAGCCGGAGACGCGGTAACGCGGCCGGGCCGGCGCAACCGGCCGGTCGTCGAGCGTTTGGGCGCCGGCCGATGCCGGATCACCCGCACCACACCAGCCGGGTGAGCGCCTGGAGCGCGCCGTCGATGGGGTGGGGCTGCGGCTTCCCCGCGGAGTCGAGTTTGTTCCAGCGCTGGAGGTTCACCGCGACGGACATCTGTCGTGTGCCGTCGGCCCTCGTCATGGACACCGCTCCGCCGCCCCACACGGAACCGTCGTGGCCCCAGTAGGTGCCGTGCCCGGGCACCTCCGTCCGGTGCAGGCCGAGGCCGTAGTCGAGTGTCTTCCCCTCGAACGAGATGACCGGAACGGTGCGCTGCATCTGTGCCAGCGAGGACCGGCTGACGACCTCGCCCGCGAGCAGCAGGCCGTAGAAGCGGTTCAGGTCCGCGACGGTCGATATCAGCGACGCCGCCGGCCCCACCCACGACATGTCGTAGACGCTGTAGTCGCGCGGCGGGTCGATCATGCCGAACCACGCCTCGTAGTGCAGTGCGTGCGGTCCGTCGACATGCGGTCCGGCCGGAAGTTCGGTGTCCCGCAGCCCGATTCGCTCGATGACGTTGCGGGTGACGTATTTCTCCGCCGAGGTGCCGGTCACCGACTCCAGGAGCTGGCACAGGAGAAGATAATTGGTGTTCGAGTAGATCCCCGGCGTGCCGCCCGGTTTACCGGAGGCCGGCGCCGAGACGCCCATCTCGATCAGCTCGGTCGGGTGGAATCGGGTGAATCGGTGGGCGTCCAGGCTTTCCGGTGTCGTATCCGCCAGGGCGGGGAAGGCCGCGAGCGACGGGTAGGCGTGCGGAAGGTATTCGGCGAGGCCGCTGGTGTGGTTGATGAGCATCCGGACGGTGATCGCCGCGCCGCGTTCGCCGGGAACCAGCCGGGGCAGGTAGCGGCCGATCGGTGTGTCGAGCTCGATTTCCCCGGCGTCGACCAGTTGCAGGACGGCGGCGGCGGTGAACGTCTTGGTGATGCTGCCGACCCGGTGGCGCATATCGGCCGTGACGGGGCGGCCGGTGGCGACATCGGCGAATCCGGCGGCGCCGCGCCAGACTTCGCCCTTGTCGCGCACCTCGGCGAAGAGGCCGGGCATGCCCGCGTGATGTACGGCCGCCAAGGCGGTCTGTAGCGCTGCGCGGTCGAGGGTGTCGGTCACGGCGCGTGTCCTCTCGTCGATAGGGTGCGGGCCTCGGCTGCCCCGCGCTGAACACCACTATCGACGGGCAGGTCAGGCGCGGTATTGGAAGAATTTTCCCCAGGCCCCGTACCGCTGCCGGGCGATGGCGGGCCGGTAGTGGCCCGCGAGCGCGCCCGGCGTGTGGTCGGTGAAGATCGACACGTCCCGGCACAGGTGCGCCTGATCGGCGTACCCGCAGTCCGCCGCGACATCGGCGGCGGGCCGGCCCGCGAGCAGGCCGTCGACCGCGTGCCGGAACCGCACCAGCATCGCCGTGCGCTTGGGCGTCAGGCCGATCTGCGATTCGAACCGCGCCCCCAGCCGTTTACGGCTCCATCCGACGGATTCGGCGACCTCGCCGATCCGGACTCGGCCGCGGGAACCGAGTATGCGGTCCCAGCCGGCGAGCACCTCCGGGTCCGGGGACCGCATCACCCTGTCGCACTGCGCCAGAAACGATGTCGTCACTGCGAAGCGTTCGTCCCAGGTGCCCGCGGCGGCGAGTCGCTCACGCAGCCGCCGGGCCCGCGAGCCCCACAGGTCCTCCAGGGCGACGGCGCCCCGGCCCAGATCCGTTGGGGGAACGCCCAGCAGTGAATACGCCCGGAGCGGTGACAAGCGCACCTCGATGCATTCGGTCCGCTCGCTGCGGATGCGCATGGCCTCGAGGGGAAGCCCGACGACGAATCCGCCCAGCGCCCGCCGGCCGGTGGCATCGTCGATGATCAGCTCACGATCCCCGAACCCGATCAGCACGGTGACCGCCGGCGCCCCCGCAACCCGGAGGTCCAGCCCGCCGCCGCGGTATCCGATCATCGCGGTGCCCGGCGGCGCGGCATCGGCCGGCCCCGCGAAATCCCACGCGGTGTCACCGCTGACGTCCACAGGTCCCACCCGTTCAGGCTACGGAACTCACGCGCTGGTCCCGGAGCGCGGCGTCCGGTCGGCGAACTTCTCGATGGCCTGCGCGGTGACGGGCGTGAAGAGGTTGACCAGGTTGCCGTCGGGATCGCGCAGCAGCAGCGACCGGTTGCCCCAGGGCATGGTGGTGGGCTCGTTGACGAAGCCGTCGACCACGGTCCGCAGCCGCCGGTATTCGGCGTCCACGTCGGGGACCAGGAACTCGAGGATGGCGGTGTGGTTGTCGGCCGGACGCGCACTGCCCTCCGCGAACAGTGCCACCGTCCGGGTGCTGCCGATCGCGAGCGTGCCGGCCGGGGTGGAGACTTCGGCGAAATCCGGTGTCGCCCAGTCTGCTTCGATCTCCGTCACCTGCTCGTAGAAGCCGACCAGGCGCTGGATGTCGCCGGTGATGAGGCGGATCGATACGAGGTTCATACGGCTGCTCCTTCTGTCGTATGCGACGGACACGTTCCGTCGGCTCCCGCCACGGTAGAGCCGATACCGGACAGATTCCGCCCGGTATGGATGCGAGAATTTCCCCATGACGCGTCAGTTCTGACGGGTCGGCCGGATGGTCAGGTCCCCGATTTCGACGCCGTCGGGCTGGTCGATCGCGAAGGCGATCGCCCGCGCCACCGCGGCGGGGTCGATACCGAGTTCGGCCATGGTGCGCTGGGTCTGTTCGCGCACGGCGGGATCGTCGACGGCGTTATCGATGAGTTCGGTGCGGACGTAGCCGGGGGAGATCGATGTCGTCCGCAGGACACCGTCGGTGCTCTCCTGTCGCAGGCCCTCCAGGAGGGTGCGCACCGCGTTCTTCGTCCCGGCGTAGACCGCTTGGGTGGGAACGATTTTCAGGCCGGCGGTCGAGACGACGGTGACGAGATGGCCGCTGCCCTGGCGGCGGAACACCGGCAGGGCGGCGGCGATACCGTGCAGGATCCCCTTGACGTTCACGTCGACCATGGCCGACCAGCCCTCGACGTCCAGGTCGGCCACGGTGCTGATCCTGGTGAATCCGGCGTTGCCGACCAGGACGTCCAGCCGGCCGAACCGCTCGACCGCGACGTCGACGAGCGACCGGAGGTCGCCGGGGTCGGTGACGTCCACGCGCACGGCGGCGGCTCGCCCACCGGCGGCCTCGATCTCGGCGACCAGCCGGTCCAGCCGGTCGGCGCGGCGCGCGCCGAGCACGACGGCCGCACCGAGCGCGGCGAGGTGGCGAGCCGTCGCCGCACCGATTCCGCTGCTGGCGCCGGTGATCGCCACGACCTTGCCCTCGATGCCCTCGATACCTGACATGCCCGCGATACCTGACATGATCGATGTCCTTTCCGGAGTGGATATGCGCAGGTCGGTCCCCGGCCTACAGTAAAGTGGGGGCGCCACCACTTACCTCAGGCTAAGTGGGGGTGCCTCCGTTTAGCAAGTCGAGGGACCGGAGAGGGGAATGGCGACCGCCGATGGCCGGCAGTACACAGCGCCCGTTGCGGGCTGACGCACGGCGCAACAGAGACAACATCCTCGCGGCCGCGGTGCGCGTGTTCGCCGACGCGGGGCTGGACGCGCACCTGGAACGCATCGCCAAGGAGGCGGGCGTGGGCAGCGCCACCCTGTACCGGAACTTCCCCACCCGGGAGGATCTGATCGAGGCGGTCTACCGCAACGAGGTGGCCCAGCTGTGCGACGCCGTCGCCGGCCTGCTCGAGTCGAAGCCGCCCTTCGAGGCCCTGCGCGCGTGGACGCGACTCTTCCTGGACTACGTGACCGCCAAATTCGGCATGGCCGACGCCTTGCGGGCCATCGCCGCCGCGGGGAACAACCCCTACGGCCACAGCCGGGAGATGATCCAGGCCGCCATCACCACCCTGATGGACGCGTGCGCGGCCGCCGGGGCGATCCGTGCCGACATCGGCCCCGCCGACCTGGGCGCCGCCCTCGAAGGCATCGCCCTCACCTCGGCCGGGGCCGAACACAGGGAACGGGCCGAACGACTGCTCGACCTCACCCTGGACGGGCTGAAGTCCCGCCCGTGAGGTCGTCCCCGCTCAGAATTCGAAGCGGTTCAGGACGTCGTAGTTTCCGGCCGGTGTCGCATGCATCAGCCGATACATCCAGCGCAGCGGGGTGGCGGGAATTTTCTCGTAGCCGGCCAGCGCCGAGGCCCGTTCGAGGAAGCGCAGCCGCGCGTCCCAGCGCTCCAGCTCGCGTGCGTCGCGGGGGCCCCACTTGACGATGCCCTTGCTGAAGACCTTCGACAGGCGCGGCCCCACCGGCGACAACGTGTCGAACAGAAGTTCTCCGTGTGGGAATCGTTCCGTCAGGCGGTGCAGCAGTGCGCGGACCTCCGGCTCGGGGAGGTACATGAGCAGGCCCTCGGCGACGATCAGCGTGGGCCGGTCGGTCGGGGTCCGGTCCAGCCAGGCCGGGTCGGTCACCGACGAGCCGATCATGCGGTAGCCGTCGCGATCGCTGTACAGCTTGCGGCGCAGCTCGATCACGTTCGGCTGGTCCACGTCGAACCACTGCACACCGGGTGGTGGAGCCAGCCGGAAGGCCCGGGTGTCCATGCCGCATCCGAGATGCAGCACAACGGCATTCGGATGGCGGCTCAGGAATTCGGCGCTCCACTCGTCGAGGCGTGCGGCCCGCAGGGCGACCAGCCACTGGTTCGCCGCCGGCTGCATGTAGCGGTGCATCCGGCGCCAGTCGTAGTCGATCCGGTCCACCGCGTCCGCCGCCGCGTGGTCGCCGAGAACCGGTTGCGGCGAACGGCTTTCGCAGGCCCGCAGGTACAGCGTGCCGAGGTTCGTCCACTCCACCGAACCCCACCGCACGTCGCTGAAATCGACCGTGTTCGTCTGCGTCATGTCTGCCTCCTGGACTCGCGGTAGGTCGTCCACCGCCGCATGAACTCGTCCTGAAAGTCCTGTACGAGGAACTGGTAGAAGTCGCGCAGATCCCGGAGTCGTTCGCGCTGTTCCGGGCGCTCCTCGCCCAGCACGGACAGCCCGAACTCCGCGGCGTCGATACCGATCTGCATCCGGGCCAGCTGGGCATTCATCACGCTGGTGAACCCGCCCGGTGCGACCCGATAGGTGTGCTGACGGTTCGTGCTCGGCAGCCGCTCGACCAGGCCGCCGTCGTGCAGCTGGCGCGCCACGGTGCTGACCGAGGCCTTGCTCACCGACAGTGCGTCGGCCAGCTCGGTCAGCGACTGCTGCGGCGGATCGCAGATCAGCAGCCATCCGTAGACCCGGCCCATCGTCCGCGACCCGCCCGTCATCTGGAAGAACAGGCCGAGACGGTCGACGAACTCGGACTCCTCCGGCGACACCGGCACCTCCGTATAGAACGTTCAGTATGAACTGAACGAACTATACATCGATCGGAGCCCGGCCGGCGCCGCACTCGATGCTGCGCTTCGGGCGTCCGAGGAGGTCGCCGCGGCGGTGGAGTTGCTGGCGTTCGGCTACCCTCGCCCGATCAGGCGGTCCCACACCGCTGCGGCGGTCTTGCGTTGTCTGCCAGCGGATTTCGTGGATTCTGGGTCGGTGATCATGGTGTTCGCCGATGGCCGGGTATCGGGGCGTCTCATTTCGGCGCGGCCCGGGGCGGCGACCGCCGGCCACGCCGCCTGGCCCGAGCGGTGCTCGGTGACGATCGGTAACCGGAGGGTCGGTTCGTCGTCGGTGCGATCCAGGTCGGCGCGCAGGTGCGCGAAGAACGCGTCCAGCGACCCGTAGCGGGCGGTCACCTCGTCCATGAAACCCAGCGCATCCGATCGTGAACCCCGCACCACAACTCCCTCATCCGATTCCGCCCGCACACAACGACTTCCGCACCCACAAGCGCCGCGGCGCCGGTGGGAGAGCCACCTTCCTCGGGCGGCCCTCCCACTCGTATCCGCCGCCACCGTCCCGGGCGGACACTGCGGCTCCGGTTCCGGGACCATTCGTGCCCGGTGGCGCACAGGCACTCTAAAGCCACTGCGGTCCCATACAGCAAATCACTGGCGAGTCGCCCGGCGTGTCCGTCTTCGGACGGGAGATGCCGACCTACGGCGAATGAATTCGCTGTGAAAAGGGCTGGAAGAACGCCTCTTCCGAGTCGAACCGCGGATCGACCGGATAATGCCGTGGTGGCGGACCGCGATCACCCAGCTACCGTAAGAACGGAAGCCTGTGGATGCTCGGCAGTGCGCGCTCAGGGGTTGCCGCGCGGGCTCACCGGACGGCGATGAGCCCGAGGACGCCGACGATCGTCGTCACCAGCAGGACGGCGGACACCGTCGTCCCGAACCGGCCGAGCTTCCGTGCGATCCCGCGTGCCGCGCGCCCGACGCCGACCAGCACCGCGGCGATCACGGCGGCGCCGAGGAACCACCGGAACCAGTGCTCCGGGCCCGCCGGGGCCGCGCCCATCGCCGCGTGCAGGCTGTCCTGCCGGTGCGTGGCGTTGGTGACCGCGGCGGTGACGGCGAGCCCGCCCAGCAGCACCAGCGGCCTGCGGTGATGTCCGAACCGCTGGTCGACATCGATCCGCCAGCGCCCGAGCAGGCTGCGCAGCATCCCGCCGACGCCGATGGCGAACGCCGCGAGGACGCCGGTCAGAATGGCCTGCGAGGCGGAGGTGCGCGACAGCGCGAACGGCAGCAACGAGATCACGACGGCCGCGGTGACCGCCACGACCGTGCCGACCCGCGGCCGGGCCCAGGCCAGTAAGGACCACCGGCGAGTCGGGGGCTGCGGCTCCGCGTCCCGCCCGTCGGAAGCGGCGTGCGGGGACTGCGCTGTCGTGGCACTCATCCGGTAACTCCTCGTCCCGGTGTCGGTGGCACCGCCCGGGTTCGCCGCACACTCCGCCACGGGGCGGTGGTGCGCGGTATTGCATTTGTCACGGACGACGAAGGTAGACCATCGTCGCCGTCTTGTCTTATCGGCCGTTCCGGCCTTGTCAGCCGTCGACTCCGTCGAGGACGGCAGCGCGGACGTGCTGTCGTAGCCACCGGTGCGCGCCGTCCGCATCGTGGCGCGGGTGCCACGCCATGCTCAGGTCCACGGTGGGCAGGGGCAGCGGAATCTCGAACGCGCGCAACCCCAGCGACTCGATCGTACCGCGGCCGAACCGGCCGGCGATCGTGCCGACGAGGTCGCTGTCCCGCAGCAGGAACAGCGCACTCGCCGGACTCGGCGCGCACGAGACGACCCGGCGGGTCAGCCCGTGCTCGGCGAGCAAGTTGTCGATCGGTCCGGTCAGGAGGCCGCGGCGGGAGAACACCACATGCTCGGTGGCGGCGTACCGGGCCGGGGTGACCGGCGCGCTCAGCAGCGGATGACCGGCACGCGCCACGCCGACCATCCGCTCGCGCAGCAACGGCTCGATATGGGTCTCCGGTTCGGCCCGCCGGATGCTGCCCAGCTCGAGGTCGACGCCGCCGTCCCGCAGCGAATGGGTGTCCTCGTGACTTTCCGCGGCGAAATGCAGTGTGACGGCCGGCGCCTCCGCATGGACCCGATGCAGCAACCGGTGCCCGACGCCGCCGAACATCAGGTCGCCGATCTGCACCGAGAACGTGCGGCGCAGCGTCGCCGGGTCGGGCTGCTCGGGCGGCGTGAACAGCCGGCGCGCCTGCTCGACGAGGTCGTGCACCTGGCTCTGCATGGTGAGCGCCCGCGGCGTCGGCACCATGGTGCGGCCCGCCCGCACCAGGATCGGGTCGTCCAGGAGGCGCCGCAGCCTGGCGAGCGTGCGGCTCATCGCGGGCGGCGAGGTGTGCAGCCGGAGGGCCGCACCGCCGACGCTGCGCTCGTCGAGCAGTGCGTCGAGGGCTAGCAGCAGATTGAGGTCGAGGCTGGATTCCACTTCTGATAACTCTTCCTTACCGAACATGCACTGGAGTGCAATTCGGTTCGAGCATACGGTGAACTCGTCAGCGAATCGACGGAAGGAACAACCATGACATCGACCCTGCGCTCCGAACCGATTTCCGGTGTGCTGCAACGGTTGCTGGCCGCCGAGCGGGAGCAGGACGGGCGCGTGGCCGCCCCCCTGGGACCGGCCGCGGACATCTTCGATCTGGACATCGCCGCGCGGGCGGAGACGTTCCGGGACGTCTACATGTCGGTGTCCGAGACCGGTGGCGAACTGCTGTATCTGCTGGCCCGGGCGACCGGCGCGCGCACGGTGGTCGAGTACGGCACCTCGTTCGGGGTGTCCGCGATCTACCTGGCGAGTGCGGTCCGGGACAACGGTGGCGGGCTGGTGATCGGCACCGAACTACAGGCGGACAAGGCGTCCGCGGCGCGGGAGAACTTCGCCGCGGCCGGTGTGGCCGACCTGATCGAGCTGCGGGAGGGTGACGCGCTCTCGACCCTGGCGGATGTGGCCGGCCCGGTGGATCTCGTGCTGCTCGACGGCTGGCCCGACCTGGCCCTCCCCGTCCTGCGCGTGCTCGAGCCGGCGCTGCGTCCCGGCACGCTGATCCTGGTGGACGACGTGGACGTGGACTTCGGCCGCGACATGCACGGTGCGGTCCTGGCCTATCTGGCCGATCCGGCGAACGGCTACCAGTCGATGAAGCTGCCGGTGGGGGACGGCGTTCAGGTGGCCGTGCGCCTCTGACGCCGCTGTCATCCGCCGTGTACCCGGGGGGATTCAGTGGGGTGCGGGCGGGCCGGGCCGTTCGGTCCAGTAGTCGGGGTTTCGGCCGTAGTCGGGGGTGGTGTAGGCGCGGTCCCAGGATGCGTTGCCGGACAGGAGTTCTCGCCAGCCCGCCACCTCGACGTAGAGGACGCGCATCGAGTTCAGGGCGCCGTGGTGCAGGTCCGGGCCGTCGGTGGTGACGGCGTCCTCGGCGACGGCGACCTCGTAGTTGCGTTCCAGGGCGCCGCGGACGGTGGCCTCGACACACACGTTGGTCTGCAGACCGGCCACCAGCAGCCGTTGGGCGCCGAGGGATCTCAGTACGGGATCGAGTTCGGTGTAGGCGAAGAAGCTGTGCCGCGTCTTGTCCAGCACGAGGTCGCCGGGGCGGGGCGCGACGGCGTCCATGATCTCGGTGCGCCATTGCCGCTGCTCCGGCGACAGCGCGGGCAGCCGGTCGCGGCGGGCGTGCAGGTGGCGGGCGGCGCGCGGATTGGTGGCCAATTCGCGGGCGGGACTGGAGGTTTGACGCGAATACAAGACGGGAATTCGCGCCGTGCGTGCGGTGGCGAGCAGGCCGGCGCATTCGACGACCACCTCGTCGAGCCGCCAGATCGGCGGCCAGCCGAGCGCATCGCGGAGCCCGTCGTCGGCGATGTAGCCGTTTTGCATATCGATCATCAGGACAGCGAGATCGGGCATGGTGATCGTCTCCTCGCAACCGCCGGTGTCGGTTCCATGGTGACGCGTTCTCGGCGTCCGTGGTGCGGCTCGTGCGCCGGCCGCTGTGGCTGATGCTGTGGCGCCGGCCTTCGCGCCGTTGCCGGTGGTGCAGCCGCCGCCGATCGGCGGTGTGCCGGCCCCGGTGACGGTTGCCGGCGCCCGCCGCGGATCAGGATTCCTTTATTCCCACGGCGCCAACGTAATTGGCCCGCTTCGCCGCGTCCTCGTCGACGGGGTCGATCGGCCGCCACGCCCCGACCGGCACGATCCCCGGCTCCAGCAGCGTGTAGCCCGCCATCAGGGCGGCCACGTCGTCGATCGTGCCGAAACCCGCTCCGGGAGTGTTGGTCGTCCGCATCACCGACAGGACCCGCTCCTGCTCCGCCAGGCTCAGCGTCAGACCGACCGCGTGCGAGATGCCCAGTGCGCTGCCCGGACAGCAGGCGTCGCGGTAGGCGGCCGTCAGCTCGACCGGGTCGACGTCTTCCAGCAGGTCCAGTACGGCCATGGCGAGAATGCCGACCGGCCGGGAGAAATCCAGCAGGTCCGCCACGCCCGGAGCCTCCAGCACGCTGCCGACGTCACGGAAGTCCGCCCAGGTCATCGTCACTCCCGGCAGATCCGCGAGCATCTTGTTGGCGTACTCGACGGCGACGGGCTCCCGCTCCACGTACGCGATCCGGGCTTCGGGGTAGTGGCGCAACGCGATCTCGTGCGGGTTGCCCACCGTCGGTGCTCCGGATCCCAGATCGAGGAACTGGTCGATGCCCCTCTCGCACAGGACTGTTACGGCACGTCCGATGAACCCGCGGTTGGCGCGCGCCCAGGCGCGGCTGCCGGGCATGCCGTCCGGGATCGCCTCCGCGGCGTTGCGGTCGATCTCGAAATTGGCGCCGCCGCCCAGCACATAGTCGTACATCCGGGCGATGCTGGGCGTCTCCATGTCGATGGTCTCGTCCAGCTCATACCGGTGATCCATGCCGTCTCCTTCGAATTCACCTGTCGGCCATCCGCTCTCGACCGGCTCGCCTGCCGGCGTGGTCATCCCGGCCGGTGCGCCCGGTCGGTATTCGGGCATGGCCCGCGTGCGTGCCGGTCCCGAGGAACGCTACCCGGCAACGACTCGGCACGGGAAGTTCGGGAACTGCCGCACGGCGGTGCCTCAGCGGCCGCCGACCCGTAGGTGCGGCGCGAATCGTGGAATCGTCGAGGGGCTGGCACGAGCGCTCCCGAACCGGAAGTATGCGGCACGTCCGCGTATCCGGTCCGCCGCGCCGGCGGCCTCGGTGGGCAACCCGCGCGTTCGGAGGCGGAGTACTCGTTCACCGCCGCAGTGCGCGAGGTTCGTCCGGCGCCGCTCCGCTGATCTACGCGGCGGGCGCCCGGGCCGCCGTGCGGGGGATGGCATCGAGCAGGGTGCGGGTGTAGGGGTGCTCCGGGCGGTCGAAGACCCGGTCGGCGTCGCCGCGCTCGACGACGACACCGTCCTTCATGACCAGGATCTGGTCGCTCATGTGGTGGATGACGCCGAGGTCGTGGGAGATGAAGACCAGGGCGACGCCCGTCCGGGCCTGCAGGGTGGTCAGCAGGTCCAGGACGCGGGCCTGGACGGAGACGTCGAGGGCCGAGACCGGTTCGTCGCAGACGATCACCGAGGGGCGGCCCGCGAGGGCGCGGGCGATGGCGACGCGCTGGCGCTGGCCGCCGGACAGTCGCAGCGGCCTGCGGTCGCGGACCGAGGGGTCCAGCTGCACCTGGGCGAGCAGTTCGTCGATGCGTTCGTCGCGTTCGGCGCGGGGCACCCCGGCCGCCTCGACGGCGTCGCGGAGGATGCGCCACACGGTCCAGCGGGGATCGAACGAGCTGAGCGCGTCCTGGTAGATCACCGAGATCTCGTGTCGGCGCGCCCGTTTGGCCCTGTCCGGCAGCTCCGACCACGGCGAGCCGTTCAGTTCCACCGTCCCGGAGTCGGGGCGCAGCAGGCCGAGCACCATGCGGGCCGTGGTGGTCTTGCCCGAGCCGGATTCGCCCACGATGCCCAGGGTGGATCCGGCGGCGAGTTCGAAGCCGACATCCTGCACGCCCGTGGGCTGTTCGTGGCCGTGAGCGGGGAAGATCTTGCGCAGGCCGCGGGCCACGAGCGCGGGCGGGGCGCCGGGGGCCGGGGCAGCCGCGGGGGCCGGGCGTGAACGATCCACCAGCAGTGTGCCTTTGGAGATCCCGGACGGGATCGCATCCAGCAGCGACCGGGTGTACTCGTGCCGCGGCCGGTCCAGAACCTCGGCGGCACTGCCCGTTTCGACGAACTCGCCGCCCCGCATCACCGCGACCCGGTCGGCGAGCCGGGCGACCACCGACAGATCGTGGCTGATCAGGACGATGGCCTTGCCGCGCCGCTTGGCGTCGGCGAGCACATCGAGGATGCGGGCGGCCACGGTCGCGTCCAGCGCGGTGGTCGGCTCGTCGGCGATCAGCAGCGGCGGATCCATGGCCAGCGCCGCGGCGATGAGTGCGCGCTGGCGCAGCCCGCCGGACAGTTCGTCCGCCCGCTGCCGGGCCCGCAGCTCGGGCTGCGGCACGCCGGCCAGCCGCAGCAGCTCGATCACCCGGGCCCGGCGGGTGGCGCGGGTGCCGTAGCCGTGTGCCGACAGCGCCTCCTCGATCTCCCGGCCGACCGGCCGCAGCGGGTCCAGGGATACCAGGGCGTCCTGGAGAATGAACCCGATATTCTTGCCGCGCAGTCGTTTCCACTCGCTCTCGCGGCTCGGCAACGCGGTGCCGCGGAACTCCAGCGCCTCGGCGCGCACGGTGGAGCCGGGGCCGGTGAGGCCGATGAGCGTGCGTGCGGTCACCGACTTCCCGGACCCGGATTCGCCGACGATCGCCAGGCACTCGCCGGGATCGACGGTGAACGAGATCCCGTGTACCACCTGCCGATCCCCGAATCCGATGCGGAGATCCCGTGCGCGCAGCAGCGGTTCGGTCATGCTCGTCCTTCTCCTCGTCGTTCGGCGTGGCGGCCCAGGGTCGTGGCCGCCAGGGCGATCACCACGATCACCAGGCCGGGGAACACCTCGAGCCACGGGGCGCGGGTGAGGTACGTGCGACCGGCGTCGAGCAGCGCGCCCCATTCCGGTGCGGGCGGTGGCACGCCGAGCCCCAGAAACGCCAGCCCCGACGCCCACACGATGGTCTGGCCGACGCCCAGCGTCGCGATGATCGCCATGGGCCGCAACGCGTTCGGGACGATGTGCCGGCGGAACACCCGGAACCGGGAATGCCCGAGCGCACCGGCCGCCTCGACGTACGGCGAGCCGCGCACGGTGAGCACCTGCCCGCGGATGATGCGCGCGTACCCCGGCGAGACACCGATCCCGACGGCCACGATCAGGGTGGTTCGACCGGGGCCGAACACGCTGACCAGCAGCAGCGCCAACAGAATCGCGGGGAAGGCGAACAGCACCTCGACGACCCGGTTCACGACGGCGGCAACGGGTTTCGGCGAGAGTCCGGCGGTGAACCCGAGGAGCGAGGCGAGGGCGAGTGCCACGGCGGTGGCGCCGAGCCCGATCAGCAGCGACTCCCGGGTGCCGTGCACGATCCGCGCGTAGAGGTCGCGGCCGGACAGGTCGGTGCCGAACGGGTGCGACCACGACGGTGGCGACAGCACATTGCCGAGATCGACGGTGAACGGGTCGCTCGCCAGCACGCCGGGCGCGATCGCGGCGACGGCCGCCACGAACAGGACCGCGGAGGCCGCCACGACCGTCGGCGGCGGAAGCCGGCGGGTCCGCGTGGCAGGGCCCTTCGCACCAGGTGCGTTCGTGACATCCGGACGTGTCGCGGCGGTACTCATGCGGCCGAAATCCTCGGGTCGACAACGGTATACAGGAAGTCCACCACCAGGTTCGCCAGCACGTACACCGTGGCGATCGCGACGACTATGCCGCTGACGAGCGGCACGTCCCGCGACTCCGCGGCGGCGACGAGAGTCTGCCCGATACCGGCCCGCGCGAATACCGTCTCGGCGATGACGGCGCCGCCGAACAGCGCGCCCATCGCCCATCCGGAGATGCTGAGCGCGGGAATCAGGGAGTGGCGCAACACATGCCGGAACCGGGTCGCGGTGTCGCCGAGCCCGCGTGCCCGCGCCGACAGCACGTGCGGCTGGTCCAGCGCGCGGGCGAACTCGGCCCGCGTGACCTGTCCGAGGAATCCGGACAGCGGGACGGCGAGGGTGAGCGCGGGCAGCACCAGACCGCGCGGGCCGGAGCCGCTCTCCACCGGGAACCAGCTCAGCTCGATCGCGAACACCACCAGCAGGATGACGCCGAGCCAGTAGTGCGGCAGCCCGGCCGCGACGGTCTCCAGCAGGTTGGCCGGCCCGGCGAGGGGACCCCGGCGGCCGGCGCCGAGCATGGTCGCGGTGATCACGATGAGCCAGGCCAGCGCCAGCGCGGTGGCGGTGAGCACGAGGGTGGGCGCGATCTGGTCGAGGATCACCGACAGCACCGGCTCCTGGAGTTGGTAGGACGTGCCCAGGTCGCCGCGCAGCAGCCCGCCGAGATAGTCGAGATACTGCTGACCGAGCGGATCGGTGAAGCCGTATTTCGCGTTGACCGGCGCGAGCTCGTCGGGCGTGCGGTCGCGGCTCTGTCCGGCGGCGAGGTTCAGCAGCAGCGTCGCGCGGTCGCCGGGCGCCAGGGCCTGGAGCAGGAAGGTGGTGGTGGCCGCCGCCCACAGCACCAGCGCGGCCCCGGCGATCCTGCCGGCCCACGCTGTCGCGGTGCGCCGGCCCGGCCGCCGTCGCGCGGGTTGTCCGAACTCGCTGGAAATGTCTCCATCGCTGGAAATGTCGGCAGTGGTGGTCATTCGACGAACCTCGCATCGGAGAAGACCGGCTCGCCCTGGGACTTCTCGATCCACACGTCCCGCAGCCGGGGCGCCACCGCGATCGACGTGGTCTGGGTGTAGAGGCCGATGGCGGCTGCCTGGTCGGAGATGATCCGTTGGGCCGCCGAGTAATAGCGCTGCCGCTGCGCCGGATCCGTTGCGGCGTTGCCCTGTTCGATCGTCCGCTGGAGTTCCGGATCATTGTAGTATGCGGTGTTGTTGGGGTTCGGGCTGTTCGGGAGGCGCTGCCGCCAGTTGATGTGGAGCAGGCCCGGGGTCGGGCTGGTCCAGTAGCCGACGTAGCCGTGGTAGGTGTCGGCGGGAGCGTACTTGCCGCCGAAATGCTCGCTCTGGGTGGCGGGGACCAGGCGCACGTCGAAACCGACCTCCCGCGCCTGTTGCGCCATATCCTGCAGGACCGCCGCGCCCTCCGGGCCCACGATCGCGCCGGCCGCGTAGATCAGCGAGATCTCCAGCGGCTTACCGTCTTTCAGCCGGATTCCTCGATCGTCGCGCCGGGTCCACCCGGCGTCGTCGAGCAACCGGTTCGCCCGGGCGGGATCGTAGCGGTAGGCGTCGTCGAGGGCCGGGTCGTAGTCGGGGGTGCTCCGGCTGAGCGACCCGTTGCCGTTGTAGGGCACCACGCCGAGGAACGCTCCGCGCACCGCGGCGCGGCGGTCGGCCGACCAGGCGAAGGCCCTCCGCACCCGCACGTCGTCGAACGGCGCGCGGGTGACGTTGAGGCTCACGGCGTTCGGGCGTCCGCCCGTAATGTACTGGCGCAGCTGGAACCTGGTGCTCGCATCCGCCCAGTCGACCACCGGGACGTTGTAGATGACATCGGAGGATCCGCTGGTCAGCGAGCCGTACCGGAGTACCGGATCCTTCAGGAATTTCCAGATCACCTTCTCGACATACGGTGGCCCCTGGTGCCGTGCGTTCGCGGGCGCGGAATTGTAGTTCGGATTGCGGACGAAGGTGATCGCCCGGTTCCTTTCCCATTTCTCCAGAACGAACGGCCCCGACCCGACCGGCGCCGTGCAATTCGCCTCCGGACCACGGGCCAGCGCCGTGGGCGACTGGATTCCGAAATAGCCCTGGCTGAGGACGGTCAGCAGCGGCTCGTAGGGCGACTTCAACTCCAGCCGATAGGTGAAGTCGTCGAGAACCCGGCCGGCGGAGAAATACGGACCCAGATAGGCGGTCACCGTGGAATTCTGGGTCTTGGTATCGAGGTAGGTGTCGAAGTTGGTTTTCACCGCGGCGGCGTCGAGTCGGGTGCCGTCGGTGAACCGCACATCGCGGCGCAGGTGAAAGGTGTAGGCGAGACGATCGGGGGAGACGTCCCAACCGGTGGCCAGCCAGGGCACGACCGTGCCCTCGTCGGTGAGCGACACCAGGTTGTCGAGGTATTGCCGTGCCAGATAGGCGTTCTGGACCCAGCCCGCATGGGCACACGGCGGTTCCTGTTCGTGCCCGTACTCGATCACGCCGCCGTCGACCGGACGGCCGGTTGCCGCAGGCACGCCGGTGGCCCGCCCGTCGCCGGTGCGCGGCGCGGCACAGGCCGAACTCGCGACCAGTACACCTATCGCCGCCACAGCCAGCACGACCCGACCCCGCACCCTCATCACTCGCATCGGGCCCGAGTGTGCCCGGCCGATATCCGTAGCTCAGCTGTTTCGATCATGCAGGTTTTATCCGGTGATCGTTCAGTGGGTCGCGTCGTAACCTTCCGTCCATGAGTGTGCCCCTGAGGTTTTCCGCGTTTGTGATGAATACCACGTCGCATATCCTGCACGGCGCCTGGCGGCTGCCGGACGCGCGGCAGACGGATTTCCATTCGCTGGAACACTGGGTGTCGCTGGCGAAGACGCTGGAGCGCGGGCGGTTCGACTACATATTCTTCGCCGATGTCGTCGGGCTCTACGACGACTATCGCGGCTCGTGGCAGAAATTCGTCGACAGCGGGTTGCAGATACCCAGTAACGACCCGCTGGTGCTGGCCTCGGCGCTCGCCTACAACACCGAGCATCTCGGCATCGCGATCACCAGCTCCATCCTGCAGGAGCACCCGTTCGATTTCGCGCGCAAGATTTCCACGCTCGACCACGCCTCGAAGGGGCGGATCGCCTGGAACATCGTCACCAGCCTGTCGGGGAATGCCTGGCGCAACTTCGGATACGACACCATCACCCCGCACGACGAGCGCTACGAGTGGGCGCAGGAATACGTCGACGTCGTCTACAAGCTGTGGGAGGGCTCCTGGGACGACGACCCACTGGTGCAGGACAAGGCGTCGGGCGTGCACGCCGATTTCTCGAAGGTGCACAAGATCCACCACGACGGTAAGCGGTACCGGGTGGAGGGGCCGCATCTGGTGGCGCCGTCACCGCAGCGCACACCGGTGCTGTTCCAGGCCGGGTCATCCTGGGCGGGAAGGCGTTTCGCGGCCCGCAATGCCGAGGCACAGTTCATCCAGTCGCCGAGCCCGGCGGCCGCGAAGGCGCTGATCGACGACACCCGCAGGCTGGTCGCGGAGGCGGGGCGGCGGCCGGAGGATCTCCAGTTCTTCCAGGGACTGTCGTTCGTGGTCGGCAGCACCGAGGAGGAGGCGCGGCGCAAGGCCGAGGAGCTGGACGAGGTGATCGACCCCACCACGATGGTCGCCCACGCGGCCGGCGGGCTCGGCCACGATCTCGGCTTCTACGACCTCGACACACCGATCGGCGAGATCGAAACCGAAGGCACCCGAAGCACTCTCGCCTGGCTGCGGGAGGCGGTGCCGGACCGGGAGCCGACGGTGCGGGATCTGGCGAAGCTGCGCAGCCGCAACGGGCGCATCGTCGGCACCCCGGAGGGGATCGCCGACGCGCTGGAGCGGTGGCGCGCGGCGGGCATCGGCGGGGTGAACGTCGTCAACGCGACCATTCCCGGCAGCTACGAGGAATTCATCGACGAGGTGCTGCCGGTGCTGCGGCGGCGCGGGCTGGCGCAGCACGAGTATGCCGAGGGCACGGTGCGGCGCAAGGTCACCGGCCGTGACCGGCTCCCGGACAGTCATCCGGCGGCGGCCTACCGCGGCGCGTTCGGTAAGGCCGAACTCGACCGCGCCGCGACCGTGGCCGGGTGACGCGTCCGCCCGGACGTCAGAGTTTCGTCACCGTTTCGGGAGGCTTCCCGCGCGGCATCGTGGGTCATGATCGTGGGGCCCGGTGTTGCCGCTGGCGAATCTCGCCGACGCGGTGTCGGTGCGCGCCTGCGCCGAATCCGGGCGCCGATACCGTGCGCGTCAGGAGGAGTGAAGGTGGCGACCGTCGCCGAGCGGGTTCAGGCCCGGATCGAGCGTTTCCGCAGCGACCGGGTGACCGATGCCGGGGGAGCGGGCCGATTCCTGCACGGACGTCCCGCCCGGCCCGGTGACATCGTGCTCACCAGCAACGACTACCTGGCGCTGGCGAGCGAGGGCCGCATTACCCGCGCGACGGCCACGGCACTGGGCCGGGACGGGGAGCGGTCGCCCGCCGACGTTCATCGAAAGCCGTTGGCGCACATGCTGTCCGAGCACATGCATGCCGGGTCGGGCATCGTCTGCCAATCGGGCTGGGCCGCGAATACCGGTCTGCTGCAGGCGATCGCCGACACCGAGACCCCCGTCCACATCGACGAGCAGGCGCACATGTCGCTGCGGCACGGTGCCGTCGGGGCGGGAGCGTCCGTGCACACGTTCCGGCACAACCGCCCCGACCACCTGCGCGATCAGCTGCACCGGCACGGTCCCGGCATCGTCGCGGTCGACGCGATCTACAGCACCAGCGGCGGCCGCAGCCCGCTGCCCGAGCTGTGCGATGTCGCCGACGAGACCGGCAGCGTGCTGGTCGTCGACGAATCCCATTCGCTCGGCATCGACGGCCCGCACGGCGAGGGCGCGGTGGCGGCGCTCGGTCTCGCGGACCGGGTGCCGTTCCGGACGGCGAGCCTGGCCAAGGCGTTCGCGGGCCGCGCCGGATTCATCGCCGTGCGCAGTCCCGATTTCGTCGGCTATTTCGAACAGGCGTCGTATCCGGCCGTGTTCTCCTCGGCGCTGCGCCCGCACGACATCGCGGGCCTGGCCGCGACGGTGGAGGTGATCCGCGCGGCGGAGGATCGGCGGGCACGCCTGCGAGGGGTCGCGGATGTCGTACGAAAGGAACTGGGCTCCTTGGGTTTCGATCTGGAGGGCTCCGACAGCCAGATCGTGTCGGTGCCGACCGGACCGGAGTCGAGGGGTCTCGCGATCCGGTCGGTCCTGGAGCGGCACGGGGTGCTCGGTGCGCCGTTCTGCCCGCCCGCCACGCCACCGAACCGATCGCTGATCAGGTTCTCCTTACACGCGGCGTTGAGCGATGCCGATATCGACCGGATCATCCTGGCGTGCACCGAGGTTCGCGACCGATACGGTGCGACCGCACCGGACCGGCGAGTGCTGGGACGAGGCTGACCGGCACCGGCGCCCGGGTATGCGGCCGAACCGATCAGGAATCGAGAAGCGCTGGTCAACGGCTCGCCAGTAGCGTCGATGCCATGACGAAATCGGACACCACGCAGACCGGGCGAACGGGCAAGGGGCGAAGCGGTTCACTTTCCCTATGGTTCCAACGAAAGATGAATGCCCGCACGGTAAACCGAATCCGCCGCAAGACCGGCAAATCCATGGGCATGGACCTCCTGATCCTGCACACGACCGGCCGCCGCACCGGCGAGCCCCGCCGAACCCCGCTGACCTGGTTCCCCGACGACCCCGACGCCTGGCTGGTCATAGCCTCGGGCGGCGGCCCCCGGAACCCCGACTGGTACACCAACCTGATGGCCCACCCCGACCGGGCACAGATCGAACTCCACGGTCACGACGCGGTTCCGGTAACCCCCCGCCTTCTCGAGGGACCCGACCGCACGGCGGCCTGGAGCCGTATCACCAAGGCCCAGCCCCGCTACGCCAAGTACCAGAACAAGTCCGACCGGGTGTACCCGCTGGTTCGGCTCGTGCGGCAATGAACGGCGGGTGAGCGAGGTTGATGCCGGACCGTTCGACGGTGTGCCCGGTCGGTTGGCGTCGTCGTCACGCGGTCGGCGGGGGAGGCTGTGGGTGTAGCCGTGCATGTTGGCACATGGGACGCAATGTCGGCGGGGCTCAGAACGGTGCTGGTTGCCGTGCGATGCGGCAGCGGGTGATGGCTTGGTGCCGGCGATAGTGCGCCAGCAGGTACGGGTCGTTGCCGGGACGGTCGGTCGTGGACATGTGGCGCTCCCACCAGGTTTCCTCGTAGAGCAGGTTGACGCTCTCCTCGGCGGTGGGCGCATCCGAGGGCGGCTGTATGCCGGTCGTCGGTTGCTCGGGCATCGGCGGCTCGGCTATGACCGGAAGACCGGTGTCGGACACGGTTATTCGCTCGATGCCGGTGTGGTGCCGCCAGTGCTGCGCGCCGCCGGGCAGCGCCGTGCAGTTCCAGTAGCGGTGTGATTTGAGGTCGTGGTGACGTTTGCACAGCGGGTGCAGGTTGCCCGGTATCGTCCAGCCGCCGCGAGCGGGATTCTCGTGGTCGAAGGCGACCACATGGTCGAGTTCGCATCGTCGTGAGGCGACCGAGCACCCGGGGAACGTGCAGGTCGGATGCTGGGCACGCACGTGTGCCGCGACATCGGCGCTCGGACGGTATGTCAGTGCCCCCGGTGGCGGATCGGTGAGTCCACCGTGCCGCGAATGACCACCACCCGTTCCGCGTGAACGGGCAGCACCGAGCCGCCGACCGATTCGGCCCTGACCCGGCCGCCGAACGGCGCCGCAGCTACGGTCGAAACCGATCGAACACCGGCGAGGTCAGTGGGATCTGCACCGGTAGCGTGCGCTCCGGCGCCGGAAACTTGCTCGTGAACGATGCGCTCGCCCCAACCCAGGAGCCGGGATACGGCATCGACGGTCGAAAATGTCGGTACACCGGCAGGGTCAGCTCCGGCGGTGTGCACGTCGGATCTGTGCGCGCAGTTTCGCGGGCGTGAGTTCGATGGCGGCACGGGCAATCTGCTCGTCGAGAACGGCCAGGGTAGCGATGGAGGCGTCATCCCCGATAACCGCGGTGAGCATGCGCAGGTTGCCGTAATCGACAGCCCCGTGGGCGACACTGTCGGCGAGGGCCGGCATCCGCAACAGCAGTGAACCGGCCTCCACCAAGCCCCGCGCGGCCGTATGAGTGCAACGCAGCCGAGCGGAAATCTCCGATAGTGCATCATTTCCCGCCAAGACGGCATCGGCCCCCGCATCCGCCGCGGCGACCATCCGGGATTCCCAAAGATCCAGCGCCGCCAGAATCTTGTGATAACAAGCAACATTCTCGGCCCGGCGCGCGAATTCGAGAGCATCGAGACGGTGCTCGGAACCATCAGGATCGCGTGAGTCCTGATGTGTACCAATAACTTCCGTCCCCCCGAACATGCATTCGATACTACCACGGACGGGGGAGCCGAGCTACCTGGAATCTCCGATGTGGCGATAGGTTCGGGTCGGCGACGACATCCACGACGTCCGGCATCGTATCGATGCAAACGTCATTGACATCGCCGCCCACCCCATTCAATACTCGAGTCTCCGGGCATATCTCGGTAGTTATCAGGTGTGCCGTTATTTCGGGACGGGCGAGTCGGCTTTCGGTCGGTTCTACCCGAAGCCCCAAGATATTTCGCGTTCCTGGAGGGCTTCGCATTTCTGTGGAACCTGACCGACCCTGTCCGTGCAGCCCGATACTGCATCGGATAGGTGACGAGTGCCGTCACGGCAATCGAGCACTCTGCTCCAACAGCGGTTGAAGTTGCTGTGCCCCTGTCCTTTCGAGCCAGGTGCGAAAGTTCATCAGCCCCGGGTGCAGGGCGCGGAGTTCGGTGATGTCGACCTCGGGGATGCTGCCGTCGCCGCTGTTGATCCGCTCGTAGCCCTGGGCGAAGCGTTCGCTGATGCGGCGCAGTTCCTCGATCGGGCGTTGGAGGTAGGGGACCGGGTGACCGACGGCGGCGGTGATCTCGGCGGCGACCTCGGGTGGGGTGAGGGCTTCGCCGGCGAGTTCGAGTGTCCTGCCGCGATATTCGTCGGGGTCGGCCAGGGCCAGCGCCGCGAAGGCGGCGATGTCGTCCAGCGCGATGAACTGCTGGCGCACGTGCGGGGCGGCGGCGGTGCGCAGCGCGCCGTCGCGGACTCCGACCGTGGCCGACTGGGTGACGAGGTTCTCCATGAACGAGCTCGGCCGCAGGATCGTGGCCGAGATGCCCGAGGCGGCGATGTACTGCTCGACCTCCCACTTGGCTTCCTGCCCGCCCCGATCGGCGCCGAGGCCCGAGCTGTAGACCAGATGCGCCACACCGTGTTTCACCGCGGAATCGGTGACGGTCCGGCCGGCGTGCGCTTCGTCCCGGCCGGGTGCCAGCGGCCCCGGATGGACATGGAACACCCCGTAGGCACCGGCCACGTACCGGTCGATCGCCGCGGCGTCCTCCAGCGATCCGGCGACGACCTCCGCGCCCGCTGCCGCCAGTGCCCGAGACTGGGGGCTGTCCGGGTCGCGGGTCAGCGCGCGCACGCGCTGGCCGTCCGCGAGTAGCCGGGCCGCGACCGCCCCACCCTGCTGTCCGGTCGCGCCGACGACGAAAACCACCTGATCCACCGCGATACCTCCTCGATCGGGCCCGACGCCGGGCCTCGAATTTAAGCGGAGAACTGTCTCCGTTTGTGACTATACGGAGAGAATTCTCCGTTTGGCAACCGTGGGCGGTAGCATCGTGCCGTGGTCGACAAGGCGGTCAAACCCCTGCGTGCGGATGCGCGCCGCAATCGTGAGCTGGTCCTGGCCACGGCCGGGGAGATGCTGTCCGCCGAGGGGATGGCGGTGTCGTTCGACGAGATCGCGCGGCGCGCCGGGGTGGGGGTCGGCACCGTCTACCGGCATTTCCCCACCCGGGACGCGCTGCTGGAGGCGGTGCTGCTCGGGCGGCTCGAGCAGTTCGTCGAGCAGGCTCGGACACTGGCGTCGGCCGATGCCGAACCGGGTGCGGCGTTCCTGGACTACTTCGCCCGGTTGGTCGGCGAGGTCGCACTCAACCAGGCGCTGTGCGAAGCGCTGGAGTCGGATCAGGGCTCGGATATGGTTGCGACCGAGAAGATCCGGGACTCGTTCCGGCGGGAGTTCGGCACGCTGCTACGACGCGCGCAGAGCGCGGGGGCCGTGCGGTCTGATCTCGATGCCGCCGATGTGCAGGATCTCCTCGTCGGTGCCGCGGCTGCGGAACGACGGGCACGGCTGCGCGGCGCGCCGAATTATCTGCTCCCGATCGTTCTGGCCGGCTTGCGTCCGGAATAGACCGTCTTACGGCTCCCGGCCGAGCCCCGGCCACACATCGTCGCCGACCGAAGCGGCAGCTCGACTCCCCGGCCCGCGGCCGGCATCGACCCTGATATCCGTGAACGACGCGCCGTCGATACGGCCCTGCCGACCGGTCGTGGTGGAACGTCCGGTCACCTTCCAATTCGTGCTGAAATTCGCGAGCGTGCACATCACTCTCGGGTTATTGTTGTGAAGCCGCATTCCGTATACCATGAACCGGCCGTGGGCGGCGTACTGGGATATGTCGCCGATCCTGGTCGGCGTACACATCGGAACCCGGTGTTTCTCGTTGACGAAGACCTGGGCAATCCATGGCTCACCGGACGTCATTATTCTATCGATGATGAAAGTGAGAACTTTCCTTGCCGAGGACCTCGATCCCCCGAGCCGGAAGACTCCCTTGCTGTCGCTGTAATAGGGCCCTACCCCGGAGCCGCATTTGAAGACGATACTCCTGCGCAGCGACTCGGGAAGCGAAATAAACGCCTCCGGTTCGACGGGATCGAGCAACACCTCACGTAACGGATGTTCCAGGTGCGGGACGAGCGTCTCCAGTCGGAGAATCGGGCCGGCGATCAGCGCGGTAGGAACGACAATCTGCCGAATGCGGTCGTCGAAGTGTCCTCGGAAAGAGTCCATGAACGGCAGCGCGAGTACCCATTTCTGCCGATATATGTAGTTCAACGGCGTCTCGATCCACATGTCGTCCCCGGTGCCCGCTCGGGCGGCGGCGAGTAGCAGCTCGTCGGAAATCATACTGCTGAATCCCTGGCCGTGAATGAAGTCGACCGGCCGGTTGCCGGATGAGTCTCGATAGCTCAGCCTTCCCGTCTTCGATTCTATTCGACTCCCGATATCCGAACGATCGACTGCGCGATAGTCTACGTTTCGGCGGGCCAGCTCTCGCTCCAGGTATTTTTCGCTCCGCATCCACGTGCCTCGTACCGCATTCAAGGCGAGGACGCCCTGCCGGGATCGGTGTCGGTCACGGATGACCTCGGCGAAGTCGTCGATCGGGCTGCTGGTGGGGGCGGTTCCGGCTATCGGCACCGTCTTCCGGCACACGTCGGAGAACCCCAGGAACAACCCGGGGCCTCCTGATTTCCATTGAATCTCGGCGATCTGACGCCGACCGTCCATGGCAATGTAATCGAGCCTGCACATCCGCGGTTCGAGACCGGCGGCAGCGGTTATCCGGTGTGCCGAGACCTCTGCGTTCGACAGACCTTGTTCCGCAAGTTGCGCGACCCACGCCGGCGCCTCTCCGGCGAGTGCGGCCCGGTACAGGTATGTACACGTCGTATAGAGCTGCCACATCGCATGCAGGTCACGGTCGATATCGCTCAACTCGTGCTCCGTGAGGATGACAGAGCAGGGCGAGACGAGCGATGAGAATACCGGTGAATCGCCGTACACGAGCCCCGATGAGAGCAAGCACTCGACAAGTTTCTCGACACTGCCGGAGGAGCGCTCGACTATCTTCATTGCGCCTGCCGGGTATGATAGTTGGTCGAGTACCCGTTCATATAGAGATCCGGGTATTCTATTCTGACGTCCACCAATGTAGGCCCCGGTGAACGTGTGCCGATGGCGATCGATTCGCGCAGTTCTGCGAGAGATTCCGCACGTAATCCCCGGCATCCGTTGGCCTGCGCCAGGGCCGCGAAGTCGACGGTACCGAATGTGGTGATTCCCGGGTTTTCCGGCCGGTTTCCGAGCGATTCGTAGCGTTGGATCAGGCTGCTCGCGGAGTTGTTCATGATGATGATCAGCACGTCGAGGCCGAGCCGCACGACCGTTTCGAGATCTCCCGAGACCGAATGGAAGCCACCGTCGCCTGCGATTATCACGACCGGCCTGTCCGGGTTGGCCAGTTTGGCGCCGATGCCGAGGCCCATGCCCGTGCCGAACGACGAGAGCCCGGCCGAGGTGACGAAGTCGAGTGGCCTGCTCGCCTTGAAGAAGAGCGCGGAGACGTGCCGGTGTAATCCGACGTCGCTGGCCAGGATGAATCCTTCCAGATGCTCGTGAAGGGTTCGCAGCACCTGGGTCGGCTTGACACCGATCGGCAATTCTTCGGAGTCGTTGAAAAGCTCGTCGATTCGGTCGCGGAGTTTGTCGATGGAGTGGGGCTCGCGCCTGGTCCCGGCCGAATTCCCGGCGATGAAGTCGATCGCCTCTCGCAAGGGATGGACGGCATCGATGTCGAAGACCGAGAGGCCGGAGTCGTCCTTGTGGTCGGACAGTCGGGCGACAGTCTTCTGCCTGCCTCTCGTCCACAGCCGCGGATAGAGGTGCTCGGCCGGGTCATAACAGATCAGCAGCACGAAGTCGATGGGTTCGAAGAGGGTGTCCAGAGCCGGGAACTCCAGGATCGAGTCCATATAGGGAGTGATCGCGCCGTAGTCGAGAGGATGTTCTCCCGGTAGGGCCCCTTTGGCGGCGTATGTAGTCACGACCGGGATGTTCGAACGCTCCGCCATGCGAACGATGTCCGGCGTGAGGCCCGACTTCAGAGCGGCATCTCCGACGGCAATAATCGGGTTGCTACAGCTCCGAAGTGCGGCGACGATTTTTCTCAGGTCCGGAGACGGTGGACCGTCGACGGTCGCGGATGACGGTGCGACAGGTGCGGAACTCGGTTTCTCGTAGGCCATCCGGGCGCGAGCCGGTGCCGCCAGTATATCGATCGGTACGGCGAGAAATGCCGGGCCCGCGGGCGGGGTCTGCGCTATGTTCAGGGCACGGTCGAGACTTGTGAACAAGTCGTCCGGGCCGGTGACCAGATGAGCGTACTTCGAAATCGGCTTCGCCATCGATACGGAGTCGATACATTGATGGGCATTGTTGTGCGCTATTTCATATGTTTCATGGTGTGCCACAATCGCGATGAGAGGATATCGATCCAGGGTTGCCGTGGCGACGGCGGTCATGAGGTTTGCCGCTCCCGGGCCGATTGTCGCAAAGCTCACCTGCGGAGTTCCGGTGAACCTCGACATCGAACATGCCGCGACGCCGGCGGTGAATTCGTGCCGGGTGAGAACGAAATGTATATCAGGTATCTCGTTGAACGAGATCGCGCTGGCCTCGCGGCCGACTATTCCGAATATATGTTCGATTCCGATCGCCCGGAGTCGGCGTAGTAGCGCGGTGGCGACGTTCATGTCCGTCACTTGGCCTTTCCGGACAGTCGCTTTATTTTTGCCTGGATATTCTTTCCGTACGACTTCTTCTCCGGGAACCGGGTCGTGAGCTCCTGCGCTCGCTTCTCCAGTTCGTCCCAGTGGATGATATTTCCTTCCTTGAGCCTGGAACTCGAGTACCACAGGGTGTCATAGTAGGTGGAGAACACCTCGGCCGCGGCATTTCCCTTCATCCAGAGCATGTGGCGCTGATCCTCGGGGAGCATGTATCCGAACGTGGGATCGACGAGACAGATTTCCTGACGGTCGAATATCTGCAGGCTGAGTGGAGGCGGGAGCTTCTCCGTTTCCACGAGATCGACGACACCGACCTGGAAGTTCGTGCAGTACCGGACCTGATCCAGGAAGCTCACCACCCACTCCAGCTTCTCCAGCGTAGGTATCGCCACTATCCTGCGGAACTTGATGCCGGTATTTGCCCGAGCCAACGCCGTCTGCGTGTCGAAATATTCGACCATCTCCGGCGTTCCGTAATGCTGGGGTGGCTGAGAATCGAGTTGCGTCAGGTCGGCGCTCCGCGATGTCGCTCTGAGCGCGGACAGCATGTGCCGGTAGAACCCGGTGCGGTCGCATATTTCTGCCTCATGCAGGTTGTTCGACCGCAACGCGGTCTCTACGGCGTCGAGTCGTTGGTGGGTCAGGCGTGATTCGGCCACGACCGCATCGGCGATGTCGTTGGCTTGATACTTGATCCTGAAGACACGGATACCGACCGCCACACTGATCGCCACCAGAGCGGGGATCTGAAATGCGGCCTCCTTTTTCAACAACGCCGCCATCGCGATCCCGGCGGCGGAGACAAAGATGACGAGACCGTCGATCTCGGCGACGGCGGACCGGAGGAGGTCGGTCAGCCGGCCGCGCGAGGTGGTGGGGGTCAGCTCGGAACGGAGCGCCGCGTTGCGATGTCGCGGCCCACCGAGACGGTTCACGTCGTGACTCACCAGGCCCATCCCTCCCGCCGGCCCAGCTGCCGGAGTGAGCCTTCGCAGCCCCCTCGGGTCAGCTCGGCGATGGCCCGGCGCGGTGATGCGCCACCATGCTCCGACTGTCCTCCCACACGCGGTTCGAGCCCCGCTTTCCACATGCCATTATGCGCCTCGAGCCCATGATGCCGGGGGCGTTTCGGTCGCAACGCCGGGTGCCGTGCCGCTCACGGCTGCTCGCCGAGGCCGGGCCAGGCGTCGTCTACCGGCCAGCCGCCCGCCACGAGGTGCTCCCGGACCCGGGCGAGATCGGACTCGCGGGGCATGGCGTCGGTGAGTCTGGTGATGATCACACCCACATCGGCCTTGTCGGCGGGCAGGGTGCCCTGCTGGACCAGCGCCTCGGCGATATCGCGGACCTCCTCCTCGGTGAGGCGCCGGGCCAGCAGCGCCACGAGGGGGATGTAGTCGGTATCGGGCACGCCGTGCGGATATCCGGCGCGCAGCCAGTCGACGATTCTGGCGAGCAGGGCGGGTAGGGCCATCGGTCTCCGGTTCTGTGGATCGGGGTGATCAGGCGTCGGAGGGGTGCGCGAGCGGCCGGCCGCCAGGCGCGCGGCCGCCCGTGCGATATCGTCCTCGCCTGGTGTTTCGAGCGCAAGCGCGGCGATCGCGGCCTCGATATCGGCGCGTTCGACCGGGCCGTCCCCGGCTGCGAGCCGATCGGTAGCGTGCCGGGGAAGGAGGTGCGGGTGTTCTACGACGGCGTCGGCGGCCGTGTCAACTATCGAATGTGGCGGGTGGACGGCGGGATTCGCGCCGTCCTGGTGTTTCTGCACGGACGCGGGCAGAGCAGCGCCGACTACCACCGGTTCGGCCGGGCCATGGGCCTGCACGGCATCGAGGTGTGGGCGCTCGATCACCTCGGCCACGGACTGAGCGAGGGGGAGCCGGATTCCTCGCCGCCGCTCCCGGACCTCGCCGCCAACGCGGAAATCCTGATCGGGCTGGCGCACGCGAGCAGGCCGGGCGTTCCCCTGGTCCTGGCCGGCCATTCGCTGGGGGCCGCGGTGGCACTGCTGATGATGCGCACATCCGGACAAGGCGACGGCCCGGTGTGCGCGGTCGCGCTGACCGGAACCCCGTCCCGGGATTCGTTGCTGCGGGCGCCCGCACCGCCGGTGCCCACGCTGCTGCTGCACGGCGAGGACGATCGGCTCACGCCGATCGATCCGGTCCGCGAGTGGGCGTCGCGCAACCCCGGCGTCGAGCTGCGGGTGTTCGAGGACGCCGGACACGATCTGCTGCACGAACCGGTACGCCGCGAGGTCGAGAAGACGATGGCGGAGTTCACCTTTCGGTACGGCGGTTCGAACTCCGCGAGAATTATCTCCTGATCTGTGCACGCGCCGAACGGGTGCTCCGGACCCTCGGTTGTGAACTGGCATTCTGGTATTTGGAGAACTATATTCTCAGTGTGACCACCGCGCGGACCGAGCCCGTCGTGCTCGCCTTCGAAGACACCCGGTACACGCCGGGCGATCTCGGGGAGCTCGCCTGCGGTCTGGCCGAGGAACTGGCCGGACGCGGTGTGCGGGTGGGGGATCGGGTGGCGCTGATGTCGTCGAACCGGCCGGAGTTCGTGGTCGCGGTGCTGGCGGTGTGGCGGCTGGGCGCCGCGGTGGTGCTGATCAGCCCGGCGTGGAAGCGGGCCGAGGTGGAACCGGCGCTGCGGCTGGCACGGCCGGTGATCGGCGTCGGCGACCATTCGGTCCTGGCCGAGCTGCTGCCGATGCGCCATCTGGACGAGCCGATCACCCCGATGCGGCGACCGGAACCACCCTCGCCCGACCCGGATTCCGACGCCGTGCTCGTCTTCAGTTCGGGCACGACAGGTTTACCGAAAGCGGTCCGGCACACGCATGCCTCGTTCCGCACGGCGGTGCGGCAGTGGCGGCAGGTGCTGGCGCTGACCTCCTACGACCGGTTGCAGATCGTCACGCCGCCGTCGCACATCCTCGGCCTGCTCAACATCGTCACCGTGCTGGACACCGGCGCCTGGATGCGGCTGCATCGCCGGTTCGATCTCGAGCGCATGCTGGGCTGCATCGAGCGGGACGGGATCACCGTCGAGATGGCGGTCGCGCCGATCGCGCTGGCCATCGCCTCGCATCCGGAGCTGGAGAGCTACGACCTGTCCTCGCTGCGCTACATCATGTGGGGCGCGACCCCGGTGACACCCAGCGTGGCCGAGACCGTCACGCGCCGCACCGGTGTCGGGTGGCTGCCCGCCTACGGCGCCACCGAACTTCCCGTCATCGCCTGCAACCCCCTCGACGGGGCGCGGCTGGACAGCGTGGGCCGGGCGGCACCCGGCGTGACGCTGCGGGTGGTCTCGCTACAGACCGGAGAACCGCTGGGGCCCAGCGAGATCGGGGAGATCGAGGCGCGGTCGGACTCGCTGCTGGCCGGGTACATTCCGGAGGACGCGACCGCCGCGGCGTTCGACGACGGCTGGTTCCGCACCGGCGACGTCGGCAGCATCGACGACGACGGCTGGATCCGGCTGACCGACCGGGCCAAGGAGATGATCAAGGTCCGGGGATTCCCGGTGGCTCCGGCGGAGATCGAGGGCGTGCTGCACGGGCACCCGGACGTGGTCGACTGTGCCGTGTTCGGGGTTGCCGACCCGGCCGACGGGGAAGCGATCGTCGCCGCCGTGGTGGCGGGCGCATCGGTCACCGCCGACGAGTTGATCGCGCTGGTCGCCGAGCGGCTGGCAACCTACAAGCGGCCGCGCCGGGTGATGTTCGTCCCGGAGATTCCGCGGCTGCCCTCCGGCAAGGCGCTCCGCCGGGTGCTCGCCCAGCGCTACGAGCAGGGGGAGTGAGTCGCCCATTCCGGAGTGGCAGTCTCGGAACAATGAAGAAAACATGACGTCGCCGAGGCGCCGGAAGTTTGCCCTGCCCTTGCCACATTGATCCGGTAGAGTCGATTCGGGTAGCCGTCGGATTCGGGTATCAAGGTGTGAATGTGTGGTTTCCTCAGGAGAATTCCAGGTGAACAACGACCGTGCCAAGGCTGATATGGCCGAGTTGCTGGACACTGTGGACACGCATATCCGGGCGATCGCCCAGGCGCACCGGCGGCGTACGGAACTCACCGCCACCGCCGCCACGGAGGACGGCCGGGTGCGGGCCACGGTGAACGCCGACGGCGTGCTGATCGAGACCGTATTCTCCGACGACATCGACGATTTGGACTACGACGAGATCGCCGTGGCGGTCACGGCGGCCGCGCAGGGGGCCGCCGAGGAGGTCGCCCGGAAGGCCGCCAAGCTGTTCGAGCCGATTCAGGCCACCCGCAAGGGGCTGCCGAACCTGTCCGACCTCGTACCGGACCTGCCCGATCTCCACGCGAAAGTCCCCGAGCCGCAACGGGCCTCGTTCGATCCGCCCGCGGACCGCAAGCGGGACGCCGGCGACGGACCCCGGCGGTCCGTCCTCTCCGACGAAGAATGACATCCGTTCGCTACCGCGAACCGTCGTCGGCCCGTGGAGTTTAGACCATGACCCTGGAGATGCCCGAGGGACTGCGCTGGCTGTCGTATCTGGCCGGTTCGGAATGGCCCGAGGGCGACGAGGACCTCCTGTTCGCCCTCGCCGAGGACTGGCAGCGCGCTGCCGAGGACCTGCACGGCATCGTCGAAGATTTGCACACCGCCTGCAACACCGCGGTCGACAACTTCTCCAGCGACGGCGCGCAGGAGATGCGGACGCAGTTCGACAAGTTCTTCACCGGGGATCAGTCGATCGATAAGCTCGCCGACAACATCGCGAGCCTCGGCGACATGGTGAAAAACTGTGGCGCCCAGGTGGAAGCGGCGAAGCTGCAGATCATCATCACGCTGGCCATCACGGCCGCCGAGATCGCCTATGCGCTGTCGACATTGTTCGGCGCCGCGGCGATTCCGGCGATCGAGGCCGCCTCCGCGGGCATCACGCGGAGCATCGGGCAGGCGCTGCTGCGGCATCTGGCGGCGCGCGCCCAGAAGCTGTCGACCATACCGATGTGGCGGCTGGCACTGGTGCAAGGCTTGCAGGAGGCCGGGATCGGCGCCGCGGTCGAGCTGGGCGTGCAGGGCATCCAGGTCGCCGAGGGGCACAAGGACGACTTCGACCTGAAGCAGATCGCGATCGCCGGGACCGTCTCCGGTGTCTCGGGACTCGTTGCGGCGCCGGTGGCTTCGGTGCTCAGCAACAACCTGGCCAAGTGGTTCGGCAAGAACGGGATGTCGGTGTGGAAGGCCAGCACCATCGGCATCGGCTCCGGTATCGCCGCGGGTGTGGTGGGCGCGGGCGTCGGCTTCGTGGCCAACGGCGTCATCACCGGCGACTGGGAGTTCACCCCGGCCATGATTCTCGGCGGTCTGGGTGGTGGTCTGACCGGTGGCGTGCACGGGGTCGCGGGGTACTACAGCAGCCTCGCCATGCGGCCGCCCGCGCTCGACGGGGGTTCCGGCGAGAAGTCGGTTCCGCCGCCGGTATCGGAGGGAGAGCCCGAGAGCCAGGCCGACGTCCCCGCGGCGCAGTCCGACAACACCTACGGCCGGAACGGTTTCCACGAGCAGCCGCCGGTGCAGGCGGCGAGCACGACACCGCAGGGCACGAACGGTTCGTCGAACTATCGCGGCGCGCCGCCGCCGGCACAGGAGGGCGGCGCCGGCCTGCGCACGGCCTCGTCGGACTTCGATCCGAACTCGTCGAGATCGGATAGGACGGCGAACTTCCCTGGGGCGCAGTCCTATACGAACGACGGCCGGAACGGCTCGCACGATCGGCCGCCGAACACGACACCACAGGGCCCGGCCGGGCTCCCGGAGGGTTCCGGCCGATCGGGACCGCCGGTATCCCCCGCGGCGGGAACACAGCAGGGCCCGGGTTCCCCCTCCCACTCGCCGAATACCGGCCGCGCGTCGACCATCGGACCGGTCCGCTCGCCCGAGACGGACGGCGACGGACGCCCGAACCCGGGCTCCACCGGCCAATCCACGCGCAGCCGTCCGAACCCGGACGCCTCGCACGAGGTGGCATCGAATCCGGTGAGCGCCGGTCACAGTCGGCCGGTGCCCGACTCCACCGCCGGCCAGGGGGACCAGAATCGCCCGCCGCTCGAGGGTCCCGAGGATTATGTCCTGGACAAGCTTTTCGAGCCGGAAGGCTCCCGCGAGGACTCGGGGCTCGACAACGGGCCGTTGCTGGACGGTCCCGAGGATCACGTTCTGGGCGGGCTTTTCGAGCCGAGCGAGTCCCGGCAGGATCCGGACATCGAACCCGCCGACGGTGACACGTATTTCGGCGCCGATCTGCTCGACAAGCTGGGGGTCGATCTCGGCGGAACCACCGTTGTCGGCCGCCCGAACTTCGACCAGCCCGGGTTGACACCGTCCCCGCTGCCGGACAGCGAACGGCTGCACAACCTTTCGCCGCAGGATCGGGAACAGCGGATGCCGATCCTCCCGGTCTCGGTCAAGACGCCGCCGACCAAGCAGCAGTCCGGAGCCGAGGAGCTCATCTTCGTCGACCGCACCGGCCGGGTATATCGCCTGCCGAGCAGCAGCTCGAACAGCCACGCGAAGACATTCAAGGGGAAGGACGGACGGAACTACTTCGCGATCGAGCAGTCGAAGGGGCAGTACACCACTGTGCCCACCGAATTGACCTCCGGTTTCACCTACAAGCCGCATCTGTTCAAGAGCGGCGGCAAGCTGAGCTGGAATATGCCGGGCGGCAACATCCGGTTCGCCGGCACCGACGCCCAGAACAAATCCGCCGTACTCCAGTTTCCGGGCGAGTCGCCCGTGGTCGCGAAAAGCGCGGGCGGGGGATCGAAGTGGATCAAATTCCCGCACGTGGAGGGGCATAACGCCGAATGGGTCCGGGTCGCCGATCCGGGTGATGTGCTGCCGCGGTTGCCCGAACTCGCGGACAGGCAACAGGATCCGTTGTTCGGTCCCGCCGGCCCGAAGCCGGAGGACGTTGTCCAAGGCAAGGCGGGCGACTGCTATCTGCTCGCCGACCTGAAGGATCTCGCCACGCATAATCCGGAGGCGATTCGCGAGATCGTGCACGACCACGGCGACGGTACCGTGAGTGTCCGGTTCCAGGTCGACGACGAGAACGGGCCGGCGGGCGCCAAGAAGCTCGAATGGGTGCGTGTCGAGAAACAGATATACGTGTCTCCGGGCAGCGCGACCGGGCATTTCGTGTTTCATCAGCCCGGTGGGCCGTTGTGGGCGTCGATGATCGAGAAGGCGTACGCGCAGCGGTTCGGCAAAGGCGACGGCTACCACGGAATCGGCGAGGGTGGCTTCGCGGCCGACGCCGCGGGGCATCTCGGTAAGGGCTTCTACGAGTCCGGCGACGGCGGGTTCCGGCAGCCGGTGCGTGTCCTCCAGGACACCGACATGGTGCACCCGCTGCGGCTCGATGTCGATACGCTGCACGAATTGGCCGGTGGCGACTTCGAATTCGCGCGCACCGTGGCCGATACCTACGACAAGTGGGCGCAGCTACGCGATGCGCAGCGAACGGCCAACTGGCAGCTGATTCGGATGATGAACCCGACCGACCCGATGGCGGCGGATCGGGCCTGGCAACAGTATCTGAAGACCGAGGACCTCGGCTCGCCCGACGGGTTCCGCAGATATCTCGACCAGGAGTTCCCCGGTCGCTGGGATGCCGAGAAGCAGGAGTTGACCGACTACGTCCGCAGCCTGTCGGACGGCCCGGTCGAGCAGCGGGTGCTGCCGCAGCGGTACGAGCACATCTCGCGCTGGCTGGGAGAGCGCCTCGACTACGCGCTGCAGCGCGGCACCGTGCTCTCGCTGGGGACGGACAAATTCGGCGACGGACGGGAAAATACGACCGCGGTTCCGGGTCTCGTGGGTACGCACGCGTATTCGGTCTTGGGCGTCGAGCGCGACGCCGACGGCAATCCGGTGCGAGTGCTGCTGGAGAACCCGTGGAACACCAACGGCAGCTATCCGAAACCCGTCCCCGGCATCGAATACCGTTACGACCCGGGCGGTTTCGACCATGAATACCAGCCGGCCGGGAACGGCGCCCGGTTCCGCGCCGGTGCGGACGGCATCGAATACTGGCGGTTCGACGACGGCGGGCAAGGGATCAAACTCCCGCTCGGTACGCGCATCGGAATGATGCCGGACGGCACCCGCTACCGGGTGAACCCCGACGGCACCGAGTACAGGACGGCCCCCGACGGCCGCAAATGGCGCTGGGACCCCACCGATTCGAAATATGTCCCGGATCCCCATCGTGTCGACACCCCCTTCACCACGACCATTCCGCACCGCGGTGGCATCGTCGCGGTGGATCTCAGCCATCTCCCGAAATTCAACAGTCTCGGCCTGAGCGGCGCCGGCGGGCACGGACTGTACGGCCCGTCGACCCAGCCGGCCGCGTCGCCCCTGCCGAACCCACCGGCTCCCACCCCCCCGACCCCCTACCCACCGGAGCATGTGCCGACCGCCTCCGGCAACCATGCCTCGGGCGACAACCCACCGGCCGGTGGTCCGCAGCGGGAACCGGGCGAGTCCCGGCAGGATCCGGAGGACGAACCCGCCGACGATGACACCGTTTTCGGTGCCGACCTGCTCGAGAAGCTGGGGACCGAACTCGACCAAACCACCCCGATCCGCCGGCCGAACTTCGACCGGCCCGGCTCGACTCCCTCGCCGCTGCGGGAAAGCGAACTGCTGCACAACCTGTCACCGCAGGATCGGGAACGGGAAATGCCGATGGTCCCGGTTTCGGTCGAGGTGGCGCAGACTCGTGCTGCCGACGGGGATACGCTCCTGCTGGTCGACCACAACGGTCAGGTGGTCCGGTTGCCGGCCGTCTCACAAAGCCCCGCGATTCTCGTTTCGGAGAATGACGGGCGCGACTATTACGTGATCGACCACTCGTATGGTCGGTACAGCTACGTGCCGACCGATCTGGCCCACGACTTCACCTTTCACCCGCCGGCCAACAATGGCGGTGTCGGCAGGCTGAGCTGGGACGTGCCGCGCGGCGGGGCTCGGTTTCTCGGTGTCGACGCCCAGAACAACTCCACCACACTGCATCTGCGGGGCGAGTCCACGATGGTCGCGAAGACCGCGGGTGGGGGATCGAAGTGGGTCAAGCATCCGCATGTGAACAATCGGAGCTTCGAGTGGGTCCGGGTCGCCGATCCGGGTGACGTGCTGGCGCCGTTGCCCACTGTGGCCGACAGGCATCAGGACCCGCTGTTCGGTCCCGCGGGGCCGAAGCCGGAGGAGGTTCGGCAGGGGCGGGCGGGCGACTGTTATCTGCTGGCCGATCTGAAGAATCTCGCCGCGCACAATCCGGAGGCGATTCGCGAGATCGTGCACGACCACGGCGACGGTACCGTGAGTGTCCGGTTCCACGTCGACGACGAGAACGGGCCGGCCGGCGCCAAGAAGCTCGAATGGGTGCGTGTCGAAAAGCAGATCTATGTGACGCCGGGCAGTGAGACCGGGCATTTCGTGCATCACGAACCGGGCGACCCGCTGTGGGCGTCGATGATCGAGAAGGCGTACGCGCAGCGGTTCGGCGAGGGCGACGGTTACCTCGGGATCGGCAAGGGCGGCAGCGCGACCGATGCCGCGAGATTTCTGGGTAAGGGTTTCCAGCAGTCCGGAGACGGCTGGTTCCAGCAGCCGGTGCGCGCCATGTCCGGTGTCAACCCGGTCCATCCGCTCCGGTTCGACACCGACACGCTGCACGAATTGGCCGGTGGTGACTTCGAGTTCGCGCGCACCGTGGCCGATTCCTACGACGACTGGCGGCGCCACCGAGATGTGCTGCGAACGCTGGTCCGGCAGAAATTGGATACCGATCATCCGACCGATCAGGCGGCGTGGGATCAGCAGTGGGCGGAGTTCCAGCAGTTTCATGATCTCGAATCGTCGAACGGCCTGCGCGAGTATCTGGATTTTCGTTTCCCCGGGCGCTGGGATGCCGAAAAGCAGAACCTGATCGACTATTTCCGAAATTTCGCGGACGGTCCGGTCGAGAACCGGGTGCTGCCACAGCAGTACGAGCATATTTCGCGCTGGTTCGGCGATCGTGTCGATTATGCGCTGCAGCGGGGCAGCCTGGTGACGATGGGCACGGAGCATTTCGGTGACACGGTCGAGAGCACGTCCGCGGTGCCGGGCCTGGTGGGCGGGCACGAGTATTCGATCCTGGGTATCGAGCGGGACACCGACGGCAATCCCGTGCGGATCCTGTTGGAGAACCCGTGGAACAGCAACGGCCGCTATCCCCAACCCGTCGACGGCATCGAATATCGGTACGACCCGGGCGCTCCCGAACACGAGTACCAGTACCGGCAGGGCGGCCGGTCCCGTACCGAACCCGACGGCACCCGCTTTCGGCGATACCGCGACGGCATGGAGGACCTTCGGTTGCCGGACGGGACGCGCTACCGCATGTTCCCGAGTGGCACCCGGTACCGGAACGACCCCGACGGCACGGAGTTCCGGGTCTTCCAGGACGGCGGTCGTCTGCGCAAGGATCCCGACGGCACCGAGTACTGGACGAAGCCCGACGGCAGCACCTGGATCAAGGGGCCGGCCGACACCGGGCTCACCGAAGATCCCGGGAGAGTGGACGATCCGAAGGATATGACCATTCCGCCGCGCGGCGGGGTCGTGGCGGTGGATCTGCGCCATCTGCCGAAATTCGCAGGCTTCGCCGTGAGCGGTCCCGGCGGGCACGGACTCTACGGCCCGGCTCCCGAGCCGGCCGGGGCGACCGCGCCGACCTCCTCGGCTCCGCCCGTGCCGGGTGTGCTCGGAACCTCCGGCGATCCGGGCGACCGCGGATCGGACGGGCCCGTCGAGCCGGAGGAGTCCCGGCGGGATCCGTGGTTCGAGCCGGACGACGGCGACACCTATTTCGGCGCCGATCTGCTCGAGAAGCTGGACACCGATCTCGGCGGCAGCACCGTCCCCGCGCGTGCGCCTCTCGACCAGCCGGGGCTGGAGCGGCCGACCCTGCCGGAAGAGGAGTTGCTGCACAATCTTTCACCGCAGGACCGGGACCAGCGGATGCCGGTGGTCCCGGTTCCGGTTCGGGTGCCGAGCACCCGCGACGCCGGCGGCGACACGCTCGTCCTCGTCGACCACACCGGTCAGGTGCTCCGGCTGCCGGCCACCTCGAGCATCCGCGCGATCTTCGTGCCCGGGCACAACGGGCGTGACCACTACGCGATCGAGCAGCCGTATGGCGAATACGACTACGTACCTGCCGACCTGGTCGATGATTTCACCTTTCAACCGAATCCCGACACCGGTGTCGGCAGGCTGAGCTGGAACGTGCCGCGCGGTGGCGTGCGGTTTCTCGGCGTCGACGCCCGGGCCGGAATTCATCTGGAGAGCGAATCCACGGCGGTCGCCAAGAGCGCCGAGGGGGGGTCGACATGGATCAAGCGTCCGCAGGCGAACAACCGGGCCTCCGAATGGGTTCGGGTCGCCGATCCGGGGAATGTGCTGTCGCGGCTGCCCGATCTGGCCGATCGGCATCGGGATCCGTTGTTCGGCCCCGCGGGTCCGAGGCCGGAAGACGTCGTTCAGGGCCGGGTGGGTGATTGTTATCTGCTGGCCGATCTGAAGAATCTCGCGACGCATAATCCGGACGCGATTCGGGAGATCGTGCACGATCACGGTGACGGGACCGTGAGTGTGCGGTTCTACGTCGATGACGAGAGCGGTCCGGCGGGTGCCAAGAAGCCCGAGTGGGTGCGTGTCGAGAAGCAGATCTATGTGTCGCCGGACAGCGATACCGGGCACTTCGTGCACCACGAACCCGGCGGGCCGTTGTGGGCGTCGATGATCGAGAAGGCCTACGCGCACCGTTTCGGCGGAGGCGACGGATACCACAGGATCGACAGCGGCGATCCGTCGCTCTCGAATCCGGTCTTCGCCGCGGAACACCTGGGCAAGGGCTTCCATCAATCGGGCGAGGGCGGGATACGTCAGCCGGTTCGCGCCGTCTCGGACGGTGAGTTCCTGCATCCGCTGCGGCTGGATGCCGAGACGATGCACGAATTGACCGGTGGCGATGCCGATTTCGCGCGCCGGGTGGCCGATACCTACGACGACTGGTGGCAGCAGGGAAAACAGCTGAACGAGTCCACCTGGCGGCAGTTGAAGCAGCAGTATCCGACGGATCGAGCGGCCCGGAGTCAGGCGTGGGCTCACTTCTTGCGGAATCAGGACCTGAGGTCGCCCGCCGGTTTCCGTGATTATCTCGATCGGCGTCTCCCCGGGAACTGGTATGCCGAGAAGCAGCGTTTGGTCGACTATTTCCGGGATCTGTCGGCCGGCCGAGTCGAGAACCGGGTGGTGCCGCAGGGGTATGAGCATATTTCGCGGTGGTTCGGTGAACGTGTCGACTATGCGCTGCAGCGCGGCAGTGTGGTCACGATGGGGACCCACGGCTTCGGCCAGGGCCGGGTGGATCCGCTCGCGGTGCCGGGTCTGCTGGGTAAGCACGCGTATTCGGTCGTGGGGATCGAGCGTGACGCCGACGGCAATCCGGCGCGGATGCTGCTGGAGAACCCGTGGGACGACAACGGCAACTTTCCCGAGCCCATCCCCGGCATCGAATATCGTTACGACCCGGGCGGTCCGGAACACGAGTACCGGACGACCCTGCTGGGCGGTGCCCGGCTCCGTGTCGATGCGGACGGCATCGAATACCGGCAGTTCCGCGGCGGCCGGCAGCAGGTCCGGCTTCCCGACGGCACCAGCTACAACATCATGCCGGACGGCGCCCGCTATCGGATCAACCCCGACGGCACGCAGTTCTGGAAGATGGCCGACGGGAGCAAATTCCGCAAGGGCCCCAACGATGTCGATCTCGTCCCGGATCCCGATCGGGTCGAGGGCCCGAGAGATATGACCGTACCGCCGCGCGGCGGGATCATCGCGGTGGATCTGCGTCATCTCCCGAAGTTCAACGGCTTCGGCGTGACCGGTCCCGGCGCGCACGGCCTTTACGGGCCGGACGGCCTGGCCGCGCCGGCGCTGCCGGCACCGTCGGCTCCGCGCCTGCCGGACGTGACCGACGCTGCGCCGGACAAGCCGTTCGGCTCGGAACGGTCCCGGGAGAATTCGTGGTTCGAGCCCGCCGACGGCGATACCTATTTCGGCGCCGATCTGCTCGAGAAGCTGGGCACCGATCTCGAGGGGACGACGGTTGTCGCTCGTCCTCGTTTCGACCAGCCCGGGCTGGAGCGGCCCACTCTGCCGGAAAGCGAGCTGCTGCACAATCTTTCGCCGGAGGAGCGGGCACAGCGGGTACCGGTTGTCCCGGTTGCGGTGCGGGCGCCGCAAACACTGCAGAATGACGGGCGACAGACGCTCGTCCTCCTCGACCGCGACGGCCATCTGCTCCGACTGCCGGTTGTCTCGCAGACCCCGACGATGCTCGTGACCGGTGACGACGGGCACGAGTACTACATGATCCCGCAGTCGTACGGTCGGTACAGCTACGTGCCGACCGAACTGGCCTGGGATTTCACCTATCAACCGCCGGCCCACAGCGGTGGTCTCGGGACCCTGCGCTGGAACAGGATGCTCGGCGAGACTCGGGTTCTCACCATCGACGACCGGAACTATCGCAAGTCCGTGCCGATATTGAACCTGTCCACGCTGGTCGCGAGGAGCGGGGGACAAGGGGAGATGTGGTTCAAGCCCTCTCTCCGGGGCGGCCTGAACTCCGAGTGGGTTCGGATCGCCGATCCGAACAACGTATTCGGCATGCTCGATCTCGCCGACAGGCATCGGGACCCGTTGTTCGGCCCGGCCGGCCCGAAGCCGGAGGAGGTTCGCCAGGGCCAGGCAGGCGATTGTTATCTGCTCGTGGAGTTGAAGAATCTCGCGACTCATAATCCCGGTGCGATCCGGGAGATCGTGCACGACCACGGTGACGGTACCGTCAGCGTGCGGTTTTTCGCCGATGGTAAACCCGAGTGGGTTCGTGTCGAGAAACAGATCTATGTTTCCCCGGGCAGCCGGACCGGGTATTTCGTGCGCCACGAATCGGGAGAGCCGTTGTGGCCGTCGATGATCGAGAAGGCCTACGCCCAGCGCTTCGGTGCGGGCGACGGGTATGTCTCGATTTCCGGGGGCGGCTGGCCGGCCACCACCGCGGAACACCTGGGCAGAGGATTTCAACAGCCCGGCGACGGTTGGTATCAGCAGCCGGTCCGCGCCGTCGGGGATACCGGCTGGTTGCATCCGCTCCGGTTCGATGCCGACACAGTGCACGAGTTGACCGGTGGTGACCCCGATTTCGCGCGCAGCGTGGCCGATACCTACGCTCACTGGGAGCAGCAGCGAGATCAGCTGCGAGAGAACAGCTTCCAGGAACGAAGGCGTCTCGGCGAGCATGAGGATCTCGCCTCGCCCGAGGGGTTCCGCGGCTATCTCGATCAGCGTTTTCCCGGTCGCTGGGAATCCGAGAAGGATAATCTGGTCGATTATTTCCGTAGCCTCCAGGCGGGTGAGGTCGAGCAGCGGGTGATGCCGCCCCGATACGAGCACGTCTCGCGCTGGCTCACCGATCGTATCGACTATGCGCTGCAGCGCGGCGGCTCGATCACGTTGTCGACGAACCGATTCGGGGACCTTTTCGGTGGGCCGGAGAACACGACCGCCGTGCCGGGTTTGGTGGGGGGACACGGGTATTCGGTCGTGGGCGTGGAGCGTGACAGCCACGGCGATCCGGTACGTGTCGTGCTGGAGAACCCGTGGAACGACAACGGAAAGTATCCCCGGCCTGTCGACGGCATCGAATACCGGTACGACCCGGGCGGTTCCGACCACGAATACCGAGTCGACGGGGACGGCAGCCGGTTTCGTACCGACGCGGACGGTACCGAATACCGGAGGTTCGCCGACGGCGGGCAACAGCTCCGGCTGCCCGACGGCACGCGCTACGGAATGGGTCCGGACGGCGTGCGGTACCGGACGGATCCGGACGGCACCGAGTTCCGGGCGTTCCCGGACGGCGGGCGCGTCCGCGTGGATCGCGAGGGCACCGAGTACTGGACGATGGACGACGGCAGCACCTGGCGCAAGGGCCCGGCCGATGCCGATCGGGTCCCCGACCCCGGGCGAGTCGACGATCCGCGGGACAGGACGGTTCCGCCGCGCGGCGGAGTCCTGGCGGTGGAACTCAGGCACCTGCCGAAATTCCGCCAGATCAGCGTGTTCGGCGCGGCCGCGCACGGCCTGTACGGGCCGTCGGTGGGCGATCCGGCCACCTCGGCACCGCCGATCTCGTCGGCTCCGCCCGCGCAGGACGTTGCCGGCGTTCCGCGAACTCCGGTAGACGGCCCGGCGGACCTGGGAAGCCCGCGGCAGGATTCGGTGCTCGAGCCCGAGGACGGCGACACGTATTTCGGTGCCGATCTGCTGGAGAAGTTGGCTACCGATCTCGACGGCAGCACCACCGTCGGCCGGACGCATTTCGACCAGCCCGGGCTGGAACGGCCGAGTCTGACGGAAAGTCAACTGCTGCACAATCTTTCGCAGCAGGACCGGGCGCAGCACCTGCCGGTTGTGCCGGTGTCGGTGCAGGTGCCGGACACGCGGGACGCCGGCGGCGGCGATACGCTGATCCTGGTCGACCGCAACGGTCAGCCGGTGCCCCTGCCGCTCGTGTCGAGCAGGCGCGCGATATTCGTCCCGGGCCACGACGGGCGCGACCACTACGCGATCGAGCAGTCCTACGGGCAGTACGCCTACGTGCCGGCCGATCTGGTCCACGATTTCACGTATCACCCGGACCCCAACAACTCGGACCCCCACGGCGGCGTCGGAAGGCTGAGCTGGGACCTGACGCGCGGCAAGGTCCGGTTCCTCGGCCTCGACGAGCAGAACAATCCCAAGGTCATGGACCTGCAGGGCGGGTCGGTGATGGTCGCGAAGGGCGCGGGCGGGGGAGCGAAGTGGATCAAGTACCCGCATGTGAACAATCGCACCTTCGAGTGGGTCCGGGTCGCCGATCCGGAGAATGTGCTGACGCGGCTGCCCGATCTCGTCGGCAGACACCAGGATCTGCTGTTCGGTCCCGGCGGCCCGAAGCCGGGGGAGGTTCGCCAGGGCAGGGCGGGCGATTGTTATCTGCTCACCGACATGCAGAATCTCGCCACCCACAACCCGGACGCGATCCGGGAGATCGTGCACGACCACGGTGACGGCACCGTGAGTGTCCGGTTCTTCGCCGACGGCAAGCCCGAGTGGGTGCGCGTCGAGAAGCAGATCTATGTGTCGCCGGACAGCGATACCGGTCACTTCGTGCTACACAAGCCCGGAGATCCGTTGTGGGCGTCGATGATCGAGAAGGCCTACGCACAGCATTTCGGTAAGGGTGACGGCTACCACCTGATCGGCCTGGGCGGCGATCCGTCGGTGGCCGCGGAGCGCCTGGGTAAGGGTTTCTACCAGTCGGGCGACGACGGGATTCAGCAGCCGGTTCGCGCCGTCTCGGACCGGGAGTTCTTGCATCCGCTGCGGCTGGATGCCGATATGATGCACGAACTGACCGGTGGTGACGGCGAATTCGCCCGCGCTGTGGCCGATAGCTACGACCACTGGGAGCAGCAGCGAGATCAGCTGCGGACGACCACCAAGCAGCACATCGACCAGCAGCACCCGTGGGATCTCCAGGCCCACGACCGGGCCTGGGACCACTTCATGCGGAACCGGGACCTCGCCTCGCCCGACGGGTTCCGCGGCTATCTCGACCAGCGCTTCCCCGGGCGCTGGGACGCCGAGAAACAGCACCTGACCGACTACGTCCGAACCCTGTCGAGCGGCCCGGTCGAGAACCGGGTGCTGCCGCGGCAATACGAGCACATCTCGCACTGGGTCGCGGACCGCATCGACTACGCGCTGCGGCGCGGCACCGTGGTCTCCCTGTGGACGAACCGATTCGGCCGGGGGCGGGAAGACCCGTTCGCGGTTCCGGGTCTGGTGGGCACGCACGCGTATTCGGTCGTGGGCATCGAGCGCGACGGCCACGGCGATCCGGTGCGGGTGCTGCTGGAAAATCCGTGGAGCGACAACGGCACCTATCCCGATCCCATCTCCGGTATCGAATACCGTTACGACCCGGGCGGTCCCGAGCACGAGTACCGGACGCCGGAGCGCGGCGGCCGGTACCGCGTCGATCCGGACGGAACCCGGTATTTCCGGTCTCCCGACGGCCTGCAACAGGTGGGGCTGCCGGACGGTACCCGCTACCGCATGGACCCGAACGGCACTCGGTACCGGAGGAACCCCGACGGCAGCGAGTACCGGGCCTTCCCGGACGGCCGTCGCCTGCACCGGGATTCCGGTGGCACCGAGTACTGGACGCTGGCCGACGGTAGCCAATGGATCAAGGGCCGCACCGATACCACCCTCGTCCCGGACCCTCAGCGAGTCGACGATCCGAAGGATATGACCATTCCGCCGCGCGGCGGAGTCGTCGCGGTGGATCTGCGCCACCTGCCGAAGTTCCGCGGCTTCGATGTGAGCGGCGCCGGTGCGCACGGACTCTACGGCCCGGCGACCACCCCGGCCGCGTCGGCACCGCCGGCCCCGCACCCGCCGGCGGACCTCCCGCGCACATCGCGGTTCGACGGTTCCGGCGACCCGCGAGGCACCGACCGGAATCAGCCGTTGCTCGACGGCCCGGAGGATCGAGTACTGGGCGGGCTCTTCGAACCGGAAGGGCCGCAGCGGGATTCGCCCTTCGAACCGATGGATGGCGACACGTATTTCGGCGCCGATCTGCTCGAACAGCTGGGGACCGACCTCGGTGGCAGCACGACCGTCGGCCGCCCCCACTTCGACGAGCGGGGGCTGGCCCCGCCGAATCTGCAGGAAAACCAACTGCTGCACAATCTTTCGCCGCAGGATCGGGCGCAGCAGCTGCCGGTGCTGCCGGTGTCGGTCGAGGTGCCGCCGACTCGGCAGCCCGGCGGCGATACGCTGATCCTGGTCGATCACAGCGGCCTGGCGGTGCAGCTGCCGAGCACATCGAACGGCAGTCCCGCGATGCTGTTCACCGGATACGACGGCCGCGCCCACTACGCGATCCAGCAGCCGTCCGGGCAGTACGTCACCGTGTCCGCCGATCTGGTCCCCGACTTCACCTATCATCCGAACCCCGGAAGTCCGAACCCCAACACCGGCACGCTGAGCTGGAACGTCCCGAACGGCAGGATCGGTTTCCTCGGCGTCGACATGAACAACGTTCCCACCGCGATACACCTGTTGGGCGGGTCCACGATCGTCGCGGGGAAGACGAGTGGAGGGAAGTGGATCAAGTACCCGTATGTGGGGGGTCAGCCTCCGGCCTGGGTCTGGGTCGCCGATCCCGGCGACGTGCTACCGCGCCTGCCCGATCTCGCCGACAGGCATCAGGATCCGTTGTTCGGTCCCGCGGGGCCGCGGCCGGAGGAGGTTCGCCAGGGCAAGGCGGGTGACTGCTATCTGCTCGCCGATCTGAAGAGTCTCGCGACCCACAATCCGGACGCGATCCGCGAGATCGTGCACGACCATCGGGACGGCACCGTGAGTGTCCGGTTCATGGTCGACCGCGAGGCTGATCCCGATGTCCGCCCCAGGTACGAGTGGGTGCGCGTCGAGAAGCAGATCTATGTGTCGCCGGGCAGCCGGACCGGTCACTACGTGCGTCACGAGCCGGGGGAGCCGTTGTGGGCGTCGATGATCGAGAAGGCCTATGCGCAGCGCTTCGGTGCGGGCGAGGGGTACTACAAAATCGGAATCGGCGGTCGTTCCTGGGTCGCCACGGAGTACCTGGGTAAGGATTTCCACCAGTCCGGCGACGGCGGGTTTCAGCAGCCGGTTCGCACCGTCGCCGACCTCGATTTCCTGCATCCGCTCCGGTTCGATGCCGATACGATGCACGAATTGATCGGTGGCGACCTCGATTTCGCCCGGCAAGCGGCCGACACCTACGACCATTGGTTGCAGCAGGTGAATCGGGTGCGACAAGCCATCGCGCAGCAGTTGAGTCAGCAGCACCCGAACGATCCGGTGGCCTGGAACCAGGCATTCAACCACTTCATGCAGAGTCAGGATCTCCTGACGCCCACTGGATTCCGCAGCTATCTCGACGACCGCTTCCCCGGGCGCTGGGATACCGAGAAGCAGAACCTGACCGACTATTTCCGGAGTCTGTCGGACGGCCCGGCCGAGAACCGGGTGCTGCCACGGCAGTACGAGCACGCCTCGCGCTGGTTCGCGGATCGTATCGACTACGCGCTGCGGCGCGGCAGCGTGTTCACGATGTCGACGCGCCTGTTCGGCCGGGGAGCGGAGGATCCGTTCGCGGTGCCGGGCCTGGTGGGCACGCACGAGTATTCGGTCGTGGGCGTCGAGCGTGACACCGACGGCAATCCGGTGCGGGTCCTGCTGGAGAACCCGTGGAACGAGAACGGCAAGTATCCGACGCCCGTCCCGGGCATCGAATACCGTTACGACCCGGGTGCTCCCGCCCACGAATACGAGTACCGGCAGGGCGGCCGGTCCCGGACCGAGGCGGACGGCACCCGGTATCGGCGGTACCGCGATGGTATGGAAGATCTCCGACTGCCGGACGGTACGCGCTACCGCATGTTCCCGAGCGGCACCCGGTATCGGAACGACCCCGACGGCACCGAGTTCCGGGCCTACCCGGACGGCCGTCGTCTCCGGATAGGTCCCGACGGTACCGAGTACCGGACGGCGGCGGACGGCAGCAGATGGCGCAAGGATCCCCACGATCCGAACGTCGTCCCGGACCCTCAGCGAGTCGATGATCCGAGGGATATGACCATTCCGCCGCGCGGTGGAGTCGTCGCCGTGGACCTGCGCCATCTCCCGAAATTCGGCGTCATCAAGGTGGGCGGCCCCGGTGGGCGCGGGCTCTACGGTCCGGCGCTCCAGCCGCCCGGTCCGACCCCGCCGACTCCCCACGCGCCCGAGGCGAACCTCCCGCGCACATCGAATGTCGGTCCGCGGCAACAGGACTCGGAGGCCCCGGCACCGGACAAGCCGTTCGACCCGGGGGAGTCCCGGCGGGATTCGGTATTCGAGCCCGAGGACGGCGACACGTATTTCGGTGCCGATCTACTGGAGAAGCTGGGTACCGATCTCGACGGTACGGTCCCTCCTGTCCGGACCCGTTTCGCGGAGCCCCCGGAAGTAGCGCCGCTTTCGGAAGCCGAATTGCGGCACAACCTTTCGGAAGAGGACAAGACGCGGCAGTTGCCGGCCGTCCCGGTGGCGATGGGCGTGCCGGACACTCGGACCGCCGGCGGCGATACGGTCATCCTGGTCGACCACAAGGGCGCGGGTCATCAACTGCCGACCGCGGGGTCGATGACCGTGCGGCACGTCACGAGGGATGGGCGCGACTGCTACGAGATCCGCGGGTCCGACCCGAAACAATACTTCCCGACCGAGCTGGTCGGGGATTTCACCTTTCAACCGCTGGCCCCGATGAGTAGTTTCGGGAGGCTGAGCTGGGACGTGCCCCGCGGCCAGGTTCGGTTCACCGGCTTCGACAGCCGGAAGAACCCGACCGTCCTGCACCTGAACCGGGGGGCGACGATGGTCGGGATGGCCGCGGGGAAGGGGGAGAAATGGATCAAGCACGAGAACGCCGAATGGTATCGGATTCCGGACCCGAACGACGTGCTGGCCGGACCGGTTCTCGCCGACAGGCATGGCGATCCGTTGTTCGGCCCGCATGGCCCCGAGCCGCAGGACGTTCGTCAGGGCAAGGCGGGCGACTGTTATCTGCTGACCGAGCTGAGGAATCTCGCGGAGCACAACCCGGATGCGCTCGATGAGATCCTGCACGATTACGGGGACGGTACGGTCGGCGTGCGGTTCTTCGCCGACGGTCGGTACACCTGGGAGCGTGTCGAGAAGCAGGTCTATGTGCCGCCGGACAGTGAAACCGGGTTCTTCGTGCACCACGAGCCGGGGCAGCCGTTGTGGCCGACGATGGTGGAGAAGGCGTACGCGCAGCGTTTCGGCGGCGACGAAGGGTATACGCGAATCCGGGGCGGTCTCTCGTACATCGCCGGGGAGCGCGTGGGTAAGGGATTCTACGAATCCGACGAGGGCTGGTTTCAGCAGCCGGTGCGTGCCGTCGGGGACTCCTACTTCATACATCCGCTCCGGTTCGATACCGATACACTGCATGAATTGGTCGGTGGGGACATCGAGTTCGCTCGCGCGGCGTCCGAAACCGCCGATGACTTCATCGCGTCGTCGAAGCAGTACAAGAACGTCACCTCGAAATCCGGTTTCATCCGGTATCTCGACGCGAAGCTACCCGGCACACCGGAGAACAACTTCTGGAAGGACGAGAAGGATCGGCTGGCCGAATATTATTCGAGCACCTGGGCCGGTCCGATCGAGCAGCGAGTGCTCGGGCAGAGATACGACACCGTCTCGCGCTGGGTCGGTAATCGCATCGATTACGCTCTGCGGCACGGCAGTTCGGTCTCGCTGGGGACGAGCCCGTTCGGCAGTGGCCGGGAGAATGTGAAGGCCGTTCCGGGCCTGGTGGGCGGGCACGGATATTCCGTCGTGGGTATCGAGCGGGACAGCTCGGGTGATCCGGTGGCGATGGTGCTGGACAATCCGTGGAATCACAACGGTGCGTACCCTCGGCCCGTCGACGGTATCGAGTACCGCTACGATGCGGTTTCCCGTGACGAGTACCGGCCGTCGCGGGATGGTGGCCGGTTCCGTGTCGATGAGGACGGCAACCGGTACTGGTGGTCCGCGGAGGGGAAGCAGGGGGTACAGCTTCCGGACGGCACTCGGTACGGGATGCTTCCCGACGGCACCCGTTATCGGAAGGACCCGGACGGCACCGAGGTCCGGACATCCCCGGACGGCTCGCGGTATCGCAGGGATTCCGGTGGTACCGAGTATTGGACGATGGCCGATGGCGCCAAGCTGCGGAAGGGTCCCGGCGGTCCCGGTTGGGTCCCGGATCCGCAGCGGGTCGACGACGGACGCGACGCGACCGTGCCACCGCGCGGCGGACTCCTCGCGGTGGACCTGCGTCATCTACCGAAGTTCGTGCGCGGTGGACTCCATGTGACCGGTGCCGGTGCGCACGGACTGTACGGCCCGGCGTCGGCCGATCCGCCCGCGTCGACGCAGCCGACATCCTCGGATCCGCCGGTGGGCGGCCCGCGGCCCGACCGTTCCACCGGTGACGCCGGGGACGGGAACCGGTGGTTCGAGCCGGAGGACGGTGACACGTATTTCGGTGCCGATCTGCTGGAGAAGCTGGGTACCGATCTCGAGGGGACGACGGTTGTCGCTCGTCCTCGTTTCGACCAGCCCGGGCTGGAGCGGCCGACCCTGCCGGACAGCGAACTGCTGCACAATCTTTCGCCGGACGAGCGGGCGCGGCGGGTGCCGGTGGTGCCGGTGTCGGTCCAGGTGCCGCGCACTCGGGACGGCGGCGTCGATACGCTCATCCTCTACGACCGCAACGATGAGCCGGTTCGGCTGCCGACCGACCCGGGCAGCCCGGTGCCCGCGACATTGGTCGCGGGGAACGACGGGCGCGACTACTACGAGATCCCGCAGGGGTCCGGTCAGAGCAGGTACGTGGCGGCCGATCTGGTCCGTGACTTCACCTATCACCCGCCGGGCAACACCGGCGGTACCGGCAGGCTGAGCTGGGACGTGCCGCACGGCGAGGTCCGGATTCTCGGCATCGACAACCAGAACAACACCGTCCCGATGCGGATGCGGGGCGGATCCACGATGATCGCGACGAGCGCGGGCGGGGGGTCGAAGTGGATCAAGCACCCGCGTCTGGGCGGTCTGGACTTCGACTGGGTTCGGGTCGCCGATCCGGATGACGTCTTGTCGCGCCCGCTCGATCTTGCCGACAGGCACCGGGATCCGCTGTTCGGTCCGGACGGCCCGGCACCGCAGGACGTTCGCCAGGGCAAGGCGGGCGACTGCTATCTGCTCGTCAACCTGAAGAATCTCGCGGCGCACGATCCGGATGCGCTTCGCGAGATCGTGCACGACCACGGTGACGGTACTGCCGCTGTCCGGTTCTTCGTCGACGGCAAGCCCGAGTGGGTCCGCGTCGAAAAACAGATCTATGTGTCGCCGGGCAGCGAGACCGGGCATTTCGTGCGCCACAACCCCGGAGAGCCGTTGTGGGCCTCGATGATCGAGAAGGCCTACGCCCAGCGTTTCGGCGAGGGCGACGGGTACCACCGAATCCGTGGGGGCAAGGCGTCCGTCGCCGCGGAACACCTGGGTAAGGGTTTCCAGCAGTCCGGCGACGGCTGGTTCCAGCAGCCGGTCCGCGCCGTCGGGGATACCGGCTGGTTGCATCCGCTCCGGTTCGATGCCGACACAATGCATGAATTGGTCGGTGGTGACCCGGAATTCGCTCGCGCCGTGGCCGATACCTACGACCATTGGCGGGAGCAGCGAGATCAGCTGCGCACGTCCACCCGGCAGCATCTGGAGCGGCGGTACGCGACGGATCGATCGACCCGGGACAGGGCCTGGGACCACTTCAAGCAGCACCGGGACTTCGGTTCTCCCGACGGGTTCCGGGGTTACCTCGACCAGCGTTTCCCCGGGCGCTGGGATACCGAGAAGCAGCATCTGACCGACTACTTCCGGAGCCTGGAGGAGGGCGAGGTCGAGCAGCGGGTGATGCCGCAGCGGTACGAGCACGTCGCACGCTGGCTCGCGCATCGCATCGACTACGCGATGCGGCACGACACCGTGGTTACGTTGTCGACGAACCGATTCGGCGTGGGACGGGAAAATACGACCGCGGTGCCGGGCCTGGTGGGCGGACATTCGTATTCGGTCGTGGGCCTCGAGCGTGACGCGCACGGTGATCCGGTGCGGGTGCTGTTGGAGAATCCGTGGAACAGCAACGGCAGGTATCCCGACCCCGTCGACGGCATCGAATACCGGTACGACCCGGGCGCTCCCGATCACGAATACCATTCCACGCCGGATGGCGACCGGTTGCGTATCGATGCGGATGGTACGGAGTATTGGAAGTTGGCCGATGGTGGGCAAGAGGTCGTGCTCGCCGACGGCACCCGCTACGGAATGTCGCCGGGCGGCATCCGTTACCGGCACAACCCCGACGGCACGGAGTTCCAGATCTTCCCGGACGGCCACCGCCTCCGCAGGGACTCCGGCATCGAATACTGGACGATGCCCGACGGCGGCAAATGGAGCAAGGGCCCCACCGATGCGAATCTGGTCCCGGATCCTCAGCGAGTCGATGCCCCGAGGGATATAGTCGTGCCGCCTCGCGGCGGAGTCATCGCGGTGGATCTCCGGCATCTGCCGAAATTCAAGGGCATGAATGTGACCGGCGCCGGTGCGCACGGACTCTACGGCCCGCTGCCGGCCGACCAGGCCGTGTCGGCACCGCCGACCCCGTCGACTCTGTCGGCTCCTTCGGCACCGCCGACCCCGTCGGCACCGCCGACCCCGTCGGCTCCGCACCGGCCGGACGACGCGAACTCCTCGCGCACACCGGAATTCGAGGATCTCGACGACTCGACCGATATGGACGACCTGGACGACCACGTACCGGACAAGACATTCGACCCGGGCGGTTCTCGGCAGGACCCGGTGTTCGACCCTGAGGAGGGTGATACGTATTTCGGCGCCGATCTGCTCGAGCAGCTGAGTACGGATCCGGGCGATAGCACCGTCCCCGCGCGTGCTCATTTCGATCGGACGGGGCTGGAACGGCCGACCCTGTCGGAGAACGAGCTGTTGCACAATCTTTCGCCGCAGGACCGGGTGCGGCGGATGCCCCTTGTGCCGGTTCCGGTGCAGGTGCCGCGAATACGTGATGCCGGAGGCGATACGCTCACCCTCATCGACCACACCGGTCAGGTGCTCCGGCTGTCGGCCGCCGCACAGAGCCCCGCGATACTCGTCCCGGGGAACAACGGGCGCCCCACCTACGCGATCCCGCAGCCGTCCGGTCAGTACAGGTATGTGTCGCCCAGTCTGGTCCGTGACTTCACCTACGACCCGCCGGGCCACCCCGGCGGTCTCGGCCGTCTGAGCTGGAACGTGCCGGGCGGCCAGATTCGGTTCCGCGGCGTCGACGGCCGGAACAGCCCCCGGGTCGTGCATCTGCCGAACGGATCCACGATCGTCGCGACGAGCGCGGGCGGGACGTCGAAGTGGATCAAGCACCCGCGGGTGGGTGGCCGCGACTCCGAATGGGTCCGGGTCGCCGATCCGGACGGCCTGGTGAGCCTGCCCGATCTCGCCGACAGGTACCAGGATCCGTTGTTCGGTCCCGCGGGCCCGAGGCCGGAGGATGTCCGCCAGAACGCGGCGGGCGATTGCTTTCTGTTCGCCGAGCTGAAGAATCTCGCGATCCACAACCCGGGCGCGCTTCGCGAGATCGTGCACGACCACGGTGACGGCACCGTCAGTGTCCGGTTCTTCGCCGACGGCAGGCCCGAATGGGTTCGCGTCGAAAAACAGATCCATGTGCTACCGCGCAGCGAGACCGGGTACTTCGTGCTCCACAACCCCGGAGAGCCGTTGTGGGCGTCGATGATCGGGAAGGCCTACGCACAACGCTTCGGCAACGGCGACGGATATCACGGAAGCAGCCAGGGCGGCATGCCGTTCGCCGCCGCGGAACATCTGGGCATGGGCTTCCACGAGTCGGCAGGCGGCTGGTTTCAGCAGCCGGTTCGGGCCGTCGGAGACAACGACCTGGTGCATCCGCTCCGGTTCGATGCCGATACGATGCACGAATTGACGGGCGGTGACCCGGAATTCGCTCGGAACGTGGCCGATACGTACGACCACTGGCGGCAGCAGCGACTTCAGCTGATAACGACCACCCGGCAGCACTTGCAGCAGCAGTACCAAACGGATCCGGCGGGCTTCCGTCAGGCCATGGACCACTTCGTGCAGCATCGGGACCTCGCCTCGCCCGCCGGGTTGCGCGGCTATCTCGACGAGCGCTTCTCTGGGCGCTGGGATACCGAGAAGCAGCACCTGGTCGATTACCACCGAAGCCTTTCCGGCGGCGAGGTCGAGAACCGGGTGATGCCGCGGCAATACGAGCACTTCTCCCGCTGGTTCGCAGATCGCATCGACTACGCGCTACAACACGACACCCCGGTCACGATGGGGACGAGACGATTCGGCCAGGGGCTGGAAAACAGGACCGCGGTGCCGGGCCTGGTGGGCGGGCATGCGTATGCGGTCGTGGGCGTCGAGCGCGACGCCGCCGGCGATCCGGTGCGGTTGTTGCTGGAGAACCCGTGGAACCATAACGGCAGGTATCCCGGACCCGTCGACGGCGTCGAATACCGGTACGACCCGGACGGTTCCGATCACGAATACCAGCACGACGAGGACGGCGACCGGTTCCGCACCGATGCGGACGGCACCGAATACCGGCGGTTGGCCAATGGCGACCAAGAACTCGTGCTCTCCGACGGCACCCTCTACGGAATATCGCCGGACGGCATCCGTTACCGGGAGAACCCCGACGGTACCGAGTTCCAGGCCTTCCCGGACGGCAGGCGCCTGCGCCAGGATCCCGACGGCACCGAGTACTGGACGATGGCCAACGGCGACAAATGGCGCAGGAGTCCCGGCACCGACCTCGTCCCGGATCCCCAGCGAGCCGACGACCCCGGGGACATGACCGTTCCGCCTCGCGGCGGAGTCGTCGCGGTGGATCTCGGCCATCTACCGAAATTCGGCAGTGTGTCCGTGACCGGCCCCGCCGCGCTGACACTCTACGGCCCGGATACGCGGCAGCGCCTCGGTGGGCTGCTGGCCGATGTCAGGTCCGAGCAGCCGGTCATCCCGGCGGACGGCGACTGCCTGTACCACGCGATCAACGCGACGTGGGGCAACGACGTCGACAGCGGTACGGCACTCGGCCTTCGCAATCAGGTTCTGGAGTGGACGATGCGCCCGGAGAACCTCGGGCGCGTCTCCGACTACGCGACGGCGCACGGCACGGATATCAACGAGCTGGTCGGCACCATCGCCCTGACGGGCAACTGGGACACCGACGCCGGAGATCTGGTGCCGCGCCTGGTGGCCTCGGCCCTCGGCCGGCCCCTGGTGATCCACACGGCCGACGGCGTCCACACGATGGAGCCCCTCTGGCCCGAGCCGCACACCACCGGCGATCCCCTCCATCTGTCGCTCGCGGACAACCACTACACTCCGTGGGCCGATCGCAAGCGCCCGGCCTCCGAACCGCCGGACGATGCGCCGGACCCCAAGCGGACGGACTTCGGGCCCAACTTGTGAACACGGACGGAGCACTGCCATGAGCGATCCGGTAGAGGTCGACCCCGAGGGATTACGCCGCGCCGCAGACGAATTCGAGGATATCGCGGACCGCACCCGCTCCATCCTGGACACCCTGCGGGGCAATGCGGAGAGCAAGGGTGAACCGTGGGGCCACGACAAGACCGGCAAGCAGTTCGCCGAGGGCGAGAAGGGCTATCTGGCCGGGCGGGACAACACGTTCGACAGCCTGAAGAACCTGGTCACCGTCTTCGACGACAACGCCACGAATCTGCGGGACTCGGCGACTCAGTTCGAGAACGCCGACGAGTGGTGACCCGCCGAACGCCCTCGGCCTACCGCGAGAACCCGGTTCTCACTTCGTGGCAAACCCCCGGGAGCAGAAGTCCCAGACCTCACCGGCGGTAAGCGGATTCTGCGCGAGGCTCTCGTCGTCGGCGCTGCCGGCCGACTGCGCCGTGAACATCACGGTCTGCATCACCATGGCGGCCGCCCGGTGCGGCTCGAGGCCCGCGCGCAGCTGACCGGCCCGGTCGGCGCCCTCCATCAGCTCGGTGAACAGCGCCAGCAGCGGCGCGTGCGCGACCCTGACCTGGGTGGGGTGTGACAGCAGCAGCTGCGGGGCGAAATCGGTGAACAGCGGGCGCTGCGCGGCCGGATCGGGGCGGCACAGCTCGAACAGCAACTCGACGGTGACCTGGAGCTTGTCCAGGGGCTTCTTCTTCCCGTCGGCCGCGGCGCGCAGCTGTTCGGCGGTGCGGTTCAGCGCATCCTCGAACAGCGCGAGCAGCAGCTCGTGTTTACCGTCGAACTGCAGGTAGAAGCTGCGCAGCGACTGCCGCGAGCGGTCCACCACCTCCTGCACGGTGAAGTCGGTAGTGCCCTTCTCGGTGATGATGGCCTGGGCGGCGTCGAGGAACTTCTGCACGCGCTGCTCGGCCCGCCGCTTGGCGGTGCGCAGCGAGCGCTCGACGGCACGCTGTTTCCACGCGGGCTCTTCGCTCGGACTGGTCACAGGCGCCACGGTCCTCGGTCACGTGAAGAGAACATGATCGCACTGTACCGGAGAATGACGTGATACTCGGTTACCAGGTCGTGTGTCCACGATCATTCACTAGATTCTTATTTCTAAATCATGAGAATGATACTCTCGGACGGATCTGTCCTTTTCCCGTCCGATCAAGTGCTCAGCACAGTGCGAGATCAGGTGCTCGGCACAGTGTGGGATCAGGTGCTCGGCACGGTGCGGGATCAGGTGGTCAACACCGATGCCGCGGCGGTGCCGGGAGCGCCGTAGACCTGGGCATACCCCACCGTCGGCCGTCCGGGGACCTGCCGGTCGCCGGCGTGTCCGCGCAGTTGCAGCACGAGTTCGTAGACCTGCCGAATACCGGAGGCGCCGATGGGTTCGCCATTGGCGATGAGGCCGCCGTCGGTATTCACCGGAATCCGTCCGCCGATCTCGGTCGCACCCTCGGCGAGCAGTTTCTCCTGATCGCCGTCGGCGCAGAAACCGTTCTCGGCCATGTGAATGACCTCCGAACCCGCGTCGGTGTCCTGCAATTGGGCGACGCCGACGTCCTCGGGACCGACGCCGGCCGCCTCGTAGGCGGCGCGCGAGGCGTACACCGTCGGCGAGACGTCCTCATCGATGGCCGCCCAGGTGCTGTGCACCTCGTAGGCGCCGTAGCGGCGGGTGCGGATGGCCGTCGAGCGCAGGTAGATCGGCTTCGAGGTGTAGCGGGCGGCGAGATCGCCGCGGCACATGATCACGGCGGCGGCGCCCTCGTCGGGCGAGCAGAACATGTACTGCGTCAGCGGATAGTTCAGCACCGTGGAGGAGAGGATGTCGTCCTCGGCGATCGGCTTGCGGCGGAAGGCGTTCGGGTTCATCGCCCCGTTGCGGAAGTTCTTGGCGGCCACCTTGGCGAGCGTGCGCTGCGAGATGCCGTGCTGGTGGATATAGCGATTCGCCTTGATCCCGAAGAACTTCGTGGTGACGAACTGCCCGTTCTCCGCATACCAGGACGGCAGGCCGAGCTTGGCCGGGTCGTCGGTGAACGCGCCGCGCGGATGCTTGTCCATGCCGACCGCGATGCCGATGTCGTAGCGGCCCGACCGGATCGCCTCGGCGGTCTGCTCGATCGAGCTGGCCGCGGTCGCGCACGCGTTGAACACGTTGGTGAACGGGATTCCGGTGAGTCCCACCAGCCGGGTGACGGCGTCCGGGTTGCTCACCTCGTAGCTGCCGCCGAACCCGAACTGGATGTCCTTCCACTGCACGCCGGCGTCGCCGAGCGCGAGCTGGATCGCCTCGGCGCCCATCTCGATGGCGGTCTTGGGGAATCGGCCGAACGGATGCAGGCCCACGCCGATGATGGCAACGTCGTTCATCTCAAAGCTCCTTCTTGCCAAGCCTTTTCGTGCGGCCTAGGCGACCGGGGTGAATGCGCAGGTGAGGACCTCTTCGCCGGAGTCGTCGACGTAGAGCGGGACGAAGGTCAGCTCGACGTCCATGCCGAAGCGCAGCACCTCCGGATCCGCCTCGGTCAGCCGGGTTTCCACGCGCACGTCCTCGCCGAGCTGGACGAGGCCGATGCCGAACGGCTCGAAGTTGTCGGCGTTCTCCTTGCCGGCGTACGGCAGCTTCGGCACGAATCCCTGTGTGGTCCAGGCGATCAGCGTGCCGCGCCGGGGGAGCAGCAGGTCGGTCATGTCCGGCGCGCTGCAGCGCGGGCAGCGCGGCTGCCGGGGCCAGGTGGTCGCGGCGCACGCGTCGCAGCGGCTGCCGATCAACTGCGGGTTCCGGTCGGGCCAGGTCGAGACCTCTGGCGCGAGTGCCTTCGCCATCGGGCGTCCTCCGTGTTTCGTTCCGTGAGTTCTGTTGTGCCGCGGCGTGTCCGTCAGCCGCGGGTGCGCTCGAAAGCGTGCGGGATGCCCGAGTCGTGGTCGCCGTTGCGGCGGATGAAGGTCATCCGCCGCGTGCGGATCCGCCAGCCGTCGGCCGTGCGCGCGTAGGTGTCGGTGTAGTACCCGATGCGCATGTCGTGCGTGCTGTGGTCGATGAAGCACAGCGGTTGGGTGCCGGTGGCGGTGTCGCCGTCGATGTCGAGAGCCGGTGTGCCGGTGAGGAACAGGCCCTTCGGGGCGGCCGCGACCAGGTCCGGGAACAGGTCCAGGGTGTAGGTGTCGCCGAAGGCGCTGTAGGTGCCGTCGGGGGTGAACACCGCCAGCAGCCCGTCGATGTCGCCCTTGGTGATGGTCACCGTGTAGCGGGCGAGGGTCTGCTGGATCTCGAGCAGGTCATCGCTTCTCGACATCGGCTGTGCCGCCTTTCATGACTTTGCCGCCCTTCATCACGAACCGCACGTCCCGGGTGACGGTCATGTCCCGCAAGGGATCTCCGGGGACCGCGATGATGTCGGCGAGCAGCCCCTCGGCCAGCCGGCCGCGGTCGGGTGCGTCGATCAGGTCGGCGGCGTTCACGGTCGCCGCCCGCAGTACGTCGGCCGGGCTCAGCCCGCGTTCGACCAGTGCCACCAGCTCGTCGGCGTTGCGCCCGTGCGGGATCGCGGGGGCGTCGGTGCCGACCGCGATCCGCACGCCGGCCTCGTAGGCCGCCTTGACCGAGGCGCGTGCCTTCGGGAACATCTCGGCCGCCTTGGCCTTCAGCGCCTCGTCGGCCTTGGACATGTCCATCGCGTCGGCCAGCCGGGTGGTCGGCACCAGCCAGGTGTTCGCCTCGAGCATCAGCTTGATGGTCTCGTCGTCGATCAGGAAGCCGTGCTCGATGCAGTCGATACCCGCCGCGACGGCGTGCTTGACCGCGTCCGCGCCGTGCGTGTGGGCGGCGACCTTCAGGCCGCGCCGGTGCGCCTCGTCCACGATCGCGCGCAGTTCCTCGTCCGAATAGTGTTGCGCCCCAGGTGCTCCGGTGAGCGACATGACGCCGCCGGAGACGCAGATCTTGATCAGCTGGGCGCCGTGCTTGATCTGGTAGCGCACCGCCTTGCGGACCTCGTCGACGCCGTTGGCGATGCCCTCCTCGAGGGTCAGCTTCAGCACGTCGGGGGCGAAGGCGGAGAACATGGTCGGATCCAGGTGGCCGCCGGTGGGCGTGATGGCGTGGCCGGCCGGGACGATCCGGGGTCCCTCGATCCATCCCGCATCGATCGCCTTGCCGAGCGCCACGTCCAGCAGGTAGCCGCCGGTCTTCACGAACAGGCCCAGGTTGCGCACGGTGGTGAAGCCGGCGCGCAGCGTGCGGCGGGCATTGCCGACCGCGCGCAGCATGCGCAGCGCCGGATCGTCCTTCACGCTGGAGGACAGGCCCGTCTCGCCCCGGCCGCCCATCAGGAGGTTGACCTCCATATCCATCAGGCCGGGCAGCAGGACGGTATCGCCCAGATCGATGACCTCGTCGCCCGCGGCCTTGGCGGCCCCGCCGACGCCGGCGATCCGGTCGCCGTCGACGCGCAGTATGCCGGGCCGGACGATCTCACCGGATTCGACGTCCAGCAGGCCGGCGGCTCGCAGCGTGAGCATCAGCCCAGACCCGAGATGATCGCGACGTTGGTGTCGGCCGCGGCGTGCCGCAGCGGCTTCGCCTTCTCGTACTCGGGGGAGTTGTACCAGGCGCGGGCCGCCTCGACCGATTCGAATTCCAGGATGACGGTCTGGTCGCCGTGCCAGGTGCCCTCCAGGACGTCCGGTGTCGAGTCGACCGCGAGCACCCGCACACCGTTCGCGCCGGTCGCGGGGGCGGCGGCCTTGGCGTAGGCTTTCATGCCCTCCGGATCCTTGACTGCCTCGGTGAAGATGACGTAGCCCTTGGGCATTCAGACCACCTGCTCTCGGTCGGGGAATGGGGTGGCGGCCGGTGCGGCCGGGTCGGATTTCTTCGGCTCGACGCCGAAGGTGTTGTAGGCCATGGCCATCGTGGTGTAGCCGCCCACGGTGAAGATCAGATCCATGCGCTGGTCCTCGGTGAGGTGCTCGCCGAGTGCGGACCACACCGCGTCGGACAGGCAGAACTTCTCGCTGAGTTCGTCGACCGCGTCGAGCACGGCCTGCTCGAGCGGGTCGGCCAGCCGGCCGTTCCGCACACCGGTGATGTCGTCGCCGGACAGGCCGAGCTGCGGTGCCATGTCGACGTGGCTGTGCCACTCGTAGGCGCACTCGGTGCGGTGCGCCACCCGCAGGACCGCCAGCTCCCGCACGCGGTGCGGCAGGCTCGACTGGAACAGCAGGTAGACGCCGAACCTCAGGAACGCCTCGGTCAGGTCGGGGTGCCGGGCGAGGGTGGACATCGCGGGGCCGGCGCCGTCCGGGTTGCGGCGGTCGCGGGGCAGCAGCGGCCGCAGAGCGGCGCGGGTCCGGTCGTCCCACTGGTCGGCCGGAAGCGGCGGCAGGCGCATCCGCCCTCCTTTCACGAGAATCACATTCTCAAATTCTGATACTAGATTTCCACGAGGTGCTTCCGGAGTCAATCTCGCGCTCCGGCGGGAATCGTGCTAGCGCGGATCGATCAGGATCTTGCCGATGGCGCGGCCGTCCGCGACCTGCCGGAGGGCGCTCGCGGTCTCGCCGAGCGGGTAGGTCGCGCCGATGTGCGGCCGGATGCGGCCGGTGGCGAGCAGGGCGGTGAGTTCCTCGTCGTGGCGGCGGAACTCCTCCGGGCCGATGTCGCCGAACTGGAAGCCGAGGATCTGAATCCCCTTGACCAGCACCAGGTTCAGCGGGATCCGGGGGATGGTGCCGGAGGCGTAGCCGACGGTGACGAACCGGCCGCCGCGGCGCAGCGAGCGCAGCGCGGGTTCGGAGAGGTCGCCGCCGACCGGGTCGACGACCGCGTCGGCGCCCTCGGGCACCGTCGCGCGCAGCGCCTCCCGGAGTGCCCGGGCGTGGTCGTGTTCCGCACCGGATGCCTTGTGGTCGACCAGGTTCCGGGCGCCGCAGGACGCCGCCGCCTCGAGCTTCGCGGCCGAGGAGGCCACCGCGGTGACCTCGGCGCCCAGCAGCGCCGCCAGCTGCACCGCGGCCAGGCCGACGCCGCCGCCCGCGCCGAGCACGATCACGTGGTCGCCGGAGCCGACGCGGGCAACCGAACGCAGGGCGTGGTAGGCGGTCCGGTGCGCGACCCCGAAGGCGGCTGCGGTCCGGTCGTCGATGCCGTCGGGGATGCGCGCCACGGATCCGGTCGCGACGACCACCTCCTCGGCGAACGCGCCGTGCAGCACGGTACCGGTGACCCGGTCGCCGATCGCGAGGTTGCATGCGGTGTCGAGTTCACCCGCCGAGCCGGGGTCGTGTGCCGCGCCGAGGTCGCCCGCCGTGCCGAAGCTGTTTGCCCTGCCGAGGCCGGTGACCGCGCCGAGGTCGCCTGCTGTGCCGAGGTGGCTCGCTGCGCCGGAGTTGCCTGCCGTGTCCGGGTTGTCGGCTGAGCGGGTGTTGCTTGCCGTGCCGAGGCTGCTCACTCTACCGAAGTCGCTTGCGGCGTCCGGGTTGCCGACTGTGCCGGGGCCGCTTGTCGGGGCAAGGTCGTCCGGTGCGTCGCCGAGAGCTGTGACGACTCCGGCGAATTCGCTGCCCGGCACGAACGGGGGCGGCACGCTGATCTGGTACCGGTTGGCGATCAGCAGCACGTCCGGATAGTTGACCGCCGCGGCGGTGACCCGCACCCGCACCTGGCCCGGCGCCGGTCGCGGTGATGGAAGGTCTTGCACGCGAACGACTTCGGGCGGCCCATAAGCAGGGCAGACGGCGGCGCGCAAATCAGCGGCCCTGCCAGGCCGGGGGGCGTTTCTCGACGAACGCGCGGGCGCCCTCCTTCGCGTCCTCGCTGGCGAACACGGCGACCTGCAACTCCGGCAGCCGCAGGGCGGCGTCCGCGGGATCGGTGGCGGCGAGCCGGACGATTTCCTTGCACGCGGCCAGGCCCAGCGGGGCGTTCGCGGCGATCCGCTCGGCGAACTCCAGCGCCGCCGGCAGCACCCGGTCGGGTTCCACGACGGCGTTGATCAGCCCGAGCTCGTAACCGCGTGCCGCCGTGATCGGCTCGCCCGTCAGGGTCATCTCGAGCGCGATGCTCAGCGGGATGCGCGCGGCGACCGACGTCCCGCCGCCCCCGGGGAACAGCCCCCGCTTCACCTCGGGGAAGGCGAACTTCGCCGCGTCGGAGGCGATGATGAGGTCGGCCCCCAGCAGCAGCTCCAGCCCACCGCCGACCGCCGACCCGTTGGCGGCGCCGATCACGGGCACGGTGAGTTCCCCGCGCGAAAGCCGGTTGTAGGCAACGATATCCGCGTCGTGCTCGTCGAATGTCGCGCCCTCGGCGAAGGCCCGCAGATCCATCCCGGCACAGAACGCCCGGTCCCCGGACCCGGTGAGTACCAGGACGCGAACGTCCGGATCGCTCTCCGCGGTGGCGGCGGCCGCCCCGATGCCGCGCATCATGGGAATGGTCAAGGCATTCCGGGCCTCGGGGCGGTCGAGCCGCACCACCAGCACGGCTCCGCGCCGCTCGAGCTGTATTTCCGCAGTATCACTCACTGTCTGTCCTCACTGGTGCTGTACGACATCGACTTCTGGGGCGTCCCGACTTCTGGGGCGTCCCGGCGAGCCCGGCCCCCTCGAACGTGCGCCCTGCCCGCGCCGGTCTGCGCTGTGCTGGCCCTCGTCGGCCCGCGGTGTGGCTCGTTCATCGGTACTCGCTGGTCTCGGCCAGTTCGGCAGCTGAGCGCATGAGCTGGGGGACTATCGGGCCGAACGACTGGAGTTTCACGTCGTCGCCCGCGCGCTGGAAGCCCTGTTCCAGGACGATCGCGAGCTTCCACTTGGCGAGCACCAGGTAGTAGTCGAGGTCGTCGACCTGGCGTCCGGACACCTCGGCATAGTGTTCGGCCAGCCGGGTGCGGCTCGGCATTCCGGTCAGGTCGACGTAGCCGGCGGCGGCCTCGGGGCCGCTGGTGTCCTCCGGCCAGTCCTGCAGCATCCAGGCCAGGTCCAGCTTGGGGTCGCCGACGGTGCCCATCTCCCAGTCGACGATGGCGGCGAGCGTCGCGGGCGCGCCGTCGCGGAACATGACGTTGGCGAACTGGTAGTCGCCGTGCATGACGCCCGGGATGAAGTCCAGCGGCCGGTGGGTGCGCAGCCAGGTGGTGGCGGCGTGCATGCCGTCCAGCTCGCGGCCCTTGATCCGCTCGAAAAAGCCTGTCCAGCGGTCGACTTGACGTTCGTGGAAGCCGTCGGGGCGGCCCAGGTCGTGCAGGCCCACGCCGCGCCAGTCGACGTTCGACAGCAGCGCGATCCCCTCCGCCAGCCGATACGCCAGGCCCGTGCGCGCCCGCAGGTCGGCGTCGAACGGCGCCGGCCAGACCTTTCCGTACTCCATCGGCGACCAGCCCTCGACGAAGCCCATCAGATAGAACGTGCGCCCCAGGACGGCGGTGTCGGTGCAGACCGCGACAGCGGGTGTGTGCGGCACGTCGGTGCGGTCGAGGGCCTCGATGATGCGCCACTCCCGCACGATTCCCTTGTCCCGGTCGGCGGGTGCGTTCACCGGCGGGATGCGCAGCGCGCTGCGGTGCTCGCCGCGGCGGATCTCGTAGATCTCGTTCTGCGTGCCCCCGGACAGGAAGCGGGTGTGCAGCGGTTCTCCCGCCCCGGGCAGCCGCATGCGGTCCATCCACGCGGCCAGTCGCGCCCCGTCGATCGTCGGCGTCGTGTCGGTGCCTGCGTTCGCCGATGTGCCGGTCGCGTCGGTGTTCGCCGCTGTGCCGGTTGTGCCGGCGTTCGCCGCTGTGCCAGTTGTGTCGGCGTTCGCCTCGGTGCTCATCGGTTACCCAACTCGTGTTCCAGGTACTGCGCGTACTTCGCCAGTGCCGCTTCGCGTTTGCGCGGCAGCCACTGGGTGGGCCAGGTGTCGTCGGTGGGGGAGTGGTCGCGCAGTACCTGCTTGGCGACCGTGGCCTTGTGCACCTCGGTCGGCCCGTCGGCCAGGCCCATGACCCCCGCGCCGTGAATCATGCGGAAGAACGGCATCTCGTCGGTGACGCCCAGGGCGCCGTGCACCTGCATCGCGCGCCAGGCGATGTCGTGCAGCACCGTCGGCATGACCACCTTGACGGCCGCGATGTCCTTGCGCACCTTGCGGTAGTCGTTGTACTTGTCGATCTCCCAGGCGGTGTAGAGCACGAACAGCCGGAACTGCTGCAACTGCGCATAGGAGTCGGCGATGTAGCCCTGCACGAACTGCTTGTCCGCCAACCGGCTTCCCGCGGTCTCGCGGGACAGCGCGCGCTCGCACATCATGTCCAGCGCCGAGCGGGCCAGGCCGATGGTGCGCATGGCGTGGTGGATCCGGCCGCCGCCCAGCCGGGTCTGGGCGATGGCGAACGCCTTGCCCTCGCCGCCGAGCAGCGCCGCCGCCGGCACCCGGACGTTGTCGTAGTGGATGAGCGCGTGCTGGCCCGCATCGGGCGGGTCGCCGTACAGGCCCACGTCGCGGGCGATCTCGACGCCCGGGGTGTCGGCGGGCACCAGAAACATCGACATGCCCTGGTACACGGGCACATCCGGATCGGTGACCGCCATGACGATCAGGAACGACGCCGTCCTGGCGTTGGAGGAGAAGAACTTCCAGCCGTCGATGACCCAGTCGTCGCCGTCGCGCACCGCCCGGGTGGTGAACGTGGCCGGGTCGGCGCCGCCCTGCGGTTCGGTCATCGAATAGCAGGAGAACAGTTCGCCATCCAGTAATGGTTGCAGGTAGCGCCGCTTCTGCTCGGGTGTGCCGTAGTGGGCGATGATCTCGGCATTGCCGGTGTCGGGGGCCTGGCAGCCGAACACGATCGGCGCCCACGACGACCGGCCCAGAATCTCGTTGAGCAGCGCCAGTTTCAGCTGCCCGTACCCCTGCCCGCCGAGTTCGGGGCTCAAATGGGTGGCCCACAGCCCGTGCCGGTGGACCTCGTCCTTGAGCGGGTCGATCGCCTTGCGCCGGGCGCCCTCCAGGGGCACGAACTGCTCGTGCGGCCAGACCAGATCGAGCGGTTCCACTTGTTCCCGGACGAACTCGTCGGCCCAATCCAGCTGCGCCCGGTACTCCGGATCGGTCTCGAAATCCCACGCCATATTGAGACCTCCTCTCCTGTATGAGAATATGCTTCTCGATACCAAGAATGCAATTCTGAGATCGTTGGTCCGCCGGGGAGGTGCCGATGCCGGCAGAGGTGATCACGACGGGTGCGTGCCGCGGCAGCCGGAGGCCCGTTCGTCGAATCGCGGTGCGGCCGTGACGTCCTCGGGCGATGTGGCCGGCCGGATCGCTCGCCGGTCGCTGGCCGGGCGGGAGGCGAGCTACGCCGGCGAGGTGCGCCGATTGCTCGATGCCGCGCTGGAGTTGATGCGGGTCGGCGGCATCGCCGCGCGGCCGCGGGTCGCCGACATCGTGGCGGCGGCCGGGTTGTCCAACGACGCCTTCTATCGGCATTTCCGGTCCAAGGACGCGTTGGTGGAGGCGCTGCTGGAGGACGGCGCGGATCGGCTGCGCGGTTACGTGGCGCACCGGATGGGCAAGCAGGGGGCGCCGGAGGCCCGGGTGCGCGCGTGGGTGACGGCCGTGTTGCGGCAGGCCGGGGCCGATACGGCGGCCACGACCAGGGCCGTGCTGTGGAACGCCGGCGGTGGCGGCGCGGGGCTCGCCCGCGGCTCGGCGGTGCCCGTCGCGCGCCTGGCGCCGCTGTTGCACGGGCCGTTCGCCGAACTGGGCAGTGCCGATCCGGAATTCGACGCCTCGCTGGCCGCCCACGCGACGATCGGCCTGCTCGCCGACTTCCTGCGGCGGTGCGTCGAGCCGGCCGATGCCGATGTCGACCGGGTTACCGCGTTCTGCCTGCGAACCGCCCGGTCCGGCCGGAGCTGACGGCCCCCGCGCCGGTGTCGTGGGGGCTTACGCCGTTGCTCGGGTGTCGATGGGGGGCCGTGCGGTCGCCGGCGTTGTCCGGTCCGGACGACAAGAATAACCGTCTCTCAAGTGAGAACCATACTCTCACGTATGTGGGAATCAGGCTCTGCCGGTCGGGTTGCGGTGGGATGTCCGAAGGGCCGAACCCCCCGTCGGCCGCCCGGTTCCGAGGGTGTTGCCGAGGGTGGAATATTGCTACAGTCCCTCTGTGATGAATGTATCATTCTCCTTCAGTGAGAATGGACCTTTCCCACTCGAAGAGGAGGCGGGATGTCAGGACTTCCCTCGACCGGCCTGGCCTCGGATACCGGACGGATCCACAGCCCCCACGCTGAACGAGTGCTCAGCATAGCGGATCGCCCGGCGAAACCTCTGGTGGCGACGCCCCGGCCCAGCGGCGTCGCGCAACACCGGACCATCGGCATCTGGGAGGTAACGATGACCGACGCTGCGTATCGCGCCGCGAGGGAAGTAGAACAGTGATGGCCGCGCCGTCGGTCGCGCCACACGAGATCACCGGGCGGTCCGCGACCGGTGAGATCACGGGGTGGGTTCGCGGATATCTGCGCCGGCATCCGGTCGCCTCGCTGGAGACGGTCGGGAGCCAGGTGGTGCTGGCCGTGCAGGCCATCCGGTACCTGGTGGTCGATATCGTGCGCGGGCAGTTCCCGTTCCGGGAGTTCGTGTTGCAGTCGGTGTTCATGGCGAAGACGGCGTATCTGCCGACGATCGCGGTGGCGTTGCCGATCAGTGCGACGATGTCGATCCAGTTCGGTCTGCTGGCCGGGCAGGTCGGTGCCACGTCGCTGGCCGGTGCGGCCGGTGGTCTCGCGGTGATCCGGCAGGCCGCGCCCATGGTGACGGCCATTCTGCTGGCGGCCGCGGTGGGTTCGGCGATCTGCTCGGATCTGGGCGCCCGCAAGATCCGCGACGAGATCGACGCCCTGGAGGTCATGGGCGTGTCCGCGCTGCGGGCGCTGGTGGTGCCGCGGCTGGCGGCGGGCATCGTCGTCGCCCTCGGGCTGACCGGGCTGAGCGCGTTCGTCGGATTCCTGGCCGGCTATCTGTTCAATGTCTATCTGCAGGACGGCACGCCGGGTAGCTATCTGGCGACGTTCTCGTCGTTCGCGCGGGTCGGTGATCTGTATCTGGCCATGGTGAAGGCCGTGGTGTTCGGGATCATCGTGACGGTCGTGTCGTGCCAGAAGGGCTTGAGTACCAAGGGGGGTCCCGGTGGTGTCGCCAATTCCGTCAACGCGGCGGTGGTCGCGTCGATCATCATGCTGATGCTGGTGAACGCGGGCTTCACCGAGCTGTACACGATCCTGTTCCCGAGGACGACGCTCTGATGGCCTCGCGATACTATCCGCCAGGGGTCCGGCCGGTACTGGCCGCCGGGGCCTCGGTCTCGAACCCCGTTGCGCGCCTGGGGTATATGGTCACCTTCTTCGTGCGGGTGCTGACCGGTATCCCGGTGGTGCTGCGGCACTACCGCGCGGAGTTCCTGAAGATCCTGTCGAACGTGACGTGGGGCAACGGCTCCATCGTCGTGGGCGGCGGGACCGGGCAGGTCATTCTCGTGCTCGGGGCCGCGGCGGGGGCGATCGTCGGGATCGAGGGGTTCAGTGCGCTGAAGCTGCTGGGGATGGCGCCGGCGACGGGCATGATCGCCTCGACGGCGGTGACCCGCGAGCTGGCGCCGATCATGGCCTCGATCGCGTTCGCGGCGCAGGCGGGCTGCCGGTTCACCGCGCAGCTGGGGTCGATGCGGATCTCCGAGGAGATCGACGCGCTGGACTCGATCGCGATCCGCCCGATCCCGTATCTGGTGACGACGCGGATGCTGGCCTCGATCGTGGCGATGGTGCCGTTGTTCCTGGCCTGCCTGGCGTTCAGCTATCTGGCCGTGGAGATCGTCGTCGGGCTGTCGGGCGGGCAGTCGCCGGGGACCTACGAACACTATTTCCGTCTGGTGCTCAGCAGTACCGACATCATCTATTCCCTGTCGAAGGCCGTGGTCTTCGTCATCCTCACCACGACGATCCAGTGTTACTTCGGTTTCTACGCCTCGGGTGGCCCGCAGGGGGTCGGGGTGGCGGCCGGGCGTGCGATGCGCGCCAGTATCACGGTGATGATCTTCGTGAACCTGTTGATGACGATGACCCTGTGGGGCTTCGACGCCGGCGCGAGAATCAGTGGGTAGCAGCAGATGTCGATTGCATTCGAATCCGACGGCAAGGTACTGCCCAATTGGAAGCTGTTCCTGCGGGGGCTCGCGTTCCTGGTGGTGGTCGCGGTCGTGACCGGCGTGATGGTCGCCCGGTCCCAGGGCGCCTTCCGGGAGACCGTGCGGGTCACCGCGGAACTGGTCAACGTGGGTGACGGCCTGCCGGCGAAATCCGATGTGAAGTATCAGGGCGTGCTGGTCGGTCAGGTGACCGAGGTGACCCCGTCCACCGACGGCGGGCCCAACTACGTGCACATCGACATGAAACCCGGTTTCGTGTCCGGGATCCCGGGGACGGTGACCGCGCGCGTGGTGCCCAGCAACGTCTTCGCGGTGCCGTCGATCCAGCTGGTCTACAACGGCGCGGGCAAGCCGCTCGCGGCCGGTGCGCGCATCCCCGAGGACCGCAGCCAGGCCACCGTCCGGCTGCAGACCTCGCTGACCGCGCTGAGCCGGATCGCCGCCGCCGCAGGACGTTCCGGTTCGGATCCGACGCTCGGCATCCTGGCCGTCGTGGAGCGCGCCACCGCCGGGCACGGCACCGACGCGGTCCGGGCGGGCGCCGAGCTGACCCGGATCTCGCGGGAACTCAACGCGGCCATGGTGCCGGACGGGACGGGCTCCACGCTCGATGCGCTGTCCCAGGCCCTGGACGGGTTGCGCACCTCGGCGCCCGACCTGCTCGGCGCCGTGCACAGCGCGGTGGCCCCGCTGCGCACGGTGGCGGAGAACCGGGATCAGCTGGCGACCCTGCTGGGCGCCGGCCTGACCACGACCGGAACGGTGGGAGCCGGGCTGGAGAACCGGATCGGGACCATCACCGACGTCACCGGCAAGCTGGGCCCCGCGCTCGGCGTAATCGCCGACGGCAGCCCGAACTTCGCGCAGATGGCCACCTCGCAGAGCCAGATGTCCTACGACTTCATGAAGCTGTGGGACGAGGGCGACCAGAACATCAACGCCAAGATCATCCTCGAGCTCACGCCGCACCGGCCGTATACCCGGGCCGACTGCCCGCGCTACGGCAACCTCGAGGGGCCCAGCTGCCGGAGCGGCCCGCCCGGCGACCAGACCATCATCGGGCCCAACGCGACGCCCGCGAGCGCTCCGACCGTGATCGGCGGCAACGTGGGCGGGATCGGCAGCAAGCAGGAGCAGGAACAGATCGCGGCGCTGCTCGGCATCGCGCCCAACTCCGCGGCCGACATCCTGCTGGGCCCGCTGCTGCGGGGCAACGACGTGCGGCTGACTCCGGCCCCGGGCGCACCGGCCGATGCCGCGCCCGCTCCGCCCGCACCGACACCTGCTCTGCCCGCACCGATACCTGGTCTGCCCCTACCGATTCCGGGCCTGCCCGCCCCTGTACCCGGCATCCCCGCACCGACAGGAGAGCCCCGATGAGCTACCGTAAGCCGCTGATCGGCCTGATCCTGTTCCTGGTGGTGTCGATCGGGCTGACCTGGATGATGTATGTGACGTTGTCGCGCAGCGTGAGTGGGAAGACCGACACCTACTCGGCGATCTTCACCGATGTGTCCGGACTGCACGCCGGTGACGACGTGCGCATGGCCGGCGTGCGGGTGGGCCGGGTGCAGGCCGTCGACCTCGACGGCGTGCGCGCGAAGGTGACCTTCGAGGTGCAGCAGGGCCAGAAGGTGTACGGCAATACCGCGGCCTCGGTCACGTATCAGAATCTGATCGGGCAGCGGTACGTCGGACTGTCGTTGCGGGAGTTCGGCGATCCGAAGGTGCTGTCGCCGGGCGGGCAGATCCCGGTGGAGCACACCGAGCCCTCGTTCGATATCTCCAAGCTGCTCAACGGATTCGAGCCGCTGTTCAGTGTGCTCGATCCGCAGCAGGTCGACAACATCAGCGCGGCGGTGGTGCGGGCGCTGCAGGGCGACGACGGCGCGGTGACCACGTTGATCGCCGAAACCGCTTCGCTCGCAGAGGCATTCGCGGGGCCGGACCAGATCCTGGGTCAGGTCATCGACAATCTCAGCGGGGTGCTCGGCGACCTGTCGCAGCAGAGCGCCAACCTGCAGACCGTGCTACAGCAGACGCACCGGATCTTCGACGGCCTGGCGCAGCACCGCGACCAGCTGTTCCAGCAGGTCGACGCGATCTCCGGCACGCTGAGCCGGGCCGCGGCCGTGGTGCAGGGGGCGAGCCCGTCGCTCAACCAGTTCATGGACCGCGAACCGGGCTTCGCCGAGCACTTCGTGCAGGGCAAGGACAAGTTCGCGGTCGTGGGCTTCAATCTGCCGTTCCTGCTCAAGGGATTGGCCCGGATCACCAACAACGGCGCCTATCTCGACGCCTACGTCTGCGACGTCAAGGTGAGCATGCTTCCCGGGGTCGACCCGTTGATGTCGCAGATTCTGGGGGCGACCACCCCCAGCGGCAAGGTCGAGAACTCGGCGATCTGTAGGTGAGGAGGCGATGGTGACACGACTGAACCGGATGTGGCGGCGGTTGCGCGACCGCCCGATCGAGGAGCACAGCAGGCTGCGGATCGGCATCGCCGCGCTCACCGTGCTCGCGGTGGTGCTCGGGGTGACGATCTTCCTGAACTCGCTGCACCTCGGCCAGGAGACCTACCGCGCGGACTTCGCGCAGGCGGCCGGGGTGGACGCCGGTGACGGCGTGACCCTCGCCGGCATCCAGGTCGGCACCGTCACCGGGACGAAGCTGGCGGGAGACCACGTGGTGGTGACCATGAAGCTGGATCGCGGCCTGCCGCTGGGCGCCGACACCGGGGCCGCCATCAAGCTGACCACGCTGCTGGGATCGCGGTACGTCGAACTCCGCCCGGCCGGTTCGGGCCGACTGCCGGACAACTCGATCGCGTTGTCGCGCACCGAGGTTCCCTACGACCTGGAGACCGCGCTGCAGAACGCGACCACGACGTTCAACAGTATCGATGCCGACCGGATCGCGCAGACCATGAGCACGCTGACCGATCAGCTGCGCGGCACCCCGGCGCTGATGCCGGAGACGCTGCGGAACATGAAGACCCTCGCGACTGTGATCGCCGACCGGCGCGCGCAGATCGGCACGCTGCTCACCAGCACCGAACAGGTCACCACGGTGCTGCGAGATCAGCAGGGCGAACTGGCGGGGATGGTCGACCAGGGCCGGAACGTGTTGCAGCAGCTCATTTCCCGGCAACAGGCGATCGAGGGCCTGCTGCACGCCGCGACCGTCCTGATCCAGCAGCTGCATCCGATCGCGGTGGGCGACGAGCAGGAGATCCAGCAGCTGCTCGACAACCTGACGCAGATGACCGGGATGATCGCCGGCCACGACGATCTGCTGCGCAACATCCTGCAGATCCTGCCGGTGCCGTGGCGGCTGTTCGCCAATGCCACCGGGACCGGTCAGGAACTGGTGGGCAACGGGCCGGACGGCGCCTTCATCGACTCCTTCATGTGCGCGCTGAGCGGATACGCGCAGCAGGTGAACCAGCCCACATACCTCCAGGACTGCAAATGAGCAATGTGATTCGAGGAGTGCAGCTGGCGGCCGTCGCGCTGCTCGGCGCGATCGTGGCGGGCGCGTGTTCGAGCGGTCCGCTGGGCGGGGTGACCGATTCGTCGATCACGGTGACCGCGCAGTTCGCGAACGCGAACGGCCTGTACGTCGGCAATCCGGTGTCGGTGCTGGGCATGAAGGTCGGCAAGGTCGCCGATATCCGGCCGCGCGGGCCGCACGTCGACGTCACCATGGATGTCGACAAGTGGGTCAAGATCCCCGCCGACGCCCAGGCGGTGACCGTCTCGGATTCCGTGCTGACCGACCGGCACATCGAGTTCACCCCGGTCTACCGCGGGGGCCCGGCCCTGGCCGACCACGCCGTCCTGACCGCCGACCGCACCCGGGTTCCGGTGGAGTTCGACAGCCTGCTGGCGATGGCCGAGAAGCTGTCCACCTCGCTGGGCACCAACCAGAACGGCCAGGGCCCGGTGGCCGGCCTGCTCGACGTCGGCTCGCAGATCGCCACCGGCAACGGCAACGATCTGCGCGACGCGATGAGCGAACTGTCGCGCGCGCTGCAACTGGGCCCCGACAACGGCGAGGCGACCCGCGCCGCGGTGACGAAGGTGGTGCAGAACCTCGACACCCTCACCGCCGCCGCCTCCCGCAACGATCAGGCGCTGCGCGAATTCGGTTCCGGCGTACGGCAACTCAGCGACATCCTCGCGGACCAGAACCTCGGCACCGGCGACACCGGGGCGAAGCTCAACGAGATCATGATCCGGATGACCGCGCTGCTGGAGCGCAATCAGGGCAATCTGCGGAATACGATGGCGAATTCGAACACGATGACCACGTCGCTGAAGGATTACAACGACAATCTCGCCGAATTCCTCGACGTCTTCCCGCTCGTGGCCGACAACGCCTACAACGCGATCGACCCGAACCTGAAGGCGTTGCGCGGCACCGTGGGCTTGGACAAATTCCTCCTGGACGGGCAGATGCTGAAGTCGGTGTGCAATTTGCTCGGTCTGCGGGAGCTCGGCTGTGCGACCGGAACCGCGCGTGATATGGGGCCGGATTTCGGTATCGGCCAGATGCTTTCCGTGATCGCGGGAGCACCGCCGAAATAGCAGGGATGGCAGATATGGGGATGAAATTCGGTCCGAAACAGCGTGGTGCGAAAGCATGCCTGCTCGGCGTCGCCGCGACGGTGGCCGTGTCGACGGCCGGGTGTTCGGTGAGTCTGGATCGGCTGCCGTTGCCGGCGCCGAGTGTGGATGGTTATGCGCTGACGGCGACGTTCGCGAATGCGCTGAATCTGCCGTCGAAGGCGAAGGTGCGGCTCAACGGCGCCGATGTGGGCGAGGTCGAGTCGATGCAGGCGCAGGACTACACGGCGGTGGTGTCGATGCGTATCCGGTCGGGTGTGCTGTTGCCGGCGGGGACCACCGCGGAGCTGCGGTCGGCGACGCCGATGGGTGATGTGTTCGTCGCGCTGACACCGCCCGCGCAGCCGGTGGCCGGTGCCCCGGATCTCGGTGACGGCGCGAGTATTCCGGTCGGGCAGACGTCGGCGGCGGCGACGATCGAGGAGGTCCTCACCCGGGCCTCGCTGCTGGTCAACGGCGGGGCGATCGAGAACATGACGAGCCTGGTGAACAGTCTCGGGGAGGCGGTCGGCGGGCGTGGTGACCGGCTGGCGGACATGATCGGCCAGACCCGGGAGCTGGTGAACAATCTGGCGGCGCGGTCCGGCCGGATCCGTGAGGTACTGGCCGCGACGGGTGATCTGAGTGCGACGATGGCCGCGCAGCGGCAGGGTGTCACCGACGCGATGGCCTCGGCCGGGCCGGCGTTGCAGACCATCGGTGACAACACGCAGAACATCGTGGATCTGGTCGGTCAGGTGAACCGGATCACCGGCCAGATCGCGACGTTCCCGTCGATCCAGGGCACCAACGACGGCAGCCTCATCGAATCGGTGAACAAACTGTCCGAAGGACTGAACGTCGCGGCGAATACGCCCGGCGCGAACCTCGATGCGCTCATCTCGAACATTCCGCTCATCATGAAGGTGACGAATGCCGGGTCCGCGCACGTGAATGTCGACATCGCCAGGCTGGCGATCGGCACGGTCCCGGACCCGAACACCCCCGCCGACTCCGGCGCCAGACCACTCGACGCCACCGACTGGACGAATTTCGTCGGGTCGCTGACCTACACACTCAACCGTCTGAAGGACAGAGTCGAGCCGCCCCGATGAGTACAGCTGCCATGCGAAACGTGATTCTCGAGCCACCGGCGCGGGCGGTGGTGTACTCGGCGCGGCTGCTGTCGCGGCACCGCCTGCTGACCTCCTGCCTCGGCCTGGTGCTCGTGCTGGCCCTCGGCGTCGGGTACCTGCTGCTGGGCTCTCTGCAGATCAACCCCTTCCGGCCGCAGTACCAGGTGCGGGTCGAGCTGGCGCAGTCCGGCGGTCTGCTGCCCGATCAGGACGTCACGCTGCGCGGCGTGCGGGTGGGCCGGGTGCGGACGGTCGATGTGGCCGGCGACAAGGTCGTCGCGGTCGCCGCGATCGACTCCGGTGTGCGCATTCCGGCGGGCGGCGACGTGCGGGTCTCCTCGCTGTCGGCGGCCGGTGAGCAGTTCCTCGACTTCCTGCCCGCGGCCGAGGGCGGGCCCTTCCTGTCCAACGGTTCCGTCGTCACCTCCGACCACACCGCGACGCCGACCACCATGGCCGAGGCGCTGGCCAGCATGAGCGGCACGCTGACCCAGATCGATCCGGCCAAGATCGAGGCCATCGTGCGCGAGGTCGGCGCGGGTGCGGACGGCCCGCAGAAGCTGACCGCCATGGTGGACGGCGGCATGTTCCTGCTCTCGACGCTGGATTCGGTGCTGCCGCAGACGGTTTCGCTGTTGCACAACAGCAAGGCGGTGCTCACCACGGTGGGCGAGGTGACCCCGGGCCTGCAGGCGACCGCCGGGAATCTGGCGCAGACGGCGGCGGGCGTCGGGTCGATGTCGGGCGGATACCGGACGCTGGTCGGCAACGCGCCGAACACCCTGGCCCAGGCGGACAAGCTCATCGCCGAGAACTCGCCGACCATGGTGCAGCTGCTCGGCAATCTGACCACCACGGGACAGATGGCGTACCAGCACATCCCGGCCATGAGCGAATTCTTCTGGCCGCAGCAGCGCACCGGCTCGACGCTCGACGCGATTCATTCCGCCATGCACGAGGGCGCGGTCTGGGCGTCGGTGAGTCCCTACCCGAAGTATTCGTGCGACTACAACCTGCCCCGCGACCCGGGTTCGATCCCGGACTATCCGGAGCCGTTCCTGCACGCGCGGTGTGAAAATTCGGATCCGTCGCTGATGCCCCGCGGCGCCGCGAACGCGCCGCGCCCGCCCGGCGACAACACCGCGACCATGCCGCCCGACGCGGATCCGCTGCAGCGTGCGGATCCGACGCCGACCGGGCCGTACACCGTGCCGAACACGTATGGCGGCCCGTTCGTGCCGGGGGCATAGCGCACCACAGCCCGGTGCGCACGACCGTGACGATGGGAGATCAGGATGAACAAGACATCGGTGGTGACACCGGAGAAGGGCACCGACCCGGCGTCCCCGGATGCCGAGGACGTCGCCGATACCGAAGAGCCGAAATCACCGGCCGCGCCAGGCGAGGCGGCGGACGAGAAGGATGAGGCCGGCGAGAAACCGGGCCCGTCCTGGCGCCGATGGGTGCCTCGTCCGCTGACCGCGGTGCTGATCGTGTTGCTGGTGGTGGCGGTCGTGTTCGCGGCGGTATTCGGCTGGAAGCTCGAGGGCCGCAACGATCGCAACGCCGCCGGCGAGGCGGCGCTGGCCGCCGCCCAGAACTACGCGGTGGCGCTGACCAGCATCGACTCCTCGCGGCTGGACACCGATTTCGCGACCGTGCTGGACGGCGCGACCGGCCAGTTCAAGGATATGTACAGCCAGTCGGCCGGTCAGCTCAAACCGATGCTGCAGCAGGCGAAGTCGGTCAGCAAGGGGCATGTGGTCGCCGCGAGCGTGCAGTCGGCGACCGAGGAGCACGCCGTGGTCATGCTGTTCGTGGACGCGGAGATCACCAACGTGACCAACCCGCAGCCCCGCATCGATCGCAACCGCATCCTGATGACCATGGAGAAGGTCGGCGATCGCTGGCTGGCGAGCAAGGTCGAGCTGCCGTAGGTCCCGGAATCGGTGGCCGGCGGTAGCCGTCTGGCCGCGCCGAACGCCGAAGCCGGACAAGCATTTAATGACAAGCGTTTAACATTGCCGTGGAAGATGTCCGCGCGGATTCGGGGCCGCGCGGGCGAACACACATGAGCAATGGAGGAGTTCGCGATGGCATCGCCGCGGCGGCTCGGTGCACCCGACGCCAAGAATCGTGCGGTCCTGCTGGATGCGGCGGAGCGGCTGATGCTGGAGGAGGGCTACGCCGCGGTCACCTCGCGCGGCGTAGCCCGCAGGGCGGGCCTGAAGTATCAGCTCGTCTACTACTACTTCCGCACGATGGACGAGTTGCTGCTGGCCGTGTTCCAGCGCCGCGCCGAGGAGGGGCTGCGGCGGCAGGCGGAGGCCCTGGCCTCACCGCATCCGCTGCGGGCGATATGGGACTACAGCACCCGGCCCGGTGCCGCCCAGATCATCATCGAGTTCGTCGCGCTGGCCAACCACCGCCAGGTGATCCGGGATGCCCTGACCGAGTACTCCATGCGGTTTCGCGAGAACGAGGTCACCGCACTGCGAAAGATCATGCGGCACTACGACATCGATACCGAGGCATTCCCGCCGGCGGTCTTCGCCGTGATGACCGCCGGGCTGTCGCGGGTGTTGATGCTGGAGGAGTCGCTGGACGTGACCGGCGGCCACGCCGAGACCCTGGCCTTCGTCGAACAGCACCTGCGCCGCCTGGAGGGAACGCGCTCCGAGTCCACCGAGCGGACACCGTCGGAGTGCTCGGTGCGGTCGCGAGCCGAATCCTCCTCGGCGCGTACGCGATCCGGCCGGGCGTAGTGTGTCAGCGACTCCTCGCGTACGGCGCGCTGACCGCCGGATCGGCCACGCCGACCTCGACCCGCACCCGATCCTGGTAGAACCCGACGTGCCCGTGCAGCAGGGCGACCTCCGGGTACGGCTCGGGGTACATCCAGGCGACGAGGTCCGGGTGATCGGCCGGGCGCCAGTACCGGGCGTTGCCCTTGAACGGGCAGCGGGTGGTGGTCTCCGGATCGGCCACCAGCAGGTCGAAACGCACGTCGGATTCGGGTACGTAGAACGCGATGCCGTGGTCCTGCTCGTCGACCAGCAGGCCCCGGGTGGTCTCGGCGATCACCCGGTCGCCGTGCGTGACCCGGATCAGGTTGCGGACGCGGCGCAGGTCGACGCGGTAGTCCGGCCAGTCGGCATACCCTGACTGCTGCGTGCTCTCGTCTCCCATGCTGTCGTCTCCTCGGTGTCGGAGGTGTGGAACGGGCGGCGTCAGAGTAGCGAGCCGGATTCGGTGCCGGACCCGCCGGAGGCCCGGAACCCGCGGAGCATGGCGTGCACGGTGTAGGAGGCGACCAGCCGCCCGTCCCGCGTATGCACCCGTCCCTCGCTGTGCGCCTGCCCGCGGCCGGTATAGGTGGCCCGGGTGGCGTACAGCAGCCACTGCGTGACGTCCACGTCATCGTGAAACGTGACGGTGGCCATGGTGATTCCGGTAGAGACCGACCGGTGTGCCATCGCCTCGCCGAGGCCGGCGTGCGGGCGCATGGCGGCGGCGACCGTCCAGTGCGTGGTCGACTGGCTCAGCAGCGCCGCGTGCAGGTACTCGTGCTCGGGTGCGTCCCGGAACCGCGTCCAGACGTACAGTTCGGGCGGGCCGATGCGATCCGGGTCGGGGTCGTAGGCGTCGTCGACCACACGGATGTCCCGGCCCTCCACCTCCGTGCCCGGGATGGCCATCGGCCGCAGCCGTTCGGGCCCGGTGACCCGCGGTAGGTCCGCCACCGCGCGCACCAGGTCGGGGGCGCCGGCGTCGAGCAGGACCATGCCGGCGCAGCACAGCTTGTCGTGCTGGTGGATCCGGGCGTGCGCGGTGGTGAAGGTGCGGCCCGAGCGCAGCACGTCGATCCCGATGTCCAGCGGCGCCTCGTGTTCGGCGACCCGCGAGAAGATCATCGAGGCCGAGGTGACCCGTTGTCCCGGAACCTCTTTCGCGGCCGCGACCACCGCGTCGCCGAGCATCTGCCCGGCCTCGACCACATTGCGGACCGTCGGCCCGTGCGCCGGGGCACGGTAGTGGCCCGTGCCCTGCGGCCGCACGTCCATCAGCTCGAGCAATCGGCGCTGGCTCCACGGTACGGGCTGCGTCTCCGCCGTCCGGCGCTGTGCGCCCATAGGCTCCGCCCGGCGCCCGATCAGCCCGCCCGCCGTGCGTAGGCTTCGGCGTACTCCTTGCGGGACGTGGTCGAGGTGTCGACGTCCTTGGCCTGCTCCCGCAGCGCGCCCACCGTCGCCTGCTCCTTCGGGATGTGCGCGAACGGGTCCCAGTTCAGGGTCCGGCAGGCGTTCTCCCAGGTGATCTTGTTGATATCGGAGTCGGTGGCGCCGGCGGCGTTCAGCTCCTCGAGCACGAACTCGGGCGCGTTCGGCCAGATCGAGTCCGAATGCGGGTAGTCGCACTCCCACGCGATGTTGTCGATGCCGATGTCGTAGCGCATCTTCAGCGAGTTGCGGTCGGTGACGTAGCAGGCGATCGCGTGCTCGCGGAAGACCTCGCTGGGCATCTTGCCGCCGAAGTCGCGGCGCAGCCACTTCTGGTTGGTGTAGTGCCGGTCGGAGCGGTCCAGGAAGAACGGGATCCAGCCGACGCCACCCTCGGAGAACGAGACCTTCAGGCCCGGGTGGTTGCGGAAGGCCGGGCCCCACAGCAGATCCTGCGCGGCGATCAGCGAGACGCTCGGCGCCAGCACCATCAGGTTGTCGATCGGCGCGTTCGGCGCCAGGTTCAGCACCCGGAAGCCCTGGCCGATATGGAGATTCATCACCGTGCCGTGATCGGCCAGCGCCGAGAGCACCGGACCCCAGTAGTCCATGTCGTGATAGCTGGGCAGGCCGTCGAGGTGCGGCAGCTCGGGCATGGACACCGAGTGGCAGCCCTTCTCGGCCACCCGCTCGATCTCGGCGATGGCCAGCTTCGGATCCCACAGCGGCAGGATCGACAGCGGGATGAACCGGCCCGGGTAGGCGCCGGCCCAGTCCTCGATGTGCCAGTCGTTGTAGGCCTGGATCATCGCGACGGTGATCTCGTCCTTGAAGTGGCTGAGGTGGCCCGCGCTGAATCCGGCGAAGGTGGGGAAGCACATCGAGGCGAGGATGCCGTTGGCGTTCATGTCCCGGACCCGGGCGTGGATGTCGTAGACGCCCGGCCGCATCTCCGCGTAGCCGGCCGGGTCGTAGCCCCATTCCTCCGCCGGCCAGGAGACCACGGCGTTGAGGCCGGTGACGCCGGTCGGCTTGTCCCGGTAGACCCACCGGTCGACGCCCTTCTCGTCGACGATCACCTTGGGGGCCAGGTCGGCCCACTTCTTCGGGACGTGGCCGTCGAACATGTTGATCGGCTCGACCACATGGTCGTCGATGCTCACCAGGATCATGTCGTCGATGTTCACGTGACTCCTCGCTGGTCGTACGGTCTCTCGGATGGATCGACCTCGATCGCAGTGCGAGACGATCAATCTCCGTCGAAGAGAATCATACTCTCGCGATCGGCCGGATCGCCAGGGTGGTGTCGGCGGCCCACGTCGCGGGCGTCGGCCGGGCCCGGGGCGGCCGGGCGACCGGATCGGGTTCCGGCGGCGGCCGGCCCGTTCTTGTTATCCTTAATGTAATGCGATTACCGTAAAGTGAGAATAGTATTTCCGTCGGCATCCGGTGGTGGTGCCGTGGGCACGATCCGGGAGTCGCCATGTTCGACAACGACATCGAGCTCGTCGAGGCGCTGATCGCGGACGAGGCGCTGGTCGAAGAGGTTGGCGGCCCCGCGCGGGGCCGGGAGGTAGTGCGGTGGTGCGGGCTCGGGGAATAGTGGACGCCGGTGGACATCGCCGGGTCGCGGTGGTGACCGGGGCGGCCCGGGGGATCGGCGCGGCGACGGTGCTGGCGCTGGCCGACCGCGGGTGGTCGGTGCTGGCGGTCGATGTGGCGGCCGACGATCCGGCGCTGACGTATTCGATGGGGACCAAGCAGGAACTGCTCGCGGTCGCCACGGAGGCGGGCGGCCGGGTGAACCGGGTCGGGGCGGTGCGGCCGTTCGTGGCCGACGTCCGGGATCCGGAGGCGCTGCGCGCGGCGGTGGCCGAGGCCGTGGACACCTGGGGCGGGCTGGACGCCGCCGTCGCCGCCGCCGGTGTGATCGCGGGCGGTGATCCGTTGTGGGACATGCCGGTCGAGCAGGAGCGGGCGGTGCTCGACGTCTGCCTCGGCGGGGTGGTGAACCTGGCCCGGGCGGCGGTGCCGGCGCTGCTGGCCCGCCCCGAGCCGCGATCGGGACGGCTGCTGGCCGTGGCATCGGCCGCGGCGACCAAGGGCCTGCCGCGGCTGGCGGCCTACTGTGCGGCGAAAGCCGGTGTGGCGGGGCTGATCCGGGCGCTGGCGGCGGAACTCGCCGATACCGGTGTCACGGCGAACGCGGTCAGTCCGGGTAACACCGATACCGCGCTGCTGGACGAGATCGCGCGCATCTACGACCTGCCGGAGGCCGAACGGTTCGCCCGGCAGCAACCCGTCGGCCGGCTGTTGCAGCCCGCGGAGATCGCCGGGGTACTGGCCTTCCTCGCCGGGACCGAGAACACCGCCATGACCGGTGCGGTGGTGCCCGTCGACGGCGGACTGGCGCTGTGACGGGCGGGCCGGTCGAATTCTTCCTGTTCCTGCCGCAGGTCCGGCTGCCCATGACGGACATCGTGGAGCGGGCGCGGGCCGCGGAGGCCGCGGGATTCGACGGGATGGCGTTCATCGACCACCTCGAGGCGCCGGGGGCCGAACATCAGCCCCTCTGGGAGGCGATGACCGTGGCGAGCTGGGTGGCGGCGCGGACCGAGCGGCTGCGGATCGGCCACCTGGTGCTGTGCGATGCGTTCCGGCATCCGGCGGTCCTCGCGAAACAGGCTGTGACACTGCAGGAAGCGTCCGGGGGGAGATTCGAACTCGGCCTGGGTTCGGGGTCGGTGCCGCGGGAACTGGTGCGGTTCGGCATCACCCGGGCGCGGGCGGCGCAGCGGCGCGAGCGGCTGGCGGAGAGCTTGGAGGCCATGACCGGGTATTGGGGTGGATCGGCGAACGCTCAAGTGCCGCAACCCACTACGCCGATACCCCTGGTCATCGGGGGGACCGGCGCGGGGACGCTGGAACTGGTCCGCAAGTACGCGACCTGGTGGAATCTCCCGGTGACCGAGATCGGGCGGTTGCGGGAGCTGGCCCCCTCGGTCGGCCGGGCGCGGGTGTCGGTGCAGCAGATGGTCGGTTTCGTCGGCCGCGGGCAATCGGCCGACGAGGTCCGCGAACGGAGCACGCGCCGCTTCGGATATCTCGGCGACGGTCTGCTCTGCGGCGACGCCGATCGGCTGACGGACTACTTCACCGACCTGAATCGCCGTGGCGTCGAACGGTTCTACGTCTGGTTCGCCGACTTCGCCCCGGCCGCGACGCTGGCCGAGTTCGGGGAGACTGTCGTGCGGCAGGTCGTCGCAACGGCCGGTCGGTAACCGGGCGGGCCGTGCGTTCCCGACCGGAACTACCGCCGCCACACCATCATCCGCCGCTACCCGCGCACCCTTCGGCACGCCCTGTCGTTCCGTGTGTCCTCCGGTGGGCGCCCCTCGCGTCATTCCGGCGTGCCTTCGGCCGGAATCCAGCAACACGGCCGCAGCACGGACCCCGGCCGGGAAACGCCGGGGCTGACCAGCGGTTGACCTGCCGCCAAGCCGGGAAGGGCGGGTTCTGTCGACAACCCAAGAGATTGGACTTACCTAATAGTGAGAATGGTATTCTCTGAATGGTACGTGACAGGGCTGTCGACCGGTCCGGCGGTTCGGGATGGCTCCGTGGGCCGGCAGGGGCGGCGGGAAGGAGGCCGTGATGCCGTCGGAAACCGCGACGCGGGCCGAGATCGTGCGTGAGCTGCGCGAGGAACTGCGGGTGCAGACCACCCGGACGGTGATGCTGTATTCGGCGGTCGCGTCCCGGCTCGGCATCACCGTCACCGATCTGACCTGCCTGAACCTGTTGCGCATGCGCGGCGCGCTCACCCCGGGCGAGCTGGCCGAACTGCTCGGCATCGCGCGCGGCGGGGCCATCACGACCGTCGTGGACCGGCTCGAACGCGCGGGTTACGTGCGCCGGAGCAAGGATCCCGACGATCGGCGCCGGGTGCGGGTCGAACTGATCGCGGTCCGCGCGGAGGTGGCGGTGGCGCCGCTGTTCGGGGAACTCGCCGCCCTCGGCGACAGCCTTCCGAAGGATGACGAGGCGCTGGCCGCGCTGCTGGGCTTCGTGCGCGACTTCAACGCGGCGCTGTCCCGGGCGACGAGCCGGGTGTCGGAGGTCGATGCGGTCTGACGCCCAAGCGTCGAAAGTGTACTCTCCCAATCAGAGAATGCTATTCTCAAACGGTGTGCGCATGCCGGATTCGGGATGCGCGCGACATCAAACGGAGCATGTGAGGCTGCGAAGGAAGGGAGGCCGCGATGCTCTTCGAGTTCGACGCCGACCAGCGACTGTTGCGCGACACGGTGCGCGAGGTGACGGCGCGGGAATGCCCGCCCGGGCTGGTCCGGGACATCGTCGACAAGGACGCCGAGCCCGATGGGCTGTGGCGGACCTACGTCGACCTCGGCTGGACGGAACTGACCGATCCGGCCCTGACCGTCGAGCTGGGTATCGTGCTGGAGGGCCTCGGCCGCGCCACCGACCCGACTCCGTTCCTGGCCACCGTGTCGCAGTTCGCGCCGCTGGTCCCGCAGTCGGAACGGATCGACAAGCCGGGTGCCGCAGTGTATTCCGGCATCACGGCCACCGCGGACGGCGCGGGGTGGCGGCTGGACGGCGCGGCGCGTTTCGTGCTCGACGGCGACCGGGCGCAGCGGCTGGCCGTGGTCACCGACGCGGGCGTGTTCGTCGTGCCGGCCGAGGCGGTGGTGGCGACGCGCAGCGCGGTGTTCGATCCGGTGCTGCACGTGGCCGAGGTCGCCGTGGCCGGGTTTCGGGTCACCGCCGGCGATCGCGTCGACATCGATCCCGAACGCGCCCGCCAGCACGCGCTGACCGGCCTCTCGCTCACGACCGTCGGTGCCTGCCAGCGCATTCTGGATCTCGTGCTCGAGCACGTGCGCACCCGCCGCCAGTTCGACGCGCCGATCGGTTCGTTCCAGGCGGTCAAGCACAAGGCCGCCGATATGCACATCGCCATCGAAAGGGCCCGCGCGCTCGGCTATTTCGCCGCGTTGTGCCTGGCCGCGGACGACCCGCGGCGGCGGCTGGCGGCCTCCATGGCCAAGGCGTCGGCCGGCGAGTGCCAGTCGCTGGTGTTCCGGCACGGGTTGCAGCTGTTCGGCGCGATGGGCTTCACCTGGGAAAACGACCTACAGTTCGCGCTCAAGCGGGCCAAGGCCGGTGAGCTGATGCTCGGCGGCGCGGCCCAGCACCGGGCACTGATCGCCGAGGAGTACCGTGCAGCTCACGTTTGATCCCGAGGTCGAGGAGTTCCGCGCGGAATTCGCCGCCTTCATCGACGAACATCTGCCCGCCGCGTCCGAGACGAGCGAGCGGTCGCATTCGAGTTCCGATGTGCCGCAATGGTCCCGGCGCTGGCAGCGGCTGCTGTTCGACAACGGCTGGCTGCTGCCCGCGAATCCGCCGGAGTTCGGCGGCCGCAACGCCTCGGTGCTGCAGCAGTACGTGCACCTGGCCGAGCTGTCCAACCGGCGGATCTATCACAGCTTCAACCCGCAGGGCGTCGGCATCGTGGCGGCCTCGCTGCTGTCGTTCGGCACCGAGGAGCAGAAGCGGCGCTGGGCGGTGCCGATCCTGCGGGCCGAGATCACCGCGTCGCTCGGGATGAGCGAGCCCGGAGCGGGTTCCGACCTGGCGTCGCTGCGCACCCGGGCGGTGCGCGACGGTGATGAGTTCGTGGTGGACGGGCAGAAGGTGTGGACGTCGGGTGCCCACGACGCCGACGTGCTGCTGACCTTCGTCCGCACCGATCCGGACGCGCCCAAGCACCGGGGGATCAGCGTGCTGATGATCCCGACCGACCTGCCCGGGGTGACCAGGCGGCCGTTCCCCTCGATCAGCTCCCCGGACGATCTGGATTTCAACGAGGTCTACTTCGAGGGTGTCCGGGTGCCGGCGGAGAATCTGATCGGCGAGCTGAACAAGGGCTGGGCGGTGGCCAACGGCTCGCTCGGTCACGAGCGCACGATGCTGTGGCTGAGCTATGCCGACCGGCTGGACGATCTGATCCGCGACTTCGATCCCCGGGACACGAACGACCGGGACGCCTTCGCCCAGCTGGTGATGGATACCGAGGCGCTGAAGCTGCTCGGTTCGGCGGCGCTGTCGCGGGAGGCGCGCGGGGAACAGGACGTCCCGTCGCTGTCGGTGCTGAAGGTGATCGGGTCCGAGGCCATCCAGTCGGCCTCCGAATCGGCGCTGAATTCCGCAGGGGAGCAAGGACTTCTGCACCCGACGGCCAGCGCCGAGCCGAGTCCGTGGACCCTCGATCACTACTGGGCCGGCTGGTTCGAGCGCTACATCCGCAGTTTCGCCGGCACCATCGCCGGCGGCACCTCGGAGATTCAGCGCACCATCATCGCCGAGCGAGTGCTCGGACTGCCGCGCGGCTGATATCCGCTACCGAGGACGGAACATCATGGCTGCTCGATCCGAGACCGGCAGGGCCGGTGCGGGAAATCCGATCGCGGGCCGGCGGGCGCACTCCCGCGAACATCTGCTGCGCTACCGTCTCGCGGTCGTCGGCTCGAACGCCGTCGAGGTGACGCGGTCCATCGGCGGTTTCGTGTGCGACCGGACGATGGCCGGCTGGGAGGTGACCGTCGTGCTCGCCGATGCCTCCGACACCTCGGGCGCGCGGTCGCTGGAGATCCTCGGCGCCACCGTGCTGGACCTGGAGGCGTCGCTGTCCACGCCGGTGCACGACATCTGGCCGCACGCCGTCGCGATCGCGCCGGAGCTGTACACCACCGACGCCCGGGTGCGGCGCGGCGTGCTGGAGTGCCTGGACCACGGCCTGATCGAGGTCGCGCTGTGCGATGGGGACCTGCCCGCGGAGCTGGCCGGCCGGCTGGACGTGGTGCAGCACCGGCTCAGCGTGGCCGCGCGGGCCTTCAAGCGCGCCGCGCTGGCGGCGGCCGGGGTGGCGACCGCCGAGATCGGCGGTACGGAACGGCTCCGATGCGGGGAACTGCTGCTCACCGGCCCGTGGGGCGGCGCGGATCTGATCTCGGCGGGCTGAGTGAATATGATATTCTCGCCAAAGGAGAATGGCGATATCACAGAATCTGCCGACCGATCCGCGCCCGGGGTCGTTGCCCGGGGCGCGGTGCTCGCGGAGAGGGTGCGAATGAGCCGACACAATGAGCGAATCGCGGGGGAGCGCGCCGCGTGCGTGCCGGAAGCCGACGGAGTGCGGCCATGACGGTATCGCTGCTGCTCGATATGGCGCTGTCCGGCGATCCGGACCGGACCGCCGTCGTCTGCGACGAAACCCGGTGGACCACAGGCGAATTGCACGCCCTCGCGCAGGGCGGGGCCGGTGTCGTGGCGGCCTCGGGCGCCCGCGGCGTGGCCTACGTGGGAACCGGCGGGCACATGCTGCCGCTGCTGATCTTCGCCGCGGCCGGTGCCGGAGTTCCCGTGACGCCCTTGAACTATCGGCTCAGCGCCGAATCGCTGCGTGAGCTGATCGGCCGGCTCGACGATCCGCTGCTCGTGTGCGACGACGAGTACCACGATATCGTGGCCGAATTCGGTGTCCGTACCATGCGTTCGGCGGAATTCGTCGCGGCGGCCGGGTCGGCGGACCCGGTATCGGAGGCGGTGGATCCCGAGCAGGTGGCGGTGGTGCTGTTCACCTCCGGGACGACCTCGACACCCAAGGCGGTCGAGCTGTCACACCAGAATCTGCTGAGCTACATCACCGGAACGGTCGAGTTCGCCTCCGCCGAGCCTGCCGACGCCGCGCTGATCTGCGTGCCGCCCTACCATGTCGCGGGAATCAGTGCGGCGCTGTCGAATCTGTACGCCGGGCGCCGGATGGTGTACCTGCGCGCGTTCGATGCCGGTCGCTGGGTGAGCCTGATCGACAGCGAATCGGTCACTACCGCAACGGTTGTGCCCACCATGCTCGACCGCATCGTGGCCGAGCTGGAGCGCTCCGGCACGCGGCTGCCCACGCTGCGCAACTTCGCCTACGGCGGATCCAAGGTGGCACTTCCGTTGGTGCGCAAGGCCCTCGAGCTGCTGCCCGAGGTCGGTTTCGTGAACGCCTACGGGCTGACCGAGACGAGTTCGACGATCGCGGTGCTCGGTCCCGACGACCATCGGGCCGCGCACGGCGCCGACGATCCCGCCGTCGCGCGGCGGCTCGGCTCCGTCGGGCAGCCGGTGCCCGGCATCGAGGTGCAGATCCGCGACGGCGATGGCCGGGTGCTGGGGGCCGAGGAGACCGGCGAGCTGTTCGTCCGGGGGCCGCAGGTGTCCGGCCGGTACACCGGGATCGGCTCGGTGCTCGACGCCGAGGGCTGGTTCCCGACCAAGGACGTCGCGATGCTCGACGCCGGCGGCTACCTGTATCTCGGCGGCCGCTCGGACGACACGATCATTCGGGGCGGCGAGAACATCGCGCCCGCCGAGATCGAGGACGTACTGGTCGAGCACCCCGACGTGCACGAGGTCGCGGTGGTCGGCGTGGAGGATGCGCAATGGGGGCAGATCATCGTGGCGGTGGTGGTGCCGCGCGCCGGCGCGACCCCGGACCCGGACGCGCTGCGTGAACACGTCCGCGCCGGCCTGCGCGGCTCGCGCACGCCGGACCGGGTCGTGTTCCGGGACGCGCTGCCCGTGACGCCGACCGGAAAGGTGTTGCGGCGCACCCTCGTCGAGGAATACGGCCCCGCCGTGGATGCGACGCCGAGCAGGTAATCGGCGTCAGGAAAGGAACACAATGGTCAACAACGGTACTCGGCTGCGGAGCCAGGTGTGCGACACCGAGGTGATCGTGGTGAAGGCGGCCGACAGTCTGGACGATCTGCGGGCCGGCGGCATCGCGATGATCCCGATCGGCGAGGAACCCGCCGCCGGCGCACAACTGGACGCGAACTTCGCCGACGGCAGCTTGCTGGGCAAGCGCTACGTCGACGAATCCGGCGCGGAGGTCCTGGTGACCAAGCCCGGCGCCGGTACCCTGAGCGTCGGCGCCACCCCGCTGGCGCTGAAGGAAGCCAAGCCGCTGCCCGCCAGCGACTGACCGAAAGAGGGGGCGACCGTGGCGGATTCCGGAGCCAAGATGCTGGTGTTCTCGAACCCCGTCGCCGGCCAGGAGGACGCCTTCAACGAGTGGTACGACACCGAGCACCTCGCCCAGGTGACCGCCGTCCCGGGCGTGGTCGGCGGCCGGCGCTTCGACGTCGTCCCCGCCTCCTCGACCGGCGGCGCCCCGGCACACCGGTACCTGGCGGTCTACGACCTGACCGGCGCCCCGGACGAGGTCGTCAAGGAGTTCGTCGAGCGCGCGGGAAGCGGAGAGATCGGACTCAGCCCGGCCCTGGACATGTCGACCCTTGCTGTGTCGGTATGGCGCCCCCGAGGCGAGCCGCATACGGCAGAGTAGCGCGGCCACGATGGCCGACAGTGCGGCCGGAATGAATGCTACTGAGCGTGCCTTCGCACGGATACGGCCCGGCATTCGTAGTCCCCCTGCGGAATGTCTTCGATCTCGACGTCGACCGTGTCGCCTTCGTTCAACGCGAGTACGCCCCCCTGCTCGACGCTGGACAGGTGAAACCACACCGGCGGGCCGTCCGGCCGAGTCAGTACCCCGGTCCCGTTCCGGATATTCCAGCGGTACACCGTGCCCTGCTCCACCCTCCGCTGCTGGCATGACAGGCTGAGCCGAGGCCGCATCACTGCGGCCCATGAACTTCTGGTCAACCAAGACGTGTGCGTACCCGCGCAGCGGTCGCGGCGGCGTCTTCGGCTTCCTTCGCGTACCGGGTGTCTTCGTCGTTCCACCGTGCCCAATCACGGTGGTGTTCTTCGGTGAAACCGCTGTTCTGACGCGGGAAGATGAGCGGGTCGTCGCCGAGCAGCCGCTGTAGGCGTCGGTCGTGGGTCTGCTGTGCCGACGAGACCAGCGCCCGGCAGTTGGGACCGGCGAAGTTGTCCTCTTGCCGCAGTGTGGACAGGTTGTAGATGAACCCGAAGAACCGCCGATCGGCTGTGCCGCTGTTCCGGGTGCCCGAGTGCAGCAGTTGGTTGTGGATGGCGACGGTATCGCCTGCCTCGGCTCGGATCAGCACCTCACCGGCCTGGGGATCGTATAGCCGTTCTTCGGGTACCAGCCGGGGCTCGCGGTGCGATCCTGGTATCACCCGCAGCGGTCCGGCGTCGTCGGTCATGGTCTGGAGGTACGACAGGAACACGATGCTCGGCGGCCGTTGATACGTCCCTGACGGCACGGACCCGAATCGGTCGCGATGCCACATCACCGGCCGCCCATGGCTTTCGGCTCCAGCCGGCGCATCGCTGTTGAGTACCGCTGAGTCGAGCTGGACGAAGGGTCCCATCACCGCTTCCGCGAATCCCAGCAACATCGGATGAGCAACGGCGGGCAGCACTTCACGCGGGTAGCGCTCCAGGAGTCCGCCGACTGCGCCGGGGTCGTCGTCGGTGCCGTTGCTGAACTGCCAGTCGGCTACCGCTCTGTGGTAGAGGTCGTGGAACATCGCGACCTGTTCGGTGCTGTAGACGTTCTGGAAATGCCGGTAGCCCTGCTCGATGAAGGCTTCGACGTGCGAAGCGACATCGGCAGGGCTGGCGGCCGGGATCATTACCGGAGTCCTGCGGCTCGGTAGGCTTGGGAAAGCTTGTCCGCGGCCAGGTTCCGCGCTCGTTCGGCACCTTGGGTGAGCAGCTTGTTCAGGTGGGTGCGGTCGTCGGCGATGTCGTGATAGCGGCGCTGAATGTCGCCGAGCCGTTCGGTCACCGCGTCGGCCACCGCGCCTTTGAGCACTCCGTAACCGGCGCCGTCGAATCGCTCACGACTCTCGTCCCGGGTCGTGCCGGTGAAGCACTCGAAGATCGTGAGCAGGTTGGTCACGCCGGGGGCGAGTTCATCGGAGAAGTCCACACCGGACTTGGAATCGGTCACTGCTCGCATGATCGACTTGCGTGCCTGGCCGATCGGATCGAGCAGCCCGATAGCGTGGCCGGGGCTCTTTTCGGCGGTGCTCTTGCTCATCTTGGCGGTGGGATCGTCCAAGCCCATGATCCGGCCGCCGGATTTGGGGATCATCACGTCAGGGAGCTTGAAGGTTTCGCCGTACATCGCGTTGAATCGCTGGCTGATATCCCGGGTGATTTCGACGTGTTGTTTCTGGTCCTCGCCGACCGGCACAAGGTCGGGGTCGTAGAGAAGAATGTCGGCGGCCTGGAGTGCCGGATAGCACAGCAGCCCCGCACCGACACCCGCGTCGACATCCGCGACTTTTCCTTTCGTCTTGAACTGGGTCATGCGCTCGAGCCACGACACCGGAGTGACGCACGTCAGCAGCCAGGTCAGTTCGGCGTGCTCGGCGACGTCGCTTTGCACGAACAGGGTCGACTGCTCGGGGTCGATGCCGCAGGCGAGATAGAGCGCGAAGATTTCTTCTACCCGGGCGCGGAGGTTCTTGCCCGCGACGGCTTCGGGAATCGTCAGCGCGTGCAGGTCGGCCACGAACAGAAAGTTTTCATATTCGCTCTGGTTGTCGGCCCATTGGTTGATCGCGCCGATGTAGTTGCCGATGTGCAGGCGTCCGGTCGCGGTAATTCCGCTCAGGACGCGCTTCTTACCTGCCGCTGTCATAGGTTCCCTTCCCGTCTGCTGCATCGTCGCCCAGCGCCGCTGCAATGTCGGCGTCAGTCGCTCCGTGGTCACGAGCGAGGTCGACGTAGGCGTCAACGCAGGCGTCGCATCCCTCCCGGCGTTTACGTGCTGCCATCATCAGCGCGTCCCGGACTATCTGATCTGGGGGTTTCGCGCGATACCAGGGCTGACCAGCGTTCACCAGGTCACCTCTCCCGTGTCGCCTGATACCTTAACAACGCGGCCCTCTCTCACCAGTTCGCCGAGGCCATGAGCACCGACGACACACGCAGTGCCGCATTCCCTCGCCAACGCCGGGGCATGACCGAGAAGCCCGCCGTGCTCGACGATGAGACCAATTCCGGCCACCGCCAGCCATCCCCACACCGGACCGGAGTCGGGAACCACGGCGATATCGCCAGGCATCAGCCGGTCGATGTCGGATTGAGTCCGCAGCACCCGCAGTGGTCCGCACGCTGTACCGGGAGCCGCGCCCGTGGCCTGCCACCCAGCCTCAGCCGTCCGTTCACCCGGTGGGGTGTCCAGCTAGCCACCGAACTGGCTCCATGAGGCCGGCCGCTTTGCCCAGCCAGCCTGGTCGTCCTCGACGGCTATCGCTCGCCGAAACCCTGTTTCCCAACCGGTTCCGGCGAATCGCGTTGCTCGGCCACTCGGTACGACCGCGAATAAAACTGACAGCAATGAGTCATATATACCTTGTATACCTGACAATAATCTGTCATGGTTGAGGAATGAGACTCTGGGGGCCATGTGGGCGGCTCGGTCCGGTGGGCGTTGTGCCGAGGTGTTCGTCGGACGGGGCAGCGCCGTGAAGATCGTCTACTTCCAGCCGCGGTTGCAGGCTGACAAGAACTATCGGAACCAGAGCGGGTCCGAGCAGGTCTGGTGCCCGTGGTGGGCGCTGCTGCTGAACGGCCACGCCAAACCCGATGTCGATGAGGCAGTGCTCATCGACGCTCGCCGAGACAGCCAGTGGCACGAACAGCTGGTACAGGCGATCACGCCCGGGTCGGTCGTGGCGGTGTCGGTGATGACAGGGCACGCGATCAAAGACGCCATCAGCGCCAGCGAGACGGCGAAAGAGCTGGGCGCGCGGGTGTTTTGGGGCGGGCCGCACCCGACACTGTTCCCGGCCGACGTCCGGGCTGAGCCGTTCGTCGACCACGTCATCATGGGGTTCGGTGCCGAAGTGTTCGGACGGTCGATCGCGTCCCTGGTGGCCGGTGAGGAGGCGCCGGCGATCCTCGACGGCCGCGGGAGTAGCAGCCTGCTACGAGTGACGAAGCTCAAACAACCCACGGCTGCAACGCGATTCCGGCCGGACCTGTCGCTGATCGAGTCGTGGGACGGTTACGTCAATGCCGACCAGGCGATCGGTGAGCGGTCGGTCAACCTCATCACGTCCGAGGGTTGCCTGCGCCGCTGTACCTACTGTTCGGAGCCGACTACCTCGCAGCATTCATGGCTGACCTACGATGTCGATGACTGCGCTGCTATGGCCGGGCAGCTGATCGACCGGGCGCGGGCCGACGGGCTGAAGCTGCACGATCCGAACTTCTTGCATGATGTCGACCGTGGGCTGGCGTTCGCCCGGCGGCTCAGCGAGGTCCGTTCGGTACCGTGGGCGGCCACCATTCATCCGGACGATTTGATCCATATTGACGAACGGCGGCTCGCCGAACTCGCGGAGTTGGGGTTGAGCCGCGTGCTCGTCGGTCTCGAGAGCCCGATCCAGTCATTGGTCAACCTGGCAGGCAAGCGTTACGAGGTCGATCGCATCCCGTTCATCGCCGATCGGCTTGCCGCGCACGGGATTGCGGGCATGTTCACCTTCATCGTCGGGTGGCCGGGTGCCGATGAATCGCACTACCAGCGCACGATCGACGCGGCGTTCGCGATCCGTGCGGTCTCGCCTCTGCACCAGGCGAAGATCCACTTCCTGGAGCCGTGGCCGGGCACGCCGATGGCGACGCTGCTGACGAAGAAGAACCTCCTGCTGCCGACCAGGACCCTGCGGGAGTGGGCGGATATCGACTACTACTTCGCCCACCTTCCAGTCTTGCACGCGGCCGAGTGGGAGCAACGAATCCGCCAGGCAAACGAGGAGCTGTCCCCTTATGTCGAAGCCTAAGCCCGATCCCGTCTACGTCCGCGCGTCGGTATGGCGGTCCTGCAACCTCCGCTGCACGTATTGCCCGATCGAGGAGGGCATGGAGAACCGTGTCCCGGACCATCTTGCGGGACAACGATTGTCGACAGACTCGTACATCCGGAATCTGCGCTCGATCGCTGCCGCCGGTGTTCGCGGCGTCTCGTTCACGGGCGGTGAGCCGACGTTGCGGCTCGACCTCGACCGGATCATCGAGGAAGTCCGCCCGCACTTCGACCGCGTCGAACTCACCACCAACGGTGCGCGGCTCGACCGGGTGAAAGACGTTGTGCGCCAGCATATCGACCTGATGAAGGTATCGCTCGACACGGTCCGTGAAAGTGACTTGCGGCTGATCACCGGCCGGAGCTACACCATGGATCACGCGCGGGTTGCCATCGAATGGGCGCTCGGCGAGGGAGTGCCGGTCGGTATCAACGTCGTGCTCATGCGTCGCACCCTGGACGATCTCCGCGACACCATCGGTTTCGCCCGATCGATGGTATCGGGTGTGCCGGACAGTCGGCTCCATCTGAGCCTGCTGGACTTCTACTACACCCCCAGCCGCCGCCAGGAATGGCTGGCGGATTTCGTCCCCACCTCCCAGGTGCTCGACCTCCTGCGCAAGTGGTACGGCGACCCGGCCGTCCAAGAGAGGTTCGGTTGCACGTTCTACTGGTTCGACGCCGATGGATTCGATATCAGAGTCAAGGACTCGTTCGGCGCGACCATGCGGGCACCCAAGTGTCAAGGCTGCTCGTCCTATTGCCAGGAAGGCATCTACGGGATCAAGCATTCCGTCGAGGGGTGGATCACGACGTGCCCGAGCAACCGGGACGACCTCGGTGTCCATCTCCCACAAGAAGCCGATCCCGCCGAAATAGACCGACTTCTTCGAAACGTCCTTTCTGATGTCGAAGCGGCGACGCCCGATGCACGTTCCTTCGCAACGCTCCGCGCCACCCACCACCTTGGGCTACCGTTGTACGACATCAGTCGCTCAAAGGTGTAAGCATGGCGGCTATTTCGATGTAATCCGGAAGGAGACTACACAGACATGACAGACGAGCGCGCGGGCCAGGCACCGACCATCGGAATATATTCCCCGTCGGGGTCTTTTTCGGATGCTCCGGATAAGGTGGAATTGTTCGACAAAGGCGTGGCAAGGCTCCGTGCCGATGGATTCGCTGTTGTCGAATCCAAGCACTGCCGAGGCTCGTGGTTCCACGCCTCCGCGTCGCCCACCGACCGGGTGAGTGACCTCTACGAACTGTGCTCGGACCCGGCCGTCGACGCGATCATTCCGTCGATCGGAGGACACGTCGCCTCGCAGCTGCTTCATCACATCGACTTCGAGCGCGTCTCCGCCGGCGGGACCAAGCTGTTCGGCTTCAGCGACAGCTCGATCATCCCCCTGATCACCACGGAGAGAACCGGCCTCGTCACCTACCACGCTGCCTGCGACGCCACCTTCGGGTTCGGCCGTTTCGCCGAAGGAGGCTTCGAGATCGCCGAGCGCACGTTCATCGCCGCTGTCAACGATGACCCCCTCGACCTGACCGGCCGCGGTGGCTGGCGCCCGGTACAGACCGGTACTGGCTCGGGGACGCTGCTCGGCGGAAACCTGAAGGGGCTCGCCTCGCTCGCCGGCACTCCGTGGTGGCCCGATTGGTCCGGCAAGATCATGTTCTGGGAAAGCATGGACCCGCTGCATGCCGTCGCCCAGAACTTGACACAGTTGTCGAACGCCGGAGCGTTCGCCGATTTGGCGGCCATGATTGTCGGGCGTGTCGACACCCTGGGAGACCCCTTTTATGGTGTTGACAAGGTTGTCCCGATCGACCGATTCCTCCTCGATGTTCTCGGCCTGCGTGGCCGATTCCCGATCATTAGTAATGCTGACATCGGGCACAACGTCGACAATGTGACGTGGCCGCTCGGAAAAACTGCCGTCGTCGATGTCACCGACAGCACAGCGACGTGCAGACTCACCGGCTGGAAGCGATTATCACGAGAGTAGAACAATGCCACATTTCCCGGTCGCCACCCACCCTGACATCAAGAAGATCGTTGAATTCAAAGCAAACCTGACCTGGCGAATTCGTACCTACCTGCGTGAGCAGGGGGCGCTCGAAGTGCCGATGCCGGTCTTGCAGGCAACCCGCGAGGGAGCGCCGGTCGACCAGTGGACCACCACCGACCCGCACACCGGCAAGCGGTGGTACTTGCGGCACTGCATGGAGGACCATCTTCGGCGGGTGTCGATCGCCCACGACCGCGTCTTCGAGATCGGCAAGGCCATCCGAGCCGATCGCCGCAGTCCCTCGCATGCCAGCGAATTCCTGGTACTGGAACTCGTGTTCCGTCGCTTCACCTACGAGAACGGCATCGACCTCATCCGTGGGCTCTACACCGAGGCCATCGGCCCAGCGGCCGATGACGTCTACGGCAACGGCGCGGCCTTCCGGGGCATCGTCACCCAGCGATGGCGCGACATCCTCGAGCAGGCAACCGGAATCGACTCGCACGGTGACGAACTGATCGCAGACTCGAAGCGGTGGCTCACCGCCCACAGCATCACCCCCGAGCGGCCCTATGTGACGAGTTGGGAAGTGCTGGAAGACATCATGAAGCACGCGGTGGAACCGGCGTGCACACTGCCGACCATCATTACGCACTTCCCCGCCGAACTGTGCCACGTCTGTACCATCGAGTCCGGGCAGAGCGGGCAACCGAGGCATGCCTTGCGGGCCTCCTCCGTCGTCAACGGCGTGGAGTGCTCGGACGGGGGAATCAAGTTCCGGGGCTCGACCGAGTACCGGCAGGTGTACGAGACGAACGCCGCCTACCGCGAAACGCAGCTGGGGCTCGACGGCAACCACCTGCCGGAGGAGTTCTTCGCCGATCTCGACACCATGACCGACGCCACCTTCACCACCGGCATGGGGATCGACCGTATCGCGGCCCTGGTGTCCGGCAACGATATCCAGCGTGTGCTTATTTTCCCGGAGGGCTGACGCTGTGGCACCGGTTGTCGTGATCGGGGCAGGAGGTTACCTCGGGAGTCGTCTTCTCGACGATGTCAGCCAAGAGGTCGCGGCCATCGGCGTCGTCCGCTCCGCCGATGAGCCGGATGCCGAAGTGGCCGATCTCCTCGAGGACGATGGCGTTGAGGCCGTGGCCGAGGTGTGCCGCGACGCGATCGTCTTCTACTGCGCGAACGTTGGTGGGCGCCAAGCCGCCATCGCCGCACCCACTGCAGCGCGCCGCATCAACTGCGACGTCCCGGCACGCCTGGCGGAAGTGGCTCGCAAGTTCGTCTACTTCTCCACCGATTACGTATTCTCCCAGCCCGGCCGGCTGTCGCCGGATACACCATGCTCACCCGACTCCACCTATGCGCATACCAAAGCAGCCGGAGAACGTCGGGTGCTCGCGGCAGCGCCGCAGTCCCTGATCGTCCGGGTGTCGGGCCTCTACGATGACGACGGCACCCGCGGCCGAACCTTTCGCGCGGGCGAGACGATCAACGCCAGCGACAACCGCCACACCACACCGACCTACGTGCCGGACCTGGTCCGTGCCGTCAAGCAGATGGTCGACAGGGACGAGCGAGGCATCCGCCACGTTGTCGGACCAGCCACGTTGTCCGACTATGAATTTCACCAACTCGCGAGCCTCCGATGGGGATTCACCGTGCGGCCGGTGCTGGCCACCGAACGCCGTGACGGTCCCGTCCTCGTCGCCGAACCCTCCGGCGCAGTCCGGCATCCCACCGAGGTGTTCCGATCCCCTCGCGCCGACCACGGCACGGAGCTTCGCGTGTTCGACTGCGTCGGTGTGCTTCTCGGCGCGCGGACATGGAAGCATCCCGACCCGTTGCTCTGGACGGCTGAGGAATCACGCCTCCCGCAGCAGGGGCGGCTTGTCGACGATCCCGGCCTTCTGGCCGACATGTACGCACCGAACTGGCGGCTGTGGACGACGGTCTGCCGAGCACCCGCGATCAAGATCCTCGCCAACAACGGCAAGCAGGCGTCGTTCGAAAAATGGGTCGAACGGTACCGGCTCGACCTCATCTTCGACCGGACAATCAATTCCGAACGCGACGCAGCCGAGAAGCCCGGCCCGGCGTTTGCGCACATCGTCCACACGCTGGCAGGCCACCGGACGGTGACGCTGTACGACGACTCCCGCGAGATCACTACCGGAGCACAACGACACGGATGGGCGACCGCGCTCGCAGTACGAACGGCACTGTGGCCTGTCTCGGCGTATACCTGCGAAAGGAGAACACTGCCTTGGGCACCATGATCACCACCGACCCCGATCCACACGCTCCGACCACACCGCTGATCGACGTCTACAGCAAACACGTCACCGTCGACCCACCCTTCGACGCCGAAGCCACACTCAACAAGCCCTCACACTTCCCGAGCCCGATCGAGGTCCGCGGTACCGGCACATATCAGTTCGTCACCGAGGTAGCCGGGCAAAACTACGGCTGCATCATCGACTACCTCGACGGCTCGAACGATGTGGATATCACGCTATACCGGCCGAAGAGTTCCAGCGCCGATGACCAGAACCATCCGCGCGTTCTGGACGAAATCCAGCGCCGGCTGGGGTTCACTGTGGGCCTGGACGGATACGAGGCCATCTGGGAACAAGACACCATTCTCAGCGATCTTCCGCGCCGCATGGTCGGCGCACGTCCCAGCAGCCCCTTCTCCCTATTCGAATTCCTCATCATCTGCACAGTGCTCCAAAACACCGTCGTCCGACGCACCGTCCAGATGATGAATACACTGGCACTCGAATTCGGCACCCGATACACCTTCCCCTCCGGGCAAGCGATCTGGGGACTGGGGCGGCCCGATCAGCTTGCCGACATCGGCGAGGCTCGACTGCGCGAGCTGAAACTCGGCTATCGCGCAAAAACAGTGACCCGATTGGCACGCCACTTTCTCGATAATCCGACCCTGACCGATGACCTTCTCACCCAGGGAAACCCCAGCGACACAGTACAGGCACTCAAGGAGATCTACGGCGTGGGACCGGCGTCGGCCGGATACATCAGTTTCGAATGGCTCAAATGCCTCGACCAGTTCGACCACGTATCACCATGGGAGCACAAGATATTGACCAAAGTACTGTTCGACTCCCAAGAGGCCACACCGCCCGAGCTGATCCGGTTCTGCCAGAAACGGTGGTCGCCTTTCACCATGCTCGCGGTACACGCGGTGTTCGAGAGCTTGTTCTGGCGGCGCGAACGGGGCGACGGACCCGAATGGCTCGACCCCCTCATCAGGTTGTGACCGATGCTCGACACCTACGATCTGTCCACCGCCATCAGGAAAGCGCTCACCGACGGCGGCACCGACGACCTCGAACGAGAAGCCGAATTCGCGCTCGCGATGGCCGATCTGGAACCCATCGACACGCAGCTCACCATTGTCGACCGGCTGCGACAGGGCGAATCCCCCTATCACGTCTTCGGCTGCTATCCGGTCCCGGATCGCGACACCGTCGTCGACATATGGCCGAACGTCATGCCGCCGGGCTGTGCGACGGCACCGATGATCCAGGCCATCCGCGAGGTGACAGCCACCCGGGGACAGGTGATCGCTGACCTCGGCAGCGGCTCCGGCGTCCTCGGTATAGCCGCGCTCCTGGAATGCGAGACCAGATCCGGACTCTTCCTCGACGTCGATGCCCTTTCCTGCGCCTGCGCCCGTGACAATGTGGCCCGGCTCGGCCTGGATCGTCGGGCAGACGTTGTCCAGGCAGACGTGCGGGCCGCCGCAGACCATCTCGATGGCGTGGAGGTCGTCGTCGCCAACCTGCCCTACGTCCCTTCAGTTGACGTCGCCACGCTCCCCAAGCGCTTCACCGCCTACGCATCCACAACCGCAGTCGACGGTGGACACGGCGGCCTGGACCTGATCACCGACACCATCACCAGGCTCCAGCACAGCGCATCGTCCTGCACAGCCATGGTGCTGCAACTCGGAGCCGGGCAAGCGTCGGCCGTACTGCAACACCTGGAGCCCGGATGGCACACGTCGGTCAGGCACTGCGGACCGGCTAGCATCGTTCTGATCGAGCGGTGACACCACGACGACCGGAAGGCAGCAACCAGAAGCAGGCAGGACTCGTCCTGACCCGAAGCGGGTGACAGTCCATGAAAGTAAGTCAGCGGCAACGAAGCATCGGCACAAGGCTCTCCGCCTTGGCCTTGCTGCTGTACGCCCACGGCAAGGCAACCGGCGACGAACTCGCCGAAAAACTCGACGTCAACCTCCGCACCGTATACCGCGACATATCCCGGCTACAGAACCTCGGCGTCCCCATCAAGTCGATACCCGGCAGCCGCGGCGGCTTCACCTTCGACTACCAAGCCGTCGGCGCCTCCGGCCTGTCGATCGACCACGGCTTCGCCAACCTCTTCGAGCGCGCCGGCGTACAAACCCCCGAGCCCGAGAACGCTCCCGGCGACGAGATCGTCAAAGTCGCGGAAACCTCGCTCCACCGCGACGACTATCTAGCGCTCCTGGACGCACGGAACCGAATCTTGGTGGACAACCGCGAATGGTACACCACCGAGGAAAAGCCGCCCCATTTCGAAGACGTCCGGCACGCCGTCTTCTCCAACTCACGACTGATCCTCATCTACACCGAACGCGCAGAGTCGCGACTCGAACAATGCCCATTCGACCCATACGGGATAATCTGGAAAGGAGGCGTCTGGTACGTATTCGGTCAAGTACCAACGACCCATCGGTTCATTCGAATCCGGCTGCAGCGGATAGTCGACATCACCGAAACCGGCGAACAATTCGACCGCGACTCTGATTTCGACCTCCTCGCCGCCTGGGACAAAGAACTGGAAGACTTCGGCAAAGGCACGACCAAGGTCGTCATCCGCATCGGCCTCGCCGCTATTCCAGAATTCGAGAACTTCAACTGGAAACGCGAAAACAAGATCGAAAAACATCCGGACTACTGGATCGCCGAAATGATGGTCGACCGATACGAATGGCTCATACCGCTCGCGCTCTCCTACGCTGGCGACGTCACGATCCTCGAACCCGAAGCACTGCGATCAACGATCGCACGAGCAGCCGAACGACTGGCGGATGCACACAGCTCCGGCCGATTGCAAGCAGACAGCGAGGAACCGACCCGCGTCGGCGATATCAGACCACGGGCAATGACTCGCCATAACCTCGATCGCCCCTAACAGCTCAGTCGAGATTACCGACCGGAGATCAGATGAAGAACACACCGTGGCGCGGAGTTATCATCGCCGAGAGCTTCGAGAAAAACGACGTCATCGAACGTAGCCGAACGGTCCGCACCAAAACCGAGATTCTTGAAGGAGAAGAAGGACGAGGTCGCTTCCATTTCCATCTCATAGAAGTGCCGGACTGTGACGTCGAGCTGCTGGTGGACACCGCAACTCAGACAATCAAGCCAGCTTGGTACATCCATCTCGTTCGCGATGGTCAAATGTATGTTGTCTACCGTAACAAATATTTCAAGTTGACTCAGGGTGACGATCAAGCTACTGCCGAGGCTAAAGAACACGCAATTAGTTGCGGGATTCATCCGGATCAAATCGCATTCGAGAGATTCTTTGACAACCCTTACGACGAGTAGCGTCGTGTAATCTATTGCGACACTACCGAGATGGGCGACGATGACGCATACCGGTGCCGGTGAGTGAGGTGAATCTCACCAACAATGTAGCGGAAGTAACGGACGTAACATCATTCTGGAAAATCCGGACCTGAGTACGAAAAAGGCCCCGGGTTTCCCGAAGGCCCATTTCATCGTCCCCGGCTACGGCCGGTCGAATTCTCCATCCTTCACTCCAGTCGTGAAGGCATCCCACTCGCTGGGGGTGAACACGAGCGCCGGGCCGGTCGGATTCTTCGAGTCCCGAACGCCAACCATCCCGCCCTGGAGGTGTGCAGCCTCTACACAGTTTGATCAGGCTGGCTGTAGCTGGATTTGTACCAATTAGCCCCAGTTAGGCCGATGTCCACGCCTCGAACTCCTCTGCGATCCGTAGTACCAGTTGCCTGGTCTCCTCAACATCCAACGCTACGCCCCGGATGCTGTCCAGCGCAGCCCGGTATCGGTCTACATCCCGGGGTTCCTCGAGGAACAGCGACCCCGGCGCGAAGGACTCAACGAACACCACAGGGCTTTCACGAAGGTCGTTGGACAGCGGCGGAAACTCGAACAGCGTGAACCCCTGTGCTGCAAGTGGACACGACGATCACCGATCAGCGGTGGGTACCCGCCCACGCGGACCTGAATTGGTCCAACCTCACCGCGCCGGAGTGCTGGATACTCGATTGGGAAGACGTCGGCCTTGCCCCACGCGGCCTCGACGCCGCGACGCTGTGGGTGGCCTCGCTGATGGTTCCCGCCTTGGCCGACAAGGTATTCCGGGCGCGGTGCGCCGATTTGGACATCCGATCAGGCAAGATCATGGCGCTGTTCTGCTGTTCGAAAGATCTCAACGATCCCCAATTCGATTCCGCCCCAGCATTCGCACCGACAAGACAACACGCGGCCGGACTCGTAGTAGAGCTACGTCGCTGAGTCCCGTACCCCTTCAGGGCGGGGCGAGGACGCCGGAGCAGAGCATCTCGATGTGCCACTCATCCCTCCTGCTCGCCGATGACGAACGACGAAGGGCCTGATGCGGCGGGCATCGCGTCGCATCAGGCCCTTCGCGTGCAGGTCAGTGGTCGAACTGGCCGTCCGCGACACCCTTGGTGAAGGCGTCCCATTCGTCTGGGGTGAAGATCAGCTCCACGCTCTGGCCGCTGCTCCGAACCATCGCTGCACCGTCGGCCTGAACCGTGATGGTCAGGACATCCCGTGGTCGGTCGGAGGCTGCTTCGCTCAGGACAACTGCGCCGGAGGTCTTACTCAGGGACAGATCGAGGACGAGGGTCCAGCGATCCGCAGCTATCTCGATGACAGGCTGCGCGTGTGGGTTGTTCGCCGGGTTCCGGAGGTACTTGCTGTCACGCATGAACACCGTCACACCAGCGAATTTGACCTCCACACAATCCTTGGTCCCCGTGCTACGGGTGCTCTTGAACCAGCGAGCACCGGACAGGTCAACGTTCATGTGGCATATTCCTCTGCTGTCTCTGATCATGCAGCGGGTCAGTCGAACTCGCCGTCATTCACACCGGCGGTGAAGGCGTCCCACTCGCCCGGAGCGAAGACCAGCGCTGGGCCGTTGGGGTTCTTGGAGTCACGCACCCCGACCATGCCCCCGTCCAGGTGCGCGATCTCCACGCACGTATCTTTATCTGAACTGCGGCTCGACTTGAACCACCGGGCCCCGGACAGGTCGATGCTCACTCGTACTCCTCTACTGCTTCCAGGATCTTGTTCCTGGACTCGACTTCGGACAACGCTACACGTCGAATCTCGGTCAGTGCAGCCCGGTAACGCTCGATATCCTCCTCCAGCTCCAGGTAGAGGTCACCCGCGTACTCCTCTACGTAGACAACCGGCGGTTCCGGCACCCTGGACTGTGGCAACTCCGCGAACTCCAGGAAACTGAACGAGCCGATCAAGGGGCCCAGGTGCTGAGGGGCCGCGAACGGCACGACGAGAACTGTGACGTTGTCCCGCTCGGCTACCCTCAGCAGTTGATGAACCTGCCCCAGCATCACAGCGGGGCCGCCAACCTGCTCCTTGAGGACCGATTCGGACAGAAGCGCTGTCATGGTGAAGTCCGGGTTGTCAAGCCGCCCTTGCCTCTTCGTTACTACCTGAATTCGTTGCTCGATGGATTCTTGCGATAGCGGGGGGATCTGCGACCACGCGATGGCTCGCCTGTAGTCGGGCGTCTGGAGCAGGCCGGGCACCAGGTTGGTCTTCCAGATCGTCAGGCTGCGAGCTGACTCCTCCAGCGACAGGTAGTGATCGAACCCGGTTGACATGTGCGCCTCTGCATAGCCTCGCCACCAGCCTCCGCCCTGTTTGTGGGTGGTCCTGACCTCGTGCGCCAGCGCCAGCACGGTCTGCCGTTCCGTGTCGGATGCGTTGTAGGAGTTGCACAGGATATTGAGGAAGATGTCGTTCGGCCGCGTTGTTTGGCCGTCTTCGAGCCGGCCGATGGTCTGGGCGGATACGCCGAGGATCCGAGCCGCCTCGGCCTGCTTGACCTGTGCACGTTCGCGCAGCATGTGCATCTGGCGTCCCAACGCTCGGCGGGCAAGGGTCGATCCTGATGTGGCCATTCTAGTTAGCCTCACTACTGGTTGTGTACGGGTTTTCGGAAGCCCCCGCGTCGGACCGCATCTTCTCGGAGCACCCCGCGATGGAATGATGACACCAACGATACGTGAACAACGAGTTGGAGCTTCCATGTTTTGGCTTACCGGCGTAGACCTGGAACCAGCCCGGTGATCGGAAGCTACACGCAGCCACCGACACCCGAAGAGCCTCTTACCGGCGTTTCCGGTTCTTCAACTTCCCACTAGGCGCGCATCGCGCTCCGGTCTCGGGCTATCACCTGCCCCATCGACCGAGAGCCGGAACGATGACAGATAACCAAGCGACACAACCGAATACCTCGACCGCCGTCGACCTCCGGCCGGCATCGATCGGACTGTTGCGTCACGACGTGTCGGGGCTGCACGGACCGCGTCACGCGGTCGCGTTGCGCCGGCACGCCGAGCAGATGGGCTACCGGCACGTCTACACCGTGCGTCCGCCCGCGCACGCGGACGACCCGATCGGGTACGCGCTGAACTTCGTGGTCGGCATGAAACTCGCCGCCATTGTCGTGTTCGACCTTGCCACGGTGGATCATTCGCCCGCGCGGGTCTGCGAGGTGTGCGACCTCGAAACCGTGTGCCCGCCGGAAACCTGGGCGCGCGTCCCACTGGCCGATCCGGACGCACACGGGTTCCCCGACCATCGGTTGTCGGTCGACGAGGCCGTCCGGACCATGCAGGTGCACATCGACTGCTCGGTCCAGCGCTGTCCCCGTAAATCCACCGCCTACGGCCGGTTGGTGGCCGCCGGGCGGCTGGTACCGCAAGCCACCACGGCCGAGGAACGTGCCCGCGAGCGTGGCATACCGGTGCCCGTCTCCGTGCTTGCCGGTGGTGTCGCGTTGCTGGCCGAGACCCCGTAACCGGTTGTGCGGCCAGGGATTCCGGGATGGGCGACGGCGAGCACTGGACAGAGATCGACGGCTTACAGGCGCTGTGGCGTTCCACGCACGACACCAGCAGAGAAATCGAGGTGATGACCGTGCACGACACCCGCGAGAACCCGGTACCCGATGTGACCTTCCCGCCGGGCACCGATCTGGCCGACGCCCGCGAGCGGCAACCGGAATGGGAACTCTTGTGGGACAAGATACGCCGCGAGTTCTGGCACGAATACAACCCCGCCGCACGCCGAACGCGTGCGATCGACAGGCGGCGCCATTGAGCACCGACGACTACATGCAATGGGCCGTCGTCACCATCAGCGGTACCTGCGACCGCCACCCCGGTCCGTGCCCGACCGGGGTGTGGGGGCCGTACTCGACCCTGACCGAGGCCGAATCGGCCGCCGCGTGGACCACACCGGCCCTTGTTCCGCACGTCGTGCCGTACTGGCCTCGCGACCATCGTTCCCGATCGCTACCACCAGCATCACCCAACTGACGTCGATCAACTACCAAATCGCCCGGTTTCCTTGTCTGTCGTCACGACCGTGACAGCCGTGCTGACCGCTGCCGTGGCCCTGGCGGAACTGGCCGAATAAACACGCGCACAACATGATTCGAGAACAGGAGTGTGATGGCACAACATGGGGAGGAGGGAAGTCTGGCGGGATCGATCGCCGATGGGGCCGGTCACGGCCTCCGCTTCCATTGGTGGGAATTACGGCCTCCGGACGCGGTGGACGAACTGTTGCGTATCCACCGCAATTGCTGGCCCGGCCACGGCGATACCGAGACGTCGTGCATGGCGAAACGCTCACTGATGGATATCCGCCGAATGATGGGACGCCGCCACTACGCCATTCCGCCGTCGGATTCCGGCCAGGTGCGCGATCGCGGATACGAGGACACAGCCGACTCCGGGAACAGAGGTTCCGGCACCGCATGCAGCAGTGTCGTGCCTTTTCCCGGGAACGAAAGGAGCGACAAGGATGTCGAACACCGGGGTTCGAGCAGCGCCGACGAGTCTCGATTCGTCGATGCCGACCTCGGCGCGCATGGGCAACTATCTGGCCGGGGGAAAAGACCACTATGAGGTCGATCGTGTCACCGCCGAACCGATACTGACCGCCGCGCCGGACACCCGCACCGCGGCCGGTCACAGCCGGCAGTTCCTCACCGATGCGGCGCGGCGGGCCGCCGAGGCCGGGATACGGCAGTTCGTGGATCTGGGTGTGGGTTTCCCCCTCGCGCCGACGGTGCACCGGGCTGTTCACCAGGTGGACCGGTCCGCGCGTGTGGCGGTGGTCGACTTCGATCCCGTGGTGATCACCCACGCGACCGCGCTGTGGGACCACGAACCCTACGTGACGGTGATCCAGGCCGACATCCGCGACCCTGGCGAGGTCATCGGCCGACTGCGTGCCACACCCTGGTTCGACCGCAAACAGCCGATCGCGCTGCTGGCCGTCGACGTCCTGCACTTCCTCACCGACACCGAGGACCCGGCCGGAATCCTCGCCCGATTCCGGCAGGCGATGGCCCCGGGCAGCCGGCTGGTGCTCACGCACGCCTGCGCCGACACCGACGACGAGCTGAAACAACGGATCACCGACGCCACCTGCGGCACCCCGGCCGAATGGGTCTTCCGATCCGCCCGCGAGGTGGAGACGTTGTGCGACGGCTTCGACCTCCACGCTCCCGGCGTCGCGCCGATCCAGCGGTGGCTCGGCGGCGACCTTCCCGAAACCCGGCTGATCCTGTCCGGCGCGGTGGGTACGAAGCCCGAGGCAACCAGCCGAGTGTGAGCAGCAGATACCAAGAGCAGCAACAACTTTGAAAGAAGAATCCGATAATGGAGGGAAAGGTGCTCGAGTGTTGATGGTGAGCGACGGCCCCAGCGGGACGGGTGGAGAGCGGGGTGGCCGGTGACTCATGCACGGAAACCGTTCACGCCCAACAAGCGCCGCATTCTCGAGGCGATGAACGATGGTGAGCGGCATTGGGCCGACGAATTGTATTCCCGGCTCGGGATGCCGCGCCGCAACAGTGCCATGTACACGCTCAACTGGTTGTTCCGCTACGGGTATATCAGCCGCGTCCGGGACGACGACGACTATGCGTACGTCGTCATCGGGGAAGACCGCACCGACGAGGTGTTCGTGATCACCGGCAAAGGCCGCCAGGCCGCCGCAAATCTCGATGCCGGCTTCGACCAGCTGAATCCGTGAACGCGGATTCAGAAAAGAGTCGTACCCGCAGTGCAACAACCACTATCAGCGAGAAGGGAACCGTGTCTATGACCGGTAGATACCACAACGCGAAGGCCGGTGAGAGCCGGTGACCGAGACACCGCCGCCGTCTTCCTCGTCTCCTCGGGCGCTCGGCACGGTCCCGACGTGGCGGGTGATCGTGACCATCTGGAACGAGCGGAACAGGCCGCCGGACGTGCCGCTGCTGGCGATGGCGTTCGACATCGCGCAGTGCCAGTGGCAAATACAGCACTGGGCGCTGACCCAGCTCGCTGCCGGACACCACGACGCGCTCGAGTTGCTGGCACGGTCCGACGACTTTCCCGTGCAGTCGGCGCTCGCGCTGGCGGCACGGCAGGCCGAGGTCGACCGGGAATTCGCCCGGATGCTTCCCGGCTCCGCGCAGGCACCGCCCATCGACGTCGCGCCCGGTGAGTTGCTGGCGCGCATGGCGAAAGCCTGGGTCGAGGTGGCCCTGGCTATCGAGTCGGCCCGACAACGCACCGAGAGCGGCGAACTGCCGGCCGGTATTCCGATACACGTCCCGGCGATCGCCGAGCTGGAGAAGCGCTGCGACGAGTACGAGGAGATGCTGAACAGCCTCCTCGCCGGCCGTCGCCGCCTGCGCCTGCCGGGCGAGCCGAGAACATCCCCTCCGGCGGACGAAAACTCCAGTTCCACAGAAGAATTCGGGAGTTCGAATGAGTGACGGTATCGTGATCACACGCATGACACTGTGGCGGACGATCTCCGTGCTGACCGCCACTGTCGCCGTGGGACTGATCGCGCTGGCGAACGTCGTGCGCGTCTCCTACCAGGCCCCCTGGCCGCTGTGGTTCACGGTGGACCTGGCCGGGTTCGTCCTCATCGGTGTGTGCGTGATCGCCCGCAGAAAAATCCGCGACGAACGCAAAGCCGCACTCGCCGAGGAATCACAGTGATCGGCCCCGGGCCTGTCCGGCCGATGCCGATCCATCCTTCCTCGTGGCCGGGTGGCTGCCGACGAGCGACGACCCGGCCACGACCCGCCGTGACATGAGCAAAGCGGCCCCAGCCCGAAATGAGCTGGGGCCGTGGCGTGTTGGGAGATGACGATGATCGACATGGTCAGGATCGCGGTGACAGGGACTCCGCGGCCTGGAATCCGGTACTTCGTAGCCGATGCCCATCCCGGCTTCGAGGGATCGACCGGGCATCAGGCGGTCGGCGATCAGTCCGTGTCGCAGAGTTCCTCGAGGGCTCGGGGTACCTCCTCGGCGGGGAGGTAGCAGTTGGTTTGTTCGAAGCCGTCGATGGTGTGGGTGTCGTAGTCGCCGTAGCCGATTCGGAGGAAGTCGTCGCCGCTGAGGCCGTGGATGGTCCAGTCGAAGGCGACTCGGGCGCGGGCGACGAGGGTGCGCAGGGCCATCAGGTGGTAGCCGCGGGTGACGACTTGTGCCGGGATGCCGTGCAATCCGATCTTCAGGGGGCGGGCCACCGCGTCCGCGCCGCCGAGGTCGACCACCATGCCAAGGTCCGGGTGGCGGTACGGAACCCGTTTCCCGCCACGGATTTCGGCCACCAGGTTCTTGCCCAGATGGCGGCCCTGCCGCATGGCGTGCTGTGCGGTGGGTGCGCACACGGCGCCGGCGTCGGCCGTCAGGTCGGGCACCGCGGCCGCGTCGCCGCACGCCCACACGCCGGTGAGGCCCGGCACGGTGAGGTCGGCGTCGGCGACGATGCGGCCCTTCGCGGTGGCCGCGCCGAGATGACCTGCGAGGGGACTGGGTTCGGCGCCGGCCGTCCACAGCACCGTGCGGGACGGGATGAACCGCCCGTTGGTGAGCTGAACGCCGTGCGCGGTAACCTCTTTCGCCGAGGCGCCGGTGATCAGCTCGATGCCGCGTTCGGCGAGATTCTGTTTGGTCTGCTCGCCGAGCCGCTCGCCGAGTTCGGGCATGATCCGGTCGCCGCGGGTGACCAGATGCCAGCGCACCATGCCGGATTCCAGCGCCGGGAAGTAGCGGCGCGCGGCGGCCTGGGTGACCTTGTTGAGCACCGCCGTCGTTTCGGTGCCGGCGTATCCCGCGCCGATGGTGACGAAGTGCAGCCGCTCGCGGTCCTCGTCCTCCTCGCCGCGCATCGCGGCCACGTCCAGCTGCTGTAGCACGTGGTCGCGCAGGAACATGGCCTGCGCAAGGGTTTTCATGCCGAAACCGTGCTCGTGCAGCCCGGGCACGTCGAGCACGCGCGTGATACTGCCCGGGACCAGCACGAGATGGTCGTAGTCGAGGGCACAGTCGGCCCCCGCCGACCGCTGCACCACGACCTGCCGCGTCTCCGGATGCACCCCGATCGCCATCCCGGGCACCACCTCGGTACGCCGCAGCACCCGCCGCAACGACACCGATATAGACCGCGGATTCAGCACCCCCGAGGCAACCTGCGGCAGCAGCGGCAGATAGAGCAACCCGGCATCCGGCGTGACGAGCTGGATGAACGCCTCCTCCGGCCGCAGCTGCCGTTCCAGATACCGAGCACACTCGACACCGGAGAAACCACCACCGATGATCACGATCTTCGCGGGACCCATGGTGTTCACCCTAACGATCAATGTGGGTTGCGGGTGCTGTGCGCATCCGGACGGGCCGCGAACCGCCGCAACTCCGGACAGGAGTTCGGACATGTGAGTCGGGTTGCGCCTCCATTGGTGACGGTCGCGTGCGACACAACGAATGTCCGTCGTGTCCATGAGGCACTCGGCTCGTACCGCGACTATAGGTTTTGCTATAGTTCGAGTGTGGATCACTGGGAGATCTACCAGACCGATGAAATCGCTGCTTGGATGATGGATCTGCGGCGCGCTGATCCAGGGGCTGCTGAGCGAGTCGAAGCGGCTGTCGATGTGCTTGCCGAACACGGCCCGACCCTTGGTCGGCCACTTGTTGACACGTTGACAGGTTCGCGGCTTGCCAACTTGAAAGAGCTACGGCCACGGCAGACGATGATCCGCGTGCTGTTCGCCTTCGATCCTTGGCGATCCGCGATCCTCCTCACCGGAGGTGACAAGACCGGACAATGGAAGAGTTGGTATGAGCAGGCGATTCCTCGTGCGGAGGAACTGTACGCGGTGTATCTGAAGGAACGAGCAGAGGAGGGAGAGCGATGAGCAGTTTCACCAAGTGGGATCGCGACGGCTACCGTCGCCGTGTGGGCGAGGAGGAGGCTGCGCGTCGTCGCCGTGCGATCATGGCGGAGCAATGGGGGTATCAGCTTGCGGAGGAACGGAAGCGCCTGGGGTTTACGCAGGCGGGTTTGGCCGACATCATGGGGGTGAGTCCGGGGCGGGTGTCCCAGATCGAGCACGGGGAAGTCGCGACAGTTGAGGCCCTTGCCGCGTATGTTGCCGCATTGGGTGGGAAGTTGGAACTGCTGGTAGATATCGGTGGACATCTGCTGAAGATGCCCACAGATCCGGCTGCGTGAGCTGCTCCCAGGACCGCCCACGCTCCTCGGGCGATGAAGCGATCGAGCGGGTGTATCGGCGCGGGTTCAGCTGTGGCCGTTGGCTATTCCGTTGGCGCAGAAGTTCCAGACCTCCTCGGCGGTGAGGGGGGAGGTTTCGGAGTGGGTGGCGTTGGGTTGGGCTATGAACATGACCGTTTGCATGGTCAGGGCGGCCAGGCGGCGGGGGGTGGCGTCGGTGGCCAGGCGGCCGGCGTGGTCGGCCTCCGTGAGGAGTTCGGTGAAGAGGGTGAACAGGGCGGCGTGGGCCAGGCGGACCTGAGCCGGGTGGGAGCTGAGGAGTTGGGGGGCGAATTCGGTGAACAGGGGGCGGCGGGCCAAAGGGTCGGGGCGGCAGAGGTGGAACAGGAGTTCGACCGCGGTGCGGACCTTTTCCAGGGGGTGCGTTCCGTTGGTCGTCGCGGCGCGGATCTGTTCGGTGGTGCGGGCCAGGGCGTCCTCGTAGAGGGCCAGCAGGAGGTCGTGTTTGCCGTCGAACTGGAGGTAGAAGCTGCGCAGGGACTGGCGGGAGCGGTCGACGACCTCCTGGACCGTGAAATCGGTGCTGCCCTTCTCGGTGATGATGGACTGGGCGGCGTCCAGGAAGCGCTGGACTCGTTGTCCGGCACGGACTTTCGCCGAGCGCAGCGAACGTTCCACCGCGCGCTGTTTCCAGGGTGGTAGTTGTTCGGTGCCGTCGGCGGAGGTCGTTCCCGTGGTGATTTCCGCCGGCCCGGTGTCGTCGGAGTCGGTCATGGGCTCGGCTCTCTGTCGGCGGTCGTGGCCCGGGAAACGGCTGGGGGAGTGCCGTTTTCGCGGTCCGGCAGGACGGTGATGGCATGGACCGGGCAGTCGAGCAGTGCGCGCTGGACGTCGTCGTGGTCGGCCGGTTCGACCTCGCCGTCACCGGCCGGGGAGGCGTATCCCCAGTCGTCGAGGGAGAAGTGTTTCGGGGCGTGTTTGGCGCAGACACCGAAGCCGTCGCACAGCGTCCGGTCGAGACGGATTCTCATCAGATCATCACCCCTGTGCGTCGAAAGGCTTGTCGGCCAGGAAGATTCCGTCGGCGCAGGTTTCGCACCGGCCCGCGACGTGGGCGGCGACCGCGGTGGGGAAGCGGGCCAGCAGCGAGGCGGCGGCATTGGTGGCGCCATCGAGAGTGCCGCAGGCGCCGCGGCCGCGCAGCACCACCGACCAGCGCCGCAATCTGTCGACGTCGGCATCGGTGGCCCGGCCGTCGCGCAGTGCGGCCGCGGCGGCGGCCATGGCGGCGGTGCCGTTGAAGCACGAGCCGCACTGGCCGGCGTTCTCGCGGTCGAAATAGCCGAGCACGGCCGCTGCCACGGCGACCGGGCATTCCCGCGTGATCACGGAGATCGCGCCGCAACCCAGCCCGCCGCCGAGACGCCGGAACGCGGCGTGGTCCAGTGTGGCGGTGAGGATCGCACGGTCGGTCATGCCTGCGAAGTAGCCGCCGAGCAACGCTCCCCGTACTTCGGACGAGGAAATACCGTGCAGGGCAAGAAGGTCGGTGACGTGCGTGCCGTGCGGAAGCTCGTAGAGGGCCGCCGGTCGTCCGCCTCCGGTGACCGTGGCGAGAAAGGTGCCGGGGGAGTCGGCGGTGCCGACGGAGCGGAACTCCGCCCCGCCGTGCCGCTGGACGAACGGCAGATGCGCCAGCGTCTCGACGTTGCCGACCGCCGTCGGCAGGCCGGCCACGCCCCGCTCGAACGGTCGCGGTGGCTTGTCGGAGGGTTTGGCGGGGCCGCCGTCGATCGCGCGGATCGCGGCGGTTTCCTCACCGGCGACGTAACCCGCTGCGACGGTGACCAATTCGATGGTGAGATCGGTGAGCGCGGCCGCGTCGAGCTCGGTGAGGGCGGCATCGACGCGGCGCGCCGACTCGGGATCGGAGACGTAGACGTAGGCGTGCCGCGCACCGGCCACGGCCGCCGCCAGACGCAACCCGTCCAGCACCAGATGCGGGCGGTGACGCAGCAGCCACTTGTCCTTCACCGAGGTCGGCTCGCCCTCCTCGCCGTTGGCCACCACGATCGTCGCGCTGCCGCGCCGGTGCGCCGCCCGGACGGTGGCGAGCTTGACCGCGATCGGGAACGCCGCGCCGCCGCGGCCGAGCAGGCCGCTGTCGCGCACCTGCTCCAGGAACGCGTCCGGGTCGCCGAGTGTCCCGTAGCCGCCGGTGGAGCGGTACTCGGCGAGGTCCTCGACTCCCTCGCCCGCCCGCAGCAGGCGTGGCTCGCAGCCGGGAAGCGACGTCACGATGAGCGCCTCGATCGGGTCGACGGTCTCTTGCATGGCAACCTCTTTCGGCTGGAAATCGCTCGCCGGGAATCGTTGTGGGGCTGTGGATCCCGGCCGAGAGCGGGCCGGGATGGCGGTGGTGGTGTGCCCAGGGGCCGCCGCGGTGCCGCGCATCGTGCGCTCGGTGGCTCGGCGTGTCGGGCTGGTGCCGCACTCGGAGGCGATGGCGCGGCCGGCTTCCTGAGGCGGTGCCGGGCGGTGTGCGGGCCGGGGCCCGGCGCTACGCTGGCGATCATGAGAACGGCGGTGGTGCGTATCGATGTCGATCCGGCGGGCGAGCTCGACGCCGACCGGTTGACGCAGGGCATGGCCGCATTGCGCGACGGCGCCGGATCGATCGGGGCCGAGGTGCTCGACGCCGACCTCGCGGGGCGGCCTGCGCATCGGCGGGAGGTCCAGGTGCTGGTCGCCACGGATGATCCCGATGCCACCGTCGACGCCGCTGTCCGCTTGTGCGCCAAGGCATTCGGGACCGAGCCCGTGGCCGGGGTGACGACGTTCGTCAGCCGCGGCACGGACGACGACGCGCACGGCGTGCTCGCCGGGTTCGGAATCACCGGAGAGATCGAGCGCGAACCCGGCGCCGACGGCGTCGACATCGTGTCCGTGACGCTGCCCGAGTCCGAGCTGGCGCGGGTGCCGGAGAGCCGCATCCACACCGCATTGGAGGCATCGCTCAACTGCGAGGTGCGGATCCGGATTCGGTGAGCCGGGCGGATGGCTGCCGGGCATCGGTAGCGGATGCCCCTGCATCAGCCGTCCAGGAACTTCAGGATTGCCGGGGCCGCCTGGACCCAGGTGTCGAAGAGGTTGTTGTGCTGGACCTTTCCCGAGGCGCGGTCCCGCATCGCACGTTCCCAGGCGTCCTCGGGCCACGGTGGGTCGATCACCGTCGAGCCCTTGATCAGGCAGCTCACCTCGAGCGCCGTACGCTTGGGGTGGTCCAGGTCGTTCTCGCCGCCACGAATGATGAGCGTGGGCACCCGGATTCGGTCGAACAGCTCGTCGTCGACACCGGGAATGGTCTGCCCCGGCTTCGGCACGTAGGCGTTGAGCCACCGCAGCGACAGCTTCACGAACTCGTCGGAATCCAGGTCGAGCAGCCGCTGCTCGTTGGCCGGATTGGCCTCGATGCGTTCGCGCCACTCCCGCACGCGCGGCAGCAGCGCCGTCCCGCCGGCGCGCACGGCCTGCAGGCTGGGCAGCACGTAGACGGCGGCGAGATTGATCGTGCCGTAGATGCCGCCGACGATATTCCACAGCACCAGCCCGGTGACCCGCTCCGGATAGAGGATGGTGGTGAGCATCGAATCGCGGGCGCCGCCGGAACCGCCTGCCAGCACGCAGGATTCGATGCCCAGCGCATCGAGCAGGGCGTTCAGGGTCTCCGCGCGCATATGCGATTCGGTCTGCCCGTAGAACTGCACATCGGAGGCGCCGCAGTTGGGCCGGTCCCACAGCAGCACCGAATAGCCGCCGGCCGCGATCGCCTCGGCCAGCGGGCGCAGTCCGGGCACGTCCATCCCGAATCGCCCGCCCGGCGTCAGCACCACGACATCGGCGGCGCCACCCGAACCCGCAGCATCACCCGAACTCGCAGCATCACCCGAACTCGCAGCATCACCCGAACTCGCAGCGTCACCGAGGATTTCGTAGACGACGCGGCCGCCGTTCACCTCCACGGAGGGCATCCGGCCTCCTTTCCGCGCTCCATTCGGCGACCGGTTCAGGCCAGCACGACGACGGAGTCACCGACGATCCGCACCGGGTAGGTGCGGATGCTCCATTCGGGTTTCACGGCCGTGGTCCCGGTCGCGAGCTCGAAGCCCCACTGATGCCACGGGCAGTAGATGAACTCCTGATCGCGCACCATGACCTGGTCGCCGGGCACGGATTCGTCGACCATCGTGCGGCCCCGGGCGCGGCCCGAGCACAGCGGGCCGCCCTCGTGCGGGCAGTAGTTCGCGATGGCGTAGAACGTGCCGTTGACGTTGTAGACGCCGACCCCGTGCCGGCCGATCGGTACCACTTTCGAAGAGCCGGGCGGGATTTCGCCGACGGTGGCCACGACGTGCTCGCGCCCTTGCGCCGGCCGGGGTGGCTCGGATTCGGCGGCCATTACAGCACCCGCCGCTGACCGTCGATGGCGGGCACCGACTCCGGAAGGTGGTAGGTCTCGATCCCGTTCAGGTACATCACGCGATCGCGCGCGTAGGCGGGCAGATGCTTGACCAGCCAGCGCGGATCGTCGAAGGTCCAGTGCGGATAGTCCGAGGAGTACAGCAGGATCTTGTCCGCGCTCATCCACTCGAAGGCCCGCGTCAGCTCGGTCTTGTCGTCCGGGTAGTCCAGCGGCTGGGTGGTGAACTTGATGTGGTCCTTCACGTAATCCGAAGGCTTGCGCCGGATTCCGGTGAACGAGCCGCGCGCGGCGTAGATCGCGTCCATCCGCCACATCAGCGGCAGAATCCAGGTGAAGGCGTGCTCCACGAACACGATCCGCAGGCCCGGGAACCGGTCGAACACCCCGTCGAAGATCAGGCTCATGATCTGGTTCGCCGCCAGCAGCGAGTAGGTGACCATGAAATCGTGGTTGTAGCTGGGGAACCCGACCGGGGGCATGGGCATCGTCTCGTAGGCGCCGCGGCCGAGGTGGCAGCTCACCACGAGATCGTGCTTCACGGCCGTCGCCCAGATCGGGTCGTACTTCGGATCGCCCCAGGACGGGCGCGGTTCGGCCTTGATCAGGATCTGCGCCATGTACGGATGCCCGGCCCAGGTCTCGATCTCCCGTACCGCACCGGGAATGTCGTCGATGGCCGCGCAGATCGACCCGCGCCACCGCTGATGCCAGTTGTGCTCCGGATCCAGCCAGTGGTTGGCCAGCCAGTGGTTGATTCCGGTCGCCATCGCCTGGGTGGCCTCCGGCAGCCGGGTCGCCTTCACGGTCGGCTCCAGGATCGCGATATCGGACCCGGCCTCGACGATGAGCTGCCGCAGCGCCAATTCCGGGTCGCTGCCCGGGAATTCGCCGCCGTCGGGGAAGGCGTCGGCGCGCATGGCGTAGGTGTAGGCGTAGTCGGGGGCGTCGTAGATGATGGTGTCGCCGACGCGGTGGCTGAGGAAGTAGGTGCTGCGGTGCGGCTCCGGGATGTACTCCAGGAGTTCGCCGCGCCGCGGCACCGGATGCACGTCCGAGTCGACCACCCGCACGGCGACCTGTTCGGGCGCCGGGGCTCGGTGTTGCTGGTGTGCCAGCGTCATGGTCGTCTCCTCGTTCTGGATTCGGCTAGGTGGTGGCCGCCGCGGCCGGGACCTCGATGCCGTAGAGCTGGGACGCGTTGCGCCAGAGGACCTTGTCGCGCTGCTCGGCGGTCAGCGTGGACGGCAGGGTGTCGATGTCGCCGCAGTGCCAGTGCGGGTAGCTGGAGCCGAACATCACCATGTCCTCCTTCCCGGTGAATCCCAGCCATTCGGAGGCGAATTCGGTGTCGCCGGGCCCGTCGAGGCTGCCGTGCACGAAGTAGACGTGGCCGGGAAGGTAGTCGCTGGGCATGCGCGGCGACCACGGGGTCTGTTCCAGGTGCGGCCGGCCGAAGGTGTCCATCCGCCAGGTGAACGGCGTGAGCATATCGGCGGCCCCGTCGGCCCAGACGAACTTCAGCTCCGGCAGCCGCTCGAATACCCCCTCGGCGATCATGTTCATCAGGTGATAGATGTAGTTCATCGACATGAAGCCGAGGTACTGCTCGTAGGTCCGGGTGTGCCCGGACGGGGTGGGCGGGAACGCGATGCTCTCACCGGTCTCGATGTGCGCGGCCACCGGCAGCCCGGCCTCGGCCGCGGCCTCCCACAGCGGCCAGAACTGCGGTTTGCCGTACAGTTCGCGCGACTGTAGCGGGATGCCGACCTGCACGACCCCGGGATGCTCCGCCCACCTGCGGATCTCGCGCAACGCGCCCGGAATGTCCTCGGGATTCACCCGGATCGTGCCCCGGTAGCGGGACGCGTACGTCCCCGACTCCAGCCAGCGCGAGACCATCATCTCGTTGTGCGCCGCCAGCACCGCCGTGGTCAGGTGCCGGTCGGGCAGGATGCCGCGCGTCATCGGGTGCAGCACGGCGACATCCACGCCGCGTTCGACGAACAGCTGCTCACCGGCGAATTCGGGATCCGAGCCGGGATAACCCTTGTTCGGCCCGCGCTTCGTCGGCCCCTTGGTACCGTCGGCGTACTCCCCGCCCGGTGCGCCGTACCAGTCCATCTCGTAGTCCGGGACGCCGCGGCTGGCGAACGGTTCACGCAGGAACCCGCGCATATCCCGGTTCGAGGCGAAGAAGATGTGCACGCTGGCGTCGATGACAGGTGTGCCGATGCCGTCCGGTAGCGCTTTCATCCACGGTCTCCCGGTGCGCGCCGCGTCACTCGATGCGCGCTCGATCGGGCCGCTCCGTCACCGGTGCGGCGAGTTCCTGCTTGTCACAGATCCGCTGCAGCTTGTCCAGCGTCTCGTCCAGCCCGGCGCCCAGGCGCGGGCCCGGGGTGAAGGTGGCGGGCAGCTTGCGCATGCCCTGGATGACGCCGATGGTGTCGTAGTGCACGGTCCCCTCGGGATCGCAGCGGTAGTCGGGCATCCGGTCGAGCACCGCGGTGACCATCGACTTGAACACCGTGCGCGCCACATTCGATCCGATGCACCGGTGCACGCCCAGCCCGAAGCTGAAGTGCCGGTTGCCGCGCCGATCGAGCACGACGTCATTCGGGTCCGGGAAGACGTTCGGATCCCGGTTCGCCATCGCCCACGAAAGCCACAGGCGCTCACCCTCTTTGAACCGGGTGTCCTGGATCTCGCAGTCCTCGGAGATGGTGCGCCCGTCGCCCGGGGCCGGGGTGAAGTAGCGCAGGAACTCCTCGGTCGCCGAGTCGAGCAGCTCCTCCCGCTCGCGGCTGAGCAGCTCGCGCTGATCGGGATGCTCCGACAGCCATTCCAGCGAGTGCGCGGTGAGCGCGGTGGTGGTGTCGAAGCCGCCGCCGATGATCAGGCCGAGCATGCCGAGCACTTCCATATCCGGCGCCGGTTCGCCGTCGATGCGGAGCTTCAGCAGGCCGTCGACCAGTCCCGGGCGCGGATCGGCCTTGATCTCGATCAGGTTGTTCAGCAGGTCGAGACCCATTTCCCGGTGCATGTCGGCGACCCGCTGCACGTCCGGCGAATCCTCCGGGGTGTACACCGCCGCGTGCACCGGCTCGCTGTACATCGACCACTGCTTGAGCGGGATGCCCATCATGGCCAGAGTCAGCACGGCCGGAACGACATTGGCGAGATCGTCGACGAAATCGATGCTGCCGCTCTCGATCTTCTCGTCGAGCGCGGCCCGGACGATCTCGTCGACGACCGGCTCCCAGCGCTTGATCGCGGCGGGGGACATGTACGGGTTGAGCGCCGCGCGGTAGGTGCGGTGCTCCGGATCGTCCATCTCCAGCATGCCGCCGCGCACGGCCGCCGCCCGCCGCGCCTTGGGAATCGAGATGCCCTGGTAGCCCTTGCGCTCACCGTGGATATCGTGATCGTTGGAGACGTACGGGCAGCGGGCGAGTTCGAATACCGCGCTGCTGCCGGCGGCCACCCAGTGCCCTTCGTAGGTGTCGCTCCACGCGACCGGGCACTTGTTCTGCATCTCCTGGGTGATCTGCACGAACTGGTTCCGGTACTCCGGGGTGTGCCGGTCGAAGTGGTACTTGTTCTTCTTGCGGTCCCGGTCGGTGAGTGTGTCGTCGGTGCTCACGATATTCTTCCTCCGCTGCTCCCGGATTTCGTTGCCGCGCCGCGGAATTCGCCGCGGACTCGGAATCGGTAGAGTGCTGTCCGGCGATCAGATGTGGTAGTCGTACGACTTCAGGTAGCCGCCGCCGTCGACCCGCATCTGCGTGCCGGTGACGTAGCGGGCCTCGTCGGAGGCCAGGTAGACCACGGCCTGGCTGATGTCCTCGGGCTCGACGTAGGGGATCTTCATGGCCTGCTGCACCCCGAACACCGGCTCGGCGTCGGCGCGGGTCGGGTTCTCCAGGTCGGGGCGGAAGGAGCGGTACATCGGCTCGCTCTGCAGCATCGCGGTGTTGCAGTTGGTGGGGTGCACGACGTTGGCGCGGATGCCACGCGGCGCCAGCTGCCGCGCCAGCTCGTAGACGTAGGCCGTCAGCGACCGCTTGGAATGCACGTAGGCCATGCCGCCCGGGTCGTTGCCCGGCTGGTCGATCTTGTTGATATCGATCAGCGCCGCGGTGGAGCCGGTCGCGATGATCGAGCCGCCCTCGGTGAGGTGCGGGAGCGCGACCTGGATGGCGTTGATGGTGCCGATCAGGTTCGTGTTGATCACGTCGATCCAGGCCTGCATCTGCGGCTGGCCCTTCATACCGGCGATGCCCGCCTGGGCGACGACGACGTCCAGCCGGCCCAGTTCGCGAAGCCCCTCGTCCAATGCCTTCTGCAGCTGGTCGACGCTGCGCACGTCGGCCTTGACGGTCACCGCGCGGCGGCCGGTCTTGGCGACCAGGTTGGCGGTCTCCTCCAGGTCCTCGGGCCGGGCCAGCGAATATCCGATGGTCGAGATGTCCTCACACAGATCGACCGCGATGATGTCGGCGCCCTCCTCGGCGAGGCGGACCGCGTGGCTGCGGCCCTGCCCGCGCGCGGCACCGGTGATGAACGCGACCTTACCCTCGACACGTCCCACAGCTGACCCTCCTGTTTGTACCGGCCGGAACGGGGCTGTGCCGCCCGGCGACGCGCGTCGGCAGCGCCTGCCGCGCACGAAGCAAGAATTTTCCTTGCAATAGATGAGAACGTTACTCTTGCACACCTCTCGTCGCAAGGTCGTTCGACCGTAGGCCGGCCGCTGTCCGGCGTCCGTCTCTTTCTCGAAAAAGCCGACCCACCACCGTCGATCGCCGACGGCTTGGATGAATCGTCCGTTTCCGATCTATGAGAACGGTATTTTCATCAAGGTCCGAGAAGGATGGATGTCCGAGAAGCGTGCGCGGGTGCGTGACGGCCCCCGCGCCGTACCGCACGAATGAGCCACGAATGAGCGAGGGCCGAGATGCGAACCGTCCCCGAGGAACTGAGGACCGAGTACGAGAATGCGGGCTGGTGGCGCCGGGAAACCCTCGGTGACGTGCTGGTCCGGGGATTGGCGGCGGCGCCGGGCGCGGAGTTCCGCGTGCATTCCGAGGTGCGGCCGTGGTCGGGCAGCTGCGCGGAGGTGGAGCGGACCGCGCGCCGGCTGGCGGCCGGTCTGCGGGCGCGCGGCGTCGGTCCGGGCGACGCGATCGCGTTCCAGCTGCCCAACTGGATGGAAGCGGCGGCGACCTTCTGGGCGTCGGCGCTGCTCGGCGCGGTGGTGGTGCCGATCGTCCACTTCTACGGCCGTAAGGAACTGACGCACATCCTCGGGACCGTCCGGCCCGCGGTCTTCGTGACGGCGGAGTCGTTCGGCCGGATGCGTTTCGAACCCGATGTGAGCGCGGAGGTGCCGATCGTCGGCGTGGTCGGGGCCGACTTCGACCGGCTGCTGGCCACCGAGCCGATGGCGGGAACGCTGTCGGCGGATCCGGCGGGCCCGGCGCTGATCGCCTTCACCTCGGGGACCACCAGCGCGCCCAAGGGCGTGGTGCACAGCCATCAGACGCTGAGCTGCGAGGCCCGGCAGCTGGCCGAGCAGAACGAGCTCGATCGCAGCGCCCAGCTCACCGCGACGCCGGTCGGCCATTTCATCGGCATGATCGGCGCGTTCCTGCTTCCGGTGTTGCACGGCAAGCCGATTCATCTGCTCGACGTCTGGGAGCCGGGCCGTGCGCTGGCGCTGATGCGCAGCGACGGGCTGTCGGTCGGGGGCGGTCCGCCGTACTTCGTCACCAGCCTGCTCGACCACCCGGACTTCGGGCCCGACTGCCTGGACCACATGCGCTACGTCGGCCTCGGCGGCTCCGCGGTGCCCGTCGCGGTCACCCGGCGGCTCACCGATCTGGGCCTGACCGCGTTCCGCGCCTACGGCAGCACCGAGCACCCGTCGATCACCGCCTCCCGCTACACAGCGCCGGAACACGAGCGCCTGGCGACCGACGGCCGGCCGATGCCCGGAGTGGAGATCCGGCTGGCCGAGGACGGCGAAATCCTCAGCCGCGGACCGGATCTGTGCCTCGGCTACACCGACGACGCGCTGACCGACCGGGTCTTCGACGCCGACGGCTGGTACCGCACCGGCGATATCGGGGTGCTGCGCGACGACGGCTGCCTGACGGTCACCGACCGCAAGGCCGACGTGATCATCCGCGGCGGCGAGAACGTCAGCGCGCTGGAGGTCGAGGAGCTGCTGGCCGAGCTGCCGGAGGTGGCCGAGGCGGTGGTGGTGGCCGTCCCCGACGCGCGCCTGGGCGAGGCCGTCGGCGCGGTGCTGCGCCTGCGTCCGGGGCATGTGCTGCCGTCGCTGGCGGTGGTGCGCGAGCGCTTCGCGGAGGCCGGCATCGCACGGCAGAAGTGGCCGGAGCGGTTGTTCGAGGTCGAGGACTACCCGCGAACGGCCAGCGGCAAGGTGCGCAAACATCTGGTCCGCGAGCGGATTGCCACATCCATATGAGGAGAATATGATTCTTCTCATTCGTAAATGGAGGTCTCATGGATTCTCGCGCAGCGCGCGGCGACGCGCCGCCGGACGAGGTCGATGTCGTCGTACTCGGTAGCGGCGCACCGGGTCTGACCGCCGCGCTCACCGCGGCCGTGCACGGCGCCTCGGTGGCGGTGGTGGAGAAGGCGGCCACCGTCGGCGGCACCAGCGCGGTGTCGGGCGGCATCATCTGGATCCCCGCCCACGACCGCTCCCCGGACGGGCCGCTGAGCGTGGCCGACGCGCTGGCGTATCTGCGGGCCCAGTCGCTGGATTCGATGGACGACGAGCTGGTCGACACCTTCGTGCGCACCGGCGCGGCGATGGTGGACTTCGTCGAGAAGCACAGCGGCGCCCGCTTCGAGATCGCCGACGGTTTCCCGGATTACAAACCCGAACTGCCCGGCGGCCGCCCCTCCGGCGGCCGGTCGCTGAGCCCGGCTGCCTTCGATCTCACCCGGCTCGGCGGGTGGCACGACCGCATCACCGCGTTCCCCGCCGACTGGAGCAATGTCGGGTTCGACGCCGAGACCAGGGCCCGGCTGCACGCCATCACCGGCAGCGATTCGGCCGACTTCTGTGTGGCGGGAACGGCTCTCGTCGCCGGTCTGCTGTCCGGGGTGCTGGAGGCCGGGGTGATACCCCGGACCGAGGCGCGCGCCGTCGAACTGCTCGCCGACGGCCGGACCATCACCGGCGTCCGGATCGGCACGGCGGACGGTGAGTCGGTCCTGCGCGCCCGCCGCGGCGTCGTGCTGGCGACCGGCGGCTTCGAATGGGATGCCGACCTGGTCCGGGCCTATCTGCGCGGGCCGATGCACGGGCCGGTCTCGCCGCCGAACAACACCGGCGACGGCCTGCGCATGGCGATGGCGCACGGCGCGGATCTCGGCACGATGAGCGAGGCGTGGTGGGTGCCGGTCGTGCGGATCCCGGGCGACACCATCCAGGGCAAGCCGCGCAGCCGCAGCGTGCGGCTGGAGCGGACCCGCCCGCGCAGCATCATGGTCAACCGCTCCGGCCGGCGGTTCGTCAACGAGGCGTCGGAGTACAACTCGATGGCCGGCGCGTTCCACTACCTCGACCCCAAGGGCGGGTACGTCAACGATCCGGGTTGGATCGTGTTCGACGCCGAGCATTTACAGCGCTACGGCTTCCTCGGTGTGGCGCCGGGCGATCCCGTTCCGGAATGGTTCTGCGAGTCCGCGGACCTGGCCGAACTGGGCGCCAGGACGGGCATCGACCCGGCCGGGCTGGCGGCGACGGTGGCCGAGTGGAACCGGAACATGGACACCGAGGTCGACCCCGACTTCGGCCGCGGCGCAAGCGCTTACGACGGCTGGTGGGGCGACCAGGACGCCGCCACCGTCGCGGGCCGCACCCTCGGCCCGATCGACACCGCACCCTATTACGCGGTCCCGATCACCGTGGGCGCCATGGGAACCAAGGGCGGGCCGCGCACCGACCGCGACGCCCGGGTGCGGCACGTCGACGGCAGCGTGATCCCCGGACTGTTCGCCGTCGGCAATGCGATGGCGGGCGTGACCGGCCGGGCCTACGGCGGCGCGGGCGGCACCCTCGGCCCCGGCATGGTCTGGGGCTATCGCGCCGGATACGCGGCGGCGACCGGCGAGTCGGTGCCGGTATGAGCGAGTCAGGGCCGGAGTCATGAGAGGGAGCGGACGGGCCGCATCGCCCGGTCGAGCCGAGGCGGCGGGTTACGGGAGGTAGCGAAGTTGTCGGAGTACGAGAGCATTTGGAGCGATCTCCAGGGCGTCCCCTTCAGCCAGGGATATCTGGACGTCGGCGGCGTGCGCACCCGTTATCTGCACGCGGGCGACAAGGGCAAGCCGGCGCTGGTGCTGCTGCACGGATCGGGCGGGCACGCCGAGGCGTACGTGCGCAACCTGGAGGCACATGCCGAGCACTTCTCCACGTGGTCGATCGACATGCTGGGGCACGGCTACACCGAGCGGCCCGGTCACCCGCTGGAAATCGAGCACTACGTGGCGCACCTGATCGGCTTCCTCGACGCCATCGGCGTGCCGGGGGCCGCCATCAGCGGTGAATCGCTGGGCGGCTGGGTGGCCGCCCGCGCGGCGGTGGATCACCCGGGCCGGATCAACCGGCTGGTGCTCAACACCGCGGGGGGATCGCAGGCCGACCCGGAGGTGATGAAGCGCATCGTCACGCTGTCCATGGCCGCGGTCTCCGATCCCACCTGGGAGACGGTGCAGGCCCGGATCAAGTGGCTGATGGCCGACAAGTCCAAGGACTACGACGATCTCGTCGCCAGCCGGCAGCGCATCTACCGGCAGCCCGGCTTCGTGGCGGCCATGCGCGACATCATGGCGTTGCAGGATCCGGAAATCCGGCAGCGGAACCTGCTGGGCCCCAAGGAATACGGCAGCATCACCGCGCCGACGCTGGTGCTGTGGACCAGCCACGACCCGACCGCGGACGTGGCCGAGGGCCGCCGGATCGCGTCGATGATTCCCGGCGCGCGCTTCGAGGTGCTGCCCGACTGCGGGCACTGGCCGCAGTACGAGGACGCCAAGACCTTCGACGCGGTACATCTCGACTTCTTGCTGGGCGGCTGATCGTGGCCGGACAGAACAATGCGGCGACACCGGGCGACGGCGCCACGGTGCCGGGGCGCAATTCGGTGTCGCCGGACGGCAATTCGGCAGCGCGGAGCAGCGATGCGGTGACAGCGGACAGTGCTGCCGCAGAGCCGGGCGGCGATCCGGTGGTGCCGGAAGGTCATTCGACAGGCACCGATGTCGACGTGCTCGTGGTCGGCGCGGGCCCGGTGGGCCTGACGCTGGCGAACACGCTCGGCATGTACGGCGTGCGGACCAGGGTGGTCGACGAACGCCCGACCCTGATCGACTATCCCCGCGGCGTCGGCCTGGACGACGAGGGCCTGCGGGCGTTCCAGTCGATCGGCCTGGTCGACCGGATCCTGCCGCACACCACCCCGAATCAGATCATGCGGTTCGTCGACGGCCGCCGCCGCCTGCTCGCCGAGATCGCCCCGACCGACGCGCAGTTCGGCTGGCCGAAGCGCAACGGATTCGTGCAGCCGCTGGTCGACGCCGAACTGCTGGCCGGGCTGGACCGGTTCCCGCACGTCGAGGTCGCCTGGGGCGCGGCCATGACCTCCTGCGACGATTCCGGGGACCGGGTGACGGCGCAGCTGGATACCGCCGACGGGCCGGTGACCGTGACCGCCGGGTATCTGATCGGCTGCGACGGCGGGCGCAGCGCGACCCGGCGGCAGATGGACGTCACGTTCGAGGGCACCACCTCGCCGACCCGCTGGCTGGTGGTCGACCTGGCGTCGGATCCGTTGGGGCACCCCAATATCGAGGTCGGCGCCGATCCCGCGCGGCCGAACGTGTCGGTGTCGATCGCGCACGGCATCCGGCGCTTCGAATTCATGATCCACGACGACGAGCCCGACGAACTCGCCGAGGATCCGGCCTTCGTGGCGCGGATGGTGGCCCCGTTCGTCCCGCATCCGGAGCGGCTCGACGTGATCCGCCGCCGGGTCTACACCCATCATTCGCGGATCGCGGGCGCGTTCCGGAAGGGCCGGCTGCTGCTGGCCGGCGACGCCGCGCACCTGATGCCGGTGTGGCAGGGCCAGGGCTACAACAGCGGCATCCGGGACGCGTTCAATCTCGGCTGGAAGCTCGCCGCGGTCGTGCAGGGCCACGCCGGCGACACCCTGCTCGACAGCTACGACCTGGAGCGGCGCAAGCACGCCCGGGCCATGATCGACCTGTCGACGATGGTCGGCCGGGTGATCTCGCCGACCGACCGCAAGGTCGCCGCCGTGCGCGACGTCCTGGTGCGCGCGGCCGCCGCGATCCCGCCGGTGCGGCGCTACGTGCTCGGCATGCGGTTCAAGCCGATGCCGCGCTACGAGCGGGGCGCGGTGGTGCACCGCTGGTCCCGCTCGCCGAACTCGTCGGTCGGCACCCTGTTCGTGCAGCCCCGGGTGGACACCCGCGACCGCGCGAACGTGCTGCTCGACGATCTGCTCGGGCCCCGGTTCGCGGTGCTGTGCTGGAACAACCGGCCCCGCGAGGTGCTCGGCGCCGAGCAGTTCGAGAAGTGGAAAGCGCTGGGCGCCAGGTTCTTCGAGCTGCGCCCGGCCACCCAGCTGCACTGGACCGGGCACGACGACCCGGATGTGACGGTGCTCGGCGACGGCACGGGCGCGCTCAAGCGCTGGTTCGACGGACAGCACGATTCCGTCCTGTTCCTGCGCCCCGACCGGTGTGTCGCCGGCGCGACCATCGCGCAGCTGGCGCCGGAACTCAGCGCGGACCTGTTCGCGACCCTCACCCTGAAGCCGGGAGGAGGACACGATGCCGCTGGCCCTGTGCTGCGTGTCGCACAGCCCTCTTCTTGATCTCCCCGGGCCGGAACGCGAGCTGCTCGACGACATCGAGTCGGCGCTCGACGAGGCCGCGCGTTTCGTGCGCGAGTTCGATCCCGAACTCGTGGTGACCTTTTCGCCCGACCACTACAACGGCTTCTTCTACAAGCTCATGCCGCCGTTCTGCGTCGGCACGGCCGCATCCGGCGTGGGGGACTACGGCACCCACGCCGGCCCCCTGGACGTGCCCGCCGAGCTGGCGCTCGGGCTGGCCGAATCGGTGCTGGCCGCGGATGTCGATGTGGCCGTGTCGATGTCGATGGAGGTCGACCACGGCACCGTGCAGCCCTTGCAGCGGCTGCTGGGGTCGGCCACGGCCCGGCCGGTCGTGCCGATCTTCGTGAATTCCGTTGCGGTGCCGCTGAGTCCGCTGCGCCGGGCGGTGGCGCTCGGCACGGCCGTCGGCGCGCATCTGGCGGGCCTGGGTAAGCGGGTGCTGGTGCTCGGTTCCGGTGGGCTGTCGCATGATCCGCCCGTCCCGGCGCTGGCCACCGCGACCGGTCCCGTCCGCGAACGCATCCTGCACGGCGGCACGATGACGCGGGAACAGCGGGACGCCCGGCAGGAGAAGGTGATCGAGGCGGCCCGCGAGTTCGCGGCGGGCGAGGGCCCGTCGCAGCCGCTGAACCCCGACTGGGACCGGCGCTTCCTCGCGGCCCTCGACGAGGGACGGCTCGACGAGTTCGACGACTGGTCCAACGACTGGATCGCCGAGACGGCGGGCAATTCCGCGCACGAGGTCCGCACCTGGGCCGCCGCCTTCGCCGCCCTCGCGAGCCAGGGCCCCTACCGCACCGCGCTGCGCTACTACCGGCCCGCTCCCGCACTGATCGCCGGGTTCGCCGTGCGGACCGCGGTCGCGGAGCCCGGCCTCGATTCCGACCAGACCAGGAGGCGACCGTGACCGCAGAACCGACCGACGCGCCGGAGACCTTCGACCGGGCCGTCGACGTGCTCGTCATCGGCTCCGGGGGCGGCGGGCTGACCGCCGCGCTGGCCGCCGAGGCCGCCGGGCTCGACACCCTCGTCGTCGAGAAGTCCTCGTACTACGGCGGATCCACGGCGCTGTCGGGCGGCGGGATCTGGGTGCCGGGCGCACCGTCCCAGCGGCGCGACGGCTTCGACATCGACCTGGAAGGCGTGGTCGGGTACCTGCGCACGATCACCGAGGGGCTGGTCGGCGAGGACCGGCTGCGCGCCTACGTGGACCGGGCGCCGGAGATGATGGCGTTCCTGGAGCAGCGCAGCGCGTGGCTGGAATTCGTGTGGAAACCCGGCTACGCCGACTACTACCCGGAGATTCCCGGCGGTTCCCCGGAGGGCAGCACCATCAACGTGCCGCCGATCGACCTGCGCCGGCTCGGCCCCGACGAGGAGCTGCTGCTGCGCCCGCTGGCCCTGGCGCCGAAGGGAATCTGGCTGGGCCCCAAGGATCTCCGGTTGTTCTATCAGGTGCGGCAGAACTGGCGCGGCAAGGCCGTGCTGGTGAAGCTGGTGTGGCGGATGTTCCGGGCCCGGGTGTTCGGCGACCGGATCGCCGCGATCGGGCAGTCGCTGGCCGCCCGGCTGCGACTGGCGTTGCGCGAGCGCGACATTCCGCTGTGGCTCGATTCCCCGATGACCTCGCTGCTCACCGGTCCCGACGGCACGGTGGTGGGCGCGGTGATCGAGCGCAACGGCCGGAAGCTGCGCGTGCGTGCCGAGCGCGGCGTGATCCTGGCGACCGGCGGCTTCGAGCACGACATGGCCTGGCGCAAGGAATTCGAGCCGGCGATCGACCAGGACTGGAGCTTCGGCAACCCGGCGTCGATGGGCGATGGCATCCGCGCCGGACAGCAGATCGGCGCGGGCACCGACCTGATGGACGAGGCGTGGTGGTTCCCCTCCATCCAATGGCCCGACGGCCGCATGCAGTTCATGCTCAACGAGCGGATGATGCCGGCCCAGTTCATCGTCAACGGCGCGGGTAAGCGGTACATCAACGAGGCCGCGCCGTACATGGACTTCGGGCATGCCATGATCGAGGGCCAGAAGTCGGGGGTCACGCACATCCCGAGCTGGCTCATCACCGACACCCGCTCGTGGCGCCGGTATGTCGTGGCCGGGCACCTCCCGATCCCGAAGGTGCCGTTCGCCCCGGTGCCGACCGGCTGGAAGATGCCGAAGCAGTGGCTGGAATCCGGCGTGGTCAAGACGGCGAACTCGTGGGAGGAACTGGCGGCCAGGATCGACGTCCCCGCCGCCGAATTGCGTGCCACCGCCGAGCGATTCAACGAACTCGCACGCCAGGGGCACGACGACGACTTCAATCGCGGAGACAGCGTCTACGACAACTATTACGGCGACCCCACGCTGCCCAACCCCAATCTGTATCCGATCGGCAAGCCGCCCTACTACGCGTTCCGGATCGTCCCCGGCGATCTCGGCACCTCGGGCGGCCTGCGCACCGACGAGTACGCGCGGGTGCTGCGCGAGGACAGCACGCCGATCCCCGGTCTGTACGCGACCGGCAACACGTCCGCGGCGGTCATGGGCCGCAGCTACGCCGGTGCGGGCGCGACCATCGGGCCCGCGATGGCGTTCGGATACATAGCGGCCCAGCACATCTCGGATCGGGCGCGATCCGGCTCGGTGCAGCACACGACCACCGATTCCAACGGAGGAAGTAAATGAAGATCTCGCTGTTCTACGAATTCGCCCTGCCGCGGCCGTGGACCCACGACGACGAGCGGGAAATGTTCCAGGACGGCCTGGACGAGGTGGAGGCCGCCGACAAGGCGGGCTTCTCCACGGTCTGGCTCACCGAGCACCACTTCCTGGAGGAGTACTGTCACTCGACCGCGCCGGAGATGTTCCTCGCCGCGGCGAGCCAGCGCACCAAGGACATTCGGCTCGGCTTCGGCGTCATGCACCTGCCGCCGGCCATCAACCACCCGGCCCGCGTCGCCGAACGGGTGTCGACGCTGGACCGGATCTCCAACGGGCGAGTCGAATTCGGCACCGGCGAATCCTCCTCAGTGGGCGAGCTCAGCGGCTTCAATATCGACCCGGCCGACAAGCGCGGCCAGTGGGAGGAGGCGCTCGACGTCGCCATCCGCTGCATGATCGAGGAGCCGTTCACCGGCTTCAAGGGCAACCACCTCGAAATGCCCCCGCGCAACGTCATTCCCAAGCCGCAGCAGACCCCGCACCCGCCGGTGTGGGTGGCCTGCACCCGGCCCTCGTCGGTGCAGATGGCGGCGCAGAAGGGGCTCGGCGCGCTGAGCTTCGCCTACACCGGCCCGGGACCGCTCGCCGAGCGCGTGCGCGGCTACTACCAGGAGTTCGAGGACAACGCGGAACCGACCATCCCGCAGCTGAATCCGAACCTGCTGGCCATCGGCGGCGACCTGTCGATGATGGTCGCGCCGACCGACGAGCAGGCGCTGAAGCGCCTCGACGTCGGCGGCGGCTTCTTCTCGTTCGGCATCATGCACTACTACATGACCGGCCAGCACACGCCGGGCCGCACCGGCGTCTGGGACCGCTACCTGGACGCGGTGAAGGAGGACGAGACGCTGGCCTACGGCCCGGGCCGCGGCGCCATCGGCTCGCCCGACACCGTCCGCGAATTCCTGCGCGGCTACGAGGAGAGCGGCGTCGACGAGATCATCCTGCTGCTCAACCCGCGCAGCCACGAGGGCACCATGGAGTCCATCGAGCTGATGGGCAAGCACGTGCTGCCCGAGTTCATCGAGCGCGACGAGAAGGCGGTCGCGGCCAAGAAGAAGCGGCTGGAGCCGGTCATCGAGAAGGTCGAGGCGCGGCGGAAGCCGTTGGCGTCGCCCGAATTCGACGAGTCCTACGCGTTCGGCGGCCTGCCCACCGGTCGCGGCGGCAAGTTCACCGCCAGCGAGATCCCGGAGGCGATGGCCGAGATCAACGAGGGCCGGGTGCAGGCGGCGCAGCGCGCCAAGGACGAGCAGTAGCTCGTTTCGCGAGGACGAGGTGCCCGACGTGGGACGGATGGATGAGCTGTGGCGCTACGGCGGCCGCCGGGTCGTCGTGACCGGCTGCGCCTCGGGGATCGGCGCGTGCGTGGCGGAGCAGGTCCGTGAGCTCGGTGGCGAGGTGGTGGGCCTCGATATCGCCACGCCCGCAGTCGAACTCGACGAGTTCCACCGGGTGGACATGACCGACGCGGCGTCGATCGACCGGGCCGTCGAGGCGATCGGCGGCCCGGTCGACGCGCTGTTCAACGTCGCCGGGGTCTCGTCGGGCATCGGCGACCCGCTCCGCGTCGTCACGATCAACCTGCTCGGCCTGCGCCACTGCACCGAGGCCCTGGTGCCGGCGATGGGTCCGGGATCGACGATCGTGAACGTCTCCTCGCTCGCGGCGGCCGGTTACCTGGACCATCGCGAGCAGGCCCTGAGCCTGCTCGACACGACCGATATGGCGGCCGGAATCGCTTGGTGCGAGCGCAATCCGGACGCACTCGCCGACGGCGGCTACCGGCTGTCGAAGGAAGCGATCATCTACTACACGATGCGCCAGGCCGTCCCCCTCGGGGCGCGCGGCATCCGCATCAACTGCACCGGGCCCGGGGTCACCGAGACGCCGATCCTGGACCAGCTGCGGTCGGCATACGGATCGCAGTATCTCGACACCATCCCCAAGCCGCTCGGACGGGTCTGCGAACCCGCCGAGCAGGCCGCCGTCCTGGTGTTCCTCAACAGCGGGGCCGCGAGCTACGTGACCGGACAGGTGTTGTGGGTGGACGGCGGAAACGTGGCCGCCCGGATCGCGGGCGGACCCGCCAGCGTCGCTCCCGACGCGGCGAATACCGTTGAAGGAGAGGCATAGTGGCCACCCTGACCGAGTTCCGGCGTGTCGCCGAGAAAGTACGAAACTGGGGCCGTTGGGGCGCCGCCGACGAGCTCGGCACGCTCAACTTCATCACCCCGGACAAGGTCGCCCAGGCCGCGGGCCTGGTGCGGCACGGGCGGGTGTTCCCGCTCGGTATCGACTTCGACTCGTCGGGGCCGCAGGGCGCGTTCAAGTTCCGGCAGAACCCGGTGCACGTGATGACCGTCGACGGCGGCGACGCGCGGACGATGGCCGAATACGGCCCGAAGTGGGTGAGCAACGGCTTCGGTCAGGAGTTCGGCGGCTTCTTCGCCGGTGCGGACAACCCGTTCCGGTTCAACGACGACCTGATCATCATGCCGCTGCAGGCGGCCACGCAGTGGGACGCACTGTCGCACGTCTACTACGACGACCAGCTGTACAACGGTTTCCCGGCCAGCTCGGTCAACAGCGCCGGCGCGTTCCACTGCGGCATCGACAAGGTCGACGGCAAGGGCATCACGTCTCGGGGCGTGCTGCTCGACCTGGTCCGCCATCGCGGCGCCGACGTGTTCCTGGAACCGGGTAATCCGATTACTCCCGACGAACTGGACGAGGTCGCCAAGGCCCAGGGCGTCGAGGTCGGCCGGGGCGATATCGTGCTCGTCCGCACCGGCTGGCAGGCACGGTTCGAGGAGACCGGCGACGGCGCCGAACCGTACTCGGGCCTGGACTGGATGTGCGCCAGGTGGTTGCACGAACGGGAGGTGGCGGCGGTGGCGGCCGACAACCTGATGGTCGAGGACGTGGTGTCCGCGGTGGACGGCACCTTCCTGCCGATGCACATGCTCTGCCTGCGCGATATGGGCCTGATGCTCGGCGAGTACTGGAATCTGACGGCGCTGGCGGCCGACTGCGCCGCCGACGGCGTCTACGAGTTCCAGCTGATCGCCCCGCCGCTGCGGGTGGTCGGCGCGGTCGGCTCCCCGCTCAACCCGATCGCCATCAAGTAAGCCAACCAGGAGGTTTGGGTCATGACCGCAAGCACGGCAAGCACGACCCCCGCCGTCGACATCGACGAGGGCCGGCCGTTCGTGGTCGGCGTCGGCGGCACGCTGCGCGCGGACTCGTCGACCGAACGGGCGCTGCGGCACTGCCTCGCGGCGGTCGAACGCCAGGGCGGAAGCACCGCGCTGTTCTGCGGCGAGGACATCAACCTGCCCATGTACAACCCGTACGACGCGACCCGCACGCCGCAGGCGGTCGCGCTGGTGGAGGCGCTGCGCCGGGCGGACGCCGTGGTGATCGGATCGCCCGGGTACCACGGCGGAATCTCCGGCATGGTGAAGAACGCCCTCGACTACATCGAGGACCTGCGCGGCGATCCGACGGTGTACCTGGACAACAAGCCCTGGGGCTGCATCACCTGCGCCTACGGCTGGCAGGCGGCCGTCGGCACCCTCGGCCAGCTGCGCGCGATCGGCCACGCCCTGCGCGCCTGGCCGACACCGCTGGGTGTGGCGATCAACTCGGCCGAGAAGATCTGGGATTCCGAGGGCGGACTGACCGACGAGGCCGTCGGCGGGCAGCTCGAGGTGCTGGCGACCCAGGTGCTCACCTTCGCCCCGGCAGGTGGTGCGCGGGCGTGAGTGTCTCGCCACGCGCCGCAGACCCGGCCGCGAGGGATCCGGGCCGGGGGGATCCGTCCGCCGCGCGCCGGGGTTCGACGGGGCCGGACCGTGCGAATGCGGCGGCGGTGGACGCTGCTGTGGGCGTTCTGCGTTCCGGCCGGATGGTTCTCGTCATCAGCGCGGAGGACGGGGGACACCGCGGCAATCTTGTCGTGGCCGCGGAGAGCGCGACGGCCGAGACGGTCAATCTCATGACGACCGTCGGACGCGGGTTGGTGTACGTGGCGATGCGCTCGGCGGCGCTCGACCGGCTCGAGATTCCGCCCGCCGATCCGACCGCCACCGGGCCGAGCCGGGAGCTGTTCCGGATGCCGGTGGGGCTCGCGGGCGACTCCTTCCTCGGAGTCAGTGCCTCGCAGCGGGCGAAAACCGTACGGGCGCTGGCTGATCCGGACAGTGTGCCGGGCGACTTCACCCGGCTGGGGCACATCTTTCCGCTAGGCTGTGCGGCCGGGGGAGTGCTGTCGGTGCCCGCGGCGCCGGAGGCCGCGGTCGATCTGGCCGAACAGGCCGGAAAGGCGCCCGCCGCGGCGCTGTGCGAGGTCTGCGGCGCGGACGGGGAGCCGGCCCGGCTGCCGGAACTGTCGGAGGTCGCCCGCGGGCACGGCCTGCCGGTCGTCTCGGTCGACGACCTGGCCGGTTATCGCCGGCGCGAGCTGCGCCGGGTGCGCCGGTGCGGCACGGCGCGAATCCCGTTGCCGGTGGGGAAGTTTCGTGCGGTCGGGTTCACCGATGGGCTGGGCCGCGACCATATCGCGTTCGTGTACGGACACCCCGTCGCGAGTATCACTCCGCTGGTCCGGGTGCACGCGGAGTGCCTGTTCGGCGACGCGCTCGGCTCCCGGCTGTGCGGGTGCCGTGCCGGGATGGAGCACGCGCTGGAGCGGATCGCGCGAGCGGGTCACGGTGTGCTCGTGTACGTCCGCTCGGGTGGCGGTGCCGTACAGCGCCTGGCTCGTGCGCTGGGCGGCGGAACCGGTTCCGCCGCAGCGCATCCGGTGGAGGCCGGCGATCTGTGTTCCGCCTTCGACATCCTCGACGAACTCGGCATCCACGAGATCCGGCTGCTCACCGACGCCGCCGACGAGGCCGCCGCGAGCGGTTCGGCCACCGGAGGGCCCGCAGCCGAAGGTCCCTCCGCCGAAGGGTCCGGTACCGCATGGCCCGCCGCCGGGGAACCCGTGGCCGGACGGTCTGCTGCCGAGGAGCCCGCCGACGGACGGACGGTGACCGGCCGATGCACCGCTTACGAAGCGGCCGCCGGGCCCGTGCGGATCCTCGAACGAATTCCGTTGTGGGACAGCGCGGATACGGCCCGGCCGCGCACCACCACCGTTGCACCGCCCTTCGCCGACAGGATAGGAACAGCCTCGTGATCGCACAGCGCAGAACCCTGGTCGTCGACGGCTCGGCGACCAGCTACCTGGAAGCCGGCTCCGGCCGTCCGGTCGTGCTGCTGCACGGCGGCGAGTTCGGCGTCGGCGCCGAACTGGGCTGGGAGCACACCATCGACGCCCTGGCGCGGCGCTACCGGGTGCTCGCCCCGGACATGCTGGGCTTCGGCGAGTCGGCGAAGGTGATCGACTTCAACGACGGCCGCGGGCTGCGCATCCGGCACATCGCCCGGTTCCTCGAACTGCTGGGCGTGGATTCGGCGGATTTCATCGGCAATTCGATGGGCGCGATCAACCTGCTGGTCGACGCGACGTCGGACGCGCCCCGGTTGCCGATGCGCAGCCTGGTCGCGATCTGCGGCGGCGGCGAGATCCAGAACAACGAGCACATGCGCGCGCTCTACGACTACGACGCCACGATGGACGGGATGCGCCGCATCGTCACGGCGCTGTTCCATGCGCCGACCTACCCTGCCGACGAGGTCTACGTGCGCCGGCGCTACGAGTCCAGCATCGCGCCCGGCGCCTGGGAAGCCTTGGCGGCCGCGCGTTTCCGTCGCCCGGGTGCCGAGCCGGTGGCCGGTCCGTCGAGTAAGCGCGCCTACGAACGCATCGCGGTCCCGGCCCTGATCGTCGAGGGCGCGTGCGACAAGCTGCTGCCGGACGGGTGGGCCGCGGAGATCGCCGGGCAGATCGCGGACGCGCGCCACGCGGTGGTGCCGCAGGCCGGGCACTGCCCGCAGATCGAGCAGCCGGAGATCGTGAACGAACTCCTGACGGATTTCCTCGAATCGAAAGGCAGGCAGGCATGACCGACGAACTGGCCGGCAAGGTCGCCGTGGTCACCGGCGGCGCCTCCGGAATCGGCAGTGCGATGGTGGCGCGGTTCGTCGCCGAGGGCGCGAAAGTCGTTGTCGGCGACCTGGATCCCGAACGCGGCGCGGCGTCGGTGGCCGACTACGGCGGCGCGGCGGTGTTCCAGCAGACCGACGTCGCCGACCAGGAACAGCTCGAGCGCCTCGTCGATACCGCGGTGCGCACCTTCGGCGGACTGCACGTCATGTGCAACAACGCGGGTGTCCCGGGCACGATGCACAGGAGCCTGCTGGTCGACGACCTCGCCGACTTCCACCGGGTGCTCGGGGTGAACCTGCTCGGGGTGATGGCGGGCACCAAGTTCGCGGCGCGGCAGATGGTCGAGGGCGGCGGCGGCTCGATCATCAACCTGTCCTCGATCGGCGGCGTCCAGGCCGGCGGGGGAGTGCAGACCTACCGGGCCTCCAAGGCGGCGGTCATCCACTTCACCAAGTCGGCCGCGATCGAGTTGGCGCAGTACGGCATTCGGGTGAACTGCATCGCGCCCGGCAACATCCCGACCCCGTTCCTGGCCGCGTCGGCCACGGAGATGTCGGCGGAGCGCATCGAGCGGTTCACCAGGTCGGTCCGGGCGTCCATGCAGGAGGACCGCCCGCTGCGGCGCGACGGCATCCCCGAGGACGTGGCGGAGGCGGCCCTGTATTTCGGCAGCGACCGATCCGGGTACGTCACCGGGACGATGCTCCCGATCGACGGCGGCACGGTGGCGGGCAAGCCGCTGAAGTTCAAGAAGAAGCCCGCGGAGCAGTCCGTCCCGGCCACCTCGTGAGCATGTCCTTAATTCAATCGCTTGACTTAAATTCCCGGGTGGAGTTGACTGGAAGTACCGGTATTCAGAATCGAGAACGTGATTCTGACGGGTCGCGGGACACGGCGGCCGGGCCGGAAATCCGGAGGGACCCGAGATGAGCACTGTCGACGGATCCGCTCGCGCGGAGCGGGTCGGTACCACCCGGGAGGCGATTCTCACCGCGGCGGAGCGCCTGTTCGCCGAGCGCGGGATCGCGGTGGTGTCCAACCGTCAGGTCAGCGAGGCGGCGGGGCAGGGCAACAACGCGGCGGTCGGCTACCACTTCGGTACCAAGGCCGACCTGGTCCGCGCGATCGTGCGCAAGCACCACGCGCACACCGAACAGCTGTGCCGCGAGATGGTGGCGCGGGCGGAGGAATCCGGCGACCTGCGCGACTGGGTGGGCTGCCTGGTCCGCCCGGTCACCGAACATCTTGCGGCACTGGGCAATCCGACCTGGTACGCGCGTTTCAGCGCACAGCTGATGCCCGACCCGGCCTATCGGGACCTGCTCTCGGACGAGTCGCTGACCTCCCGGTCGCTGCTGCGCGTGATCGACGGGCTGCAACACAGCCTGCCCGAGCTGTCGCCGCGGCTGCACCGGGAACGCAATGCCATGGCGCGCCTGCTGATCGTGCACACCTGCGCGGAACGCGAGCGGGCCCTGGCCGACGACACCCTGCTGCGCCGATCGACCTGGGAGGAGACCGCGGCCGGCCTGGTCGACGCGATCACCGGGCTGTATCTGGCACCGGTCACGCCGTGAGGGCGCGGACCGAAGCGCCGGCACCGCCGGCCCACGGAGAGGACATCCTGATATGACGAGAACCGGTGGGACACCACATCTTCGGGTGGCGACGCGGGCCGGTGCGCGATGAACCGCCACACCGGGGTGCTCGTCGTCGGCGCGTCGGTGGCCGGTCTGGCCACCGCGGAAGCGTTGCGCCGCCAGGGTTTCGAGGGGCGCATCACCCTGCTCGGCGCCGAACCGCACCTGCCCTACGACCGCCCGCCGCTGTCCAAGCAGATCCTGTCCGGCGCGTGGCGGCCCGAACGGACCCTGTTGCGCGCCCCGCGCATGCTGTCGGAGCTGAATGTCGATCTGGTGCTGGGCACTCCGGCGGTGGGACTCGATGCCGCCACCCGGACGGTGCGGACCACATCCGGGTCGATCACCGCCGACACCGTCGTGATCGCCACCGGCGCCGCCCCGCGCACCCTGCCCACCCCGCCCGGCCTGCGCGGCGTCCACGTGCTGCGCACCCTCGACGACGCGCTGGCCCTGCGCGACGATCTGGCCGCGGGCCCGCGCGTGGTCGTCGTGGGCGAGGGCGTGCTCGGTGCCGAAATCACCGCGACGGCACGGCAATCCGGCCTCGAGGTCACCATGACCGGTCTGCAGCACGCGCCGATGGCGACGCAGCTCGGCGACCTGGCGGCCGGGCAGCTGGCCGAACTGCACGCCGACAACGGCGTCCGCCTGCGGCTGGGCGTCGGGGTCGACGGCCTCACCGACCGCAACGGCGAGGTCACCGGCGTCACGCTGGCGACCGGCGAAACACTGCCCGCCGACCTGGTCGTGGTGGCGATCGGCGCCGCGCCCGCCACCGACTGGCTCGCCGGCAGCGGGCTGACGGTCGACAACGGCGTCGTCTGCGACGACCGGTGCCGCGCGGCCGAGGGCATCTACGCCGTCGGCGACGTCGCCCGCTGGCACGACCGCACCGTGAACAGGGCGGTCCGCCTGGAGAACCGGACGCACGCCGCCGAACAGGCCGGGATCGTCGCGGCCAACATCCTCGGCGCCGACCGCGCCTACGAGCCGGTCCCGTACTTCTGGACCGACCAGTACACGGCCAAGATCCAGGTGCACGGAACCATCACTCCCGAGGCGGAAGCCGTTGTCGCCGAGGGAGATCCGGCCACCGGACGGTTCGTGCTCCGATTCGAGCGCGACGGCGCGGCCACCGCGGTGCTCGGCTGGAACATGCCCAAACAGACCCGGATGCAGCGTCAGCACGTGGTCGACGCGCGGCGTCCCGGGTCGTCCCTCACCCCAGCGCACTCCCCGTAGGAGGAAGGTCCCGATGAAGGTGACAGTCGACCAGGACAAATGCATTGCGGCCGGGCACTGCGTCATGCACGCGGCCGCCGTATTCGACCAGCGCGACGAGGACGGTGTCGTCGTGCTGCTCGACGAGAGCCCGCCGGCGGAACTCGCCGACGACGTGCGCCAGGCGGCGTCCGTATGCCCCGCCATGGCCATTCACGTCGAGGAATGAACCGACACCCTGCGGATTCGCCCGCAGCCGAGCACACCCTGCGGCCCCGCCCGCAGCCGAGCAACAGGAGTGACTGTGTCCGAAACACTGACCGAAGACACCGCCGCCACGGCGGGGATCCCCGACTATCCGATGCTGCGTTCCGCGGCGTGCCCGTTCGCGCCGCCGCCGGAGATCACCCGGATGGGCCGTGAGCGGCCGCTGTCGCGCGTGCGGATCTGGGACGGCAGCACGCCGTGGCTGGTCACCGGGTACGAGGCGTTCAAGCAGCTGATGTCCGATCCGCGGGTGAGCGTGAACGATCATGTTCCCGGCTTCCCGCACTGGAACGAGGGCATGGCCGCGATCAAGGACAGCCGGCCGAAGTCGCTGTTCACCACCGACGGCGAGGAGCACAGCCGGTACCGGCGGATGCTCACCAAGCCGTTCACCTTCAAGCGCGTCGAGGCGCTGCGCCCGGCCATCCAGCAGATCACCGACGAGCACATCGACAGCATCCTGGCCGGTCCCCAGCCCGCGGATCTCGTTGCCGGACTGGCCCTTCCGGTGCCGACCCTGATGATCAGCGAGATGCTCGGGGTGCCGTACGGCGATCACGAGTTCTTCCAGCGGCACGCCACGGTGAACGTCGACCGCTTCGCGACCAAGGAGCAGGCCGAGGAGAGCCGGTCGGGCCTGGCGCGCTATCTGGTCGAACTGGTGAAGAAGAAGATGGACGAGCCCGCCGAGGATCTGGTCTCCGATATCGCCGAGCGCGTCCGTAACGGCGAGATCGATATGCGCGAGGCCGCGCAGCTGGGCACCGGCGTGCTGATCGCGGGGCACGAGACCAGCGCCAACATGATCTCGCTGGGAACCCTTGCCCTGCTGGAGAATCCGGAGCAGTTCGCGCTGCTGCGCGACACCGACGATCCGAAGGTCGTCGCGTCGGCGATCGAGGAGCTGCTGCGCTATCTCAGCATCATCCAGAACGGCCAGCGCCGTGTCGCGATCGACGATATCGAGATCGCCGGGACGACCGTCCGCGCCGGCGAGGGCCTGATCTTCGACCTGGCCCCGGCCAACTGGGACGAAAAGGCCTGGGACCAGCCGGAAAATCTCGATCTGCGCCGCCCCGCCAACCAGCACGTGGGCTTCGGCTTCGGCCCGCACCAGTGCGTCGGTCAGCAGCTCGCCCGCGCGGAACTCCAGATCGTCTTCCACACCCTGGTCCGCCGCATCCCGACCCTGCGCCTGGCCATCCCGTTCGACGACGTGGAGTTCAAGCACGACCGCCTGGCCTACGGGCTGTACGAACTGCCGGTGGCCTGGTAGCTCGCCCGCAGGGCCATCGACCCGGCCGTGCCGACGTACGATCGGAGACCCCGGGCTGCGGGATCTGCTCTCGTGGGAATCGCTGATACCGGATGGCTGAGCCGCCGGGAGGATCGGCTAGCTCATCTGTTGCAGGCCGACCACGGCGAGGAACTGGAGCGTGGGGATCCTGATCGGGAATCCGGCGCTGCCCGCGTACGGCGCGGCCGAGCGGGCCGTCGACAGCATCACCGAATCGGCCGCGGTCACCTACGGGGCCAAGGGAATTCGGGTCAACGCGATCGCCCCCGGGCTGACGATCACCGAGATGGTCGAGGACTGGAACCGGCACGATCCGGGGGTGATCGACCGGATCGTCGGAGATACGCCGCTGGGGCGGGCGGCCGAGCCGCGCGAGATCGCCGAATCGGCTGCCTGGTTGCTGAGTGATCGTGCGTCGTATGTGACGGGGGTGGTGCTGCCGGTCACCGGGGACGGCCGTGTGAGCAGCGGCCACGGCGTGGCGCGGGCCGAGCAGGTGGCAACGCCCCTTGCGGTGCGAAGTACGCCCTGTGCGAGTTGTGCGGACCGGAAACCGAGGCCGTGCACGCGCCGTCGGGCAGCCGGTGCATTCGTGTCGGGCGACGACCGGCGTGTCAGTCGTTAGCTAGGGCTACGATCCTGGTGTTTGCAGGTCAGGGGGAGCAGGATACGGGTGTACGAGCGCTTTCGCGCGTGATTCCGATCGTGTTCGGGACGGAGGAAGCGTGGGCGTGCGGACCGGAGTCTCGGTGATTCGTCCGTATCGCGGGGATGGTCAACGGTCCTGCGACGCAGTGGTCGCGGGAAGCCGACAATTCAGGATGGAGAGACCCGATGCCCGTACGCACTACGCCCTGGCCGGAAGGCACGCCCTGCTGGGTGGACTGCCAGGTCGACGACCCGGTCAAGGAGAGCGAGTTCTACAGCGACCTGTTCGGCTGGACCATCGAGGACGGAGGTGACGATTCCGGCGGATATCTCATGGGCAGGAAAGGCGCGAACACCATCGCCGGAATCGGCCCGAAACCGCGGGCCGGAACGCCTTCGGTGTGGACCACCTACTTCGCCGCCGACGATGTCGATGCGATCGCCGAGAAGGTGGGCGCCGCCGGCGGCCAGGTGGTCATGCCGCCGTTCGACGTGCTCGACGCCGGCCGCATGCTCCTCGGCACGGACACCGTCGGCGCGGTGTTCGCCGTGTGGCAGGCCCGCGCGCACAGCGGCGCCGCCGTGTACAACGAACACGGTGCCTATTGCTGGAACGAACTGCACACCAGGCAGCTCGACGCCGCGAAGCGGTTCTACGCCGAGACCTTCGGTTTCACGTACACCGATGTCGGTGACGGCGAGTCCATGATCTACTCGATGTTCAGCACGCGCGGTGGTGAACAGCCCGCCGGCGGAATGAACGACGACACCGTGATGCCCGGCGAACCGATGCCGAGCTACTGGCTGACCTGGTTCCAGTTCGACGATGTCGACGCCGGTGTCGCCCGGGCCGCCGAGTTGGGCGCGACCATTCCGATGCCCGCGACCGATTCGCCCGTCGGCAGAATGGCGATGGTCATGGCGCCGCAGGGCGAGCTGTTCGGCCTCATCGACACCACCGTGACCGTGGGAGAGATGCCGCAGTAAGTCGAACCGGGTGGGCCGGCCGGGTTTCCGGTCGGCCCTCTCGCCGTGTTCCGGTGGTGATGGTTTCTCGCGCGGCGCGATGCCGCTGCCGTCGGGCCCTGTCGGACGGTAGTCGGATCGGTCAGGACGCTTTGCGGCACAGCGGTGTTCGTATAGCCGGTGTTCGTGTCGTTCTACCGCGGTCGATCGGCCGGTGTATCCGACACGGCGAGGATGACGACCGGGATGGTCCGGTTCGTGCGCCGGCTGTAGTAGCGCCAGTGCCGGTTGTATTCGAGCGCGCGCTCCCAAAGCCGCTGACGCTCTTCACCCACCGCTTCACGCGCGTGCACCCGCAGGCGGCGGGGCCCGACCTGAATCTCGGTGTCGGGGTTGGCGCGCAGGTTGTACAGCCACGCCGGATTCTTCGGATGACCGCCTTTGGCGCCCACGATCACGAAGTCCCCGGCATCGGGCATGTAGACCAGCGGCATGGTTCGCTTGCGGCCACTCTTGGCCCCGACATGCTCGAGCAGCAGGACCGGAGGCACGCCGGGCATCCGCCGACCGATACGCCCCCCGGTAGCCCGGTACACGGCCGTGTGCGCGTCCGACACGTACCGCAGCAACGACCAGCTGCGGTCGACGATCGAAAAATAGTCGGGCACAAGCGAAATGCTAGACCGGAAACGCCATCCTTTCGGGAGAACGCGTTACCTTTCTGCGCACGCCCACGGGCAAGTAGCCCAACAGATTCGCGACCGAGGCCGGACTCTGCCCGCTTACGCGCCGTTCGATGTCGGATACCACGGTATGGCCTCGACTTTTCCCGGCACGGCGGCTATGGTTCGTTATTACGGAATTACGGATTATTGGGGGTAAGGATGTTGCGCAAGCTCGCCGTCGTGGTGGCCGTGTCGGTGCCGGTGCTCGCGGGGTGTTCGGATACCGGGGCCGAGGGGGAGGCGTGCGCGCCGACCCCGGCCGCGGACGTGACCACGGCCGACGGGTGGCTGGGGCGGATCGGCCAGGATCCGGAGAACATCTCGATCGCCGTCGACGACGGGAACGGGCGCACCGTCGATCGGCGCGTCGACGACCAGCAGCCCATCGCCTCGGCGGTGAAGGTCGTCCCGCTCGCGGCCTACGCCCGTGCGGTCGCGACGGGAGTGCTCGACCCGCAGGAGCGTGTCCCCGTCACCGAGTGGGAGCGCTGGTATTTCCCCGGTTCCGACGGGGGAGCGCACGAACAAGCGCGCAGCCGCCTGCCCGGCGACACGGTCACCCTCGATCGGATGGTGAGCGCGATGATCCGCGAGAGCGACAACGCGGTCCCCGATTATCTGCGCGACCGTCTCGGCGACAGCGCGCTGGTCGCCGCCGCCGAAGCGGGCGGGTGGCACGACTACCAGCCGTCCTCGAAGCTCGGTGACGCGATCCGCCTGGTCGAGCCGGACGTCGCCGACGTCTGGGCCGCGGCGCGGCGCTACGCCGCCGATCCGGAGTATCGCGAGGCGGTGCTCTCGAAACCGGTGCCGCCCTACGAAGCTCAAGCATCGTGGGCCGACACCACGCCGACGGCATCCGCCAGGCAGCTGACATCGATGCACCGCTCGATCGCCACCGGCGGCTTCGGGCCCGGCTCGGATATCGCTCGCGCACACCTGGAATGGCAGCCCGCCCCGCCCGGGCTGGTGGCGATCGGTTTCAAGGGAGGCTCGTATCCCGGCATCCTGGCCGATGCGTTCTATCTGCGCCGAGCCGACGGCACGGTCGCCACGGCGGTCCTGCTCAATCGCCGCATGCCCGCGGATATCTGGATGACCGCCACGCAACATCCGGCCGAGCAGGGCCTGCTCGTCCGGGCCATGACGGAACCGGAGATGGTGCAGCGATTAGCGTGTGCCGCATGACCGATGTCGATGCCAAGCTCGCCGAACTGGAGGCGCGGATCGAGGCCCTGGAGGGGCACCGCGACACCGACGACCTCGCGCGCGGGTTCATCGAATACCGCGGCAAGGTCGACTTCGATCGCGAACTCGAGTGGACCATTCGCTACGGCGCCGCATCGGTGCTCCGGCTCCCCGCCAACGCCCGCGTGGAAGTGCTTGCCGCCCTGGGGCATCCGATCCGCCACGCGCTGGTCCGGACGCTCCTCGACGGCCCCCGCAGCAGCACCGAGCTGGCCGACGCCGTGGGCCTCAATTCCACCGGTCAGCTGTATCACCACGTACGCGCCCTGACATCGGCGAAGCTCATCGAACAGCACGGCCGGGGCGCCTACCACATACCGGCGCCGAAAGTTGTCCCGGTCCTGGTCCTGATGACCGCCGCGGCCGACATCGCCGAACTACTGCAGTAACGCCGAACCGAGTGCCCTGCGCCGGCGTCACCGATATGCCGAGTGCCGCCGCACCGGCGAGCAGGCGAATCGGCCGCACCGTAGCGGATCGCCTTGCCGCGCAGGGTATTACCCCGTACATCCTTCATCGCCGTGATCGCGCCCGGATACACCGGTCGCGATCGGCATGTCGCGGAGTAGGGGACGCAGGACCGAGGCGATCGTTCTGCGACCTGCCCGGGGATCAGCTGAATCCGGCGGCTCGGGCTGCGCGACGGGAGAGGTCGGCGAACGCGTCACGCAGCGGCTGCGGGCCGATGACCTCGATCTCGCTGTCGAAGCGTGTCAGGGTTGCGGCGAGGGCTGCCCAGGACCAGGAACCGGCGAGCAGCCTGGTCCGGGTGGGGGTGAGTTTCTCGACGATACCGTCGCCGGCGAACGGAATCACCTGTGCGGCAGGGAGGTCCAGGATCACCTCGCCGCGGCACGGCCAGATGTTCGTGGTTTCGGAGCCCTTGAAGCGGGCCGAGAGAAAGGTGGCGACGTCGCCGCCCGGCACCGGCCGGGGTGTGAAGCGCGGGCCGTTGGGGACTCGGAGGGTCATCCGGTCGGCGCGGTAGATCCGCCAGTCCCCGCGCTCGGGATTCCATCCGACGAGGTACCAGCGTCCGTTCCGGACGACCAGATGGTGGGGCTGCACCCGCCGCGGCGGCCGGGGACCGGCGTCGTCCGGCCGCGCCGCGGACACGTAGTCGAACCGCACCTCCTCACCGGACCGGATGGCAGCGCTGAGAGTGAGCAGTACGTGGGTGTCGGCTGGGGGATCTGCCCCGCGCTCAGCGGACTCGACCGCGCTGATCTCGAGAGCGTCGACCCGCTGCCGCAAGCGGGACGGCAGGACCTGGCGGACGGTGGCGAGGGCCCGCGCGGCGGACTCTTCGATACCTGCACCCGTCCCGGCCGCGGTGCGCAGTGCCACGGCGAGCGCGACCGCCTGCTCGTCGTCGAACAGCAGGGGCGGCAGCTCGCTGCCGGCCTCGAGCCGGTAACCACCCTCCGGCCCCTTGACCGCCCGGACGGGGTAACCGAGGTCGCGGAGGCGATCGACGTCGCGGCGCACCGTGCGTTCACTGACACCCAGCCGCCGGGCGAGCAGAACCCCCGGCCAATCGCGGCGGACCTGCAGCATCGACAACAGCGAGAGCAGGCGGCGGGAGGTCACCGTCGAGGAAGCGGTCGGCATGTCGGCCAGACTGCCACAAGAAGCGGACATTCCCTGGCCGGTACCGGTGCCAGAGTGGCCCTCGTCGCCGGAAGCCTCCGGCGCGAAACCATTCCGAAGGGACTCGATCACCATGTCGGTCAACGCTGTTGCCCACCTGAACTTCCACGGACAGGCCCGCGCGGCCCTGGAGTTCTACCAGTCGGTGTTCGGCGGGCAGATCACCGTCGCCACCTACGGCGACCTCGGGATGCCCGCCGACTTGCCCGACGCCGCCAAGGTGGTGTTCGGCCAGGTCGTCGCGGACAACGGCTTCCGGGTCATGGCCTACGACGTGCCCGGTGAGAACGAACCGGCCGCGCCGGCCGCTCCCACCACCCGCCGCGAGAACGGCGCCACCCTCACCGAGGAGCCGTTCTTCCTGTCCGTCCGCGGCGAGACCGTCGACGAGGTCGGCGCGCTGTGGGAACGCCTCACCGACGGCGCGACGGTCATCGAGGAGTTCGGGCCGGCGCCGTGGGCGCCCGCCTCCGGAATGCTGTGCGACCGCTTCGGCATCACCTGGATTCTCGACGTCGCGGCCGAGTACGCCCCGGCCTGACCTTTCACCAACTGCTCGGGGTGCGGCCGGAATCCGGTCGCACCCCGGCGCCTCCGTCCGGCGCGACACTCGACACAGGAGACACCCCATGCACACTCGCCCACTCGGCCGCACCGGCATCCAGGTCAGCACCTACGCCTTGGGCACCATGAAGTTCGGGCGTTTCGGCAACCCCGACCACGACGAGTGCGTGCGCATCGTCCACCGCGCGCTCGACAGCGGCATCAACACCATCGACACCGCCGACGTGTACGGCGGCGACGGCGAATCCGAGCAGATCGTCGGGAAGGCATTGCGCGGCCGCCGCGACGACGTCGTCCTCGCCACCAAGTTCAGTGGCCCGATGGGCTCGGACCCCAACCGGCGCGGCAACTCTCGCCGCTGGATCATCTCCGCCGCCGAAGCGTCCCTGCGCCGCCTCGGCGTCGACCACATCGACCTCTACCAGGTCCACCACCCCGACCCCGGCACCGACATCGAGGAAACCCTGAGCGCCCTGACCGATCTACTTCGCTCGGGAAAAGTGCGGGCCATCGGTCATTCGAACCTGCCGCCCTCGGAAATCGTTGCGGCCCAATGGGTATCCGAACGCCGCGGGCTGGCCCGATACCGCACCGAGCAGCCACACTACTCGATCCTCAACCGGGGCGCCGAACGCGAGATCTTCCCGCTCTGCCAGACCTACGGCCTGGGCGCTCTGGTGTGGAGCCCCCTGGCGATGGGGCTGCTCACCGGTCGCTACCGCAAACGCGGCGGCGAAACAGCGTCTGCCACACTGCTGCACTGGGTCCCGCAGCACATGACCGACGAACGCAAACTCGACGCCGTCGAAGCGCTCATACCGGTCGCCGGGCAGGCCGGGCTGCCGCTGACACACCTCGCGCTGGCATTCGTCGTCGCCCACCCCGCGGTCACCTCGGCGATCATCGGACCACGCACCCTGGAACAGCTGGACGACCTCCTCGCAGGAGCAGGCACCTCCCTCGACGACGATCTCCTCGACCGCATCGACGACATCGTGCCGCCCGGAACCGACACGGGGCCGATCGACGTCGCCTACGAGCCGCCGCCGCTCCAGCAGCCGGAACTGCGCCGCCGCGCCGCCCACGACCGCACCGCGGCCTGACTACACCTGGGCCGATGCCAGAAGTCCCTACCGACCGGCCGTGCCGAGACGAGAGTTGTTCAGCGCAGGTCGAATTCGCCGCCGGCGATACCCTTGGCGAAGGCGTCCCATTCGTCGGCGGTGTAGACCAGCGCGGCGTTGTTGCCGACAAGTGTGGCCCCGCCGTTGGGGTGCAACGCGACTTCCACAGCGCCGCCGATGTTTCCGGAGCCGGCGCTCAGAACGAGGTCCAGGAATTCCTGCCAGTGCGCCGCCGGGACCGAGATGGCCGGTTGCTCACCGGGTGGACCGGTGTACTTGCTGTCGCGAATGAGCACGGCGTCGCCTACGTGCGCTACCTCGACACACGCGCTGTTCGCGCCACTGCGCGACGGTGTGACGAAGCCTGCATCGGAATGGGGTGCGGCTGTGCTCATGGCGAAACAGAATACACCCGATCGGCCGTTCGTTTCGTCAGCGCCGACCAGATCTTCGACCGCGAGCGGTGGGAAACCATGTGGCGGTGGGGAAGTGGGTCGGATCGAATCCCTGGGCTACGAATAGTGAAAGGTGTTCACCGACGGTCGAACTCGCCGCCGGAAACCCTGTGGTGAATGTGTCCCATTCGTCCGGGTCGTAGACCAGGGTAGCTGTGTCTCCCGCGAGTTGGCCGATGCCGACCAGGTGGATGCCTGACCGGGCACGCGTCGGTGGCGAGGTCGAGCCGATTCTCCCGGATCACGCGAGATTCAGCACGCGCGCCGCTGCTGCCCGCGCGGCTCTGCGGTCGGTTTTTCCGCCCGGGCCGATCTCCGGATGGTCGACCGGGACGGCGTATTCGGGTAGGTATTCCGGGCTGACCCGCGGGTGCGGAGCCAAACGGTCGGCGATTCGGTATCCGGGTTTGTTTCGGGTGCGAGAACGACTACGGCGCAGACGCGTTCGCCGTAGATCGGGTCGGGGACGCCGACTACGGTGATATCCGATATCGCGGGGTGGTCGCGGACGAGGGTTTCGATTTTCCGTGATCGAGATGTTCTTTCCGCTCCGTCATCGGCCCCACGTCCACGCCTGCCGATCACGAACCCAGCAAGTGTCCTTCGGGCGCCGCCGACGGTATGAAGACATGACTGGACAGCATTATGGACAGATGTTATATTCCGGAAGCGAGTCTGAAGGTCCTGTGCCAGAGAGCTTTTGGCGCATCCGGTGACCACACGGCGGGCCCGGTCGCATCCGGAGGATGGTGGCGAGGTCGATGAAGGTCGGTCCGGAGATGATGGACCCGCAGCTGCGTCGGCGCGGGCAGATGGGGCGCCTGTTGTCCGGGCGGAGCGAGGCCGCTCTGCGTCGTGGGCACCGGTTGCTCAGGCTGATCAGACCGGCGATGTCGCTCCGGAAGCCCGGCGATCTGCGCGTCCGTCAGGAGTTCGTCGAGCGCGGCGACGGAACGCGGCTGCGGCTGCTGGTGTACGGTCCGCGCGAGCATCGGTCGGGCGTTGCCGGGCTGCTCTGGCTGCACAGCGGCGGTTACGCATTCGGTTGTCCCGAGCAGGATGTGGCGACCTACCGCCGCCTGATCGCCCGCAGCGGGGCCATCGTCGTCGCCCCCGACTACCGGCTCAGCCCCGAGGCCCCGTACCCGGCTGCGCTGGAGGACTGCTATCTGGCACTGAAATGGTTGCGCGACAACGCCACCCAGCTCGGCGTGCGCACCGATCAGCTCGCGGTCGGCGGGGAGAGCGGCGGTGGCGGGCTGACCGCGGCCCTGACTCTGTATGCGCGCGATCGCGGCGAGGTGTCCATAGCGTTCCAGATGCCGATCTATCCGATGATCGACGACCGGGCGATCACCGAATCGGCCCGCGACAACGATGCGCCGGTGTGGGATTCGGTCACCAACGCCTCGGCCTGGCGGCTGTATCTGGGCAGCCGCCACGGGACCGGCGACGTCCCGGCCTACGCCGCACCGGCGCGCGCCACCGAATTCGCCGGCCTGCCACCGGCATTCACCTACGTCGGCGATCTGGAGCCGTTCCGCGACGAGACGATCGCCTACGTCGAGAATCTCCGGTCCGCGGGTGTGCCGGTCGAATTCGAGATCTATCCGGGCTGCTGGCACGGATTCGACCAGGTAGCGCCCAAAGCCGAGGTGAGTGTCCGAGCCCGCCGGGCCCGCGACGCGTGGTTCGCGCGGGCGGTGCGGGAGTACTTCGCGGCGCAGCCCGGTTGAGGCCGCGGGCCGGTAGCGGAGATCAGTGGCCGCGCGGCGCGTACATGATGACCGCGACGCCGGCCAGGCAGATCAGCGCGCCGGTGACGTCCCAGCGGTCGGGACGGTAGCCGTCGAGGGCCATGCCCCACAGCAGCGATCCGGCGACGAACACGCCGCCGTATGCGGCGAGGATGCGGCCGAATTCGGCGTCGGGTTGCCGCGTGGCGACGAACCCGTAGAGCCCGAGCGCGATGATGCCCGCGCCGATCCACACCCAGCCGCGATGCTCGCGCACACCCTGCCACACCAGCCAGGCCCCGCCGATCTCGGCAACGGCGGCCGCGAGGAACAGCAGGATCGAACGGAGCACGGTCATATCCGGGACCCTACGAGATGTATGCGCATGCCTATCGTGCGCACGTGGCTAACCGACGGCGGCGAGCAACCGCCGCAGCTCGCGCCGCTCCCGGTCGCTGAGGTCGGCGAGGACGTGGCGCTCGGCCTCGAGTATCTCGGGGTCGATGCGCTCCAATATGGCCGTGGCCTCCCGCGTCAGCGTGGCAGGCAGCGACCTGCCGGACGGGACGGTGGCGGGCCGGGTGATCAGGCCGCGATCCTGTAACTCGCGAATCACCTTGTTCATCGCCTGCGGTGACACACCGCTGTCGCGAGCCAGTTGCGCATTCGACCGCCCGGGCGACCGGGACAGCAGGCGCAGGCAGAGATATTCGGGGAACGCCAGATCGAACGACGCAAGTACGCTGGTGGCCACCTCGGCACGCAAGGCCGTGGCGACCCGGTACAGAAGGTAGCCGAGGGGTTCGTCCTCGAGATCTACCATGCCGAACATCTTGACACATATCAACTTGGTTGACATAAAATCGGTGCATGACGAGCCCTTCCAACGAAGCGATGTTCGAATCCGCCTACCGTGGTGAATCTCCCGAGATCGGCACCATGCGGCCGCCGTGGAGCATCGGCGAGCCGCAGCCCGAGATCGCCGCACTCATCGACGCCGGACAATTTCACGGCGAGGTCCTCGACGCCGGTTGCGGCGAGGCCGCGGTGTCGTTCTATCTGGCCGAGCGCGGCTTCACCACCGTCGGCCTGGACCAGTCGCCGACCGCCATCGAACTCGCGAAGGCCCAGGCCGCCGAGCGCGGCCTGGCCGGTACGCGTTTCGACGTCGCCGACATCAGTGCGTTCACCGGCTACGACGGGCGTTTCGGCACCATCGTCGACAGCACCCTGTTCCATTCGATGCCGGTCGAATTGCGCCGCGGCTACCAGGAATCGATCGTGCGGGCCGCCGCGCCCGGCGCCTCGTACTTCATCCTGACGTTCGACCGGAACACCGTCCCCGTCGGCCCGATCAATCCGGTCACCGCCGAAGAACTGCGCGAAGTGGTGGGCGAGTACTGGACCATCGATGAGATCCGCCCGGCCCGTATCCACGCGAACATCCCCGACGGCGTCATGGCGGAGCAGTTCGCCGGCAACGACATTCAGGACCTGGGCAACGGCCGCAAGTCGATTCCCGCCTGGTTGCTGTCCGCGCACCTGAGCTGAGGCCGGTTCACCGGGGGGAGGCAGGGAAACGGCTCGATACGGCAGTCGGCAGCGGTGCGGGGTGCGCAGTTCTTCCGCGGACTCCTCGAGATGGAGCAGGCCGATCCGGCGGGTACGGCCCTGCTGTGTGAACACGCCACTCTGCATTCTGGACCGGCTCTGCGCCCCTGACCGGACCGCGCTCCTGACCCATCCCGTCAGTGCCTTGGCGCGATCCGGCAGTGCTTCGCGCGCCGCGGGCAGCGACAGTGGAAGGACCCGATCGGGGTCCAGGTAGATCGGCCGGTGTGGGTGCCCTTCCCAACGCCACCCCGGAAGTGCGGCACAGCCGATATACGGGCGCCGCCGACAGTGGGGTCGGCTGCGGGGACTTCGTGCGGGGGTGACCGACCGGTCGTCGATGGTACGAGGACGGCCGGTCGGGTCATGAACCACTCGGTGCGGCACAGAGCGGTCCCGCGCGGGCGAGAGCCGTCCGAGCGACCGCGACGCACCCCGGAGGAGCACGATGCCCAGCCTGTCCGTCTCTCGCCTGTTATCGGCCGACGAAGCGTTGCGGCGCCTGGCCACCGTCCGATTCGGACGGCTCGTGTACTCCAGGCACGCGCTGTTCGCGGTGCGTCCGGCCGACCACATCATCGAGGACGGCACGATTGTGCTGCACGTCGACCCGGCGGTACTCACGATCACCGGCGATCGCCAGGTCGTCGCCTTCGAGGCCGACGCCATAGATCACGACACCCATGCCGGCTGGTTCGCCACTGCGGCGGGCGTTGCCGAAGAGATCACGGATCCGGACCGGCGCACGAGGTATCGGCACCTGTGGGATCAACCCCGGGACGGCCGCCTCTTCCGGATCCGTCCCGAGCGGGTCACGGGTGCGGAATACAGCTGGCCGGCAGTGGAATCGCGCGAGCGGTCCGAATCCGTGCGCCCCGCCGACATCGCGTCCGAGTGGAACCTCCAGCCGGGCAACCGGATTCGGCCCGTGCCGGGGCCGAGCCCCGCCGCCAAATCGCTCAGCGCGCGGATATCGGGCTTGCGCGGGGCTTCTCGATGACCGGCCGAGGCATCCGGGCGCGGGAACCCGCCTACGACGCGTTCTCCGTGGCGTGCTCGTGCTCGGCGGCGCCCGCCTCCGGATCCAGCGCGCCGAAGTAGCGGGAGAGGCCGAAGGCCATCAGGGTGCCGCCGGTCAGGACCGTCAGGCGCTGCCCCTTCGACCGGACGCCGCCGCGCAGCAGCAGGCCCGCGGCCGCGAGATTGATTGCGCCCCAGGTGATGTTCTCGGTGGGGGAGGACAGGCCGACGCCCGGCGGGTCGGCGAACGGGGTGGGAAACCGTTGCCCGGTGAGGCCCTTGACCGTGTGCGGGACGGTGTTGACGAGCAGCGCGCCCGCGGCGAAGTGCGCGAGTGTCCGGGTCGCGGAGCGGATTCCGGTGGGCATGTATCTCCTGAACTACGACAGCGGAACCGAGAATATCGGACCGGGGCGGTCCGGGCGGCGGCGCCTCCGCCACCCGGGCGCCGCACCTGGCGAGTCCGGTGCGGCCGCGATCCGGCGGCTACTCTCCCCGTTCTCCGACGAGAATGGCACTCTCGTGTGATGAGAAGATTAGTTGCAGCAAGGTATTGTCACATTTACACTGGGATGACCCTCGGAGACTCGGTGTCGGCCGAGTCGAGTCCGTGAACAGTCCAGTCCGTGAACAGAGGACGATGTAGTTCCTGCGAGAGGTGAATCTCTGTGACCACCAGCGCGGCCAGCGACGTCTACTACGACCCGTACGACGTCCAGCTCAATGCCGATCCCTACCCGATGTTCAAGCGGCTCCGCGAGGAACTGCCGCTCTATTACAACGAGCAGCACGACTTCTACGCGATCAGCCGCTGGCCGGATGTGAACGCGGCGCTGCTGGATCACGGCACCTACAGCTCCGCGCGCGGCGCGATCATCGAGTTGATCAAGGCCAACTTCCCGATGCCGTCGGGCGTGCTGATCTTCGAGGATCCGCCGATCCACGACATCCACCGGAAACTGTTGTCGCGCATGTTCACTCCGCGCAAGATCCGTGAGCTCGAGGACAAGATCCGCGAATACTGCGCGCAGAGCCTGGATCCGCACGTGGGCACCGGCAAGCTGGACTTCATCGCGGACATCGGCGCGCAGATGCCGATGCGCACGATCGGCTCGCTGCTCGGCATTCCGGAGCAGGACCAGGAGGCCATCCGCGACTTCGCGAACGACCAGATGCGCACCGAGGAGGGCCAGCCGATGAAGGCCGCCGAGGACGGGCTGGTCAGCGGCGACATCTTCGGCGCCTACATCGACTGGCGCGTCGAGCACCCCTCCGACGACATCATGACGGAGCTGCTGAACGTCGAATTCGCGGACGAGTCCGGCGAGGTGCGCAAGCTGACCCGCGACGAGTTGCTGACGTACGTGAACGTGGTGTCCGGCGCGGGCAACGAGACCACGACGCGGCTGATCGGCTGGGCGGGCAAGGTGCTGGCCGAACACCCGGATCAGCGGCGGCAGCTGGTGGAGAACCCGACGCTGATCCCGAACGCCGTGGAGGAGCTGCTCCGATTCGAGCCGCCCGCACCGCATGTCGCGCGCTACGTGACCCGCGACGTGGAAGTGCACGGCAAGACGGTGCCCGAGGGCAGCGCCATGATGCTGCTCATCGGCGCGGCCAACCGCGATCACCGGCAGTTCCCGCCGGACGGCGACGTCTTCGACATCCACCGCGACACCCGCCAGCATCTGAGCTTCAGCGTCGGCACGCACTACTGCCTCGGTTCGGCGCTGGCCCGCCTGGAGGGCCGGATCGCGCTGGAGGAGATCCTGGCGCGGTTCCCGGAGTGGGAGGTCGACATGTCCGGGGCCAAGCTCTCGCCCACCTCGACCGTGCGCGGCTGGGAGAACCTGCCGGCGATCACCGCTTAGCAGGCCACCGCCACGGCCGCCGCGAGCACGTACGGCCGGCGTGGCGGGCGTTTCTCCCGTGCGGAGGGGGCCGGGCCGACCGTGGGTTGCGCCCGCGTCACCCTTGTCCGATGCCGACGACACCGGCGTCGGCACGCGCTCCTGCCTCTCGGCGTAGCATATCTGCGACGGCACACCGAGTAAGCGAAACGGCCTGGCCTCGAACCGGTTCGGGGCGAGGCCGTTGCGGCGCACTGGTCGTTCTCGAACAGAGGAGCTACGCATGGGCGACCGCTCTAACCGCAAGCGCTCGAACCGCGGGCGCTCCCACCGCAAGCGATCCGGTCGGCTGCCGGGCATCACCCCCGAATACCTCCGGCAGATCGAAGAGGGCGAAGTCCTGCCGTCGCCCGAGGTCATCGACCGCCTTGCCGACGTCTACCAGCTCGGCGACCTCGCCCGACGGCACCTCCACGACCTGTACTCCAGCGAGGTCGACGGGCCGGCGCCCGTCCCCGACATCGTCGTCACCAACGAGCACCGCCGCCGCGTCGACGACCACTCACCGCACCCCGCCGCACTCCTCGACCACCGCTGGAACGTCCTGCACGCCAACGCCGGCTACCGGCGTGTGCTGCCCGGCATCGGCGCCGGCGAGAACAACCTCCTCGCCTGGATGTTCCTCGACGACCGCGCCCGCTCGATCGTCATCGACCACACCGCCGAGGCCCGCAAGCTCGTCGGCCGCTTCAAACTCACCTACGGAACCTTCCTAGGTGACCCCGAATTCGAAGACATCCTCCGGCGCTGCGAGAGCGACGAGTTCTTCGACGCGGCCTGGTCGGACTTCCGCGCGCTCACCGACAGCCCCGGCCCGACGCCGATGAACTGGCGCGACCCCGGCACCGACCGTCTTCTGCGCGTCACCGAACAGCGAGTGCCCGACAGCGAATGGCTGACCCTGCACACCGCGACCCCGATCGACCAGCAACTGTGAGTATGGCCTGTACTCCCGAGCCGGCTCAGCTGCCCGAGCGGTGGGCGGTGACGAGGTAGTTGTGCGGCCAGTTCGGGTCGTCGCGGTCCGGGACGGGCCACGGCCACCGCCCGAAATCGGCGGTCTCCTCGCCGTATCCGGCGACCTCGGCGCGCCAGCCGTGCGCGGCGAACAGCGCCTCGGGTTCGTCGGTGGCGAAGCGCCGGCTGACACCCGCCTCCGTGAGCCGGGCCGACCAGGTGTCCAGGAACGGGGTTCCGGGCGGCACCCGGCCGGAAACATCGGCCAGCGCCACGCTGTTCGGATTGCTCAGCCGTGCCGCCGTGCCGAGCAGCTCGTGCACTTGCGGTTCCGACAGGTAACCGAGCAGACCCTCGGCCACGAATACGGCCGGTTTCGTCTCCAGGTATCCGGCCGACAGCAGCGGGTGGGTCCACGGTCGTGCCAGATCGGCCGGGACCGTTCGGCGGTCGCAGGTGGGCCGCGCCCCGGTCGTCTCCAGGCGCTGCTCCTTCAGCGCGAGCAGTGCGGGTCTGTCGAGTTCGAAGACGACGACGTCGTCGGGAAAACCGAGCCGGAACGCGCGCGTATCCATGCCCGCGGCCAACAGCACGACCTGTGTGATCCCGTTGGCTCCCACCATGTTCAGCAGACGGTCGTCGAAGTAGCGGGTGCGAATCGGCAGCGCGGGATTCTCCGGCATCTCGGCGCCCATCTCGGCCATGATCCTGCCGCCCTCCGGCCCGGCGAGGGCATCGGCCAAGGGATCGTCGAACAGCCGATCCGGCCGCGCCGACTCGCGGGCCCGTTCCGCGGCCATCCACAGCGCGGTCGAGGCTACGGGATCGGTTGACGGAGCGGGAGATTCGTCCGGTCTCGATGGGGCCATCGATCGAGCTTAATTGCCGACTCGGTAATTCGTTGTGGTCGACCACGAACCCCGCGCGGATCCCCCTACCGGCGAGCCCGTGCCCGGCCCGGTCGGTGGTCACATTCCCCGCGGCGGCGTGTGGCGGCAGAGGTCGTCCGGCGGGCGATGAGAACGCGGAGGCTTTCCTCCTGGGGCGGCCGAGAACGGGCTGCCGATCCGGTGCGCGGGTGTGATTACTCGGACTTCACGGGGGTGCGGACGACCTCGGGGAAACCCCCGATGATTCCGTCGGCTTCCAGCGCGCGGATCTCTGCCTCGGAAAAGCCCAGGGCGGTGAGGATTTCGTCGTTGTGCTGGCCGAGCAGGGGAGCGGGGGAGCGGTGGAACCGGTCCGGCCCGCCGGAGAAGCGCGCGGGAACCGTGCTGTGCCCGGCGGTCCGGGCGACCGGGTGGTCGACGGGTTCGAAGAATCCCCGGAACCGCAGTTGCGGCAGTTCGGCCTGGCGGTGCGGCTGCATCACCTTGGCGACGGGAACGCCCGCGTCCCAGAGGATTCGGACGATCTCGTCGCTGTCGCGGGCGGCGCACCATTCGGCGAGCCGCTCGTCGATGGCGTCGTGCTGTTCGCGGCGGCCCGCGGCGGAGCACAGTTCGGGGACCAGCGCCCAGAACGGGTTGCCGAGCGCCTCCCGCAACTGCCGCCACTGCGCGTCGGTGGCCACCGCGATCGCGACCCAGCAGTCCGGCCTGCCGAACTCGTCCACGCCCGCGGCGCGGTAGAGGTTCTGGGGTGCGGCCTCGGGACCGCGGTTGCCGTCGCGCTCCAGCAGGGCGCCGTAGGCGGAGTACTCGATCACCTGCTCGGCGGCGACATTGAGCGCGGCATCCACCATCGCGGCCTCCACCAGTGCGCCCCGACCGGACCGCCGCCGGTGTTCGAGCGCGAGCAGCAGCCCGTTGAGCGCGTGCACACCGGCGTTCGGATCGCCGATCGCATAGGGCTCCAAGGGGTTTCGATCCGGGTGACCGGTCAGCCAGGTCAGGCCGGAGGTGTCCTCGATGATGTAGGCGAAGGCCGGGTTGTCGCGCCAGGGACCGTCCAGGCCGAAGCCCGGCATCCGGACCATGATGGTGTCGGGTCGCAGCTTCCGCAGCGCGGAATAGTCCAGGCCGACCTGCTCGAGCACCCGCGGCGTGTAGTTCTCGACGACGACATCGCAGGTGGCGGCGAGCCGCAGCAGCAGGTCGCGCCCGCGTTCGGTGCGGAAGTCGACCGTGATGCCCTTCTTGCCGGTGTTCAGCCCGGAGAAGATCGGCGACTTCTCCCACCACTGTTCCTCGGAGGCCGGGACACCGGCGATGAGCCGGGTGCCGTCCGGCCGGCCCGCGGATTCGACGTGGATGACCTCGGCGCCGAGCATGGCGAGGAAATGCGTGCAGGACGGACCCGCCCAGTAGGTGGTCAGGTCCAGGACGCGAAGTTCCCGGAACGGCAAGGGATCCGGCTGGACCCGGGGCAGCGGGCCGCGGTGGCGCGGGCTCGCGGACCGGTACTGCTCGGTGTGCTCGCCGAGCCGCGGCGCGCGCCGCGGCTCGCGCAGCAGCGCGGGCCGGGTGCGGTACGGCGCGACCGGCTGGGTGAACCCGTCGCGGGGGTTGGTCGTGAACGAGCCGCGGGCGACGTGATGGTCCATCTCGGCGGCGTTGGCGCCGTGCACGACCGGGCCGTTGGGTATGCGGAACGCCGAGGCCAGGTCGCGGATCACCTCGGAGGGCCGGTCGGCCAGCCACGCGTAGATCTCGGGCGCGTTCGCGAGAGCGCGCTCGGTGATCGACAGGTCGGTGTCCTGTTCGATCCATTCCGGGTGGCCGACCATCGCGCACAGGTCGAACCACTGCTGCGCGGTACCGCAGCCGAGGGCGACGAGCCCGTCGGCGGCCGCGGCGACCCCCGGCACGGTGAGCCGTCGCTCGGTGCGGAACGGCCGGCCCAGCGCCTCGTGGAACGAGACGGGATAGTAGGTGAGCCCGAGGATCTGCGCCTCCAGGATCGACAGGTCGACCAGTTCGCCGGCGCCGGATCCGAGCGTGCGCAGCCGCGAGGTCATGGTGGCGGCCGAGGCGTACGCCCCGGCGAACCATTCGCCGATCCGGCCGCCGACATGCACGGGAGCCTGCTCGGGTGCGCCGCGCCCCAGCCCGACGATGCCGCCGGACCAGGCTTGCAGGGTGAATTCCGTGGCGGCACGGTCACTCCAGGGGCCGTCCAGCCCGAACGGCGTGACGGCGGTGACCACCAGGTGCCGGTGCGCGCGGCGGAGGGCGGTGGCGGCGAACCGGGGATGCTCGGTGAGCCGCGAACCCGGCGACCACACCACGACATCGGCCGACTCCAGCACGGCGTCGACGAGATCGAGGTCGGCGGGAACGTCCGGATCGGCGACCACGCTCGCCTTGCCGCCGGCCAGGAAGCTGAACAGCGCACCGTCGCACCCGGTTTCGACGGCTGCGCCGGAGGCCGACCACCGGCGCAGCGGATCGCCCTCCGGCGGTTCGATCTTCACGATCTCCGCGCCGCCGTCGCGCAGCAGCTTGGTGCAGTACGCGCCGGCGATGCCGGTGGACAGATCGGCCACGACACATCCGCGCAGCGGGGGCTCCGCGGGGTTCTCCGCATTGTGTGCCGAATTTCTCGATGCCATACTCTCCCACCGACTTTCGCCGTCACCGGCCCTCGCCGTCCCGGTATGTCGCCGTCCCGGCATGTCTCCGGCCGGGGTCCACTCCCGGTGCCCATGGATTCCGGCCACAGGCGGCCCGGAACGACGAGCGTGTCGCCGCAGTGATCACTCCTGCTTCTTGCGCCCCGATTTGCTCAGCCGGAAATCCGGGGGGAACCGCGCGTCGTTGTCCTTGACCGAGTTGTTCAGCCCGCCGTCGAAGGCGTCGTCCAGCATCAGCTCGTCGTCGTCGGGACGGATGTGACCGCCCATCGACTCGAAGAACCCGCTCAGCAGGCTGCCCATGTACTCGCCCTGATGCTGCTTGACCACCTCGAAGAAGATCTTCTGCATGAAGACCGTGTCGGTGGGCCGGTTGCGCGCGCAGGCCAGCGCGTACTTCTCGGTCAGGTCCTCCAGCTCGTCGCGGGTGACGACCCGGTTCACGAAGTTGCAGTCGTACATCTCCTGCGCGGTGAACGCCCGGCCGGTGAACACCATCTCCTGAAACCGGCGCAGCCCCATGGTCTGTGCCCAGGTCCACATGCGCGGGCCCCAGCCGTAGTACCGGAACGACGGGTGCCCGAACAGCGCGTCGTCGGAGGCGAGCACGATATCCGCGTCGGCGGCCTGGTAGAAGTGCCAGCCGTAGCAGTAGCCCTTCACCTCGACGATGCTGATCTTCTTGAACTCCTGCAGGCTGCGGCAGCCGGCCTGCGCGTTGGCGTACCACTGGCTGATGGTGGCGCCGTGCCGGAAGGAGTCGCGCGGCGGATAGCGCACCTCGTCCGCGCCGATCTTGAACTCACCCAGCCGCGGCCCCGGATCGTCGGACTTCTGCACGTCCATGAACTCGGGGAGATCGGCCCCGGTGCCCAGGTCGTCGCCCGAGCCCCGGACCACCAGCACCTTGACCTCGTCGTCGACGCTCGCCCGGTGCAGCAGATCGGCGTAGCGCAGCCGCGCGGCGATGGTCGGCGCGTTGAGCTGGTCGGCGCGGTCGAAGGTGATGGTCGCGATCCGTGTCTCGGGATCCTTGGCGTAGCGGACGATCTCTTCAGCCGAGGGTTGTCCGGGCATGGTCGGCCTCCTTGCAGATGCTCAGTGATCCCAGTGCGGTGCGGTCGTGAGCACCTCGCAGCCGTCGTCGGTGATCAGCACGGCATCCCGCCCGAACACCGCGCCGACGCCCTCCTGCCACACGTATCCGGTGACCGACAGGACCATTCCCGGTTCCAGGCGTTCCGCGGCGGCGGTCTCGCGCAGCTGCGGCGAGACGACCGGCGGGTCGAATCCCATGCCGAGCCCCCGGGCGACCGGCATCGGCGGCAGCGGCTCGCCCGCGGTCTCGTAGGCGGTGAGCAGCTCGCCGGCCGCCGCGCCCGGACGACAGGCCTCGATAAGCCTGCCCCACAACGCATCCCGACGCCCGTACAGTTTCCGGGCGCGGTCGTCGCCGTCGCCGACCGGCCAGGTGCGGCCGACCTCGCCGATGTATCCGTCGCCGAGGACGCCGGAGGAGAAGGCGACGAGATCGCCCGGCCGCGCGCGCCGATCGGTTCCGGCCCGCCGCCAGGGATGCTCGCGGGAGGTCACCCAGACGGAATCCTGCGACGCCGGCGTGCTGACGCCGCCGGCCGTCATGGCCTCCATCAGCACGCCCGTGAGATCCTGCTCGCTGCTGTCCGCCGCGAGTCCGGCCACCGCCGCCGCGAGGCCGGTCTCGGCGACCCGGATCGAATGGCGCAGCACCGCGATCTCTTCGGGAGTCTTGGTGCGCCGGGCGGTGCGCATGGCCAGCTCGCCGTCCACCAGTTCGGCGTTCGGGAAGGCCAGCGGGAGCAGCTTCGCGAAGTTCGGCGACAGGGCGTCGGTGCCGACCCGCCGCGCGGTGGCCGCGCCCTCGATGTCGCGCAGCACGGCGATGGTGGTCATCGGATTCCACGCCAGGCCGTACAGATGATCGTGCGGGATGTCGTCGGGGATGCCCTCGTCCCAGGTGCTCAGCAGATGCACCGCGCCCGTCTCGCGCACCACCGTCGCCACCGGCCCGAACGGCCTGGTCCCGGCGACCCACAGCTGGGGCGCGCCCGCGATGTACCGGGCGTTGCCCTGCCGGCCGAGGACGAGGACATCGAGATCATGGGCTCGCATCTGCGCCAGTGCGCGATCGCGCCGCCCATGCCGCAGGGCGCGATCGTCGGCGAGAACCTCAGTGCCCATAGGGCGCGTAGGGGTAGTCGGTCAGGGCTATCGAGCCCTCCTCCGTGATCACGATGATCTCCTCACTGCGGTAGCCGCCGGTGCCGTCCTCCCAGACCACCGGCTCGAGTACCAGCACCATGTTGGGTTCGAAGACGAAGTTCTCGTCGAACTCCGCGCCGAGATCCGTTCCGATCATGGGTGTTTCGGCCGCGCTGACGCCGATGCCGTGGCCCAGATAGAAATGCGGCAGCCAGGGCTTGTCCCCGCCGTTGGCCTTGGTCGCCGCGCGGGCGAGATCGGCCGCGGTGGCGCCGGCGCGGGTGACGTCCAGCACCGCCGTGAGAATCTCGTGCCACCGCTCGAACTGTTTCCGCTGGCGCGCAGTGGGTTCCGTGCCGACGGTCCAGGTGCGGCCGAAGTCGGAGCAGTAGCCGCCGTAGGTGATGCTGACGTCGGTCCACAGCACGTCGCCGGCCGCCAGTTCCCGTTCGGTGGTCAGCAGCGGCAGCGCGAGGTCGCCGTGCGTGGTCCAGACGCCGTCGGCCTTGGTATCGGGCATCACCTGCCAGATCGCGTCCAGCATGCTGGCGGTGGCGCCCAGTTCGAAGGCCCGGCGGATGAAACGCGCCGAGAGATCGATCTGCCGGCGGCCGGGTGCGAGTGCCGCCTGCACGTCGACCATGGCCGTATCGGTGATCCGGGCGGCCGTGCGAATGCAGGCGATCTCGTCGGGGGTCTTGATCAGCTTGGCCGGGCCGACCACCAGGGCCGCGTCGGAGGGCGGGCCGGCGGGGAACAGCTCGGACCGTGCCCGCGACATCGCGCCGGTGGACTCGTCGACCGCGACGGCGGACCCGGCCGGTACCAGATCGGCCAGTATCCGCGCGAAATCCCGTACGCCCTCGTCGAATTCGAGATAGACGGGACCGTGCAGGTGATCGGCGGGCAGGTCGGAATCGTCCGAGGAGCCCTCCCGGAACGGCATGAACAGATGCGGCCACGGATCGCCCGCGACCACGATGGCGACCGGTCGCTCGACGTGCGCCAGTCCGGCGTCGCCGAGCGGCCAGTTGGCGCCGGTGGCGTAGACGACATTGCTGTTGTTGAGCAGGACGAGCGCGTCGACGCCCCGGGCGGCCATCGACGACCGCAGCCGGGCGCCGGTCTCGCGGCGCATCCGCGCGCGGTCGGGCACCTCGGGGATCACGAGGCCCGTGGCGGTGGTATGTGTGCTGGTCATGGCTACAGGCCCAGGAAGTCGATCACGTTGCCGCTGACGATCTTCGCCGCGTCGTGCGGGCCGACCGCCTCGACCACGCTCGCCAGCGACTTCTCCGAGTAGCCCCACGTGCTCTCGTTGTGCGGGTAGTCCGAGGACCACATCACCCGGTCGCGGCCGATGCGATCGATCAGCGACAGGCCGAGCGGGTCCACCATGAACGACGCGCGCATGTGGTTGTCCCAGTAGTACCGCACCTCGTGCTCGATCGGGCGGTTGTACATGTGCTGGTAGGACGCGTTCATGTGCTCGGCGTCCTGGATGGCCGAGGGCACCCAGTTGATCCCGCCCTCGAACCAGCCGATGCTCAGGCCCGGATGCCGGTCGATGATGCCGCTGAAGACGTACTTGGAGAACAACTCCCGGAACGGCGCGACATTGTGCATCATGCCGACGACCACGCTGTTCACCTCGCACGGGGCCGACAGCGGCGACTCGCCGATATGGTGGGAGACCGGCACTCCGGACTCCTCGATCGCGTCCCACACCGGGATCATCGCCGTGCTGCCGTAGTCGATGACCTTGCCGTCGTCGTCCTTGCCCGCCGACAGTGGCAGCAGGAATGTCTTGAGCCCCAGCGACTTCAGCTCGTCCAGGGTGCGCCGGGCGCCGGCCGGGTCCCACCAGTTGATCAGCCCGACGCCGTAGAAGGCGCCGCCGGAGCGCTCCTGCAGATCGGCGATGTACTCGTTGTAGACCCGGAACGCCAGCTCCCGGACCTCCTTGTCCGGGTAGAACAGCAACGCCAGCAAGGCATTCGGGAACGCCAGCTCCTTGGCGATGCCGTCGGCGCGCAGATCCGCCGCCCGCGCGTCGATGTTGGCGCTGCCGGACCCGTCGAGGGGGTCGTACTGCATCAGCACGCTGCTGAAATCGCCGGGCAGGAACGACTTTCCCTTGCGGCCGATCTGGTAGGCGCCGTCCTCGTACCAGATGCGCGGCGCCCGGTCCTTCATGTCCTCGGGGAACCGCTCGTAGAAGATGTCGTCGGCCAGCGAGATGTGGTTGTCGGCCGAGAACACCTGGGTGCCGGCCGGCAGGCCCACCGAACCCTGGGCGTGGCCGCGACGATCTTTGGGTGCCCCGAATCCGCCGGGTGGGTACAACGAAGCACTGCTGGTCGGAACCGACATCTTGTCCCTCCAATGGAGTTGTACGTTTCGTCGCGAGCGGCGGATCCGGCCGGCGCCCCGCGAACAACGTGCCGCCGCCCGGGGCCCGGGGCCGCCCGCGCGTGACGGCGCGGGATCGGTCTCCCGGGGGGCTACCGCGGCTTCCGCATGGGAATGAAGTTATCACAGCGGGAGAGGCACGTATACGGTTCTTGGCCATTACTGGCTGGTTTAAGCCCGTTTAGCTGCGAGAATGCCATTACCGTCAGCATCGGCTGCCAACGGCCGGAGCCCGTCATTCGGGGTGCGTCGCCGGACCGTCTCGGGGTGGCCCGGCGTCCGGACCTGGCCGGATCCCGTTCATCGTCCTGAGACCCTTGTCACACCGGAAAAACCAACCTACTGTGTGTTCATTAGGTTTATTCGGAAGAGAGCGTCTCGTGACTACTCCTCGTCCTTACGCTTCCCTGCTCGCCAAGGGCGAAGATCGGCGGCAGCGCATCCTGGCCGTTGCTCAGCGAATGCTCACCCAGAACGGTTGGCGTAGTACGACTTTGGCTCAGATCGCGCGCGAAGCGGGCGTGAGTCCGGCCGGGCTGCTGCATCACTTCCAGTCGAAGGATCAGCTGCTGCACGCGGTGCTGGACGCCCGGGACGCGGCCGACGCCGAGGGCGCCGATCTGGGCGGCGACCTGATCGTCGAGATCGGCAAGGTTGCCGAACGTATCGAACGCTCACCGGATCTGGTGGGCACCTTCGTGGTCATGCTGGTGGAGAACCTGATGCCCGATGCTCCCCTGCACGACCGCCTGCTCGACAGATGGAAAATCGCCGTCGGCATCGTCGCCGACATCATCCGTCGCAACCAGGAGATCGGACGGTATCGGCCCGACCTCGACCCTGACATCCGGGCTATCGAAATCGTCGCTTTCATCAATGGAATGGAGATCTCATGGCTGCTCGATCACTCGATCCCGCTGAGCGAGGTGTTCACCGAGTACACCAGGTCGCTGGCTCGAGATTTATGTCCGGACGCGGAACGATGAGGTACCGCCTGGACGTCGTCGCCACCAGCATCGTCGATGTCGTCGAGCACGCCGGGGGCTGGCTGTTCGACCGCGCCGTGGCCGGCTGGGACGTCACCGTGCTGGTGGCCGACCTGTCGGATTCCCGGCCGCTGCGCATCCTCGGGGCCGAGATGCTGGAGCTCGAGACGGTGCTGTCGTCGGGCGGGCAGGGGCGGCGCCCGCACGCGCTGGCGGTCGCGTGCGATGTGTGCGAATGCGATCCGCGCGCCCGCCGCGGCCTGGTGAACGCCCTGGGCGACGGCGGTATCGAGGTCGTGGTCTGGGGCGAGGGCTGGCCGACGCCGCCGGAGGCCCGGGTCGATCCGGTGCTGCACCGATTGAGCGTCGCCGCACAGGCTTTCAAGGCGCAGGCGCTGACGGCCGCCGCGGTCCCGGCCTCGGCGGTCGGGACGACGGAGGTGTTCCGCAGCGGACTGTCGGGGTTGTCGTCCATAGGCGCCGATCTCAGCCCGGTCGGCTGAGATCGGCGGCCCGGCGTGCTGGAGCCGCCGGGCCCGACGGGCGTGGATCGTCGGCTCGGGCCGGGCTGGATCCCGGACCCCCTTGATCCCGGAACCCCTTGCTGTGATGCGGGATTGGTGGTGCCGGGCCGGCTGTGTGGAGTCGGCCCGGCACCCGCGCGCGGCGCGCTGTCAGCCTCAGCGCGACGCGAGACCCCTCAGTCCCAGAGGGCGGCGCAGGGCAGGGGAGGCAGGTCCGGGCGGACGTCGTCGTCCACGGTGACGACGAAGTCCGTGTTCGCGCCCAGTTCGGCGACGATATCCGCGATCTGCTCGGCGCAGGCCTGGTAATCCATGGTGAAGACGCCGGTTTCGATGTGGATGTGCCGGATCCGTCGCGGCTCGCCGTTCTCCGGTCCGCGGATGTCGCGGACCGAAGTAACGCCATTACTGAACGGCATGATCCCTACTCCGGAGCCGGCCCTCACCGGAGCGGCCGGGCAGACCGCCTGCGTCGGAAGACCGCGAAGAGTAGTCCAATGAGCACCAGGGCGGCCACGCCGCCGTAACGCGTCGCGTTGTTCGCCCCGGCCGCCGCGAGCAGGTCGATGGGCTCGGCCGCCTTGCGGGTCGGCTGCGCGCTCGCGGCAGGTGCGGAGTTGTTCCCACTCCCGGGGAACGCGGAGACGGTGGGGGAAGGCTCCGCCGCGCCGGGTTCCGCGGCTTCCGGTGTGGCCGAGGTGATCTCGTCGGCCAGGTTGGTGGCGAACTGGCCGATCAGGGTGCCGGCGACATCGGCCAGCGCGCCCCGCCCGAACTGCGCCGGCTTCCCGGTGATCGACAGGTCGGTGTCGACGAAGACATCGGTGGCGCCGTCGGTTTCGACGAGCTTGCAGGTGATCGTCGCCTTCGCCGTGCCGTTGCCGCGGGTTTCGCGGCCGCGGCCCTCGAGCACCGCGATACCGGCCTGCTCGTCCTGCGAGACGACCTTGATGATGCCGCTGTAGCTCAACCCGACCGGGCCGAGCTTGACCTTGATCTTGCCGTGGAAGTCGTCGCCCTCGACCGAGGTGATCGCGGCGCCCGGCACACAGGGCGCGATGCGTTCCAGGTCGAGCAGCACCGGCCAGGCCTGCGCGGCGGGGACCGGGATGGTGAAGGTGTTGTCGAGTTTCATGGGAAATCCTTCAGGTGGTCACGCCTGCTGCGTGGTCGGCTTCGGGGTGTCGGCGGGCTCCGCGGCATCGGCCGAATCGGCCGCGGCGCGGACCGCCCGCACGATGCCCTGGTAGCCGGTGCAGCGGCACAGGTTGCCCGAAACGGCCTCGCGGATCTCGGCGTCGGTGGGATCGGGATTCTCGCGCAGGAACGCCGTGGCCGAGACGATGAATCCCGGTGTGCAGAAACCGCATTGGAGTCCGTGCTGATCGCGGAACGCCGACTGCACGGGGGACAGCTCGCCGTCGGCACCGGCGATTCCCTCGACGGTGGTCAGCTCGGCGCCGTCCGCCTGGACCGCGAAGATCAGGCAGGACCGCACGGCCGAGCCGTCGAGCAGGACCGTGCAGGCCCCGCACACGCCGTGTTCGCAGCCGAGATGGGTGCCGGTCAGGCCGCACCGCTCGCGCAGATAGTCGGCCAGGGTCAGCCGCGGGGGCACCCGGTCGTGGCGCAGCGCGCCGTTGATGCGTACCTCGATGTCGACGTCAGTCATTGCTCGCCTCCTGTACGGCGCGCTGCCACGCGCGCGTCACCATGGCCGCCCCGACCCGGCGTCGGTAGTCGGAGGATCCGTGCACATCCGCGGGGACCGCGTCCAGTCCGGCCGTCGCGGCGCGGCCGACCTCCTCGGCCGATACCGCATCGATCGGCCGCCCGGTCGCCTCGGCCTCCGCTTCGTGTGCCCGCACCGGGGTGGGCGCGAGGCCGAACAGTCCGATCGCACAGCGGTCGATCCGGGAGTCCGCGTCCAGGCGCACCGCGACCGTGGCCCCCGCGAGCGCGAAATCGCCACTGCGGCGGGCGAATTCCTCGATCGCGAAGCCGCACCGGCCGTGCCACGCCGGGAAGACGATACCGGTCACCATCTCGTCGTCGGCCAGATCGGTGGTCCACAGGCCGGTGAAGAACGACGACGCCGGAATGGTGCGCGGCCCGCGCGGCGAGAGGGTTTCGATATCGGCGTCGAGGGTCAGCGCGACGACCGGATACTCGCCGGCGGCGTCGGCGTGCGCGATGGCGCCGCCGATCGTGCCCCGGTTGCGGATCTGGAAGTGCCCGATCAGCGGCGTCGCCCGGGTCAGCAGCGGCACCGCCCGGCGGATCTCCTCGGACGCGCCGACCGCGGCATGCGTTGTCCCCGCGCCGATCCGGACCTTGTCGGCATCGGTCCGGACGCCGCGCAGTTCGGTGACGCGGCGCAGGTCGACCAGATGCTCGAAGACCGCGAGCCGCAAGGCCAGCATGGGAACCAGGCTCTGGCCGCCCGCGATGATCTTGGCCTCGTCGCCGAGCTCACCCAGCAGCCCGACCGCCTCGGCGGCGGTGCCGGGTGCGTGATATTCGAAGGCCGCGGGCTTCATTCCGAGTCCTTTCCGGCACGCGCCTGTTCGATCATGTCCACGATCCGGGAGGGCGACAGCGGCAGCTGGGAGATCTCCACCCCGAACGGCGAGAGCGCGTCGGCGACGGCGTTGAGCACCGCCGGGGCCGAGCCGATGGCGCCGCCCTCGCCGACGCCCTTGAAGTTGCCCGGTCCCGGACTGGGCGTCTCGACGTGCCCGACCTCGATGGTCGGCACCTCGCACGCGGTGGGCAGCAGGTAGTCCAGGAAGGTCGTCGCCACCGGGTTACCGCTCTCGTCGTAGGCCAGATGCTCGTAGAGCGCGCCGCCGATGCCCTGCACCGTGCCGCCGTAGATCTGGCCCTCCACCACGCTCGGGTTGATCATCGGCCCGACGTCCTCGCTGACGATGTAGCGCAGCAGCGTCACCTCGCCGGTGTCGATATCGACCTCGCAGGTGCACACGTGGGTCGCGTTGGCCCAGATGGCGATCTGCGGAGTCTTGTATCGCCCGCTGGACTCCAGCCCCGGTTGCATGCCGGGCGGCAGGCTGTCGGACTGGAAGTAGGCGATGTCGGCGATCTCGGCCAGCGTGAGCGCCTTGTCCGGTACGCCGCGCACGGTCGCCCGGCTGCCGGAGAACTCGATCTCGCCGGGCGTGCTGCCCAGCCGGTGCGCCGCGATGGCCAGGATCTTCTCGCGCAGCACCGAGGCGGTCTGCTCGATCGCGCCCGCCGTCATCGAGCCCGACCGGCTGCCGCCCGTGCCGCCGCCGAACGGCGTGATCGCGGTGTCGCCCTGGATGGTTCGCACGTCGGACAGGGTGGCGCCGATGGCGTCGGCGGTCAGCTGCACGACGGTGGTCTCCAGGCTGTTGCCCGCCGAACCACCCGCGACGTACACGTTGACCTTGCCGCTGGGCTCGATCCGGATGGTCGCGCCCTCGGTGGCCAGGAACGGGCTGGCGCCGGTGGTCGGCTCCACATAGGTGCAGGTGCCGACGCCGAGATAGCGGCCCTGGGCGCGGGCGGCGCTCTGGTCCTCGCGGAACGCCTCGTAGTCCAGCATGTCGACGGCCTGCTCCAGCGTCTCCAGCGGCGAGATGTTGTCGTAGACCATGCCGTTCGGGTTCGGCCAGGGAAGTTCGTCGCGCCGCAACATGTTTCGCCGACGCAGTTCGATCGGGTCGATGCCGATCCGCCGGGCCGCGTGGTCGAGCAGGATCTCGCGGGCCACCGACTCGAACTGCCACGGTCCGCGATAGGCGACCCGCCCGACGGTGTTGGAGTAGATGAACTTCGCGTGGAACGAGGTCTCGGTGATCCGGTAGGGCCCCGGGAACAGGATTCCGACGGGTATACCGCCGACGATCGGGGAGGGCGTCGGGTACGCGCCGACGTTCTGCACGTGCGCGATGGACGCGGCCAGAATGGTGCCGTCGGCGTCGAAAGCCATGCCGGCATCGGCATGTTCGTGCCGGGACATGCCGGAGGCCATCAGGTTCTCCTGGCGGTCCTCGGTCCATTTCACGGCGACGCCGAGGACGCGCGCGGCCAGCAGGACGCACGTATCCTCGCGCAGCGGAAGCTGTTTGAGCCCGAACCCGCCGCCGGTGTCGCGGGCGATGACGCGCACCTGGTGTTCGTCGATGCCGAGCAGCCGGGCGGTGAACGCGCGGATCTCGTGCGGCGACTGGGTGGAGGCCCAGACCGTCATCTCCGCGGTCGGCGCCGACCATTCCGCGACGATGCCCCGGGTCTCCATCGGCACCGGCAGGTAGGCCTGCTGAAAGATGCTCTGGCGCACCACGTGTGCGGCCGAGTCGAAGATCGGCTCGAGGTCGGAGGCGGGGCGCCCGCCCATCTCGCCGGCCGAATTCCCCGCGAAACCGGCATGTACCAGGTTCGGCGACTGTTCGGCGGTGGTGTAGTCGACCACCGGATCCAGCGGGTCGTAGTCGATGATCACCTGTTCGGCGGCGTCCTCGGCGAGGTACCGGTCGGTCGCGATCACCAGGGCCACCGGGTCGCCGACGAACCGCACCTCCTCCTCGGCCAGCGGCGGCCGCGGCACCGGCGGCATGCCGGCCATGTCCAGGTCGAAGGAGATCTCGTGCGCGGCCGGATTGAGATCCGCGGCGGTGTAGACCGCCAGCACGCCGTCGAGCTCCAGGGCGCCGGACACGTCGATCTCGCCGATCCGGGCGCGCGCTAACGGGCTGCGCACGAAACAGGCGTGCACCATGCCCGGGCGCGTCACGTCGTCCACGAAGGTGCCCGCACCGGCGACGAGGCGGGCGTCCTCGAGCCGCGGCACCCGGGCGCCGACGGCGTTGCGGACGGGAGTGGTGGGGGTGGGGGTCTCCAGTGAGCTCATCGGGCGGCTCGCTGGGTTCGGCCGATCCGGCCGCGGAACGGTGTCGACATCATCGGGCTGATCCTCTTGTTCGCCTCGGATACGGACGAGCGCCTGCTGAGCATGTGTTTAGCATCGGCGTTCCCACAGTGTCAATGTCATGTATGTCAAATATGAGTATGACGCTAGAATGAGATGAGAATAGCATTCTCATCATGCTGTGGTGGAACGTCGCCCGGATCGGGCGGCGGGGCGGGTCCGATCGGCCCGCGGTCGACGATTGCGGGAGGTCACCATGCGTGAACTCGGCGCGGAGCTGCTGCGATGGCATGCCGCGAACACCGTCTATGCGCTCGCGACCATCGTGAGCGTGAGCGGCAGTGCCCCGCGCCCGGCGGGCGCCACGATGGCGGTGGACGAGGCCGGCACGGTGCGCGGCAGCCTGTCCGGCGGGTGTGTCGAGGGGGCTGTGTACGAGCTGTGCCAGGAGGTGCTCGCCTCCGGCGAACCGGCCCGCCGGACGTTCGGCTTCAGCGCCGACGACGCCTTCGCGGTCGGGTTGACCTGCGGGGGAGAGCTGGAGGTCTTCGTACACCGGATCACCTCGGCGCAGTACCCGGCGATCGAGGCGGCGCTCGATGCCGAGGGTCCCGTCGCCGTCGTGCGCGATCTGGAATCCGGCGAGCTGGTCACGCTCGGTCAGGGCGCTGTCGCCGACGCCGGGTTCCGCACTGTCGCCGACGCCGGGTTCCGCACTGCCGCCGGGGCCGAATTCCGCACTGCCGCCGGCGCGGAGTTCGGAACAGTCGTGGGTGCCGAGTTCGATCCCGCCGTCATGCGACACGCGCGGGCGATGCTCGATCTCGGTGCCACGGGTTTGCGCGTCGTCGGGTGCGCGGACCGGGAGCGCACCGTCTTCGTCGAATCCTTCGCGCCGCCGCCGCGCATGATCGTCTGCGGCGCCACGGATTTCGCCACGGCGCTGTGCCGGGTCGGCCGCCTGCTCGGGTACCACGTGACGGTGTGCGAACCCCGCCCCGCCTTCGCCGACCGGGCGCGGCTGCCCGAGGCCGACGAGGTGGTGCGCGACTGGCCGCACCGGTACCTGGCCGGAACGCGGGTCGACGGCCGCACCGCGATCTGCGTGCTGACCCACGACCCCAAGTTCGACATCCCGATGCTCACCGAGGCGCTACGGCTCCCGGTGGCCTATGTCGGCGCGATGGGCTCGCGCCGCTCGGACCGGGAACGCCGCCGCCTGCTACGGGAGGCCGGCCTGACCGAAGACGAGCTGAGCCGCCTGCACTCGCCGATCGGCCTGGAACTGGGTGGCCAGACTCCGGAGGAGACGGCAGTGGCGATCGGGGCGGAGATCGTGGCCGTCCGCCGCGGCGGATCCACCCGCCCGCTCTCCGCCACCGACCGCCCCATACACCCGGTCGGCGAGCCGCCCCCGACTGAACAGCTCGCCGCCGGTTGAGAAGTTCCATACCCGCCCGAGCCGGTTCCGAACCGTCCCCGTCGTCCCGGCGACCGTCCCTGTCGTCCCGGCGCACCGTCCCCCTCATCCCGGCGCGCTTTGGGCCGGGATCCACACCGTGGCTGTACCGAATCGATTCCGGCCGAAAGCATGCCGGAATGGCGAGGGGATGGGTCGTGCCGGAATGACAGGGGTGGGCGCCGCCGGATCAGTCCAGAAACATGTCCGGCGTGGGGTTGTCGCCGCCGCCGTACGGGGTGAAGTCGTCGACCCCGGCGTACAGCGTCAGCGCGTCGACGTCGACGAAGCAGTTGCCGGTGACCTGCTTGGCCGGTTGGGTGACGATGGCCAGCGCGGCATCGGCCATGATCTGCGGGCTGCGGGCGGACGCCAGCTGCCGCTCGGCGTCGGGCAGGTTGGCGACCGCCGAGGTGGCGATGTAGGTCTGCGGCCACAGGCAGTTGAAACCTATTCCGGCGTCGGCGAATTCGGCCGCCCAGCCCTGGGACAGCAGGGTCATCCCGTATTTCGAGAGGGTGTAGGCCGGATGCGCGCCGAGCCAGCGCGGGTTCGTGTTCACCGGCGGCGCGATCGTCAGCACGTGCGGGTTGGCCGCCTCGCGCAGGTGCGGCAGGCATGCCTGGGTCAGCAGGAACGTGCCGCGAATGTTGATGTCCTGCATCAGATCGAACTTCTTGACCGACAGCCGCTCGGTCGATTCGGTGGCGATGGCACTGGCGTTGTTCACGCACAGGTCGATGCCGCCGAACCGCTGCACGGCGATGTCCACCACCCGGCGGACGTCCTCTTCCTTCCGGACGTCGCCGACCACCGCGGCGGCCCGGCCGCCGGCGGCCTCCACCTCGGCGGCGGCGGTGTGCACGGTGCCGGGCAGCTTCGGATGCGGGTCGGCGGTCTTGGCGAGCAGGACGATGTTCGCGCCGTGCCGGGCCGCGGCGAGCGCGATCGCGAATCCGATACCGCGGCTGGCGCCGGATATCACCACCGTGCGGTCGGTCAGCGAGTGATGCTGGTCGGACATGGCGCTCCTCGGTACTCGAAACACGCCTGTGATCAGGCGCTTACCCTCAATGGTATTGGCATTCTCATTTTCCGGAAGTAGCATATTCGATGATGGACAACCAAGTGCACACCTCCTCCGGGATCCCGCTGGAGCCGGTCTACGGGCCGGACGATCGGCGCGAGGACCCGCCCGCTCCGGGCGCCTATCCGTTCACCCGCGGCAACTACGCCACCGGATACCGGGGGCGGCTGTGGACCTTCCGGCAGTACTCCGGTTTCGGTACCGCCGAGGAGTCCAATCAGCGCTACCGCTATCTGCTGGAGCAGGGCGGTACCGGGCTGTCGGTGGCACTGGACCTGCCCACCCAATGCGGTTACGACTCCGACGATCCCGAGGTGAGCGAGGAGGTCGGGCGCGTCGGCGTCGCGGTGGACACGCTCGCCGACGCCGAGGTGCTGTTCGACGAGATCCCGCTGGACAAGATCAGCACCAGCTTCACCATCAACGGCACGGCCGCGATCCTGCTGGCGTTCTACGTGGCCGCCGCGGAGAAGAAGGGCGTGCCGCGCGAAAAGCTCACGGGGACAATCCAGAACGACATCCTCAAGGAGTACGCCTCGCGTGGCACCTGGATCTGGCCGCCCGAACCGTCGCTGCGGCTGATCGCCGACACCATCGAGTTCTGCGCGGCCGAGGTGCCGAAGTTCAACGCGATCTCGGTGGCGGGCGCGCACTTCCGCGACGCCGGCGCGAACGCGGTGCAGGAGATGGCGTTCACGCTCGCCGACGGAGTCACCTACTGCGACACCGTGGTCGCGCGCGGCCGGATGACCATCGACCAGTTCGCCCCGCAGGTGTCGTTCTTCTTCTACACGCACGGCGACTTCTTCGAGGAGGTCGCGAAATACCGTGCGGGACGCCGGCGCTGGGCCACCATCGTGCGCGAGCGGTACGGCGCGACGACCGACAAGGCGTCGATGTTCCGGTTCGGCTGTGTCGCCGGCGGCGCCTCGCTGTATGCGCCGCAGGCGCAGAACAATCTGGTCCGGGTGGCCTACGAGTCGCTGGCCGCGGTGCTCGGCGGGGTGCAGTCGATGTTCACCGCCGCCTGGGACGAGCCGTTCGCGCTGCCCAGCGAGGAGTCGGCGACGCTGGCGCTGCGCACCCAGCAGGTGCTCGCCTACGAGACCGGCGTGACCCGGGTGGCCGATCCGCTCGGCGGTTCGTATTTCGTGGAGTCGCTGACCGACGCCACCGAGGACAAGATCGTCGAGATCATGCGCGATCTCGAGGAGCACGGCGGCATGGTGCGCTGCATCGAGGACGGCTATCTGCAGGGCCTGATCGCCGACGAGGCGTACCGGCTGCACCAGGCCGAGGAGTCCGGCGAGCGGCCGGTGGTCGGCGTGAACAAGTTCGTCTCCGACGAGCCGGCGCCCGATATCGGCACCTACGAACTCGATGCCGAAGGCCGCGAACGGCAGCTGAAGCGGCTGGCGAAGGTGAAGGCCGAACGTGATTCGGCGGCGGTGCGCGCGGCCCTGACCGCGCTGTCGCACGCCGCGGAAGGGGACGAGAACCTGATGCATCGTCTGGTCGACTGTGCCAACGCCTACTGCACCGTGGGTGAGATCACCGCGGCGCTGAAATCGGTGTGGGGCGAATTCCAGCAGCCGGTGGTGTTCTGATGGCCGCGCCGTCGGGGGAACAGGCCCCCGCCCGCGTTCTCGTCGCCAAGCCGGGCCTCGACGGGCACGACCGCGGCGCCAAGATCGTGGCGCGGACGCTGCGCGACGCCGGATTCGAGGTGGTGTACACCGGAATTCGGCAGCGCGTGGAGGACATCGTGTCGATCGCGCTGCAGGAGGACGTGGCCGTGGTGGGCCTGAGCATCCTCTCCGGCGCGCACGTCGCGCTGACCACCCGGGTGGTGGAGGCGTTGCGCGCGGCCGACGCGGGCGATATCGCGGTCGTCGTGGGCGGCACGATCCCGCAGGCCGATGTGCCGCGCCTGCTGGAAGTCGGTGCGGCCGCGGTCTTTCCGACCAACACTCCGCTGGAGAAGCTCGTCACCGAGATCCGGGCGCTGACCGGAACCGCGGCCCCGTGAACGACCGCCGCTCCGGGAGCGGCCGGACCCCGAATCCACGCAGTTGGGAGAGACAGTGCGCATCGGAGTGATGATCGGACCGGAGAAGGGTGACTCCGGGCGCAAGCTGGAGCGGATGCTGCGCGATATCGAGTGGGCCGAGTCGGCCGGTATGGACACGGCGTGGATTCCGCAGGTGCCCACCGATTTCGACGCGTTGATCACGATCGCCGCGATGGGCCTGAACACGTCGCGGATCGAACTGGGTACCGCCGTGGTGCCGTTGCAGGCGCAGCATCCGGTAGCGCTTGCGCGCCAGGCACTCTCGGCGCACGCCGCGGCCGGGGGCAGGCTGGCTCTCGGCGTCGGTCCGTCGCACCACTGGATCATCCGGGACATGCTCGGCCTGCCCTACGACAAGCCCGCCGCCTACACCCGTGACTACCTCGAGGTGCTGCACGCGGGATTGGCCGGCTCGGGTGCGGTGGACGTGGAGAACGCGACGTTCACCGTGCACAATCCGCTGAATCTCGGTCCGGTGGCGCCGGTTCCGGTGCTGGTCGCCGCGCTGGGGCCGGTGATGCTGCGGATCGCGGGGGAGCGGGCCGACGGCACGGTGCTGTGGATGGCCGACCACCGCGCGATCGCCGAACATATCGTCCCGAAGATCACGAAGGCGGCCGCCGACGCGGGGCGCCCGGCCCCGCGCGTGGTGGCCGGGCTGCCGATCTGCCTGTGCGAGCCCGGCCGGGCCGACGAGGCCCGGGCGCGGGCCAACCGGATTCTCGGCGAGGCCGAGGTGTCGCCGAACTATCAGCGGCTGCTCGAACAGGGTGACGCTCGCGACGTCGGCGACCTGTGCCTGGCCGGTGACGAGTCGGAGATCGCGGCCGGGCTGCGCCGCTATGCCGCCGCCGGTGCCACCGACGTCTCGGTGCGCCTGCTGCCGATCGGCGACACCCGCGACGAGCTGGTGGCGTCCAAGCAGCGCACCCGGGAGATGATCGCGGAACTGGCCCGGGAGCTTCGGTGAGTACTCCGGATTCCGGGCCCCTCACCGGGATCCGGATCCTCGAGGTCGGCACCATGCTCGCCGGGCCGTACGCCACGATGATGCTCGCCGATCTCGGCGCGGAGGTCACCAAGCTGGAACCGGCCGGCGGCGATATCTCGCGGAAGGTGAGCGACACGTATTTCGCGAGCCTCAACCGCGGCAAGCGCAGCGTGCGCATCGAGCTGGACAGCGACGCGGGGCAGGCCGAGCTCGGTGAGCTGGTGTCGAAATCGCATGCGCTGCTGGTGAATCTGAAGCCGTCGGCGATCCGGCGGCTCGGCCTCACCTACGACGCGCTGCGGCGCTGGAACGAGCGGATCGTATGCGTCGCGATCACCGGCTACGGCCTGCACGGCGGCGACGACCCGGCGTTCGACTACGTCATCCAGGCGGCGGCCGGAATCGCCGCTCTCACAGGCGATCCCGCCGGACCGCCGACCTTGCCGGGATATTCGTCGGCGGACAACTCCACCGGGCTCACCGCGGCACTGGGCCTGCTGGCGCAGATCGTCTCGGGGCGCGGCGGGCAGATCGATGTCTCGTTGTACGAGGTCATGCTCTCCCAGCTCAACTACCACGCCGCCGCATACCTCAACGGAGGCAAACGCCCGCAACGCCGCCCGTTCGGCGCCCACTCGTATTACGTTCCCGCACAGATCTTTCCGACCGCCGAGGGCTATCTGGCCCTGTTCGTCACCCACGACGGATTCTGGAAGAGCTTTGCCACCGAGGCCGGCATCGACGGCTTCGAGCGCATGGCCGAGCGGGCCGAGCGCCGCGACGAGGTGCTGGAGGTGGTCACCACCGCCCTGTCCGCCGACACCGCGGCGAACTGGGAAGCGCGGCTGCGGCCCCTCGGTATCCCGGCGGCTGCCGTACGCGAGATGCCGGAGGCCCTGGAGGCCAGTCCCGAGGCCGTGGTGACGGCGGGGGAGTACCGACTCGTCGGTAGCCCGGTCCGAATCCCGGGCTACGAGCCGTCATACGGCCCGCCCCCGCGACTGGGCGAACACGGCGGCGCCGCAACAGATTAGCGGTCATCGGTCACCATCACCGACTTCCCGCCGGAAGAACGGTGTCAAGCCCCCGCACACCGGCCCGTGCTTCGCACCGCGAGTCCTGGTGCCGACGACGGCCCGTCACGGAGTGGGGTTTCCCGATCTTGGATTGATTCCGCACTATAATTCTCGATGAGGGAACGGCAGTCGGCTCGCGGGAGGGGCATGATCGATGACCAGCCGCCGGTGCACAACGAGTTCTCCGGCCGGGCCACCTATGTGGTCCAGGCCGGGAAGATCTTCGGAGACATCCATTTTCCCGCCCCGGTAGTCGAGACCCGGCAGGACCGTGCCGTGGCGGAGCTGGCGCGGAAAGTTCGCGCCCAATGGGCGGACGAGGCCGTACTCCGCGGGCTCGCCGATTCCGGGCAGCTGGCCGTGCGCTGGACCGCGGAATGGTCGGTGGCCGATCATCGGGACAACGTCGCCGGAGAACTGGCCGCACAGGAACACGGACTCGCCGAGTTGACGTCCGCGTTGCTGGCTCGGCCGACGCGGCGCCTCGTGATCCTCGGCGAGCCGGGGGCGGGCAAGACATCGTTGGCGATCCTGCTCACGCTGGAGCTGACGCGGTTGTGGGACAAGACGACGGCTCCCCAGGTTCCGGTCATCCTGCTCGCATCGTCCTGGCGGAACCCGGGAAAGGAACACTTCGACAGCTGGCTGGCCCGCCGCATCGCCGAGGAATACGGTGGGCGGGAGTCGGGGCTGGTCCCTGCGCGGATTCGAGAATTGGTGCGTGACAACCGGATTCTGCCGATCGTCGACGGGTTCGACGAGTTGCCCCTCGAGGTCCGGGGGAGGGCGCTGGAAGGTGTCAATCGGGCACTGCGGGAGGGTAGATCGCTGATACTCCTGTCCCGGACGCACGAGTACACGAGAGCGGTCATCGCCGGGACCGCGGTGCGCTCTGCCTCGGTGATCCGGGCCGAGCCGGTACGTGCGCCCGACGGGGCGGACTATCTGCGGCGAACCGCGCACCCTCACCGTCCGCAACGCTGGGCACCGGTCCTGACGGAACTCACCGCTCACCCCGGTGGGCGGCTGGCGACGGCGTTGTCGTCACCGCTGATGCTGTGGCTGGCGCGCACGGACTACGCGAGACCGGACACCGACCCCGCCGAACTCCTGGGCGAGGAACGGTTTCCCGACGCCGAAACGATCGAACTGCATTTGCTGGACAGCCTGGTGCCGGCGGTTTTCCGCGCGGGCCCCGCGTCGCCCGATCAGCCACACCAGATCCGGGACTGGGGCCCGGAACGGTCCCGGCGCTGGCTCGGTTTTCTGGCATCGCATCTGACCCGCCGGCGAACGAGCGAGCTGGCGTGGTGGGAGCTGTATCGGGCCCTGCCCACCGTGGTCTCCGTACCGTTGATACTCGCGTTGTACGTTCTGCTGACGCTGGGTACGAGCTGGTTCGTCGCCTGGTACGGCGGATTCACCGGCGCCGATCACGACAAGCTCGACGCCGCCGCATTCGACGGTATATGGATCGGCGGCATCGCGATCCTGGCGGCACGGGCGCCTTTTTTCCTCTGGACGGGCAACAATCGGCCGCGCCGGCCCGGAGCGTTCTTCAGCGTTCGGCGAGCGCGAATGCAGCCGATTCAGATCATGTTCGCCGGTTTGTCCGGCGGGTTGTGCCTGGCGGTGTGGTGGGTGGGCGGGACGCCGCTGGGGTTGGCCACGGTGCTCGCCGCAATCGCCATGGTGTGCCTGGGTTTTGCCGCGCCACAGGCAATCGGGCCGCGGGAGCTGCTGCGGGGCGAGCAGGTCGGTACCGCGTCGACCACGTTACTGCTCGGCGCCGTGTGCGGAACGGCCGCAGCGGTTTCCGTGGGGCCCTCGAACGTCGTGACTGCGGTGGGATGTTGTCTCGCAGCCGGTTCGGGTGCCATGAAGCTGGCACTCGTGGTGAGCCCGTGGAGCCTGTGGGCGCTGGCGAAGATCACGTATTCGATGGCGGGGCGGTTGCCCGTGACCACGATGACCTTCCTGGAAGACGCCCATCAGGCGGGCGTTCTTCGACAGGTCGGCGGTGTCTACCAGTTCCGGCACGCACAGGTGCAGGCGCGGCTCGCCGCCACGTGGCGAGCGGGCGGAGCGCCGATTCCCGTGCGGCGGAAAGCATTGCGCCCGGAGACCGCAACCGGGTCCGGTGGACCGTACGAAGTGCGGCTGACGAGGCAGATGTCCTTGTGGCCGCGGGGTCCGTACCTCGGGCAGTACCTGGTGCTGGCACTCCCGTTCCTGGCGCTGGTGGAGGCGGTTCTGACCGAGCTCCTGACAACCGATCCCCTCGCGATGGTGCTGACCATACTTTTCACACTGTCCGGGGTTGCCGTTGCGCTGGCTCTCGGCATGTGGTTGGCGAGACGCACTGTCCCATCGGTCGAGTTGCGGCTGCACGAGAAAGGCGTCCGGTCCACGGTACCGGCCGGGACCACACGGCACGTCACCAGCTTCCCGTGGTCCGACATCGCCGAAATCACCGTGGAGAACTTCGCCGAAGTGGGGAGAAGGCCCGAATTCAGCCTGGGAGTGAAGCTACTTCCGGACGCCGGCGAAGAGTCTCGGGATCAGGCGGACGAGGACGGCTGGCAAACGGTGTTGCCGGTCGAGAACGGTGTCGTCGGGCCCGAACTCGACGAGGCGTTGCGCCGTTTCGCCGGCGCCCGTTGGAAGCCGCCGATATGGCACTGGTGAAGACTCTGTTCGGTTGCTCCGCGCCTCGACCGCAGGGTCGTTCTCACGCGAGGGCCGTTCTCACACGGCGATGCTAGGGTCGTCAGGGGAGCGAAAAAGGGAGGCTGTCATGCCGGATCCGATCCTGGTGGCCATCGCCGCCGCCCTGGCCGGCAAGGGTGTGGGGAACCTCTACGACCTCGTGCGGGAAAAGTTCGCAGGCCGGTCGGAGGCGAAAGCGGCGCTCGAGGCCGCGCGTGACGCCGATGCCGAATCGCCACAAGTAGAAGTACTGAGCGAGGAACTGGCGCGCACGGAACGTGAGGATCCACAGTTCTCCGCCGAACTCCGGGCGCTGTGGCAGGAGATCTCGGTCGCGCAGCGCGCCGATCGCGACGGTGTGGTCAACCAGATTTCGGGCGACGTCAGCGGAAAAGTCGTGCAGGCCCGGGATATCGAGGGCGGGATCAGCTTCTGAGTAGGCTCTGGCCCTCGCGCGGCAGGTCCGGCCGCGTCATCCCCCGCAGAAATGGGTCACCAGCCCCGCTCGAGGAAGCCGCTCTCCGGTATCTCGGCCTCCTGTCGGGCGCGGTGCTCGGCCTCCGAGCGCCCGCGCTGGAGCCGAGGTAGTAGCAGAACAGGTAGACCGCCGGCCACTGCACGCGAACCCGGAATCCTCTGCTACGAGCCGAAATACGGTCCGCCCCTATCAGTTGGGTGAACACGGCGGTGCGTTGCCGGCGGTCCGATGGTCGGTGCCACCTCGGTGCCGAATGGCAGGTTACTGTCGAGGCATGAGTCCCGAACCGCTTGCTCTGCCCTCCCGCGACTGGTCCGACTGGCTCGTCGATTACGTGCTCGGCGGGCTACGGACCGTGTCGGAGGTGCTGGAGCGGCTCGGGGACGGCACCCTCCGGGGGACCGCCGAGGTGCTCGGCTTGTGGAACGACGCCGACATCGCGTTGCGAGGCGCCGGCTCGGCCGCCGCGTTGTTCGTCGAGGTCCACCCCGATCCCGACGTGCGTCGGCGTGCCGAGGAGCTCGTCCAGCAGGTCGATCGGGTCCGGACGGATCGCGACCTCGATCGTGCGCTCTACGACGTTGTCGCAGAAACCGATTCGGCTGGGCTGGACGAGGCGGCCCGGCGCATGCGCGAGCATGTGCTGCGCGATTTCCGTCGCAGCGGCGTGGACCGCGACGATCGGACCCGAGCCCGGCTGCGGGAGATCTCCGAGCGACTCACCGTGCTCGACCAGGACTTCGGCCGCGCCATCCGCGACGACGTTCGCGAGATACGGCTCATCCCCGAGCAACTCGACGGGCTGCCCGCCGACTTCCTCGCCGCGCATGCGCCCGCCGAGGACGGATTGGTCACGGTCACCACCGACTATCCGGACTATCACCCGTTCCGCGCCTACGCCCGGGACGCCGAGGCCCGTCGCGATCTCACGGTCGAGTTCGACAGCCGCGGCTGGCCGGCCAACGACGCCGTTCTGCACGAGATGCTCGACCTTCGCGCCGAGAAGGCCAGGCTCGTCGGCTACGACAGCTGGCCCGACTACGACGCGGCCGTCAAGATGATCGGCACCGGCGCCGCCATCGACGAGTTCATCCAGCGGATCTCGGCCACCGCCGACGCCGCGGGCCGGCGCGACCTCGAGACGGTGCTCGCGCGCCGCCGGGCGGACGAGCCCGCCGCCACCACGGTCGACCGCTCCGAGATCGGTTACTACACCGAGCTGATCCGGCGCGAACAGTACGACGTCGATGCCCGGGAGGTGCGCCGGTACTTCGATTTCCCGCGGGTGCGAGCCGGTCTGCTCGAGGTCACCGGTCGGCTGTTCGGCCTGGAATATCGGCCGGTCGACGTTCCCCGCTGGCATGAGGATGTCACCGTCTACGACGTCTACGCCGAAGGCGAACGGCGCGGACGGATCCATCTCGACCTCCATCCGCGCGAGGGCAAATTCAAGCACGCCGCGCAGTTCGATCTCGTCGGTGGGATCACGGACCGGCTGTTGCCCGAGGGAGTGCTGGTGTGCAACTTCCCCCGGGGGCTGATGGAACACCAGCAGGTCGTGACGCTGTTCCACGAGTTCGGGCATCTGCTGCACCATGTGCTCGGCGGGCAGCAGGAGTGGGCGCGGTTCTCCGGGGTGGCCACCGAGTGGGACTTCGTCGAGGCTCCCTCGCAGATGCTCGAAGAATGGGCTTGGGACGCCACGGTTCTGGGCACCTTCGCCGTCGACGAGACCGGGACCCCGATCCCGGTGGAGCTGGTGGAGCGGATGCGTGCGGCGAAGGACTTCGGCAAGGGGACCTGGGTCCGGACCCAGGTCGGCTACACCGCGGTGTCCTATCTCCTGCACCGCGACCGGCCCACCGCCCACACCGAAGCGGTCTTCGACGCCTTGGAACGTCACAGTCTGATCGCCGGTGTGCCGGGCACTCATTTCCAGACATCGTTCGGACATCTCGCGGGCTACACCTCCGCGTACTACACGTATTTGTGGAGCCTGGTCATCGCCAAGGATCTGTTCTCGGCGTTCGATGCCGCCGACCTGTTCGATCCCTCGGTGGCGCACCGCTATCGCGACCGCGTTCTCGTTCCCGGCGGATCGCGCGACGCGGCCGACCTGGTGGCCGACTTCCTCGGTCGTCCGTTCGCCTTCGACGCGTTCGCGACATGGCTGGACCGGGCGCCGGTCTCGCGCGCTACCCGGTAGGTCCGCAAGTCCTGCGAGGTTCCGGCCCGGACATCCCGGTTTCCGCACCGCCGGCGGGCAGAATGTGGCCATGCGAACATTTGCCAGGATGTTGCAGATTGTCGTGGCCGGGATGGTGGTGCTGGCGGCCGGCCATGCCGTCGCCGAGGTCCCCGCCGCGAACGTCTCGCACAGCGAGCTGCCCTCGCCGACGCCCGAGCCTGAGGGCGTGCAGGCGGTGGGAGCGGCGCTGGCGGACGGCAATACCGGTGCGGTGCGGTGGTCACGGGAGCTGAACACCCCCGTGCCGATGGCCAGCATCACGAAGGTGATGACGGCGCAGGTCGTGCTCGACGCCGGAGATCTCGACCGGAATATCACCGTGCCGCAGGGAATCGTCTCCTACTGCGGCGCCAACAACGGAAGCACGGCGGATCTCGTGCCCGGCGAGGTGCTCACCGGTCGGCAGCTGTTGCATGCGCTGCTGCTGCCCTCCGGCTGCGACGCCGCCTACGCACTCGCCGAGGAGTACGGCCCCGGACAAGACGCCTTCCTCGGGAAGATGAACGACACCGCCCACCGAATGGGTTTGGCGGGAACGCATTTCACCGACCCCAGCGGGTTTCCGATCCCTACCGACTACGCCACCCATTCCACGCCGGCGGATCTCCTGACCCTCGGCCGGCACGCGATGAGCCGTCCGGAGTTCCGCGACATCGTCCGGCTGCCGGTCTACCACCTGCCCGCCGGTCCCGGTAACCGCGATCATCTCTGGGAGACCACGAACCTGCTGCTGGAGAGCTACCGCGGCACGGTAGGTATCAAGACCGGGTCCACCGACGCCGCCGGGACCTGCCTGCTGTTCGAGGCGGTCCGGGCCGGACAGCCACTGATCGGCGTGGTCCTGCACAGCTCACCCGACAGCGACGAAGCCGCGGCCGCCGACGCCGAGCGGATGCTGGACTGGGGCTACGGGCCGATCCTCGGCGCGCTACCGATCAGCTAGTCCCACGCCCCGGCGGGCTCACTCGCCGCCTGCGAAGTTCGGGCGGCGCGCACCGAGCTCGGTCTACACCTCGGCGAGAATGCCTCCGTCTACCCGATAGCGGGCCCCGGTCAGCCAACCGGCTCGGTCGGATACCGGGAATGCGACCAGCTCGGCGGCGTCCTCGGGAGTCCCGGGACGGTTCATCGGAACGCTCGAGCTCACGGCGAGATGTCTCACCGAGTCACCACCGAACTGCGCCGGAGCGACCGGTCCCGCCTGTTCCCTTTCGAGGTCCGTGATCAGCCCCGGACGCCTCGGAAGTACATCTGTACCTGCGGATCCTCGGAGGCCGCCAGCTCCGCTACGGTCCCGGTCCCGAGGATCTGCCCCCTGCCCATGATCACCAGGCGGTCGGCATAGCCGGTCGCAGTCAGCAAGGGGATGTCGTGGGTGATGACGAGGACGGCCGCGCCGGTGTCCGCGTACTCGCGCAGTGATTTCCACACGCCGTGGGCGGTGCCCTGGTCCAGCGAGGCGGTCGGGCTGTCCGCGACCAGGACGTCGGGGGCGGTGAGGAGGGCGGCGGCGACCGCGGCGCGCTGGATCTGGCCGGCCGAGTTCTGCTGGGGCAGGAGATCCATGGCTTCGGACGGGTAATAGGCGGCGGCGCAGGCGTTTTCGACGGTCACCGATCGGTGCCGTTGTGCCAGGTTCCGGAGTTGCTCGCCGACGGTCAGGTCGGGGGTGAAGGCATCTATGCCGTCTTGGGGGACATAGCCGACGGAGCCGTCGGTCAGGACTTCACCGGTGGTGCGGGCCGATTCGGGCAGGCGGCCGGTCAGGGCGTAGGCGATCATCGTCTTGCCGTCGCCGGGCCCGCCGAGCAAGGCGGTGATCTGCCCGGCGGGGACGCTCAGATCCACCTTCGTGAGGACGGTGTCGCGCCAGCGGCCGGTGTCGATGTCGACGGTGAGGGAACGCAGTTCGGCTGTCACGTCTCCAGTGTCCTGGCTACCGCCGGAACGGGCCGGTGACCTCGTAGGTGATGCCGTCGCCGCTCGAGCCCGTGGTGCCGCGCTGCGAGGAGAAGTACAGGCGGTTGCCGGCGGGATTGAATGCCGGGCCGGTGATCTCGGAGCCGTCCGAATCGTGCACTTGCAGAAACGGCGCGACCACACCGCCGGAGATGAGGCAGATCTGCATATCGCCGCCGTCCTCGGCGACGAACAGGTCGCCGTTGGCGGCGCCGGTCACGTTGTCCACGCCCGACAGTTCCGCATCGCCGTCGTAGGCGACCGACAGCCGGTTGTTCGCCGCGTCCAGGGCCCAGACCCGGTTGTCGCCCTTGGTGGTGAACCAGCAGGTGCCGCCGGCGTAATAGCACCCCTCGCCGCCGTGGAAAGTCTTCGACTCCGGGACCTGATGCCGGGTCGGCGCGGTTGCTCCCGATCGATCGGGAACCTCTCGCCAGGAAACGTTTCCGTCGTTTTCGACGAGCACCTCGAGCCGTCCGGCCATCAGCACGGGCCAGACGGCGGGAACGAAACGGTAGAACCGGCCGTCGGGGCGGTCCTCGGTCATGTAGACGACCCGGCGATCGGTGTCGACGGCGCACGCCTCATGGGTGAACAGGCCCATCTCGGGCAGCCGGACCGCCGGCCGCAGGCCCCACGGGTCGGTCTCGAAGACCGCACCGCCCTCCAGTTCCTCGCAGGACAGCCAGGTGTTCCACGGTGTGGCGCCGCCGGCGCAGTTGAGGTTGGTGCCCGACAGCGTACGGTGCGCGCCGAGGATCGCGCCGTCGCCGCCGAACTTGATCGCGCCGACCCCGCCGCTGCCGCTGATCTCGCTGTTGGACACGTAAATCCAGCCGGGACCGTCGGCGAAGCAGGCACCGCCGTCGGGCGCGGGATGCCAGACGTAGCTCGTGCCCGCCACCGGCTGCCCCGACCGCGCGACGATCCGGCTGGTGAACCCCGGGGGCAGCGACACCCCGTTGGCGTCCGGTCCGGCCGGCGCCCCGTACGGCGACTCGCCCGCCGCGGCCCCGGACCGGAAGGCCGCGAGCCACGACGCACCCCCGAACGCCGCGACCGCACCCCCGACACCGCTGACTCGCAGGAAATTTCGACGATCCACCGGGCACCTCCGCAATAGGTCGACTCCGCCCCAGCCGTCCGCAGACGCCGCGGACAGTAGCGCAGCCGCGCCGCCGGCGCCACCCGGCATGCCGATGCCCGGCGCGTTGCGGCCGTCGGCGCATTCGTGCCCCAGCTCGGGCACCTGCGCGAGGCTGTCGTGCGCGAGGTGTTCGGAGCACCGAAATCGTCGGCCCAACCAGGCCGCGAGGTCGACGTGCCGACGCCGCCAGGCGACGACGGCGGCCGTGCCATCGGCTGGGCGGCGGCCCCGTGCCGGGTGTTATCGGGCCGGTGCGACGCTCAGTCGCGGCGGTCCCCAATCCGCGATGCGGACAGGCATCGAATCACCGACTTCCGGGGTCCGGTCCCAGGAATCCTTGTGCAGCAAGCCGTGGATTCCGGGAGCGACCTCGACGAACGCACCGAACGGAACGACCGACACCACGGTCGCTTCGACGACGGCACCCACGCCGTGCTCGTCTTGGAATGCCTGCCATACGGCAAGCGAAACCTCATGCGAGGACATTGATTTCACCTCCTTTCGCAGTCCCTGAGATATTGATGGGGAATGCGTTCGGAGGGCGGACCTCTGGCCCGCGCCGCGCTCACCGCGCGGCCGGGAGCCCTGTCTGTGTGCGGCTTACAGCCGACCCGGCAGTCACGGGTGTAAGAGTAGCAGGGCTGAGGAAGCGCACCGCACTGCCGACGTCGGCTGGGTGCGGGTTCTGTTCGGTGAACCACCGTGCGCGGCAGTCGATTCCGCGTGTCGCCGCTTGGAATCATCCATCCGGGCGGTGCAGACTGTGGTATCGAGAGTGGTGAGAGTGCTGCCCCGGCACGAGGGTCAGGGGCCAGGAGTTAGGGGGAGTGTTATGACCGCGATAGCCAGGTTCGGTGCGATTGCGCTCGACAGCCGGGATCCGCGCGGTCTCGGTCGGTTCTACCGGGCCCTGCTGGATTTCGAAGTGCGGTACGAATCGGACGAGTTGGTCGCGCTGCAGGGTGCGGGGGTGATGCTGACGATCGAGCACGTGGCCGACCACACGCCACCGGACTGGCCAGGCAATGAGGTCCCCAAGCAAATGCACCTCGATCTGTTCGTCACCGATCTCGATACCGCAGAGCGGGCAGCGATCGACTGCGGCGCGGTCAAGGCCGACTTCCAGCCCGCCCCCGATCGTTGGCGAGTCCTCCTCGATCCGTCGGGACACCCCTTCTGCCTCACGGTTCCGGCCGGCGCCCCCGAGTGATGCTCGCAGGAACGCCATTTGCTGTGGCTGGTTGCGCGAGTTACCAGCGGATGTCGCCTCTCGGCGCAATGATGGACCGGGCGGTCCACTATAGGTAGCCTGGGTGCATGCCGCGTCCACGCCAGTTCGATGAAGAGCGCGTCCTGGCGGCCGTGCAGGCGGTGTTCTGGGACAACGGGTACGCAGGCACATCACTCGAAGATCTCCTGGCGGCCAGCGGACTGGGCAAAGGGAGTCTGTACGGGGCGTTCGGGGACAAGCGGAGCTTGTTCCTGCGCGTGCTGCGCGAATACGACGAGGCCAACGACCGGATGCTGCGGACGTGGCTGGAGCAGGCCGACCACGCCATCGACGTGATTCGCGGTTTCGTGACCGGACCCGTCCGCGATCCCGGCGGCGAACAGGCCCGCCGGGGTTGCCTGCTCGCCAATACCGCGATGGAGCTCTCCGTGAGCACCTCCGAGGTGGCGGCCGAGGCTCGGCGCAGCTACGCCGCGACCACTTCTGTGCTGGTCGACGCGATACGGCGAGCGCAGCGCGAGGGCGACATCGCGCCCCATGTCGACCCGGACGGCGCCGCCCATGCGGTGCTGGCGGGTCAGCTCGGACTGATCGTCCTCGGCCGGGTCGGTCAGGATCCGGCCGCCTTGTCGACCATGGCCGAGACCTTGCTCAACGGTCTATTGCCCAAGTCCTGAGCGTTCCGGTGTGGCGTGAGGCACAGCACCGACCGAGTTCTTGACTGAATGGTCCATATCAGGTGTTATGGACGGGCCAGTCAATAACAGGGAAGTGGGAAGCTGCCATGAAGGTTCTGGAGGGCAAGGTCGCGGTCGTGACCGGGGGTAACGCGGGTATCGGGCGGGCGATCGCGCGGGCCTACCTCGACGAGGGTGCCCGGGTGTTCGTCGCCGGCCGTCGCCGGGCGCAACTCGACGAGGTCGAGGCCGAACTCGGTCCCGAGGTGACAGGGGTCCGCTGCGACGTGGGCAGGCTCGAGGACCTCGACGCGCTCTACGCGACGGTCGCCGAGCAGGCGGGCCGGATCGATGTCCTGGTCGCCAACGCCGGGATCGGGATCGTGGCGCCGCTGGGCGAGATCACCGAGGAGCAGTTCGACGCCATGTTCACCACCAACGTCAAGGGCTCGCTGTTCACCGTGCAGAAGGCGCTGCCGCTGCTCTCGCCGGGGGCGTCGATCATCCTCACCGGATCGACGGCGGCCTCGCGGCCCGAGCCGTACCTGCCCGTGTACGGGGCGACCAAGGCCGCGATCCGCAACCTGGTTCGCGGGTTCGCCCACGACGCCGGGGAACGTCAGTACCGGATCAACATGCTCTCCCCCGGCGGTACCCGCACGCAGGGTTTGGTCGACCTGATCTCAGCCGAGACGGTCGCCACCGCTGGGGCGTCGGTTCCACTCGGCCGGTTGGCCGAGCCCGAAGAGATCGCCGCGGCGGCCGTCTTCCTCGCCTCGGATGCGTCCGGCTATGTCAACGGCTCCGAGCTTGCCGTGGACGGCGGCTCCGCACAGATCTGAGCCGCGCAGGCGCACCCCGCCCGCCTTCCTGGACCCCGCCTCGCGTGATTTCTATCCCGACTGGGACCTGTTCGCGCAGATGTGCGTGGGCATCATGCGCGCCGAAGCCGGACGCGACCCGCACGACCGCGGCCTGCAAGACCTCGTCGGCGAATTATCCACCCGCAGTGACACTTTCCGCCGGCTCTGGGGCGCCCACGACGTCCGCACGCACGGCACCGGCACGAAACGCTTCCACCACCCCGAGGTCGGCGAACTGGTCCTCGCCTACGAAGAACTCGCCATCACCGCCGAACCCGGCCTCGTGCTCATGATCTACACGGCCGAACCCGGTTCGCCCAGCGCCGAGCGCCTGAGAATCCTGGCCTCCTGGGCGGACTCCCGCTACGACACACCACCACAACGAACCTGACGGCGGATCGGCAGCCGCATCCCCCATGCGTCGAAGGCATCCTCGACTACTGGGTCCGGTTGAGCGGCAACCGAATCCGCCGGTCAGCGGCCTGGCGATGCGCCTCCCTCACTGGTCGTAGTCCACCGTGATCGACTCCGTGTCCGGAACCGCCTGGCACGTCAGCACATACCCCTCGTCGAGTTCGTCGTCGGTCAGGGCGTCGTTCTGGCGTAGGGTCGCGCTGCCCTCGGTCACCTTGGCCATGCAGGTGGCGCAGTTGCCCTGTTCGCAGGAGAACGGGGGAGTGAGGCCGGCGCGGCGGGCGCTCTCCAGGAGGGTCTCGCCGTCCTTGCGCGGTACCGACTTCTTCTTGCGGTTCAGCCTGATCGTGACGGTGCCTTGCGCGGGTTCGCCGGATGCCGAGTTACCCGCGGCTCCAGCGCTTTCCGCTGCTCCGGTGTTTCCGGAGGGTTCGGGGCTCGTCGAGGCGGAGGTGTCCGGGACCGGCGCCGCCGCGCCGAACCGCTCGCTGTACACCAGCCCCGGACCGGGCAGCGCCAGCTCCACCATCTCCATGAACTTCTCGGGGCCGCAGAGGTAGTGATCGGCATGCCCGTCGGCGCCCACGAAGTCGCGGATCGCGGTGGCGTCGAGGAAGCCACCGTCGGAGTCCAGGTGCCGGACCACCTCGAGCCGGTCCGGATACTGCTCGGCCAACTCGGTGAGCACCGCCTCGAAGATCATCGAGTCGGCGTCGCGGTCGGCGCACAGCAGCCGGATCCGTCGCTCGGTGGTGGCCAGGGCGCACTTGGTGAGCGACAGGATCGGGGTGATGCCGCTGCCGCCGCTGTATCCGACCAGCGGCACATCGGTCTCGCGCAGGCAGAACCGGCCGGCCGCGGCGCGCGACATCTCCACCTCGTCGCCCTCGGTGACGTTGTCGAGCAGCCAGTTCGACACCTTGCCGCCCGGCACCCGCTTCACGGTCGTCATCAGCTCGGCGTCGGTCTCCGGCGCGCTCGACATCGAATAGGAGCGGAAGAGCGCGGTGCCGTCCACCGGCACCCGGAACGTGCAGAACTGTCCGGCGCGGTACGACACCGGGTCGTCGTGCGGGGCCAGCACGAAGGTGCGGGCGTCGACGCTCTCCTTCACGATCCGGGTCACGGTTGCCAGCTGGAACATCGGGGGTCTCGCCATGAACCGCGTCCTCCTGGTATGTAGATTCTAGTATAGTGAGAATTATATTCTCACCCACGAGACGGGATCTCTCAAATATGTTCTCGAGCACGACGGGTTCCAAACCTGCGTGCCGCGCCTGACTTCCGAGGAGCGCTATGGATGTCCGCCTGAGCAGCGAACAGCGGCAACTGCGCGATGCCGCGGCCAAATTGGCCGATGACCTGGGTCCCGGCTCGGTCGCCGAACTCGACGACGAGGTGCGCCGCACGCGGCTGGAGCGGGCGGTGCAGACCGCGGGCTGGCGCAGCCTGCGGACCGACGGCGCCTCCGGCGTCGAGGTCGCGATCGTGGCCGAGGAGTTCGGCCGCGGGCTGGTCGACGTCGCCTTCCTCGGCCCGGTGCTGGCCGACGGACTGGGCGCCGGGTCCGGCGACGAGCGCACCCGGACGATCGCGATCGGCGAGCGCGCCATCGACGCCCGGGGTAGCGGGCAGGCACTGATCGTGGACGGCGGCCGGATCCTGTCGGTCGCGCTGGGCTGGGTGGTGCCCGGCGCCGACCTCACCCGCCAAACAGCCGCTGTGACAGGCGAACCCGAACCGGTCGGCGAACTGTCGGCCGATGCCGCCACCCGCTGGCACGCGCTCGCCCTCACCACCACGACCGCCGATCTGCTCGGAATCGCCCGCGGCGCACAGGATCTGGCCGTCGACTACGCGAAGGTCCGCGAACAGTACGGCGCCAGCATCGGCTCCTACCAGGCGGTCGCGCATCTGCTCGCCGAGAACCAGGCGCTGATCGAGGGCGCGATCAGCGTGCTGCGGCACGCGGCCTGGGCCGTCGACGAGCTGACACCGGCCGAGGCGCTGGCGGCCGCCCGTGTCGCCAAGGTCTACACCGCCCGGATGGCCCGCACCGTCTGCGAGGCATCGATCCAGGTGCACGGCGGCATCGGCAACACCTGGGAGTGCCTGGCGCACGTCTATCTGCGGCGGGCGCTGGTCTCCACCGAACTGTTCCCCGTCTCGCTGAAGGAGATCGATCTTGGACTTTCGTGATTCCCCGCAGGAGGCCGAGTTCCGTGCGCGCCTGCGCGACTGGCTGGCCGAGACCGCGCACAAGTTCCCGACCTCCGGCGACGAGTATTGGGCGCGCCAGGGCGAATGGCATCAGGCGCTCTACGCGGCCGGGTTCTTCGGCACGTCCTGGCCCGAGGAGTTCGGCGGTCGTAATCTTCCCCCGGTCTACGACGTGATCGTGGACGAGGAACTCGCCATCGCCGGTGCGCCGCCGCGGCCCAGCCTCGGCTATCTCGTGCAGGGCCTGGGCCGGCACGGCAGCAAGGAACTGCAGCAGCGGTTCCTGCCGGGCATGATCAACGGCACCGAGCGCTGGTGCCAGGGCTTCAGCGAGCCGGGTGCGGGATCGGACCTGGCGTCGCTGACGACCACTGCGACCCGCGACGGCGACCACTACGTCATCCACGGCCACAAGATCTGGACCAGCTACTCCGATGTCGCGGACTGGTGCCTGCTGCTGGCCCGCACCGATTCGGATGTGCCTCGGCACAAAGGCATTTCGGCGTTCATCCTCGATATGCACCAGCCCGGGGTCGAGCAGCGGCCGCTGAAGATGATCAGCGGCGTCACCCGCGAGTTCGGCCAGGTGCACTTCGACGGCGCGACGGTGCCCGCCGATCAGCTGATCGGCTCGCCCGGCGACGGCTGGAAGATGGCCATGACCGTCGTCGGCCACGAACGCGAGCCCTCGACGCTGGGCTACTCGGCCCGGTACGCGAAGCTGGTGCGGCAGCTGGCCACCCGGGTCGACGGCCCGCCGCCGGACGATCTGGCGTGGGCGGCGGTGCAGACCGAGATGCTGCGGCTGCATGTGCGGCGGCGGCTGTCCGAGCAACTGGACGGCGTGGTGCACGGCCCCGACGGATCGCTCGACAAACTGCTCATGACCTGGGTGGACCAATCGGTCGGCCACGCGGCCCTGGCCGTCACCGGCACCGCCGACGAGGAACTGCTCGGCAGCTACTTCTACAGCCGCGCGCAGAGCGTCATGGGCGGCACCTCGCAGATCCAGAAGAACATCATCGCCTCCCGCATCCTCGGCCTTGGAGTCTGATATGTACGACCTGCCCGACGAAATCGACGTCCGCTCCGACGGCCCGGTCCGGATCATCACGCTGAACCGGCCCGACGCGCTCAATGCCGTCGACGACAACCTGCACACCGGCCTGGCCCGGCTCTGGCCGCGGCTGAGCGAGGACCGCGACGCGCGCGTCGCGGTGCTGACCGGCGCCGGCAAGGCGTTCTCCGCCGGCGGCGATTTCACCTATCTCGAAGAGCTGAGCCGGGATTCGGACCTGCGCGCCAAGACGATCGCGCACGGCCGCGACATCGTGCTCGGCATGGCGCGGTGCCGGGTGCCGGTGATCGCGGCGGTGAACGGTCCCGCGGTCGGGCTGGGCTGTAGTTTGGTGGCGCTCAGCGATGTCGCCTATATCGCCGAGACCGGGTATCTGAAGGACCCGCACGTTCAGGTGGGCTTGGTCGCCGCCGACGGCGGGCCGCTGACCTGGCCGCTGCACACCAGCCTGCTGCTGGCCAAGGAGTACGCGCTGACCGGGGCGAAGATACCCGCCCAGCGGGCCTGGGAGATGGGGCTGGTCAACCATGTGGTCGCCGACCCGCTGGCCGAGGCGACGGCCTGCGCGAAGCGCATTCTCGAACTGCCCCGGCTGGCGGTGGAGAGCACCAAGCGCCTGCTGAACCTGCAACTGGAGCGCGCGGTGCTGGCGACGCTGGACTACGCGACGACCGCCGAGGACCTCACCTTCCAGTCCGAGGACTTCCGCGCGGTGATCGGCAAGCTCACCGCGGGCAAGGGCTGACGCGGCGGGCAAGGGCTGACGCGCGAAGGTCCCGGGAACCCCGCGTTCCCGGGACCTTTCGCCTGCTCACTTCGGGGGGAAGCGCAGCGCTCCGTCGAGGCGGATGACCTCGCCGTTGAGATAGTCGTTCTCGATGATCGAGGTCGCCAGCTGGGCGTACTCCTCGGAGCGGCCCATGCGCTTCGGGAAGGGCACCTGCGGGGACCAGTAGGCCTCCAGCTTGTCGGCGGCCTGCCCGTAGGCGGGGGTGTTCACGGTGCCGGGGGCGATCGTGACGACGCGGATGCCCAGCGGCGACAGGTCGCGCGCGGCGACCAGGGTCATGCCGACGACGCCGCCCTTGGCCGCCGAGTACGGAATCTGGCCGGTCTGTCCCTCGAAGGCGGCGATCGAGGCGGTGTTCACGATGACGCCGCGCGCACCCTCGTCCAGCGGCTCGGACTTGGCGATCGCGGCGGCCGACAGCCGCAGCACGTTGAATACGGCGATCAGATAGAACTCGATCGTGGTGCGGAAGCCGTCCAGGGCCAGCGGTGAGCCGTCCTTGCCGACCAGCCGGCCGCCGGTCGCGGGGCCGCCGTGGGTGTCGACCGAGATCCGCAGCGGGCCGAGCGATTCCGCCTCGGCGATGGCGGCGAGCACCGAATCCTCGTCGGTGGCGTCGGTGTGCACGTAGCGGATCCCGAGCTCGGATTGCAGCTGTTTGCCCTTGTCGTCGGCGACGTCGGCGACCACGACCTTGGCTCCCGCGGCGTGCAGGCGGCGCACCGTGGCCTCGCCCAGGCCGCCGGTTCCGCCCACCACCAGGGCGGAGCTTCCACTGATTTGCATGTGATAATCCTATCTTGCAACTACGGCTCTCCTATTGAGAAAATAGCATTCTCATCGTGTTCCGCACGAACACCGGAGCGGTCGCCCTGAGATCCTGTCGCCGAATGGAGGCCCGAAATGCCTGAAGCCGTCATCGTGTCCGCGCTGCGGACTCCCATCGGTACCGCACGGAAGGGGACGCTGCGCGATACGAACGCCTTCGATCTGGCCAACCACGTGGTCGGGGCCGCCGCCGAGGGCCTCGACGCCGCGCGCATCGATGACGTGATCCTGGGCGAGGGCCGGTACGGGGGCGGGGTGGTGGCCCGGCACGCGGCCGTGACCGCCGGGCTCACCTCGGTGCCGGGCGCGGCGCTGAACCGGCACTGCGCGGCCGGGATGTCCGCGGTGCAGACGGCCGCCGCCGGGATCCGCGCCGGAATGGACGAGCTGGTGATCGCGGGCGGGGTGAACTCCGATTCCACGGCGCCCCGGCAGCGGTTCCGGGTCGGCGAGGACGAGTGGATTGATCCGTGGGTGTCGCCCAGCCATCCCGACCGTCCCGACGCCCCCGCGATGGACATGTCGATCACCGTCGGCTGGAATGCCGCTGTGCGCGCCGGCCTCTCGCGCGAGGACCTGGACGCCTGGGCGCTGCGCTCGCACAGGAACGCGGTCGCTGCCATTGACGAGGGCCGGTTCAAGGAGGAGATCGTCCCGATCGAGACCCCGCACGGCCTGTTCGACACCGACGAGCATCCGCGCCGCGACACCAGCATGGAGAAGCTGGCCGGGCTGAAGGTGCTGCATCCGGAAATCGAGGGCTTCTCGATCACCGCGGGCAACTCCAGCGGCGCCAACGACGCGGCGGCCGCGCTCGTCGTGGCCAGCGAGCGGGTGGGGCTGGCGCCGCTGGCCTACATCCGGTCGTGGGCGTCGGTGGGTGTCGATCCGGCCGTCACGGGCCTGGCGCCGATCGAGGCGATCACCAAGGCCGTTGCGCGGGCAGGGATCTCGCTGTCGCAGGTCCGGCTGCTCGAGATCAACGAGGCATTCGCCTCGGTGCCGATCGCGACCATCCGGGCGCTCGACCTCGATCCGGATCTGGTGAACGTGAGCGGCAGCGGCTGCTCGCTGGGGCATCCCGTGGCGGCGAGCGGCGCGCGGATGATCGTCACGATGGTGCACGAATTGCGCCGTCGCGGCGGCGGTTTCGGCATCGTGGCGATGTGCGCGGGCGGCGGCATGGGTTCGGCCACCGTGCTCGAGGTGCCCGCTGCGTGAGTGGGGCCAACGGCACGGCGCCCGGCCACGACCCGACCGAACTGCTCGCGCAGGCGCGGGCGGGTTCGGCGCGGGCGACCGGCCGGCTGCTGAGCCTGATCGAGGGGCCGCGGCGCGGCGAGGTGCAGGCGGTGCTCGCGCCGGCGTCGATCCGGGTGATCGGCGTGACGGGCCCGCCGGGTGCGGGTAAATCGACCACCATCGCCGCGCTCGCGGCCGCCTACCGTGAGCGCGGGCTGCGAGTCGCCGTCCTCGCGGTCGACCCGTCCTCGCCCTACAGCGGCGGCGCGCTGCTGGGCGACCGGATCCGGATGGCCCAGCACATCGACGACCCGGGCGTCCTGATCCGGTCGCTGGCCACCCGCGGGCATATGGGCGGCCTGTCCGCCGCGGTCCCCGCCGCCGTCGGCCTGCTCGCGGCCCTCGACTACGGCGTGGTGCTGTTGGAGACCGTGGGCGTGGGCCAGTCCGAGATCGAGATCGCCGCCGTCGCCGACCCCACCCTGGTGATCCTGAATCCCGGTGCGGGAGACGCGGTTCAGGCCGCGAAGGCGGGCCTGCTGGAGGTCGCCGACCTGCTGGTGGTGAACAAGGCCGACCGCGAGGGCGCCGAGCAGACGGTCCGCGACCTGCGGGCCGAATCGGCCGCACCGATCCTCACCCTGATCGCCTCGCGCGGCGAGCGAGTCGCGGAACTGGTCGAGGCGATCGAGGCCCATCACCGCGCGGATACGCCGGAACGGCGGACGGCGCGGGCCCGCGCGCAGATCCTGTCGCTGGCGCAGACCCGGTTGCGCACCCATGCGGAGTTGGACCGTTTGGCCGCGGCGGTCGCGGCCGGCGAGTGCGATGCTTACCACGCGGCCGAACGGCTGCTGCCTTTCTCGCACTGATAGATTCGCCGGCATGTCCAGCTCGGAGGAGAAGACCGTCGGTCTGGCCCTCGTCACCTACCAGAGCGCCGAGGATCTGCCGGGATTCCTGGAAACGCTTCCGGCAGCGGTGGAACCGTACGCGGTCGACGTGGTCGGCATCGACAACGTCTCCACCGACCGCAGTGCCGGCATCGTCGAGGAATTCGGCGGCCGGGTCGTTCGCAACACGCGAAATGTCGGCTTGGCCGCGGCGATCAATCAGGGTGCGGCGGCGACCGGCACGGAATGGATTCTCGTCGCCAACCCCGACACGGTGCTCACGGCAGGCTCGATCGCCTCCCTGATCGATACGGCGAAGGCCGACGCCCGAATCGGCATGATCGGCCCGCGCATCCTGCGGCTGGACGGCACGCCGTACCCGAGCGGGCGCCGGTTCCCGTCCCTGGCGGTCGGCATCGCGCACGCTCTGCTGGGCGGGATCTGGCCGGGCAACCCGGCGACGCGCCGCTATTTCGGCGAGCCCGTCACCGATGTCAGCGATGTGGACTGGATCTCCGGCTGCTGCATGCTGTTTCGCCGCGAGGCGTTCGAGGCGGTGGGCGGCTTCGACGACCGCTACTTCCTCTATTTCGAGGAAACCAAGATGGCTCTCGACATGCACCGTGGCGGCTGGCGGGTCGTCCTCGACCCGAACGCCGAGATCCGCCACCGCGAGGGCGGCAGCATGCGCTCCGCCCCGTTCCGGAAGGTCCGATCCCACCACCGCAGCGCCCTGCGCTTCTACTGCGACTACCACCGGGGATCCCCGTGGATCGTGTTCGCCCCGCTGGTAGCCGCCGGACTGATCGTGCGCGGCCTGGCGGCTGTCGCGCGAACCGCGCTGCTCCAGCGGCTGAAGAACGGTTGACGTCGCCGGTGTCGTAAGCCGTTTGTCGTAACCCGTTGCCGCGAAGCGAGGTTCAGCTATCGGACCGCACGGCCGCCCCGACTCACTGCCAGGCGGCGAGGATGTCTTCCGGCCCCCAGCACATTGCCAGCGGGAGGTCCGGAGCGGTGCCGGAGCGGCTGACGGCGACGAGCGGTGTGTCGAATGCCGTACCGGGAACGGCGAGTAGGCCGCGGGTCAGTTCGTCGTAGTCGTGGCGATCGAAGGGGCGGTCTTCGAGCCATTTGATCGAACCCGCGAATTCGATCGAGCCGGCGACCGGATCGCGGTCGGCGCCGATCAGGTCGATCTCGGGATTGTTCTGGCGATTCCACCATCCGCCGACGGCTTCCACGTGCGGCCATCGATCGTCGGGCAGGAGCCGCTGTAGTGACTCACGAATCAGGGGTTCCACTGCTCGCCCCCGCCACGACGTCCACGTTCGCTCGATTCGAGTCGATGCCAGATCGCCACGCCCGCGTTCGACGAGGGGGATAGCCCGCTCGAGGCAGGCGAGCCAGAAGCGTAGGTAGGAGTCGGCGATGCGGTAGCGCTTGTTCTTGGTGTCCGATTTGGTGGACAGCGGCAAGTCCGTGGCGACGATTCGCGTGGTCTGCAAGGTGTTCAGGATGGGAGTGAGCGTTCCGGCCGGGAGGGCGCCGGTGCCTCCGCTCTGGGCGGCGATGGCGCTGTAGGTGCGTTCGCCGGTGCCGATGGCCTCGAGAACCAGCCGGGAGCGGGAGGATTCGGGGAATTCCCCGAGCAGGGAGAGTTCCCCGGCCACGAGCAGTGGGGAGAGCGGGCTGGTGAGCGTTTCCCGGAGGAATTCGATGCGGCTCCTGCCGGCGCCCCAGGATTGGACGAGTTCGGGGAAACCGCCGGTGATGAGCTGGGCGTCGATCGCCTCGGCCGCGGAGAGTTCGGTGATCTCCTGAACCGCGGCCGGATCCAGCGGTCGCACAGTCATTTTCGTGGCCCGTCCGAAGAAGGGGCGATCGTGGGACTGTAATGCTTCCATCACCGAGAGGTCGCTGCCGACCAGGACGAGCAGGACGGGTTTGGCAGACAGGTGACGGTCCCAGATCGTTTGCAGCGCGCCCTCGAATTCGCGGTCCTGTTCGACCAGCCAGGGCACCTCGTCGATGACGAGCAGGCTGGGGGAGTCGTCGGCGGCCGCGATGGCGGCGGTGCGCAGGGCCTGGTTCCAGTCCGTGGCGGACAGGCCGGCGACCAGGTCGGCGCCGGCGAAGGGCGAGGAAGCGACGGAGGCGACGAAGTCGGCGCGTTCGCCTTCGGGGTTGCGGGCTCGGGTTGCCTGGAACAGGACATACGGGAGTCCGGAGCGATCGCAGAACTCCTGCGCCAGACGGGATTTTCCGACTCGGCGGCGTCCGGCCATGATGACCGCCCGGCCGCGCGCGGAACCGGTGCCGTCCATGACGGCCTTCAGCTGGCCGTCCAGGAGGCGTAGATCATCGGCACGACCCTTGAACTGCATAAACTCCTCCTCCGAGTAAACACTGATCCCATCTTACATAGATTGGATCTATGTTTATGACGCCGATGTTTATGTCATGCGCGGTGTCACAACGCCAGGCGTCACAACATCCGCCGGGGGCCGTGCCTCGAGGCTTTGGGGCGTGTCACAGTTCGGGCTGTGGTCGGGTGAGAGGCCGGGACAAATGGCCGAGGAGATCAACATTGAGGTTCTCGGTGATCGCTACTCTTTCGCGGGGATCACCCGAAGAGAAGATGAGGACCGTGAAAGCGCTTCCCGCAGTTGTAGTTACCCTAGTTGTTGGCATGTTGCTAGTAGGCGGGCAGCCCGCTGCGGCCGAACCGTTGCCGCCCGCACCGTTACCCGGGACCCCGGGGCCCTCCCCGCTCCAGCAGTGGATCGATAACATCATTCCCGCACCACCATTGGCTCCGCCGGCGCCGGCGGAGCCGGCGCCGCAGCACCTCAGCGGTGACGATCGGACCGCACTGTGGAAAGCCGTGCTGTCCTCGCCGACCGGGGATCCGACCTTCGATGCCTGGCCCGACGGTCTCGACGCGATGGATCCGGGGCAGATCACCGAAGTACGCGACGTGACTCCGACGGCGGCCATGCTCATGGCCGTTCCGATTCAGCGCGCGCTGTTGCTGAAGTTCCGGTCCACCACGGCATCGGGGGAGCCGTCGTTCGGGACCGCCACACTGCTCACCCCGGCTGCCCCGTGGGCCGGTCCCGGGCCTCGGCCCGTGGAGGTGAACGCGCTGCCGATCAACTCGCTCGGGACGCACTGCACGCCGGGATTCCAGATGTCGCACGGCATTCTGGAGAAGCCGAGCACCAGTCTCTCGGCGTTCATGCCCTCCATCTGGTGGGCCCTCGGCCAAGGGCACGCGGTGCTCGTTCCCGACCACGAGGGACCGTTGATGGCGTATGCCGAACCGAAGGTCGCCGGCCATGTGATGCTCGATTCCATTCGCGCCACCCGGGCGGTGGACTCGAACCAGTTCGGCGACAGCCACTTCGTGGTCAGCGGCTACTCGGGCGGGGCGATCGCCTCCTACGCGACGGCGATGCTGCTCGACGAGTACGCGCCGGAGCTGGCGGACGTCGTGGCGGGTGCGGCCGCCGGCGGACTGGTCACCGACAACCGAAATGTCGCCCACCAGTTCAACGGGAACATCTCCTCCGGAATCCTCCTGTCCGTAGCGCTGGCGGTGGCGCGCGAACATCCCGAGATGCTGGGCTACACCAACCATCTCGCGCAGTGGGTGGCGACCTCGCCGGTGAAGGACATCTGCGGTGATGCCGACGGACCGCTCGGCATCGTCGGATTCCCGATGGATGTCGCGGCGAATACGGCCAATTCGCTCGACGGGCCGCTCGCCGACGAGATGTTCGGCAAGCTGGACCTCACCGACCGGACATCGGCTGTGCCGCTGTACATCTACCACGGCGCGCACGATCCCTGGATACCGCTCGAGGACGCCCGGCGCATGACCCGGCAGCAATGCGGCCGCGGCGTTCCGGCCGTCTTCCGCGTCGTGCCCGGAGAGCACCTGATCGGATACGCCACCGGCTCACCGGGTCTCGACGATTGGCTCCTCGCGCGGCTGCGTGGCGAACCGGCGCCGAGCGAATGCTGAGGGGCAGGACGGAGCGGATGCGCACGAGGTGAGGCGCTTCTCGTGGTCTCGGGCTGCCGTAATGTCCGGGGGCGCAGCAATGTTCGGGGTCGCTGCCATCTTCGGGAACGCCGCCGGTGTCGAAACCCGGCGGCGTTCCCGTCGATTCGCCGGCCCGCCCTCGTCATAATCGGGCGGGCCGGGCGAAAATGTGTGTCAGGCGCAGTCGTTCGGCGCCGGCTCGCCGCGGAGCCTGGCGTCGATCCAGTCGGTGGCGCCGCCGGCGCCGTTCATCATTGCGGACACGTGTTCGCCCGGCACCGTGCGGAATTGCGCCGTCACGCCGAGACCGCACTGCTGCCCGTACATCTTCCTGGACTCCTCGAGGGGAATCCAGAAATCGTTCGCGCCGTGGTAGATGTACAGTGGCACACCCGATCTGCGGTCGGTCAGGTCCGTCAGCCGCTCGATGTGGCCGGCGATCTCGCTGTCGAGCGGGTGATCGATGCTCGCCGCGACCTCGAGCGGGATGCCTACCGCGCCGAGCGGTCCGTCGGCCTCGCCGCAGATGTTCTTCAGCGGCGAGGTCGCCACCCACTGCGCGAGATTGTTCATGTACTCCAGCATCTCGGGATGTTCGCGCGCGATGGCCAGGGACACCGAGAGGAGGATCCCGGAGGCGGTGCGCCCGTTGAATATCCGCGCGACCGCGCCGTAGTCGGTCACCAGGCCGCCCGCGGCCGCGCCCACCAGCACGCCGGCCAGTTCCGGCGCGTACTCGTCCAGCAGCATCGCCGTCGCGTACGAGGCGATCGCCCCGCCCGAATAGCCGGTGACCGCGAAACGACTGTCGGCGAACTCGTCCGGCGCCGACGACCGGACGGCCCGGATGGCATCGAGGGTCATGTGACCGGCGACGTTCGGTTCGGCATAGGACACCAGCGGTCCCTCGTGATCGGGGATCAGGATGGCATGGCCCTTGTTCAACGCCGCGGCCACGTTCGGCAGGAAGACGTTGATGCCCTTGTTGTCGGGGTCGCCGTGCGCGAGCGTGTAGCCGGGGGTGCAGCGCAGGCCGAGCGCGTTGATCGGCAGCGTATCCACCTCCACCGGCCGCGGATCGGGGCCCTGCCACGCCACGGCGGGAACGAGGAACGTCGCGGTCCCGAACGACGGTGTGCCCGTCGCGGAGGTGGATCGGAACTTCACCAGCTGCGCCCGGGCGATCGGGGCATCGATGAGCGTGGCCGCCGGCGCGGTCACGTCCCGGGTTTCGATGATCTGGCCGGGGCTCATCGCATCCAGGTCGTCGGGCCAGGCGTCGAAGGCCGGATCTCCGACCGGCGACGACAGGACGGATTTCCACAGTGCGGTCTGGTCGTCACCGGTGAGGTGCTGTGGTTCCGGGGCCGTTTGTGGTGGTGGGGTCAGTTGTGGTGCGGGGATGGTGTTCTCGATCCACTCTTGGAGCGGACCGGCAACTCCCGGTAACGGTGCGGGGGTGGGTGATTCGGCCGCGGCGGGTTGTCCGCCTACTAGCAACATGCCAACAACTACGGTAACTACAACTGCGGGAAGCGTTTTCACGGTCCTCGTCTTCTACTCGGGGGGTCCCCCGCGAAAGAGTAGCGACCGTCGATGGGTCTGGTGTTGATCACCCGAGGCATTTTGTCCGTGCCTCTCACCCGGCCGCGGTCGAACTGTGATCGGCTCCAACCGTTGTGACGACGCACGGACGATCGCCGTCGCCGCACCCGCGTCCGTCGATGCGCTCCACCGCTCGGTGCGCCGTCACTCCTGCGGGAGCCGCACCATGGCCTCCTGGGCGTAGGACGCCACCAGACTGCCGTTCTCCGTGAGGATGTCGCCGCGGCCGTAGGCGCGGGCGTGGGCGAGCAGCGGGCTGTGCTGGCGCAGCAGCAGCCACTCGTCGGTGCGGAAGGCGCGGTGGAACCAGAGGGTGTGCGTGGTGACCGCGGACAGAAATACGGTGCCGTTTCCGCGCTGCTCGTAACCCTCGAGGGGGAGCAGCGCGGTGCCGATGAGGGTGAGGTCGGTGGCGTAGGAGACGAGGGCGGGGGCCAGCGCCGGGTCGACCTCGGGAGTACGCATCCAGAACTCGAATTCCGGTGGCGCGCTGCCCGGATCGTCGAGATCCACGGCCGCGCGGGTCTCCCACGGGAGCAGATCCCACTGCACCTTGTGCTCGGCCGAGAGCAGCGCCGACGGGGCCGGGACGGTCTGCACGTCCGGACCCTGCTCTTCGGCGTGCAGCGAGATCGAGGCGGTCGCGACGACACCCTTGGACTGCTCGGCGACCACGGAGACGGTGGCGAACGACCGGCCCGCGTGATGGCGGCGCACCCGGTAGCGGATCGGTTCGTCGGCCTTGCCCTCGCGCACGAAGATCGCGTGCAGGGACTTGATCGACTTGTCCGGCACGGCGGCGGTGGCGGCCCGGACGAACTGGCCGAGCAGCTGGCCGCCGAACACCCGATGATAGGTCAGCCGCAGGTTCCGGCCCTCGAAGCCGGCGTCGGCGTCGTCGGGCGACGGTGCCGCGGACAGGTCGAGGCAATCGACGAGGTCGCTCCACAAATCAGGCATAGGCCGAGTGTAAGTGAAATTCTCGTTCGTGAGAACAGCGTTCTCACGAACGGGTAAAGCCGTGCGCGCAGAATTCCCACGCCTCGGCGGCCGTGAGGGGGTGCTGAGTCTCCTCGTCGGAGGCGCCGGCGGACTGCGCGATGAACATCACGGTCTGCATGAGCATGGCCGACGTGCGCCGCGAGTTCAATTCCGCGCGCAGCTGCCCGGACTCCTTGGCCATATCCATCAGCTCGGTGAACAGCGTCAGCATCGGCACGTGCGCGACCTTGACGTGGCTCGGGTGCGAGATCAGCAGTTGCGGTGCGAAATCGGTGAACAGCGGGCGCCGGGCGGCCGGATCCGGCCGGCACAGTTCGAAGAGCAGCTCGACGGCCACCCGTAACTTCTCCAGCGGCTCCGTCTGGCCGTCGGCGGTGGCGCGCAGCTGATCCGCGGTGCGCGCCAGCGCATCCTCGAACAGCGCGAGCAGCAGCTCGTGCTTACCGTCGAACTGCAGGTAGAAGCTGCGCAGCGACTGTCTCGAGCGGTCCACGACCTCTTGCACCGTGAAGTCCGTGGTTCCCTTCTCGGTGATGATCGCCTGGGCGGCGTCGAGGAACCGCTGCACGCGCTGTTCGGCGCGCAGCTTGGCGGTGCGCAACGAGCGCTCGACGGCCCGCTGCTTCCAGGCGGGTTTCTCGCTGGGGCTGGTCACCGGTGCCTCGGTTCTCGGTTATGGGAAGAGAACATGAATGTACTGTACCGGAGAATGGCAGTTACATGATCGGTTGTCGCCATATCAGTCTCTTCTGTAGAGATTTAGCCTTTCAGATCAGAGAATGTTATTCTCATGCAACATGTGCCGGGGCCGCCGCAACGGCAGGCAGGCTCGGTCCTTCCCGGAGTTGAGGAGTTCGACGTGTACATCCGCTACGAGGCCGCCGATCGGATCGCGACCATCACGCTCGATCGTCCCGAGGCGGCCAACGCGCAGAACTCCGAGCTGCTGGACGAGCTCGACGCCGCGTGGACCCGCGCCGCCGAGGATCCGGACGTGTCGGTGATCGTGCTGCGCGGGGAGGGGAAACACTTCTCGGCCGGGCACGATCTGCGGGCGGGCTCGAAGGAGAAGGTCGACAAGATCACCCTCCAGCTGGTCTACGAGAACGAGGCCCGCCGCTACCTGGAGTACTCGCTGCGCTGGCGCAACATCCCGAAGCCGACCATCGCGGCGGTGCAGGGCCGGTGCATCGCCGGCGGGCTGCTGCTGTGCTGGCCCTGCGATCTGATCGTGGCCGCCGACGACGCGCAGTTCTCCGACCCGGTGGTGCTGATGGGCATCGGCGGGGTCGAATACCACGGCCACACTTGGGAACTCGGGCCACGCAAGGCCAAGGAGATCCTGTTCACCGGGCGCTCGGTGACCGCCGAGGAGGCGCGGCAGGTCGGCATGGTGAACCAGGTGGTGCCGCGCGCCGAGCTCGACGAGCAGACCAGGGCGCTGGCCGCCAAGATCGCGACCATGCCGCCGTTCGGGCTGCGCCAGGCCAAGCGCGCGGTCAACCAGACGCTGGACGTGCAAGGCTTCTATGCCGCCATCCAGTCCGTCTTCGATGTCCACCAGACCGGTCACGGCCATGCGCTGAGCGTGAGCGGCTACCCGATCCTGGCCCAGCTGGACGAGATGAAGTCCCAGTAGATCGGGCGCTGTCGGGGCGATCGTCTGTCGGGTCCACCGGCAGCACCCGTACGGTCCAGTCGTTTCGCGAAGTCGAGACCACATGCCGTGCGGTCCACCGGCGATCCGGGACATGCGCACCCGGCGCCGACGAAGTTCATTCCGAAACGAGGAAATCCATGCGCGATTCCATCCTTCGCCGGGCAGCGGTCGGCTGCTCGGCCGTCGCCGTCGTGGCCCTGGCACTGACCGGCTGCAGCTCGGACGATTCCGACGACGCCGCACCGTCGGCCTCCGCGTCGGCCGCGGCGCCGAGCGCGGCGGCCGGACAGGCCGACGCCGCCACCACGAAGGCCGTCACCGACGTGTACACGGCCTTCTTCGCCGGTGCCACCCCCGCCGACCAGAAGGCCGCGTCGGTGCAGAACGGTGACACGTTCAAGCCGATCCTCGAGGCTCAGGCGAGCAACCCGCAGGCCCAGGGCACCTCGGTGACCGTCTCCGGGGTCAAGTCGACGGGTCCCGACCAGGCCGACGTCACCTACACGCTGCTGGTCGGCGGCAACCCCATGCTCCCCGACCAGACCGGCCAGGCGGTCAAGGAGGGCGGCCAGTGGAAGGTCGCCACCTCGACCTTCTGCGCGCTGCTGGCAATCCAGGGCGGCGCATCCCCGGCCTGCTGAGCCGATCTTCCCGGTCGACGGCCCGGTGCCGCAACGAAATTCGGCACCGGGCCGTCGGTCGTGTCACGTGGTTGCCCGCGTGCAGCGCGAACGGTCCAGTCCTGCAACAAGTTACCCAGCGCTGGTCGAACGTGCCGGGTGCTTCATTTCGCGTGCTCGTGCGGGATTTTCTCGCCTGCTTCGACGGCGAACGGGAGCCGGTTGTCCGCCGGCGCCATCGGGCAGATCGGAAAGTAATCGCTGAACGCGCACGGCAGGTTCGTCGCGCGGTTGAAGTCGAGCAGGACCGTGCCGTCGGCGTCGGGCTCGGGAATCGCCAGTGAGCGGCCCGCACCGTAGGTGGTGACGCCGCTGGTCGCGTCGGCGAAAACGGCGTACATCCCGTTGTCGGATCCGGTGACCAGCAGGGTGTACTCGCCGCCGTCGTGGGTGAACCTGAGCACGCCCGGCGACCGGTAGGTGTGGCTGTCGGTGCCTACCGACTCCAGCGTCAGGGACTGCGCCGAAGCAGTGGGCTCGAACGTGGCCGTGACGGCCCAGCGCGGGTCGGGTGCATAGGTCGGCACGCCGTCGAACCCGGCACGGGCGGGTGTTTCGGACCGGTATCCGACGAGCAGATACCGGTCGCGACAGGTGACGCCGATCTCGATGCCGGCGGCGGAGATCCGGACGTCGTCCGGGGTGGCGCTCAGATCGAGACCGCGGACCGTACTGAAGGATTCGCCGTCGTACGACATCGTCGCACCCTGCGGGTCGACGTAGAGTTCGGTGCCCTGCTGCCACCATCGGCCGGGAAGTCCGGGGAATTCTTGCGGTGCCGGGTCGACCCAGTCGATGGATACCGCGGACAGCCAGCCGAACGGCCGGGACACGAACTGCTCCCAACCGGCGCGCCAAGCACGCCATTCCCTAGCGAATTGCTCCTCGTTGCGGTTCGGCGCAACCGCGGCTTCCTGGTTGTTCGTCATGGTCGAATCGTGCGGCTCGTCCCGCGGAACCGGCAAACAAACTTGCGGAAAATGCAAAATGGTCGAATGGCCGATCAGCTCGATACCATCCTCGCCGCGGTAGGGCCGCGACTGCGCGCCGTGCGCAAAGCCCGTGGCATCACCCTGGAGCAGCTCGCCGAAACCACCGGCATCTCGGTGAGCATCCTGTCGCGTCTCGAGTCCGGGCGCCGCCGCCCCACCCTCGATGTGCTGCTCCAGCTCGCGACGGCGCACCACGTCGCCCTCGACGACCTGGTCGGCGCGCCCGCCACCGGGGACCCACGCATCCGTCCCCGCCCGACGGTACGCAACGGCATCACCTGGCTACCGTTGTCCCGCAATCCAGGCGGACTCAACGCCTTCAAGCAGATCATTCCGGTCGACCCGGACCCGCCCGAACACCCCGACCAGCAGGTGCACGAGGGCTACGAATGGCTCTACCTCATCACCGGCAGGCTACGACTCGTCCTCGCGGACAAGGACTTCGTCCTCACCGCCGGCGAAGCGGCCGAGTTCGACACCCGCATTCCCCACGCCGCGGTGAATATCGGCCCCGACCCGGTGGAGCTGTTGATCATCTTCGGACAGCAGGGCGAGCGAGTCCATCTCCGTGCACACACCGCCGCCAAGCGCACGCCCCCACCGCCACAACCGGATTCGGACCACTGATCCACTCACCACCGGCCCGTTGCCGGCCTGTGGTGTAGCCTGCTGTTCGGCATCGGGAGGAGACGTGTTCCGGCGACGGAGCCGGAACTGTGGGGAGGGGACATCGTGCACTCGGTGGTTCGTGCCGGTTCGAGTCTGCTGATCGCCGGCCTCGGTGTGGCGGTGTTGGCGGGCTGCGGTTCCGGGAAATCGGGAAATCCTGTGGCGGAGTCGAGCGGTGTAGCCGCCCCGGCGACTTCGACGACGACCTCGACCACGGTCGTACCGGCAGCGTGCCGTAACCCGACCGTGGACACCCCCTTTGCCGAGGAGATGAAGACCGCCCTGGCAGCGGTGGCCCTTCCGGCGGGAGCATGTATCACCTCCGTGGGCCCGATCACCAAACACGGCGAACCGGACAAGCCGACATTTCTCGTCAGTCTTCGCGTCCCCACGGCGGCGGGACCGGATGATCTCCGCCCCGTCGCCACGGACATCGCGCATGCGTGGAAGGGCAGCAGACTCGGGCCGGAGACATCCGAGCTGCAGGTCACCAATTGGGGATACAGCGAGGCGAAGTACATGGATTACCTCACCGACCGGGACTTCCACAACCATCCGTGGGACGGGACGCCGTCTCGTGAAGCAGAACTGGCGCTATGGGTCGCCACGGCCCAGGGATGACCGCGGTTTCGTAGGGCCACCGCGGCCGGAGTTCAGAGCTGGGCCAGGCGCGGGGCCGAGCCGGCGGTGCGGATGTGTGCCCCGGCCTCGCGCGTCAATTCCCTTGTACTGCCGAGTAATCCGTCCAGTACCAGCGTCCGCCGGATATGCCGTTGCAGGTCGTGTTCGGCGGTGAAGCCGATGCCGCCCAGGCACTGCTGGCAGTGGCGGGCGGCGGTGAGGGCCGCCTGGCCCGTGGCGGCCTTGGCGAGGAGGGCGCCGAGGGCGGTGTCGGCGTGGTGGAGGGTGGCCTCGGCGCCCTCCAGGGCTACGAAGGTTTCGGCGAGGCGGTGGCGGAGGGCCTGGAAGGAGGCGATGGGGCGGCCGAACTGCTTGCGCTCCAGCACGTGTTGCCGTGCCAGGGTCAGCATGGTGTGGCCGGTGCCCAGTAGCCACCAGGCGAGGGCGCGGCGGCCGGCGGCCAGGGCCTCGTCGGGGAGCCGATCCCCGGACGGGACCGTGCGCAACGGGAGTTCCTCGTCCACCGCCGCACCGGGTGCGCCGTCGCGGTCCCACACCACCCAGGTCCCTCCGGCGAACGGCAGTGGCGCCCAGCCGGTTTCGGTGAGTCCGGCGGCCTGCCGCGCGGCGTCCTCCGATGCGGCAGCCTGCGTCCCGGACTCGCCGCGCGGGTCGTATTGTCGAACAACGTCCTCCGATGCCACCGCCCCGTTCCCGCTGGACGAAAGATACTGCCGGACAACGTCGTTCAGGACGGCGGCGTGCGCCCCGGTCTCGCCGAGCAGCCGGAACACCAGCGGCACAGCGACTTCGGGCGCCTCGGCGAGTAACTCCGGCCAGCCCAGCTCACCCAGCGCCGCGTCGAGCGCGCTTCCGGTGGTCGCGGCCATGGTCTTGCGCAGCGTCTCGGCGAGCAGGTCGAGCTCGGCCGGATCGAGTGCGGCCACGGTTACTCCTTCCCCAGGTCCAGCAGGCGGCGGGCGATGATGTTGCGCTGGATCTCGGCGGTGCCGCCGTAGATGGTGGCGGCGCGCGAGTACAGGAATTCGGTGCGCCACGCCGGATCGGTGAATTCCACCGCGCCGGGCAGCAAGTCGCGCGCGGTGTCGAACAGGCGCTGTTCCGCCGTCGCCAGCAGCACCTTGTCGACCGAGGTCTCCGCGCCGAGCCGGGCGCCGCCGGCGAGCCGCCGCTGGGTCGCGTGCGAGCGGCAGCGCACGGTGTGCAGGGCCAGGTAGGCGGCGCCCAGTTCGGCGTCGTCGGCGATCGCGGTCTGCTCCACGACCTGGTCCACTCGCGTGAACAGGTAGGCGATCCGGTGCCAGAAGCAGGTGGAACGCTCGTAGGGCAGCAGATCCATCGCCACCCGCCAGCCGTCCCCGGGATTGCCGAGCATGCGGTCGCCGGGCACCACCACGTCGTCGAGGAACACCTCGGCGAACTCGTCGACGCCGTGCATGGTGCGCAGCGGCCGCACGGTGATGCCGGGGGAGTCCATGTCGACGAAGAAGGCGGTGATCCCGTCGTGCCCGGGCCCGGTGCGGGTGAGCAGTACGCAGCGGGCCGCGTACTGCGCCAGGCTGGTCCACACCTTCTGCCCGCTGATCACCCAATCGTCACCGCGCGCAACGGCTTTGGTGCTCAGCGAGGCCAGATCGCTGCCCGAGCCGGGCTCGGAGAAGCCCTGGCACCACTGCTCGCGACCGGACAGCAGCAGCGGCACCATCTCCGCGGCCAGTTCCGGCCGGGCGTAGCTGATCATCGTCGGCGCCAGCACCTCGATCATCGAATAGATGCCCGGCTCGGCCAGATCGCGGGAGGCGACCTCCTCACCGAGGACGGCGCGCAGCGCGGCCGGCCCGCCGAGCCCGGTCACCTCGGCGGGCCAGCCGTAGCGCATCCAGTCCGCGTCGTACAGCGCGCGCCGCACCCGCAGCAACTGCTCGACCTGCCCGTCCAGCGAATGGTCCGGGCCCGGCGTGAGATCGTTGGCGGCCAGCCAGTCCCGCAGGCCCGACCGGAACCGGGCAATCTGCTCGTCGGGGGTGCCGGCGATCGCGTCCGGCGCGGCCACCGGTCAGACCACCGGCTCGCGGACGATGTCGAGATACGCCGCCCCGGAATCGGGTACGCGCGGCTGCTTCCAGACCTCGACCGGGAACGACACCATCACCAGCGACTGCAACAGATGGAACAGGTTGCGGACCTCGTCGGGCAGATCGTCCCAGTCGTACTTGTCGCAGAAGTCCATCGCCGGCTCCAGGCGGGGGAACACCGCGTCGTACAGCGCCTGCATCTCCTCCATCGAGGAGGCCAGCCGCTTGTTGTAGCGCTCCGGCTCGGTCGGCAGGATCCAGTCCGAGAACTGCGCGAGGTCGGCGAACTCGGCCGGCAGCTGCGGGGCGGGCTGATTACTGTGGACGGCCATTGCGGTACTCCTCGACGATGCGCTGGGCGGTCTTGTGCAGGTGGCGGAGCAGGATCTCCTGATCGTTGAGCGGGAACTCGGTGACCTCGCGGGTGGCGACCATGGTCTGGGTGGCCTCCAGGGTGTTCGCGTCCTGCAGTGCGTACTCCTTGAAGGTGACCGCGGCGAGTTCCTGGGCGAGCCGCTGCCGGGCGTTGCGGGCGGGCACGAAGTAGAGGCTCGCCTCGAAGATGTGCCGGTCCACGGCGGTCGGCCAGTAGTGGTAGGTGAGGTACCAGCCCGGCGCCCAGAACAGCAGCGAGAAGTTCGGGAAGAACTCGAATTCGTCGACGCCCCAGGCCCGGTGCTTGGCCGGGTTGATGCCCTCGGGCAGCGGATCGAGGCCCTCGATGTCGGGGCGGTCCCACGGGCCGAACAGCCCGCTGCGCAGCACTCGCTCGATCGGCTTGACCATCGAGGGGTCCTTCGGCGGAGCCATGCCGCCCCAGGACGAGACCATCGAGTGCGGCGCGTCGATCTCGTAGTGCAGCGCCTCGTAGCCGACGTTGGCGAGCTTGTCGGCCTCGTCCTTGACCGCCTGCTTCATGTGCAGGATCGGCGCGTGATAGAACTCGGCGAACGCGTCGATGAACAGCTTCCAGTTGCTGCCGATCTCGGCGCGGTAGCTGAACACCTCGGTCATCTGCTCGAACGGGTAGCCCTCCAGGCCCTTGGCGAAGCCGCCCAGGTACTCGGTGAGGGGCTTGGCGTGCTCGTCGAGGTTGATGAAGATGAACCCCTCCCACACCTCGCACCGCACGGGCTTGAGCCCGAACTTGTCGTTGTCCAGGTCGAAGAACTCCTTCTCCTGCTGGACGAAGGTCAGGTCACCCTCCAGGCTGTAGCGCCAGGCGTGGTACTTGCAGGTGAACTGGCGGCAGACGCCCGAGGTCTCCTCGTTCGGGTAGTCGTCCCAGACCAGCTTGTTGCCGCGGTGCCGGCAGATGTTGTGGAACGCCCGCACCACGCCCTTGGTGTCCTTGACGATGATCAGCGAGGTGCCGATGCAGGACAGCTCCTTGGTGAAGTAGCTGCCGGCCTTGGGTAGTCGGTTGATGCGGCCGACGTTGAGCCAGTTCTTGCGGAAGATCGCCTGGCGCTCGGCCTCGTAGAACTCGGGGTCGATCGAGTCGGTGTAGTCGACGGGCGCGGTGCCCAGCTCGGGATAGTTCTCTGTCCAGCTTCCCGCGGCTGGTTTGGTGAAGTGTGCCAACGGATTACCTTTCGTGGTCCGGCTGTGCGCCGACGGGTGTCGCGGGCGGGGACCTCTCGATGAGAATAGCATTCTCACTTTTCGACTATCAGATTTCCATGCCGCCGTGGCGGTGTCAACGCCGACCGGTGTCGGGGGTCCCGGCAGCCGCCGGGGGTCGGGGCCGCATCTCCTTCGGGATGCGCGTGTAGATGGTGCTCTCCAAAATCCGTATATTGATTATCCAGTTATGAGAATATAGTTTCCATAGTGGCTATAGTGCCATCCAGGGCGAGGCGGATCCGCGTGAGCAGGCGGATCCGGTGTCGGCGGCGCCCCGGCGGCGAATCGGGTGCCGTCCGGCACCGAAGGAGGAACCACGGTGAAACCGCAACGCATACTCGTTGCTCTGATGGCGTTCGCGCTCTTGGTGACCGCCGGCTGCGGCCGCGAGGGCGGAACGCGGGGGACCGAGGAGGGCTCGGGTCCCGCTCCGGCAGCGGCGACGGGCAACTTCGGCGACCTGACCGGAGTCTGCGGACCCGGCAGCGCGAAAAGCCCCTCGGCCCAGGGTGTTACGGCCGACGAGATCGACGTCGGCACCTTCTCCGACATCGGCTTCACGAAGAACCCCGACTTCGTCGACGCCGCGAAGGTCTTCACCTCCTGGTGCAATGCCGCCGGGGGGATCAACGGGCGCAAGCTGGTCTCGAACCTGCGCGACACCAAGCTGATGGAGACGCGCCAGCGCATGCTCGACGCCTGTCGCGAGGACTTCTTCCTGGTCGGCGGGAGCGCCGCGCTGGACGGCCTGGGCGTGAAGGACCGGCTGTCGTGCCTGCTGCCCGAGTTCCCGGCGCAGGTCACCCAGACCGCGAACACCGGATCGGATCTGCAGCTCGGCGCCGGCTCCTCGGCGTCGGAGCCGGTCAACCCGTACAGCGGTTTTCAGGACTGGCTGATCAAGGAGGCCTACCCGGATTCGGCCGGCGCGATCGGGATGATCAACGGCGACTCGCCCATCACCAAGGTCATGGGCGACAAGATGAGCGAATCGCTCACGGCGGCCGGGGCGAAGATCACCTACAACGAGCTGTACCCGATCGCGGGCGTCGCCGACTGGACGCCCTACGCGCAGGCGATCAAGTCCGCGAACGTCAAGGGCCTCATCTTCTTCGGCGACTTCCGCTATCTTGCCAAGCTGGAGGACACGCTGACCAGCATGAACTACAAGCTGGACTGGATCGACGCGAACGCCAACTCCTACAACCAGATCTTCCTCGACGGCGCGAAGAACTCGCTGAGCTCGCAGAACAACGTGCTCGACATGAGCGGCACCGCGCCGCTGGACGCGGCCGACCGGGTGCCGGCCGTCAAGCAGCTGAAGGATCTGTTCGAGCAGTACGCCCCGGATGCCGACATCACCTTCCAGGTGCTGCGCGCGTTCCAGTCCTGGCTGCTGTTCGCGAAGTCGGCGTCCAGCTGTGGTGACACCCTCACCCGCTCGTGCGTGTACAACACCGCGAGCAAGGAGACCGCGTGGACCGCCGGCGGGTTGCAGGCGCCGATCGATCTGTCCCGCCCGCTCGCCGAGCAGACCCGCTGCTTCAACGTGCAGAAGGCCACCCCGGACGGCTGGGAGACCGCCGACTTCAAGCCGAACAACGGCGAGTTCCGGTGCGGCTTCACGCCTTACCGGTACACCCGCGACTTCGGTAAGCCGACCACGCTGGCCGATGTCGGCAAGAGCATGAACGACCTGAAGTGACGGAGCTTTCGCACTGATGGAGCAGTTCCTAGCGTTCGGGATCGTCGGCCTCAGCACGGCGGCGATCTACGCCATCATCGGCAGCGGCCTGGTGCTCACCTACACCACCACGGGCGTGTTCAACTTCGCGCACGGCGCCGCCGGCATGATCTCGGCATTCGTGTACTGGCAGTTGACGATCGGCTGGGACTGGCCGGTGCCGATGGCGATCGTCGCGGTGCTGCTGGTCTTCGCGCCCCTGTTCGGCCTGGCGTTCGGTAAGGCGCTGGCGCCGACGCAGGGGCTCGGGGACGCCGAGAAGCTGGTGATGACCATCGCGCTGCTGAGCGGTCTGATCGTGCTGGCGCGGTGGGTCTGGAATCCGAACGAATCGCGGTCGCTGCCACGGTTCTTCGCCGACCGGTCCTCGATCGACCTCGGCCCGGTCACCCTCACCTGGCATCAGGCGCTCACCATGGCGGTCGCCGTGGCGGTCGCGGTCGTGCTCCGAATCCTGTTGTTCCGCACCAGAACCGGCGCGGAGATGCGGGCGACCGTGGACGACCGGGCGCTGGTGGGACTGACCGGCGCCGATCCACGCCGGGCCAACCGGATCGCCTGGATTCTGGGCATCGAACTGGCCGCGATCGGCGGCATCCTGATCGCGCCGACGGTGACGCTGGATGCCCAGCAACTGTCGCTGCTGATCGTGAGCGCCTACAGCGCGGCCATTTTCGGCCGCCTGCGCAACCTGCCGATGACGTTCCTGGGCGCCGTGGTGATCGGGCTGATGGAGAGCTATCTCACCGGATATCTCCCGAGCAACGCCTATCTGCCCGGGTTGCGGCTGGCGGCGCCCGCGCTGCTGCTGTTCGTGGCGCTGCTGGCGTTCCCGCACGGGCGGCTGCGCGGGCGCGACCGCAAGCTGAAATCCGTTCCGCTGCCGACGATCAACGGGTCGGCGGCGTTCGCCGCGGCGATCGTGGTGTTCGGCCTGATGCTGGCGACCATGCTCAGCGAGGCCGATCTGATCACCTACGGCGCCATGTTCGCGTGGGGCGTGATCGCGCTGTCCTACGTGCCGCTGCTGGGGTTCGCCGGGCAGATCTCGCTGTGCCAGCTGAGCCTGGCCGGCGTGGGTGCGGTGGCGTACGCGCATCTGGGGCCGGACGGCCAGTGGTGGGCGCTGCTCGCGGCGATGGCCATCGCCGGTGTCGTCGGGGCGGTGGTCGCCGTTCCGGCGCTGCGACTTTCGGGCGTGTACCTGGCGCTGGCGACGGCCGCGTTCGCGGTCGTGCTGGACCGGTGGATCTTCACGCTGCCCTCGTTCGAGATTCTCGGCGTGCGGATCTCGCTGTTCGATCAGGGCTCGGTCTCGCTGGTCGGGCCCGACCTGTTCGGCCTGGAACTGGACTCCACCGCGGAGATCACGGTATTCGCCTCGGTATGCCTGGCGGTCGCGGGCGTGGGGGTTGCGCTGTTGCGGCGCAGCCGGTTCGGGCGGCGGCTGATCGCGCTGCGCGACAGCGAGGCGGCCTACGCCACCCTCGGCGGCAGCCTGCTGGTGGCCCGGGTGCTGGTGTTCGCCCTCTCGGCCGCCATCGCCGGGCTGGGCGGTGCGCTGTACGGCATGCAGCTGCGGGCGGTGGGGCCGGACCAGTTCAACTTCGTCGCCGGGTTGCCGATCTTCCTGATCGTGACCATCGCCGGGCTGGGCGCGGTCGGCGCGGGCATGTTCACGGGCATGGTCTTCGCCGGGCCGCTGAACGTCATCCCGGTGCTGTGGCCCGGCCTGCAGAATCTCGCGCAGGTGCTGCCCTCGCTCGGTGGAATCGCGTTCGGCGGCGGCGTTCTCCGGGAGGGCGCGATCGGGCCGCTGCGCAAGGACTGGTTCCCGATGCTGCGCGACCGGATCGTCGCCCCGGCGCTGGGACTGGTGGTTCTCGGACTGTGGGGACTGCGGCTGATCGACGCGATCAACGGCTGGATGTTCACCCTCGGGGTCGTGGTGGCCGCGGTGGCCGCACGCATCTGGCACGCGTCGCGGACCCGGCCGGAGCCCGGGCCGGTCGACGTGCCGGTCGAATGGTGGGGCCTCCAGCGCCCCTGGGACGCTCGGGACAGGGAGGTGCTCGACCGTGCCGTCGCTACTGGAAGTTGACGATGTCACCGTCGTGTTCGGCGGCAACCGGGCGCTGGACGGCGCCGGGTTGCGCGCCGAGCGCGGCGCGGTGACCGGGTTGATCGGCCCCAACGGGGCCGGCAAGAGCACGCTGTTCGACGTGATCTGCGGGCTGCGCAAGCCGACCAGCGGGCGGGTGGCGATCGGCGGCGCCGACGTCACCCGGCTCGGGCCCTCGCGCCGCGCCCGGCACGGCCTGGCCCGGACGTTCCAGCGGCTGGAGTTGTTCGGCCGCTTGACCGTTCGCGACAATCTGCTGGTGGCCGCCGAACTCGGCCCGCATCGCCGGCAGGCGCACCGGACCGTCGCCGAGATCATCGATCGGCTCGGCCTGCACGAGGTCGCCGACACCTCCGCCGACGACCTGCCGACGGGCACCGCCCGCCTGGTGGAGGTGGGCCGGGCCGTTGCGGCGCGTCCCGGGCTGATCCTGCTCGACGAGCCGGCCGCGGGCCAGGACCACACCGAGACCGAGCGTTTCGGCGATCTGCTGCGCTCGCTGGCCGACGACGGCACCGCGGTACTGCTCGTCGAGCACGATATGGGCCTGGTGATGAACGTGTGCGACGAGGTGTTCGTGCTGGACCTCGGCAAGGTCATCGCCTCCGGCCCGCCCGCGGCCATCCGCTCCGACCAGGCCGTGCTGGCGGCCTACCTGGGGGACGTATGAGCGTTCGAAGCGTGACCGAGAAGGGCACGGAGACAACGAGTTCCGAGGTTCCCGATGGCCCCGCACTGCTGGGGCTGCGGGCGGTGCGGGCCGCCTACGATGCCGTCACGGTGCTGCACGGGGTGGATCTGGACGTCGCGGCCGGGCAGGTGGTGGCGCTGCTGGGTCCCAACGGGGCGGGCAAGACCACGACCCTGAAGGCGATCGCGGGCGTGCACCCGATCGCGTCCGGGCGGCTGCTGCTCGGCGGGCGCGACGCGACCGGCGCGCAGCCGCGCGACCTGGCCCGGGCGGGTGTCTGCCTGATCCCGGAGGGCCGGGGCGTATTCCCGAACCTCACCGTGCGCGACAACCTGCTGATGATGACGTTCACCGGCCGCTCGCGCGCGGAGATCGAACAGACCGCGTTCGACCGGTTCCCCGTGCTCGGCAAGCGCGCCGGCCAGATCGCCGGCACCCTGTCCGGCGGCGAACAGCAGATGCTCGCGCTGGCCCGGGGACTGGCCACCGACCCGGCCGTGCTGTTGCTCGACGAGCTGTCGATGGGCTTGGCGCCCTTGGTCGCCGGGCAGCTCTACGAAGAAGTGGCCGCGATCGCCCGCCAAGGGGTCGCGGTGCTGGTGGTGGAGCAGTTCGCGGCCGCCGTCCTGGGCATTGCCGACCACGCCGCGGTGCTGGTGCGCGGGCGCGTCTCCCGGCAGGGGCATCCCGACGAGATTCGCGACGAATTGGCAGCCCTCTATCTAGGAAGTACCCCATGACTGAAACACGTGCGGACAGATTCGTCCGCGAATTGCAGGAGTTGAAGATTCCCGATCCGGCGGCCGGGCGATCGGCGCTGTGGCTGCGCGTCGGCGTCGTGCTGATGGTGGCCGGCCTGGCGGTCGCGGTGGCGTCCTACTTCCTGTCGCACAGCACGACCGACCCGCTGGTGCAGCGCGATGCCATTACCCTGGCGTTGGGCGGTATCGCCGGGACCGTGGTGGGTTCGGCGCTGTTTCTTCGCTATTCGCTGACCAACTTCCTGCGGTTCTGGCTGGCGCGGCAGTCGCACGATCTCGACGAGCTCGGGAATCGCGTGGTGGGTAGCGAGATTCGGCTCGACGGGGTCGGCTCGGCCGCACCGTGACCGAACCGCCGAACAGCCCGGCCGGGCAACCGTTTTCGCGCTGCCCGGCCGGTGGACGTGCCCGCCCGGTGCGTGACCCGTCAGTGGTGAGCGCGCCGGGAGACGAGGAGATGGAGGTGTAGCGGTGTCCGGTGACACGAATGCCGAAGGCATGAATTTCGAGCTGTCGGAGGATCAGGAGCTGATCCGCACGTCGGTGGCCGAGCTGTGCCGGAAGTTCGACGACCAGTACTGGATGGAGAAGGACCGCGACCACGAGTTCCCCACGGAGTTCTACGAGGCCATCGCCGCCGGCGGCTGGCTGGGCCTGGCCATCCCGGAGGAGTACGGCGGCCACGGGCTGGGCATCACCGAGGCGACCATCCTGGCCGAGCAGGTCTCCCGGTCCGGGGGCGGCATGAACGCCGCCACCGCCATCCACCTGTCGATCTTCGGCATGCATCCGGTGGTCGTGCACGGCTCCGAGGAACTCAAGCGGCGCACGCTGCCGCGCGTCGCGACCGGCGATCTGCACGTGTGCTTCGGCGTGACCGAACCCGGTGCGGGACTGGACACTCCGCGCATCAAGACCTTCGCCCGCCGCGACGGCGACCACTACGTGGTGAACGGGCGCAAGGTGTGGATCTCCAAGGCGATGGAGTCGGAGAAGATCCTGCTGCTGACGCGCACCAGCAGCTACGACGAGGTCACCAAGAAGACCGACGGCATGACGCTGTTTCTCACCGACATCGATCGCGCGCACATCGACGTCCGGCCGATCCCCAAGATGGGCCGCAATGCCGTGACCTCCAACGAGGTGTTCATCGACGATCTGCGAATCCCGGTGGAGGACAGGGTCGGTGAGGAGGGCAAGGGGTTCCGGTACCTGCTCGACGGACTCAATCCGGAGCGCATGCTGATCGCCGCCGAGGCGCTGGGCCTGGGCCGGGTGTCGCTGGACAAGGCGGTGCGTTACGCCAAGGAGCGCGTGGTGTTCGACCGGCCGATCGGGAAGAACCAGGCCATCCAGTTCCCGCTGGCCGACTCGCTCGCCCACCTGGATGCCGCCGAGCTGATGCTGCGCAAGGCGACCTGGCTCTACGACCAGGGCAAACCCTGTGGGCGCGAGGCGAATACGGCCAAGTACCTGTGCGCCGAGGCGGGCTTCACCGCCGCCGACCGGGCGATGCAGACGCACGGCGGGATGGGGTACGCCGAGGAGTATCACGTGGCCCGCTACTTCCGGGAGGCGCGCGTCATGCGCATCGCCCCGGTCAGCCAGGAAATGATTCTGAACTATCTGGGTTCGCACACCCTGGGAATGCCGAGGAGTTACTGATGACACAGGCACTGTTCGACCTCACCGGGCGCTCGGCCCTGGTCACCGGCGCGGCCGGCGGGATCGGTTCGGCCGTCGCGCAGGCACTGGCCGGCGCCGGTGCGGCCGTGCTGGTCACCGACCTGAACGGGGACGCGGCCGCCGCGGTCGCGGAGAAGATCACCGGAAACGGTGGTACGGCGGCGAGTTTCGCGTTCGACGTCACCGATCGGGCCGCGGCCGGCGCCGCCGCCGAGAAAGCCGCCGGCTTGGCCGACGGCGTACTTCACATCGTCGTGAACAACGCCGGTGTCACCGCTCCCGCGATGTTCGCCAAGACGACCGAGGAATCGGTCAAGCGGCTGTTCGACATTCACGCGCTCGGCACCATCAACTGCACGCAGGCCGCGCTGGACTACCTGCCCACCGACGGCACCGGGCGGGTCATCAACGTGACCTCCGCCGCCGGTCTGGTGGGCACCCTCGGGCAGGTGAACTACTCGGCGGCCAAGGCCGCGATCATCGGCATCACCAAGTCGCTGGCGAAAGAGTTCGCGCGCAAGAACATTCTGGTCAACGCCCTCGCTCCGCTGGCCGCGACGCCGATGACCGAGACCATCCGCACGAACGAGAAGTTCTCCGAGCAGATGCTCGACCGGATCCTGTTGCGCCGCTGGGCCGAACCGGAGGAGGTGGCGGGCGCGTTCGTGTTCCTCGCCTCCGATGCGGCGTCGTTCATCACCGGGCAGGTGCTGCCGGTGGACGGTGGCACGGTGATCTGATGGCGGCGCAGGAGACCGGGGGAGACGCGGACGGTCCGTCGGGACCGTCCGGGGGGCCGCTCGCCGGGATCACGGTCGTCGCGCTGGAACAGGCGGTGTCGGCGCCGATGTGCACCCGCACGCTGGCCGATTTCGGCGCCCGGGTGATCAAGGTGGAGAATCCGGCGGGCGGCGACTTCGCCCGCTACTACGACGATGTCGTGCACGGCCAGGCCGCCCACTTCGTGTGGGTCAACCGCGGCAAGGAATCGGTGGTCCTGGACCTGAAATCCGACGCGGGCGTGGGTCTTCTGCACCGCTTGCTGGCCCACGCCGACGTGCTGGTGTCGAATCTCGCGCCCGGCGCCACCGGGCGCCTCGGCTTGGCGCCCGCGGATCTCGCCGCGCGGTATCCCGACCTGATCGCGGTGGAGATCGACGGATTCGGCTCGGGCGGGCCGCTGTCGCACAAGCGCGCCTACGACCTGCTCGCGCAGGCGGAGTCGGGCGTGTGCTCGGTGACCGGGACCGCGGACGCCCCCGCGAAACCGGGCCCGCCCGTCGCCGACGTCACCACCGGACTCTATGCGGCACTGTCGATTCTGGCCGCGCTGCACGGCAGGACGCGCGGCACCCGCCAGGGCAGCACCCTCTCGCTGAGCCTGTTCGACACCATGGCCGAGATGATGGGCTACCACCTCACCTATACCCGGCACTCGGGGATCGACCAGCAGCCGATCGGCATGAGTTCCCCGGCCGTGTCGCCCTACGGCTCCTATCCCACCGCCGACGGCCGCACCGTGGTGCTCGGCACCACCAACGACCGCGAGTGGCAGCGGCTGGCCACCGACATCCTCGGCCGCCCGGATCTCGCCGCGGACGAACGGTTCCGGACCAATCCGGGCCGCGTGCGGCATCGCGCGGAGCTGGACGAGGCGATCGGGGAGTGGTGCGCCCGGCACAACCTGGCGGAGATCCAGAAGACCGCCGACGACGCCGGAATCGGCAACGCCTGCTTCAACCGCCCCAGCGAGGTGCTCGAGCACCCGCAACTGGTGGAGCGAGATCGCTGGCGCACCATCGACACTCCGGGCGGGCCGATCCCGTCACTCCTGCCCCCCGCCCTGCTGGACGGCTACGAGCCGCCGATGGGCGCAGTCCCGGCCCTCGACGAGCACACCGACGGGGTTCTCGCCGAACTCGGCTGCACGGCAGCGGAACTGGCCGACCTGCGCGAGCGCGGTGCGATCGGGGAGCGGTCGTGACGCACGAGCCGGTTCTGCTGTGTGAGGACCGTGATGGTGTGCGCACTCTCACGCTCAATCGCCCGCAGCGTAAGAATGCCATCGATGCCGAGTTGTGGGCCGCGCTGGCGGATGCGTTGCGCGACACGGCGTCCGATCGTTCCGTGCGCGCGCTGGTGATCACGGGGGCGGGTGGTGCGTTCTGTTCGGGTGCCGATATCTCGGTGCCGGACAACAGTCATCCGATCTATCGGATGCGTGCCCTCACCGATGTCGCGATACTGCTGCACGAGATTCCGCAGCCGGCCGTGGCGAAGGTTACGGGTGTCGCGGTGGGGGCGGGCTGGAATCTGGCGCTGGGGTGCGATCTTGTCGTCGCCACGCCGGAATCGACCTTCGCGCAGATCTTCACCAAGCGGGGGCTGTCGATGGATCTCGGCGGCTCGTGGCTGCTGCCCCGGCTGGTCGGGTTGCAGCAGGCCAAGCGGCTCACGCTGCTGGCCGAGACGATCGACGCCGAGGAGGCCTGGGACCTGGGCCTGGTGACGTGGGTGGTGGCGGCCGACGACATCGACGAATTCACCACGGATCTGGGTGCGCGCCTGGCCGCCGGACCGCCGGTGGCGCTCGCTCAGACCAAGGCGCTACTGGACGACGGCGCCGACGCCACACTGCGCGAGGCATTGGCCGCGGAGGCCCGGGCGCAGGGGCTGAACTTCGCGACGGCCGACGCGCCGGAGGCGTTCGCGGCGTTCGCCGAGCGGCGCGAGCCCCGGTTCACCGGTCGCTGGACGGTCCGGCGGCCGCCGATCGGCACGGGCCACGAATCCGAGAACGGAAGGTAACAAGATGCGTGAGGTGGTCATTGCCGGGGCGGTCCGCACCGCCGTCGGTAAACGCAACGGTGCGCTGTCGGGCGTGCATCCGGCCGATCTGTCGGCGGTGGTGCTCACCGCGCTGGCCGATCGGACCGGCCTCGATCCGGCCGTGGTCGAGGACGTGGTCTGGGGCTGTGTCTCGCAGGTCGGCGACCAGTCGAGCAATATCGGCCGTTATTCCGTCCTGGCGGCGGGCTGGCCGGAGAGCATTCCGGGCACCACGATCAACCGCGCCTGCGGATCCAGCCAGCAGGCATTGGATTTCGCGGCGCAGGCGGTGCTGTCGGGACAGCAGGACGTCGTGGTCGCCGGTGGTGTGGAGGCGATGAGCCGGGTGCCGCTGGGCGCGGCCCGGGCCTCCGGCATGCCGTACGGGCCGAAGGTGCTCGCACGCTACGACGACTTCTCCTTCAACCAGGGGATCTCGGCCGAATTGATCGCGCGCAAATGGGGATTCGACCGGACCCGGCTCGACGAGTACTCCGCCGCCTCGCACGAGCGGGCGGCCGCGGCCCAGGACGCGGGCGCCTTCACCGACCAGATCGTCGGTGTCCCTACGGAATCCGGTGTGGTGACCGCCGACGAGGGTATCCGGCGCGGCACCACCGCGGAGAAGCTGGCCGGGCTGAAACCGGCGTTCCAGGACGACGGCGTGATCCACGCCGGCAACTCCTCGCAGATCTCCGACGGCGCGGCGGCCCTGCTGCTGACCACGCCGGACAAGGCCCGTGAACTCGGCCTGACCCCCTTGGCGCGCTACCGGGCGGGTACGGTGGCGGGCTCCGATCCGGTGCTGATGCTCACCGGCCCCATCCCGGCCACCGACAAGGCCCTGGGCAAGGCGGGTGTGGCGCTCTCCGAAATCGGCGTGTTCGAGGTGAACGAGGCGTTCGCGCCGATACCGCTGGCCTGGCTGGCCGAGACCGGCGCGGATCCGGAGCTGATGAACCCGCTGGGCGGCGCCATCGCGCTCGGCCATCCGCTCGGCGGTTCCGGCGCCGTGCTGATGACCCGGATGATTCATCACATGCGCGACAACGGAATTCGCTACGGACTGCAGACCATGTGCGAGGGCGGCGGCACCGCGAATGCCACCGTCGTCGAGCTGATCGCCTGAACGGAGCCACGGCATGCGACGAGAGCTGTTCACCGACGACCACGAGGCGTTCCGGCAGCTGGCACGGGATTTCATCGAGAAGCGCATCGTTCCGGACTACCCCGAATGGGAGAAGTCCGGCGTGATGCCGCTCGAAATCTTCACCGAGATGGGCGATCTCGGGCTGCTCGGCTTCGCGCTGCCGGAGGAGCACGGGGGAGCGGGGCTGCGCGACTACCGCTACAACGTGATCCTCCAGGAGGAGGCGGCCCGCGCGCTGGTCACCCTCGGCACCGTGCGCACCCAGCTGGATGTGATCCTGCCGTACTTCCTGGAATACGCGAATGCCGAACAGCGGGAACGGTGGTTCCCCGGACTGGCGACGGGGCGGTTGCTCACCGCCATCGCCATGACCGAACCGGGGACCGGTTCGGACCTCGCGGGTATGCGCAGCACCGCGGTCCGCGACGGCGACCACTACATCCTCAACGGCGCGAAGACCTTCATCACCGGCGGCCTGCTCGCGGATCTGGTGATCGTGGTCGCCCGGACCGCGACCGATCCGGACAACCGCCGCGCCGGGCTCACCCTGCTGGTCGTCGAGGACGGCATGCCCGGCTTCACCCGCGGCCGCATGCTGGACAAGATGGGCTGCAAGGTGCAGGACACGATGGAGCTGTCCTTCCAGGACGTGCGGGTGCCGGTGGCCAACCGGCTCGGTGACGAGGGCGCGGCGTTCGGGTATCTGGGCCACAACCTGCCGCAGGAACGGCTCACCGTGGCGGTCGGCTCGGTGGCCCAGTCCCGCGCCGCCATCGCCACCACCATCGAATACACCAAGGAGCGCAAGGCATTCGGCACACCGGTCGCCTCGTTCCAGAACACCAAGTTCGAACTGGCGGCGATGTCGGCGGAGGTCGAGGCGGCCCAGACGATGATCGACCGCGCGGTGTCGGATCTGCTCGACGGTGTCCTGTCCGGTGCGGACGCGGCCCGGGTGAAGCTGTTCTGCACCGAGACCCAGGCCCGGGTCGTCGACCGCTGCCTGCAACTGTTCGGCGGCTACGGCTACATGATGGAATACCCCATCGCCCGCCTGTACACCGACGCCCGCGTGGCCCGCATCTACGCCGGCACCAGCGAGGTGATGAAGGTGATCGTGGCCCGGGACCTGGGGCTGTAGCACCGGCGCCGGATTCCGCCCGGCGACATCGGCGCGCTTACCTGCGCGTAGGCTCAGCAGGTGAAGCAACTTACTGCCGGTGTCGTCGGAACCTCCCGGAAAAGTGACGAACGGCGGTTGGCGATTCATCCGGCCCATGTCGACCGGATCGATCCGGGGCTTCGCAACCGCATCTTTCTCGAACGCGGCTACGGTGAACGGTTCGGCTACGCCGACGAGAGCCTCGAGCCGCTGGTCGCCGGCCATCGCACCCGTGCGGAGCTGTTCTCCGAATGCGACGTGCTGCTGTTGCCGAAGCCGTCGTCCGAGGATCTGGAGAATCTGCGTCCCGGCCAGGTCGTGTGGGGATGGCCGCACTGCGTCCAGGACCAGCGGCTGACCCAGCTCGCCGTCGACCGGGGTCTGACCCTGATCGCCTGGGAGGCAATGAATCACTGGACGAAGGAGGGCAACTTCAGCGTCCACGTCTTCCACAAGAACAACGAGCTGGCCGGCTACTGCTCGGTGCTGCACGCGCTGCAACTGCGGGGCTCCTGCGGAGACTACGGGCGCCGGCTGCGCGCGGCCGTGATCAGCTTCGGCGCCACCGCCCGCGGCGCGGTCCGTGCCCTCTCGGCGCTCGGCATCAGTGACGTGACGGTGCTGACGCAACGCAGCGTCCCGGCGGTCGCGGCGCCCTTCGCGTCGGTGCGGATGCAGCATTTCGAGCGGGACCCGGACAACCCCGGCCGGACCCTGGCACTGAAGGCGCCGGAGCCGGGGCCGCTGGCGAAGATGCTGGCCCAGTACGACATCGTCGTCAACTGCATCCTGCAGGACACCGACGAGCCGTTGATGTTCGTGCTGGAGGAGGACCTGCCCTTCTTCGCGCCCGGCACGCTGTTCGTCGACGTCTCCTGCGACGAGGGCATGGGCTTCGAATGGGCCCGGCCGACCTCGTTCGCCGACCCGATGTTCACCCTCGGCGCGGACCTGTACTACTACGGCGTCGACCACACCCCCTCGTACCTGTGGAACTCCGCCACCTGGGAGATCTCCGAGGCCCTGCTGGAGTACCTGCCGATCGTCATGTCGGGCCCCGAAGCGTGGGACGGGAGCGAGACGATCCGGCGCGCCATCGAGATTCGCGAGGGCCGGGTCCGGAACCCGCGGATCCTCTCCTTCCAGGGCCGCGCCGCGGCCTACCCGTACGCGATCATGCGGCCGGCGCAGATCTGAGACGGTGCCATGAGCCCCCGGCCTACCAGGTGACCGGGAGCTTGTGGACGCCGTAGACGTCCATCTGCTCGCGCAGCGGCACCTCGGACGGGGACACGGCCAGGCGCAGGGTGGGGAAGCGGGTTACCAAGGCGGGCAGGGCCACTCGCATCTCCACCCGGGCCAGCTGCTGGCCGAGGCATTGGTGGATGCCGTGGCCGAAACCGAGCTGGCCGACCGCGTTGCGGTGGATGTCCAGGGTGTCGGGGTCGTCGAACCTGGCCGGGTCGCGGTTGGCGGCCTGGACCGAAAGGGCCACGGTCTCACCGGTTTTGACGACCTCGCCCGCCACCTCGACATCCTCCAGCGCGGCACGGGAGTAGGTGTGCACGATGCTCAGGTAGCGCATCAGCTCCTCGACGGCGCGGTCGGCCAGGCCGGGCTCGGCGCGCAGCGCGGCGAACTGGTCCGGGTGGCGCAGGAGCGCGAAGGTGCCCAGCGCGAACATGTTCGCGGTCGTCTCGAGGCCGGCGCCGAGCAGGAACGCGCCGACGCCGACCAGTTCGTCCTCGCTCAGGTCGGAGTCGGCGGTGATCAGATCGCTCAGCAGGTCGTCGGTCGGCGCGGTCCGCTTGGCCACCACCAGCCCGCGGATGTAGTCCTGCAACGCCTCGAACCCGGCGTACACCTGCTCGAACTGCTCGTCGGGCGACAGGTCCGGATCCGTTTGCATCTCCATCAACCCGCGGAACTGGGCCCGATCGTCCCGGGGAACGCCGAGCAGCTCGCAGATCATCATCGCCGGAATCGGATAGGCGAAGGCGTTCACCAGATCCGCGGGCCCGCCCGCCCGCTCCATGGCATCCAGATGCTCGGCGGTGATCTCCTGCACCTGCTCCGCGAGCAGCCGCATCCGCCGCGCGGTGAACTTGCCGATCAGCAACTGCCGGAACCGGGTGTGGTCGGGCGGATCGAGCGCGAGGAACTGACCGATGGGCGCCGGCGGCAGCGCGATATCGGCCAGCGCGTAGTGCATGAGCTCGTGCCGCGAGGTGAACCGCTGATCGGCGAGAATCGCCCGCACGGTGGCGTAGTCGGTCGCCAGCCAGCCCAGGTGCCCGTCCGGAAACTCCATCCGCACCAGCGGCGCCCGCTCGCGCAGCGCGGCCAGCTCGCCCGGCGGGTCGAACGGCCGGCCGGGTGCCCTGGTCGTCGGCAATCGCGTTGCGGTATCCGATGTTTCGGTCATATCCAGCCCCTCCCGTGTCCCGGACGCCCCGTGCTCTCGGTGGGCACGACGACCGCGGGCCGACGGAGGGGCCCGGCTTCCGCGGCGGACACCCCGTTTCCCGGCGGTTCGCCCGGATGATCAACCGCATGGTGTCAGCCGGTACCGCCGGTTTGCCAGACGAAGGGTTTCGGGGCTTGCGGCCCTACGCCTCCGGCGCGTAATCCGGCATCGCCGTCGTAACCGCCGAACAGCGGCCGCATCACCGCCGGGGGGAATTCCACCCCAACTCTGGGAACGTAAACGCGTCCGACGCGTAATAGGCCAGCAGAGCCCGGCACAATGTCGGCGAATATCCGCCCGGGAGTAGCTGGGGCTCGCCCGGTTCGCCCCGCTGAATCGAATGTGATGTCCGCGGTGGCGGTCCGGTGGTGAACCGTACCGCCGTGCCGTGCCGTTGCTCGTCAGTTGACGCGGGATGATGCGGTGGACTCGGTGGTAGCTGGTGAGAAACTCGAGAGGAGTGAAATCGACTGATACGCAACAGGAGTCGTGGATAATGAGGTGATGCGACTGCATCGATGGGCGTTGTTCGTCACCTGTCTCGTGGCCGCCGGCCTGACCGCGTGGCTTGCCTCCGTCGAATCGGGCCGGGCCGACACCATCGCCCAGTCGGTCTCCGCGGTTTTCGCTGTCGCGGCCGTCGGAGTCGCGGTCTGGGCGGCACTGCGCCCGGTCGACCGCCGCGGCCCGGCCGTCACGGCGCGGAAGACCGGATCGGCGGTCGCCGTTCGCGGCGAGAGCATTTCCGGGGTGCAGGCGCCACCCGGCGCCTCCGGAACGCTGGAAAGTATGGAAAGCGGTGACGCCATCGCTGTCGACGGACGGGCGGTATCCGGAACGCAGATCTCGGACAACCGGTCCGCACCCGGCGGCGGCGAGGATCCGCCGGGCGATTCGGGGCACCCGGCCGGGAGCGCCGCCCGGGGACCGAATCGGTGACAGGGCGGCAGTCGGCGACCCGCACCGGCCGGGCGACGGCCATCCACGGAGTTGCCGTGTCGGGTAATTCCGGCAATATCACCTACGAGCACAACAGTTTTTCCAGCCGTCCGGTGGCGTCGCACGTTCAGACGACGGCGGATGTCCGCTGGCTCGCGCCCGATAGGCTGATCGGGCGGGAAAGGGAGATCTCCGAACTGGAATCCTTCTGCGCTGCGAGCGACGGGTCCGGATGGATGTGGTGGCGCGGCCCGGCATGGTCGGGGAAGACGGCGCTGCTGTCGTCGTTCGTCGTGCGAACGCTCGAGGACCCGCAATCGCGAGTGCGGCTGGTGTGGTCGTTCGTCAGCCGACGCCTGCAATCGTCCGGCCGGCGTGCGTTCATCGACAACACGCTCAGCCAGATGTCGGAACTGCGGGGAGATCTCGACGTCAAATACGGTGTCGGACCAGGTGAGTGGGAAAGCTACTTGGCCGAAACGGCGTGGCACTGCAGTAGTGACGGCCATCGTCTCGTCCTGGTGGTGGACGGTCTGGACGAGGACGACGGCGTCGATCCGACCAGAAGAGACGCCGAGTACAGCATCGCCGGTGTGCTCCCGGCCCGGTTGCCGGAGGGGGTGCGGGTGATCGTCACCGCGCGAAACGACCTCGTGCTGCCGTCCGACCTGCCCGAGGGGCATCCCCTGCGGAACCCCGGCGTGATTCGGGACCTGTCGGTATCCGCGCACGCGCGAGTATTACGGGACGAGTCGAGAAAAGATCTGGAACGCCTGATCGCCGATGACCTGGGATTGGATGTCCTCGGATATCTTGTCGCGGCGGGAGCGGCATTGTCCTGTGCGGAACTGGCCGGTCTCGCGCAAAAACCATATGTGCGAGTGGAATCGATTATCAAAAGCCGGGTGGTATCGAAATATGAGGCGATGCGCGGACGGCGGGACGCGAGGTACACTTTCGCGCACGGGGAGTTGCGGCGAGAGGCTGAGGTGCGAATGAAGCATGATATGGACCGATACCGCCGCCGGATGGACGAATGGGCCGATGAACACCGGGAACGGGGCTGGCCGGAAGATACTCCCGGCTACTTGTTGCGGGACTACTTCACCATGCTGCGGGCGGCAGGGGATGTCGATCGGGTCGTCGCACTGGCCCGGGACCGTGACCGCCGGAGACTGCTGTCGACGATTGACAAATCGGGAGCGCACGCCCTGGCGGAAATAAGCGATGCGCTGGATATGATCGCGGAGTCACCGGTTCCGGATGTGAAGAATGCGCTGGAATTGGCGCTGGATCGAAACGGCATCGAACGTAATGCGGAACTGGTTCCCTGGGGTCTCGCACTGGTCTGGGCTCAGCTCGGCGATATCGACCGAGCGGTTATGCTCGCGCGGACGTCGGGCACCACCGTCTCGCCCTCGCTGGCGATGAGCGAACTCGTCGAGGTCATGGTCGCCAGGGGTGAGGCCGAGTCGATCGACCCGCTCGTGCAATCCATCTCGTGGCCTACCGCGGAGGTGCGCGCCTACTGCGCCCGGATCGGATCGGAGACGAATCAGGACGTCGCGCGGGAACTCGCGCGTACGGCCCGCGAGGTCGCGCTCCGGATTGTCGATCCGGTGCTGCGGGTCACCGCGCTGTGCGATGTCGCGATCGCATTGCGCACTGTGGACAGGGCGGAGTCCGTGGCGATCTGTGAGGAGCTGTCGGGCTCGGTGTCGTCATCGGGCGCCAAGGGTGTCGATATGTGTTCAGTTCTCGTCGGTGCCTGGTTGCAATTGGACCCCGAGCGCGCGGCGGAGATATGCGACAACGCGCTCCGAGAATGGAAAAGGATTCCCGCCGGAAACGGGTATGTCCTGACGCTGTGCAATCTGGTGGAGGCGCTGGGATCGGTGGGGTACCGGAGCGTGGCCGAGGGAGTGGCGTCCGGTGTGGCTCAGCCGCTGTGGCGTATCGAGGCGCTCCGCAGGCTGGTGCGCGGATTGAGATCCGGTGGCGAGGCGGTGGGGGTGCGGGAAATTCTGGACCGGATGCACTCCGATATCGAGGAGGTCCGGGGCGATGTGCCGAGATCCTTCGGGTTGTCCGCGCTGGCCGATACGGCAGCGCTGTGCGGCGACCTGGAAAGCGCCGAATCGGCCTACCGAGCGATATCGGGCTCGCCGTACCGGAAAATTCATACGGCCGTGGAACTGGTGACGTGCACCGCCGGGACCGATCCGCAATTCGCGGCGCGAATCATGGAGTCGGTGGCGGACGTGACGGTCGAGCCCCGGCTGGAGGCGTGGGCGCTGACCTCGCTCGCCCGGGCGTGGTGTGCCCTCGGCGACCGGGAGCGGTCCGCCGACTGCGCGGAGCGGGCCGAACAGCGGGCCCGCTCGGCGGTGGTTCCGCAGATGTGGTGGGACCGGGCGCGGGGCTTTCTCGCGGCGGTGCCGCACACCGCCGACGGCGCCTTCGCCGATCGGGTCCTGGAGCGTGCGACGCGATTCGCGGAACTGGTCGTGGACCCGGGCACCAGGCTGCGGGTGTGGTGCGAGATCGCGGAGACCGCCCACGCCATCGGAAGAACCGAACCGGCCGCGCGTCTGCTCGGCGCCGCGGAGGGGATCGCCCGGGCGGCGGACGTGCCGGAGCTTCGGGACGGGTACTTCGCACGACTCGCGGACGCCGCCGCGGCGATGCGGCGGTGGGATCGGGTGCGGGAATTCCTCGGCAACGTCACGGCGCCGGATGTGCGCCTCATGAAACAGTGCGAGGTGGCCTCTCGCGCCGGTGCGGCAGGCAGCGAATCCGGGTGCGTACCGGACGAACTCGAATCCCGCATGCCGGAGTTCTCGTCGGACGAGCTGCGAGCCCAGGCGCTGCTCCGGTTGTCGGAGGCTGCGCTCGCGACCGGCAGGGACGAGGTGGCACTGCGGTGGGTGACGCGGGCGGAGCGGCTTTCCCGGGAGCAGAGTTCGACGGTATCCGATCAGGCGCTGCTGCTGCGGGCTCGATCGGCGGCCGGGCGGTCCGATTTCGACGCGGCGAGCAGGCTGCTACAGCGGGTCGCCACCATCGATCTCCTTCCGGTCGGGCAATACGAACTGGCCGTACTCCTCGCCGATGCCGGGGAACTCGGCCGCGCCTTCGAGGTGATATCCGGGATCGAGCACGATTACTACCGTTCGCGAGCGCTGGAGCGGATGATGCGCGAAGTGGATACCGCGGCATCCCTCCGGATGGTCGCCGATATCCTCCGCCGCGGAGCCGACATTCCTATCGAACTGGTCGCCCAGCACGATGCGGACGCGATTGTCGACCTGGGGCGTCGTGTCCTGTCGCTGCACGAGTCCGGCGCCGAGGAGACGACATCCGGCACCCACCTCATCCGCACCGGGGACGCGTCCACCGACGGCACCGTGCGAGCGGAAGCGGCGGAGGGTAATCGGCGAATCCACATAGTCGCCGCCGGCGAGACTCTCGCGGGTATTGCGATGCGCTACTACGCGAATGGCAGCGGCTATCACGAAATAGCCGCCGCCAGCCGCCTGTACAACCCCGATTTCATTTTCCCGGGCCAGGTCCTGATCGTTCCCTGAACCGGTGCCCGTTACGCCTCCGGCGCGTACCCCAGGATCGCCTTGGTCTCCAGGTACTCCTCGAAGCCGAACTCGCCCCACTCCCGGCCGTTTCCGCTCTTGCGGTAGCCGCCGAAGGGGGCGTGGAAGTCGAAGGCGTCGTTGATCGTGACCCAGCCGGCGCTGATGCGGCGGGCCACGGCGCGGGCCTGTTCGAGGTCGGCTCCGGCGACATTGCCGGCCAGGCCGTATTCGGTGTCGTTGGCGATCTCGACGGCCTGGTCGAGGTCGTCGTAGGCGAGGATGGTCAGGACGGGGCCGAAGATCTCCTCGCGCGCGATGGTCATATCGTTGGTGACGTTCGCGAACACCGTGGGCTTGACGTAGTACCCCTTGGCGAGGCCGTCGGGGCGGCCGGTGCCGCCGGTGACGAGGGTCGCGCCCTCGTCGATGCCCTTCTGGATCAGCGCCTGGATCTTGTCGAACTGCGCGCCGGACACCACCGGCCCCAGCGCCACGTCGCCCGTCGGATCACCCACGGACAGTTGCGAAGCCGCGTCCTTCGCCGCCGCGACGGCGTCGTCCATGCGGGATCGCGGAACCAGCATGCGCGACAGGGCGCTACAGGTCTGACCGGAGTTGTTCATCAGGGTGGCGACGGCGGTGGCGACGTTACCGGGCAGCTCCGCGTCGTCGAGCACGATGTTCGGGCTCTTGCCGCCGAGTTCCTGGGTCACGCGCTTCACGCTGGGCGCGGCGTTGCGCGCGATCTCGATGCCCGCGCGGGTGGATCCGGTGAACGAGATCAGGTCCACGCCGGGATGCGCCGACAGCGGCGCGCCCACGCCGAGCCCGTCGCCCTGGACCAGGTTGAACACTCCGGCGGGAACGCCTGCGGCGTCGAGGATTTCGGCGAGGATCTGCCCGCTGAACGGCGACTGCTCCGACGGTTTGAGTACCACCGTGCAGCCGGCGGCCAGGGCCGGGAAGACCTTCACCGCAATCTGATTCAGCGGCCAGTTCCAGGGGGTGATGAGGCCGCAGACGCCGATCGGTTCCTTGACGATCAGCGTGGCGCCGCGCCGCTGCTCGAACTCGTAGTTCTCCAGGATCTCGAGGGCGGTCGCCAGATGCCCGCCGCCGAGATCGACCTGGAACCCGCTCGCGAGCGCGGCCGGGGCGCCCATCTCCTCGGTGAGGGCGGCGGCGAGGTCGTCGCGGCGGCGGCCGTATTCCTCGGTGATGGTGCGCAACACCGCGATCCGATCGGTGGCGGAGGCCGCGGACCATGCCGGGAACGCCCGCCGGGCGGCGGCCACCGCCCGGTCGACGTCGGCGGCCGAGCCGCTCGCGACCTTCCCGCAGACCTCCTCGGTGGCGGGATTCACCACGTCGAAAGTCTGCGGCCCGTCCGGATCGGTCCATTCGCCGCCGATGTAGAACTTCGAGTACTCGCGCATCACTGCTGTCCTTCTGCGTACCAGGTGCGGAATTCGTCGTAGCTCGGCATCTCCTCCGAGTTCGCCTTCGGATCGATGGCGACGTGGATGACGCCCGGCCTGCCGCTGGCGTAGGCCCGTTTGACGGCGGGCGCGATGTCCTCGTCGCGCTCGACGTACTCGCCGTAGCAGCCGAAGCCCTCGGCCACCTTGTCCAGCCGCACGTCCTTGCTCCAGTGCACGCCGGGCTGCAGCGCATCCTCCGGCCCGAAGGTGCGCTTGTAGACGCCGACCTCGAGTCCCCAGGCGTAGTCGACGCCGACCACGCAGACCAGCGGAAGGTTCAGGCGCGCGGCGGTTTCCAGCTCCGCGATCTGGAACTGGAACGACGAGTCGCCGGTGACCAGCATGACCGGCCGCTTACCGCCCTCGGCGACCGAGGCGCCCACCGCATACGGCAGGCCGGTGCCGAGATGCCCGAAGTTCTGGTTCCAGATCACGTCGTGCGGCTTGGCCTGCGAATAGGTCCAGCCGAAGATCGTGGTGGCGCCGCCGTCGCGGACCATGATGCCGTCCGGCGGAAAGACCTTGGTGGCCTCCACGATCATCCGGGCCGGATGCACCGGGCTGCCGCCGGACGGCGCGGTCTCCGCCAGCTCCGTCAGCCGCGCGGCATCCTGTTCGATCCAGCCGCGCAGCTCGGGCGTGGGCTCGCGCGGGGTGTCGCGCAGCGCCTCGACCAGCTGCGGCACGATCGCCCGCAGATCGCCGACCAGCGGCACGTCGATCGGCCGGTTGACGCCGATGGCGGCCGGATCCTGTTCGATCAGAACCCATTTCCGGTTCGCCTCGTTCGCCACCCAGTGCCGTCCGCGCCCGAAGTGCACCGGCTCACCGAGTTCGGTGCCGATGGCCAGGCACAGGTCGGACTGCACGACCGCGTCGAGCCCGGCCTTCGAGAAGCCGTACGGGAACGTGCGGTCCTCCAGCCCCTCGATGTAGGAGGTGCCGCCGGAGGTCTGCAGCACCGGTGCCGCGACGAGGTCGGCCAGCTCCTTGACCGCCGCCCCGGCGCGCGCGGTGTGCACCCCGTGACCGACCAGCAGGATGGGCTGCTTCGCCGCGCGGATGTAGTCCACCGCCTCGGCGATCTTGTCCGCGCCCGCGGTCTGCCCGACGAGCCGATAATCCTTGGGCGGCAACGCCGCCGGGACGTCGAGGTCCTCGTTGATCACATGCGAGGGGTACTCGATGTACACCGGTCCCGGTGTTCCCGACAGCGCCTTGCGCAGGCCCTCGCGGATGATCTCGTCGGTCTGGTCCGGATATTCGATGCTGGCGCTGTATTTGACCGAGTTCTCGATCAGCGGCGCCTGCTGCACGAACTGGATCCGGCCGCGGCGCACCCGCTGCTCGGTGATCCGCGCGCGCTGCCCGCCGAGGAAGACGATCGGCGAGTTCTCCACCATGGCGCACATGACCGAGCCGGCCAGGTTCGCGACGCCCGGGCCGAGCGTGGCGATGGCCAGCGCGGGCTTACCGGTCATCCGCGACACCGCCTCGGCCATGAACCCGGCCGACTCCTCGTGGTGCGGCGCAACGACATTCCAGCCGCGCTGTTCGGCGAGATGGAACAGGTGCACGAAGTTCGGATCGGGGATGCCGAAGATCGTGTCGATGCCCTCGGCCTCGAACAGATCCAGAATGCGTTCGTAGACTTTCACGGTCATATTTCGTCCTCACTTCCCTGACCTGCTTGTCCTGCCCGGGCCATCGCGAAGCTGCGGCCGATGTGGTCGACATGTGCCGACGCGGGCGGCAGGATCCAGGAGTTGTCGGTGTTGCGAATCTCGTCGATACGTGTGGCGACCTCGTCGACGGTCCAGGAGGGCTGGTACACCCCCGGCGTCTCGGCGATGTAGGCGCGCGCTACCCGGCCCGCGATCGACACCAGCAGTTCGCCGGTGAGCGAACAGGTTTCGTGCGCCAGGTACCCGACCGCGGGGGCCACCAGCTCCGCCCGCATATCGGGGTAGGCCGAGGTGTCGATGCCCGCGGCCATCCGGGTGAGTGCCGACGGGATGATGACGTTGGAGGTGACCCCGACCTCGGCGCCTTCCAGGGCGACGACATTGGACAGGCCGATCACGCCGGCCTTGGAGACGGCGTAGTTGGCTACCGCCTTGTTGCCGTAGATGCCGCCGATGGAGGAGGTCAGCACCACCCGCCCGTACCCGGCCTTGCTCATCACCGGGAACGCGGCCCGCACCACGTGGAAGGCGCCGCGCAGGTGCACATCCACGACCGCCTCGAAATCCTCGTAGCTCAGCTCGGTGAGCGGCCCGTAGCGGACGTTGCCGGCGTTGTGGATGAGGATGTCGAGGCGCCCGTAGTGGTCCAGCGCCGAGTCGACGATCGCCCGGCCGCCGGCGGCCGTGGTCACCGAGTCGGTGTTGGCGACCGCCGCACCGCCGGCGTCCTTGATCCGCTGTGCCGTCTCCGCGGCCACGTCGGCCTCGAAGACGTCGCCGCGAGTCGTGCCGCCGACATCGTTGACGACCACCTTGGCACCCAGGGAGGCAAGCAGTTCGGCGTACGCCCGCCCCAGTCCCCGTCCGGCGCCGGTGATCACGGCTACGCGATCGTCGAACCTGAGTTGCTGCAAGGTGTTCGGTCCTCTCTGCCGTCGCGGGATTCCGGGCTCGTCACTTCTCGAGCACCAGGCCCTCCAGATCGCCCGTGCCCCGCCAGTTCTGCAGCATCTCCTCGAGCACGTAGAAGCCGCCCCAGAACGGCTCGCCGAGGAACGAGCGGCCGTTCGGCTCGCCCTCGCTGTTGTAGTAGCCGGGGGTGCATTCGGTCACGAAGGTGCTGTTGTCGACGGTGTTCTCCCGGATCGTCCGGATCCACCCCTCCTCGGCCTCGGCGGTGGGTTCCACGGCCGTGGCGCCGCGCTCCTGCGCCTGCTTGATGATGTAGGCGATGTGGTCGGCCTGCTGTTCGAACATCGGGGTCGTGGCCGCGGTCACGCCGCCCTGGATGAACCCGGTGAAGTAGATGTTGGGGAATCCGTTCGCCGCGACGCCGTGCAGCGTGCGGAATCCCTTGCCCCAGTGCTCGTAGAGCGAGCGGCCGTCCCGGCCGGTGAACGGCTTGATGTCGTACTGGCGATCGAGCGAGGTGGTGATCTCGAAGCCGCTGGCGAACACGATGCAGTCGAACTCGTGCTCGACGCCGTGCGCGACGATGCCCTTCTCCGTGATGCGTTCCACGCCTTTGGTATCCGATACGTCGACCAGGGTGACGTTCGGGCGGTTGAAGGTCGGCAGGTAGTCGTCGTTGAAGACCGGCCGCTTGCACATGTTGCGGTAGTACGGCTTGAGCTTCTCCGCGGTATCCGGGTCCTCGACGATCTCCTCGACCCGGCGGCGCAGCCGCTCCATCGACCGGTAGTCCTCGATCTCCTTGAGCTCCAGGAACTTCACCGGATCGGCCAGGGCGGCCCAGCCGTTGGTTTCGTTCAGCTTCGCCGCCAGGTTGCGGGCCACCTCGGTCCAGCCGTCGCAGATGAGGTCCGGTTCGCCGGGGCTGTAGAACGAGAAGGCCGCGTTGTGGAAGTTGCGCTGCCGTTCCGCGCGCCAGCCCGGTTGCAGCGTCCGCACCCACTCGGGATCTGTCGGGTAGTTGTCGCGCTCGAAGATGTAGGACGGCGTCCGCTGGAAGACGGTCAGGTGCTTCGCGCCCCGCGCCAGGTGCGGGATCGCCTGCACGGCGGTCGAGCCCGTGCCGATGATGGCGATCCTCTTGTCGGCGATCCGGTCCAGCCCGCCGTGCAGGTTGCCGCCGGTGTACTCGTAGTCCCAGCGGGCGGTGTGGAAGGTGTGCCCCCGGAAATCCGTGATGCCGGGGATGCCGGGCAGTTTCGGCCGGTTGTAGGGACCCTGGCACATCACGACGAAACGGGCGCGGATCTCGTCGCCGCGGTTGGTGCCGATCCGCCAGCGCTTGATCCGCTCGTCCCATTCCAGCGAGCGGGTCAGGGTGTGGAAGATCGCCTTCTCGTAGAGCCCGAACTGCTTTCCGATGCGCTGGGAGTGTTCGAAGTTCTCGTCGCCGTGCGTGAACTTCTCCGTCGGCATGTAGCCGGTTTCCTCGAGCAGCGGGAGATAGGAGTAGGCGTCCGAGTCGACCTGGATGCCCGGGTAGCGGTTCCAATACCAGACGCCGCCGAAGTCCCCGCCCAGCTCGATGATCCGGAAGTCGGAGATGCCCGCGCGCAGCAGCCGGTGGGCGGTGATGAGACCCGCGAAACCGCCGCCGAGGACCACCACCTCGATATCGCCGACGATCGGGTCGCGCGGCACGACCGGCATATGCGGGTCGCTCTCGTAGAACTCGGCGAACTCGTCCTCCGCCTCGACGTACTGCTGCTGCCCCTCGGGACGCAGCCGCTTGTCGCGCTCGGCGAGATACTTCGCGCGCAGGGCCTCCTTGTCGACGTCCGGCGTTACCGTGGGCTCGCAGTGCTGCATTCGAATTTCCTCACTCTGTTACTCGGGTTCGTGTGTGGGACCGGCGATTTCGCCACTGCCGGGTCAGGTCGCGCGGCACTGTCGGGTCAGGTCGCGCGGCACTGTCAGGTCAGGTCGCGTGGCTCACCGGTGCCCATGTACGAGGCGAGGTTGTGATGCAGGTTGACGATGCTGCGTTCCCGGTACGGGTTCGGTTTCGCGCCGGAGAAGCCGCGCGACTTCAGCCCCTTCTGCACGGCCGCCATATTGGAGAAGTCCTGCGGCAGAACGGTTCTCCAGTTCGGGTCGCCCTCCGGGGTGTACTCCCACTCGGTCTTCGGCTCCTCGCCGGGCGGGAACAGTTCGAAGACGGCGGCCTCGAAGATGCACCGGTCCGGGTCGTCGCCGTAGGGCCGGAACCGGTAGCACAGCATGTTGTTCAGCGCGTGGCCGATCTGGAAGTTGGGGAAGATCTGCCAGGCGGTGCCGGCCTGGGCGACGATGTCGGGGTCGACCTTCGGCCAGACGACGCCACGCGCCTCGTCCTCGGACCGCGCCGTGTCGAGCCAGTACCGCAGCACCTCGTTGGCCGGTGTGCCCTCGGGCAGCTCGTCGACCAGCCGGTTCGCGACGTCGACCAGCGTGCGGGTGGTGTTGGTGTTGGCGTTCTCCCAGGTGAAGTTCTGCAGCGTGGCCGTCGACACCCGGGCATCGGGACCCGAGCCGATGCGCACCTTGGCCTGGTTCTCCTCCATGCCCTTCGGCGCGTCGTAGCCGATGTTGCTGTGCTTGCCCTGTGCCCGTGACCAGCCCAGGAACTGGCCGAAGTTCATGAACTCCGGATGGGTGTAGGGCACGTGGTAGGTCTCCATGAACGCCTCGAAGGCGACCTTCCAGTTGCAGTCGAAGGTCAGCCACCGCCGCCACCGGTAGCGCATCTTCTCCAGCTCGAAGTGCTCGAGCAGGCTGGCCGCCGGTTCCAGGTACTCGCGCAGCGGCCCGGCGTCGGGATCCATGTTGATCCAGATCCAGCCGCCCCAGGTGTCCACCTGGACCCGGTTCAGCCCGTCGTTGCGCCCGGTGAGCCCGCACGGCCAGTCGTCGCGCTCGGCCACGAAGGTGTTGTTGCCCTCCAGGTCGTAGCGCCAGCCGTGGAATCCGCAGACGAACTGCTTGCGGCTGCCGCGGGCGTCGTGCGCGCCGGGCGGGGTGTCGATCAGCCGGCGGCCGCGGTGCGCGCAGACGTTGTGGTAGGCGCGGATGGTGTCGGGCGCGGTGCGCACCACGATGATCGAGTCGTCCTGGATCTCGTAGGTGAGGAAGTCCCCGACCCGGGGGATCTCCTCCACGCGGTCGACCTGCTGCCACACCTTGGACCAGAGCTTGTCCGCCTCGGCGCGGGCGTACTCCTGCGAGGTGTACGCCTCGACACCGATGAGCAGCGGTGTCGACAGCGGTTCCGTTGTCCCAGTGGGCGTTTCGGTAACGTTGTCGACGGTTTCGGTCATGACTTCCTCCTCAGGAGACCGCGGATTCAGCGTGTGATGGCGGCGCGGAACGACTCGTCCTTCAGAAACAGCGAGGTGTTGTCGGCGCCCAGGTGGGTCCATTTGAGATTCAGGCCGCCGTCCACGAGCAGCGTCTGCCCGGTGAGGTAGGTCGACAGGTCCGACAGCAGGAACAGGATGGGCCCGGCCTGCTCCTCCGGCCGCCCCCGCCGGCCCATGGCGATGGCCGTGCGGTCGCGATCGGGATCCTCGTCGACGTAGGTGCCCGAGGCCGGGGTCTCGGTCACGCCGGGGGCGACGGCATTGACGCGGATGCCGTCCAGCGCCAGTTCCGCGGCCATCGTCCGGGTCGCCGCCACCAGTGCCGCCTTGGCCGTGCCGTAGGCGATATGGAAAGGGGCCGTGTTCATTCCGCTGATCGACGAGATCGACACGATCGAGCCCGGGCGGCCCTGCGCCTTCAGCTCCGCGGCGACCGCCTGGCTGGTGAAGAACATCGTCTCGAGGTTCTGCTCGAACAGCGCGCGCCAGTCCTCGCGGGTCACCCGGGTGGCGGGCATCCAGGTCGACGGGGCGGCGCCGCCGGCGACATTGACCAGGCCGTGCAGGGCGCCCGGCGCGGTGCGGGCGTGGGCGAGCGCGGTCTCGATGCCCGCGTCGGTGCTCACGTCGGCGGCGACCGGCACGACCGAAAGACCCTCGGCGGCAAGCGGTTCGATATGTGTGCTCAGATTCTCCGGCGAGCGGCTCACCGCGACCACGGTGGCGCCGGCCCGGGCGACGAGGCGGGTGATGGCCGTGCCGATCCCGCCGCCGCCCGCACCGGCGACGATGACGACGCGGCCCGCCAGACCCAGTCCGCCGTATCCGGATTCGCCGGGTGCGGAACCGTTCGAGTTGTCCTGTGCGGCCATTTCGCTCACGCCTTCCTCCGCAGCGCCAGCACGCTGCCCTCCGCGTCGGCCGAAACGTACAGGGTGCCATCGGGTCCGGCGGCGATGCCCGTGAACGGGCCCATCGGCCCGGAGAACGGCGGGGTGCCGAGCAGCGGCTTGGGGACCACCCCGGGCGGCGCGCCGACCGGCAGGTTCGCCGCGAGCGTGGTGCGCGCCTTGGTCTCCAGATCGACCCGGACCAGCTCCTTCGCGTCGGCGTCGACGATATGTAATGCCCCGTCCCGCACCAGGATTCCGTGCGGATTCGCCAGGCCGTCCACCACCGTGCCGACCCCGGCGCCGCCGACCGACACCACGCGCCCGGCGCCCGATTCGGAGACCAGGACGGTGCCGTCCGGCCCGAATGCCACGCCCCGGGGCGCGTTCAACCCGGACGCCAGCACCTCGACGCCGCCGGGCCGGACGGCCAGCACCCGCCCGCCGCCCAGCTCCGCGGTGACGATCGTCCCGTCGGGAGCCGCTGCCACGCCGTAGAGCTGGTCGAAGCCGTCGGCGACGACCTCGGGCTCGTCGGCCGAGCCGGGACGGAAGTACGAGATCTGCCCGGTGGAGGTGGCGCACACGAACTCGCCCGCGCCGACGGCGGCGACACCGCGCACATAGCCCGGGTTTCCGGCGCTGAAAAGCGAGGCCACCACGTGCAGTTCGCCGTCGCGCAGCACGTGGAAGAAGGTGCCGTCGGCAACGAAGAGGCTGCCGTCGGGGCCGACGGTGAGATCCAGCGGCCACAGCAGGCCGCCCGGCAGCACGGCCCGGGTGTCGCCACCGGCGAGTATTTCGGTGATCGAGCCGGAGAAGTTCGAGACGAACAGCCGGTCGCCGACGAAGGTGCAGTTGTCCAGGCCCGGTTCCAGCCGCGCCAGCACCTGCCGGTCGCCGGTGCGCGGATCGATGCGCAGCACCTCGCCGGTCTGCGCCTGGGTGGAGACGAGGAAGCCCGCCGCGTCGAACTTGACCGCGTCGGGCGCACCGAGATCGCCCACGACCCGTTGCGGCGCACCGCCTTCGGGGTCGATGCGCCAGATGTCGTTGGTTCCCATGACCGGGTAGTACAGGAGCCCGTCGGGCCCGACCTCCATGGCGTTGGGCATCGGCAGGTCGTCCTGCAGCACACGGGGTCGGCCGCCGTCGAACGGCAGCTCCATCAGGCGGCCGCCGATCCGGCACTCGTTGACGAACAGCCGGCCGTTGTGCACGGTGATGCCGTTGGCGCCCGGCAGATCGGCGCGCAGCACCCGGCTGCGGCCGTCGGTGCCGCGCACGCTGACCCGCCCGTCCATGTACTCGGTGGCGATGAGGTTGCCCTCGGGATCGAAGGCCAGATCGTCGGGGGCGACGATATCGCCGCCCTTCGCGCTGACGGTCTCCAGATCACCGGTGGTGACGTCGAGCGCACTGATCTGGCTGCCGGCGACCTGGGCCACGTAGACGCGGCCGTCGGGGCCGGTGCGCAGGCCGTTCGCGCCGAACAATCGGCTCGGTGGGGTGAGCCGCTCCAGGCTCCAGCCGTCGGCGACGGTGAACGGTGCGGTGCTGCGGTAGCGCGCCCCTGTGGTCAAGGCCGGGCCTCCCGGGGGATGAGAAGGACGTTTTCGCTGTATGGCCCGCCCCGTGGCCCGGCAGGTGTCGTGGAAGCGGCAATCCGGTCGAGTCGGGTGCGGTGATGTAACGCGGATCACGCTACTTCAATCCTCATAAGGATAGCAATACTTGCGTGATTACTTACTGCCCAGTAGCGGGCTGTGGGGTCGTCGGCGCCGGCGGGATGCTCGCGGAGGTCGTTCGGATGGCTCACGGCTGCACGGGTTTCGAGTGGTAGGTGCCTGGAGGCGCTGCTGGACGCCCACGGGTCTGGAGCGCCGCGACCGGGCCGGGGTGCGGCGCTCGGGAGGGGCATCCCGGTGTGGGGTGCCGTCCGGGTCCGCGCGGCGGAACCGGACCAAGAGCGCATTCTCTCTCAAAGAGAATGCGATTATCGTACAGGTGTGAGCAGAGGCGCCGACCGGCATTGCGGGAACGCGTCGACGATCGGGGGCAGCCCCGGCCGACGGGATGTCATGCGGTTTCGCGCGTGCCCGGCGCTCAGATCCGCTTGTTCGTCCCGGACTGCATGGCCAGCCGGGCGCCGGTGGGCGAGGCGTTCACCACGCCGTTGTCGAATCGCTCCAGGACCAGCGCCTGGGTGGCGGCGAGGTGGGTGCGGTACAGCTGCTCGGCAGGGCCGGCGCGGCCCGCCGCGATGTCCTTGACCAGCCGGCGGTGGGTGCGCACGGCCTCGGCCGCCTCGTCGGGCGAGGGGTACTCGCCACGCCGGGTCAGCACCTCCGCCCACGCCTCCTCCTGCGCCGACCACAGCGCGACCAGCGAACTGACCACGTAGCGGACGGTGAGGTTCGGGGTGAACGAGACGATGAGATCGTGGAATTCGCGGGCGGTGTGGGTGAAGGCCATGCCGTCGTCGACCAGTTCGGCCGACTTGTCGACGTTCTCGGTCAGCGCGGGGACGACGGTCTCGGCGCGGTCGGGCCGGGTGGCGCATGCGGCGGCGCACAGCGGTTCCAGCATGCGCAGCCCCGCGGCCAGGTCGCCGAGGGTCACGCGGGCGCCCTGCAGGGCGAGCCCGAGGTGATACGCTGCCGACATCTCGTCGGGGCGATGCACCTCGGCGCCGCCGACGTTGCCGCGCCGGACGGTGACCAGGCCCTCGGTCTCCAGGATGCGCAGCGCCTCGCGAATCGAGGGGTAGCTGACGCCGAAATCCTGCACCAACTGGTCCTGAGTGGGGAGCCGGTAGTCCTCCTCGCCGGCCAGGATGCGTGAGCGCAGTTCGGCCGCAACGGTTTCGGCGATCCGGCGTTGCGGCACCCGGCCGCGCTTGGGTGCCGTCACCGCACTCGCCCGGGGGTTGTCCTCACGCGCGCCGCCTTTCCCTCATGGCGGCAGTCTAGCCAACCGCAGGCTGACCGTACAAATATTGCTATCCTTATGAGGATTGAAGTACTGTGCGGCAATGGACTTCACGATGGGTGAGTCCGCCGCGAAGCTTCGGGGCGAGCTGCGGCGGCTGATAGCCGAGGAGGTCCCCGCCGACTATCTCGGCGCGTTCACCGACGATCCCGCGGATCTCGCTGTCGCTCAGCGGTTCTGCCGGATGCTCGCCGAACGCGGCCTGCTCTGCGCGGCCTGGCCGGAGGAGTTCGGCGGCCGCGGGGCCTCGATCTGGGAACAGACGGTCGTGCGCGAGGAGATGTGGGCGCATCACGAACCTCGGGGCGCGCAGTACATGGGCGTCAACTGGGTGGGCCCGACGATCATGCGGCACGGCACGCCCGAACAGCAGCGCAAGCACCTGCCGCCGATCGCGCGCGGCGAGGTGATCTGGTGCCAGGGCTTCAGCGAGCCGGATTCGGGATCGGATCTGGCGTCGCTGCGCACCGCCGCGCGCCGCGACGGCGACGGGTGGCGCATCTCGGGGCAGAAGATCTGGACCTCCTACGCCGGCATGGCGCAATGGTGCTTCCTGCTCGCGCGCACCTCGTCGGAGGGGCGGAAACAGCAGGGGCTCACCGTATTCCTGGTCCCGATGTCCGATCCCGGAATCGAGGTCCGGCCGATCCGGTCGATGCTCGGGCCGCACCATCTCAACGAGGTCTTCTTCGACGGCGTGCGCGCGACCGAGGCCGATGTCCTCGGCGAGGTCGACGAGGGCTGGTCGGTGGTGGGGGAGGTGCTGGCATTCGAACGGGTCGGCATCGCCCGCTACGCCCGCTGCGAGCGGCTGCTGCGGGCGGCGCCGGAGGTGCTGGGCCCGCGCTGGGAGACCTTGCCCGCCGAACTGCGTTCTCGCTGGGTGCGGGCGCTGACCAAGGCCCGGCGGGCCCGGCTGCTCGCCTACCAGGTGGTGTCCATGCAGAGCACCGGCCAGGTCGCACCCGGCGATGCCGCCGCCTACCGCATCGCGGTGACCCGCCTGGACCAGGAGAGCGCGAGCGTACTCACCGAACTGGCCGGCTTCGTTACGGAAGACGGTGCGGCACAACGACGATTCCGGCGTGCGGTGGACGACCACTGGCGCTACGCGAACGCCGCCACGGTCGCCTCGGGCAGCATCGAGATCCAGCAGATCCTGCTGGCGCGTGCGCTGCTGGGTAATCGGCGCAGGCCAGGGGAGGCGGCGTGAACCCGGCTGTGCGAGGTGGCGGGCGCGGGCCGAAGGGGCAGCGGTCGTGGCGCGGCGATGCGTCGCCGGTCGAGACGCCGGGTCCGCCCGGGGTGCGCGGCCCTGTAGCGCTCGGTGACACGGCGGAACCGCATGCGGCGGTGCGCGTCGACACCGGGGTGCTGCGGCCGGCCGAACGGGGGCCTGCGGCTTCGGTGCTGCCTGCGCTGGGCATGCTTCGTACCTGCGGCCAGGAATCGCGATGTGCGGCCGTTGGGCGGAGAACCTCTGCCGAGCTGCCGCGCGGTGCGTGATGAGGAGGGTGTTCCGATGACTACCGCAGAGTTTGTGTCCGGGCACGAGATGCGTATCGAGTTGTCCGGCGAGGCACTGGAATTCGGGAATCAGGTGCGCCGGGCGTTGCAGGCGGCCGGGGGCGACGAACTGGTGCAGGCGGCCGAGCGCGAGCCGGAGCGGCGTGAGTCGCTGGTGGCGCCCGTGCTCGGGGCGCTCGGGGCCTGGGAGCTGCGGCCGCGGCACGACGGCGAGGAACTCGAGGCGGCCGCGGCGCTGTGCCGGAGTGCGGGGTACTGGGCGGCACCGTATCCGGTGGCGGAGAGGCTGGCCCGGCCCGTCGATCCGGATGTGGACGGGCTGCTGGTGGTGTCCGGCGACGAGCCCGCTGCGGCCGTCGCGGGGCTCGATCTGCGCTGGGCGGCAGTGGCTTTCGATGGTTCTCGCGGTGCGGTGACCGTCCGGCCGCCGGTCGGGTCGGCGCGTTCGTCGGCCTTCGTGACACGTGTGGACGTGCGGCCACTGGACGACGACGGTGCCGCCGATCTCGCTCTCGCCCTGGTACTTCCGTGCTGGACCCTGCTCGGCATGCTGGATCGCGCGATCGAACTCGCCCGCGATCATGTGCTGGTGCGCGAGCAGTTCGGCAGGCCGCTGTCGGAGTTCCAGTCGGTGCAGTTCCAGCTGACCGATGCCGAGGTGGAGCGCCGCGGCGCGGACATGCTCGCCCGATACGCGCTGTGGAGCATCCAGTCCGGCCGCGACGATGCGCTGATCGACGCGCTGTCGCTGCGGTCGGCGACGCTGGCGGCTGCCGAGACGGTCTTCCGGATCGCGCACCAACTGCACGGCGCCACCGGCTTCTGCGACGAATCCCCGCTGTCCTGGCTGTCGCGCTACAGCCTCCCGCTGCGCCGGCTCCCGCTGGGAGCGGCCGGCACCGACGAACTGCTGGCCGGCCTGGCGGGCCGGGACGGCCTGGCCGGGTTGTTCGATCCGGACGGGGCGTGACGGCGATGGATCCTGCGAACGACGCCGGTTCTCGTCTCGGAACCCGACCGGCCGGAGCGGCAGCTTGCCGGGACGACGGGGCAACGGCACAGCGGGTTGACGGGCAGCGAGCTGCCGGGGCGACGAGGATTGGTAAGGAGTGTCCGCCGGATGAGCTATGACCTACCCTCCGTGCTCACCGTGAAAGCCGATGGGCCGGTGCGCACCGTGATCATCGATCGGCCCGACGAGCTGAACGCCGTGAACGCCGATCTGCATCGGGCGCTGGCCCAGGTGTGGCGGCAGCTGGCGGCGGACCGGGAAGCGCGGGTGGTGATCCTGACCGGCGCCGGGCGGGCGTTCAGTGCCGGTGGGGACCTGGATTGGATCAGTACATTTCCGGAGAACCCGGTCGCGCGGGACGAGAGCATTCGCGAGGGCGCCGAGATCATCGAGGAGATGCTGCGCTTTCCGCTGCCGGTGATCGCCGCGGTGAACGGTGCGGCCGTCGGGCTCGGCGCCAGCCTGGCGGTGCTGTGCGATGTGGTGCTGATGTCCGAGCGGGCGTATCTGGCCGACCCGCACGTCGCGGTCGGGCTGGTCGCCGGGGACGGCGGTGCCGCGTTCTGGCCGCTGCTCACACCGATTCTGCGGACCCGCGAGTACCTGTACACCGGCGACCGGATCGACGCCGCCACCGCCGTCGAGGTCGGGCTGGCCAGCCGGATCGTCGCGCCGGACGAATTGCTCGGCGAGGCAAGGACATTGGCCGACCGGCTGGCCGCGCAGCCGGCGGAGGCGTTGCGCGGCACCAAGCGGGTGGTGAACATGTACCTGTCCCAGGCGCTCGGCGGTCCGATGCAGGCGGGGTTCGCCGCCGAGGTGGTCACCATGCAGACGCCCGAACATCGGGACCGGTTGCGCGCGTTGCGGGAACGAGCGCGGTGACGGGGCGCGATCTCGCCGAGTTCCGCGCCGAGGTCCGGAACTGGTGCCGCGCGCACGTCCCGGCCGACTGGCGGCATCGGCAGACGGGCGTCCCGGACACGGAATTCGTTCGCTTCCAACAGGAGTGGTTCCAGGAACTGCGCCGGGCGGGCTACGCGGTACCGCACTGGCCGCGCGAATACGGCGGCGGCATGCCGATCCCGGAGCAGATCGTGCTGTATCAAGAACTCGCCGCGCACGACGCGCCCCGGCTGGTGCTGGCGTTCGTGTCCGTCCATCACGCGGCGGCGACGCTGCTGGCGGCGGGCACGCAGGCGCAGCGGCAGCGGCACCTGCCGGCGATCCTCGACGGCGAGCTCTGGGTGCAGGGATTCTCCGAACCGGGCGCGGGCTCCGACCTCGCCGCGCTGCGCACGAGCGCGCGCCGCGACGGGGACCATTACGTGGTCTCGGGCCAGAAGGTGTGGGCCAGCGGCGCGCAGTACGCCGACTGGTGCCTGCTGCTGGCCCGCACCGACCCGAAAGCGCCCAAGCGGCACGGGATCTCGTACTTCCTGCTCGATATGCGCAGCCCCGGCATCGAGGTGCGGCCGATCCGGCAGGCGACCGGCGAATCGCACTTCTGCGAGATCTTCCTGGATCAGGTGCGGATTCCCGCCGAGCAGTTGATCGGTGCCGAGAACGCCGGGTGGAAGGTGGCGCAGCAGACGCTGGGCGCCGAACGCGGGCTGACCATGCTGGAACTGGCCGAGCGGCTCGGGAACGCCGGGTTCCGGTGGCTGGCCGAGTGGTGTGCGCAGCCGGGTGCGGGCGGACGGGCGATCGACGATCCGGTGGTGGCCGACCGCCTGGCCGCGCTGGAGATCGAGATCACCGGTCTGCGCGGGCTGTGCCGGGATCTGGTGGAGCGGCACGAGGCGGGCAACGCCGGACCGGCGGACGCCTCCATCGTGAAGCTGTACTACAGCGAACTGTTGCAGCGGGTCATGGATTTCGGTGCCGAGGTGGGCGGCCCGGCCGCGCACGAGGTGTTGCGCAAGCCGATGTCCGGCGGCTGGGAGTCGGGAGCGTGGGTGCTCGACTTCATCGGCTCCTGGGAATGGACCATTCCCGGTGGCACCAGCGAGATCCAGCGCACCATCATCGGCGAACGGGGCCTCGGACTGCCCAGGGAACCTGCGGGGACGTGATGGACGACGAATTCGGCGCGATCCATGAGGAACTGCGGTCGGTGGCGCGCGGTCTGCTCGGCAAGGGCGATCACGAGACGGCCGTCGACTGGTCGCAGATCGCCCGGTCCGGGTGGCTGGGGCTGGAGGCTCCCGCCGAGATCGACGGCGCGGAGGCGACTTTCGCCGAAGCCGCGGTGCTGCTGGAGGAGGTCGGCCGGGCGGCCGCGCGGAGCGCGTTTCCGGCGGTTGCCGCGCTCGGCCTCGGCGCCCTCGCGATGACCGAACCGGGTGCTCTGCGGGACAGGCTGTTTCGCGAGGCCGTGGCCGGCGATACGGTACCCGTCGCCGTGTTGTCGGGGGAGTGGGGCAGAGCGCCTGTGGGCGGCGGTTTCGACGCGGAGCGGGCGGCCGCTCCGACGGACAGGGGGGAGAAGGATTTTCGTCTCGCGGACGAGGCGGGATCGCTCTCGCTGTCCGGCAGTACGGAATTCGTTCCGGATGCACTGGCCGCTGACCGGCTGCTCGTCCCCGCCCGTGACCCGGACGGCACGATCGTCCTGGCGGTGGTCGATCCGGGCGCGGAGGGGCTGGCGGTGACGGAGCAGCCCGTGGTCGACGCCACGCGCGGCTTCGGACGAGTGGCCGCCCACGGCGTGGCCGTCGAACCGGATGCGGTGCTGCGGTTCTCGGGCGATGCCGCCGCGGCGCTGCGCCGCCTGCACGACCGGGCGGCCGTGGCGATCGCGTGCGACAGCCTCGGCCTCGGCGCGGCCATGCTGGATGCCACCGTCGAATACGTCCGCGTGCGAGAACAGTTCGGCCGCCAGGTGGGTTCGTTCCAGGCCGTCAAGCACGCCTGCGCCGACATGCTGGTCCAGGTGACGGTGGCTCGGCGGCTGGTGGACGCTGCCGTCCGCGCACAGGTCGAGCACGCCCCGGACGCTCCGGTCGCGGCCTCGATGGCCAAGGCGTTCACCACCGACATCGCCGTACAGGTCGCCGGCAAGGCCATGCAACTACACGGCGGCATCGGATACACCTGGGAGAGCGGCATTCACGTGTACCTCAAGCGAGCCACCTTGAACCGCTCCCTGTTCGGCACCCCCGCCTATCACCGCGCCCGGTTGGCCACCCGCTATCGCTGACCGTCGGACAGTTGCCGCCGATCACTGGCCCCGCCCGGGATCGGACATCGGCAGGTCCACCGCGACGGTCTCGTGCCCTCGGTCGCGGAGTTCGGCCTCGAGCAGGTGCCAGTCGAATGCGCTTCCGCCGCCTCCGTGAACGAGAGCGAAGGTTGTCGTGCTGCTACGACTACCGGACGTCCGGAAACTCATCGGCCGCGCCGGCATGCCGGGTGCCGAAGCGCTCGGTTCACGCGGTCGGGCGCTGCCGCGTCACCGGTTGGGCGCGTTCGGATTTCGACGTGGACCGGCGGGCCCGTTTGCCGCGCGCGACCTCCGTCGCGAGGGCGTCGAGCGGCTGGGCGAAGTGCCGCAGTGGGTCGGCCAGCGCGGCGAGCCAGGTGCGGGCCGTGGCGATTCCGGTGTCGTCGAGGGCGTAGACGCGGCGCGTTCCCTCCGCGTGCACGCCCACCAGGCGCGCCTCGCGGAGCACCTTGAGGTGCTGCGAGACGGCCGGCTGGGAGATCTGTGTGTGCCGCCGGACCTCGGCGACGATCGCGCCCGCGCTCTGCTCGCCGCCGGCGAGCAGTTCCAGGATGCCGCGCCGGACGGGATCGCCGAGCGCCTGGAAGATCTCGGCGGGACCGGGGTCGTTCATTCGTGCTGCTGGGTCCCATCCTCGGGATTCGTCGTGTAGAAGGCGATTGTCCGCTCTCCGGCGGCACGGGCGGCGGCCGGGTCGTCGCCGTCGGCCGCGGCTGCGTCGGCCCATCCGGTGCCCGCGACGCGCACGAACGACAGGCCCTCCGGGGTGAGCGGGAAGTTCAGCCCCGCCTCCGGGTCGACCGGCTCGCCGCTCGCGATGTGCAGCCCGAGCGCCATCAGGGACAGATCCCAGCCGACGCCGACCGCGCCGGGCCCGTACCGATCCCAGAAGTCCGGAGCGACCGGCGCCTCATGGACCAGTTCCAGTACGGTGCCGTCGTCGGCAGGGGTGAGGGTGACCGCCACCCACGACACCTGATCACCCATTTCCCATGTGACAGCGAAACTTTCGGGCGGCTCGCACTGCTCGACCACCCCGCCCGCGTTGCCCTCGGTCTGATAGCGGCCACCGAGCCGCAGCTCGCCGCTGATCGGTAGAAACCACCGCGGGATCCGCTCGGCATCGGTCAGCGCGTCCCACAGGTCGTCCCGGTCGGTGGGATAGCTCCGGCGGGCGACCGCGATCCTGGTCGGGGTGTTGTCACGGTGCCCGGTGCGGACCTCGCGGGTAACCAGCCCGGCAACGGCGGCCGGGTCGGTGAGCAGGGACATGATCTCCTCCTTCTATAAGTTAGGACTTATATTAAAGGGTACACCGTCCGATGACCGGCGACATTCCCCGCCTCACCGCCGACTGACCGGTAGTTCCCTTTTGTCCAAGCGTCGGGATCGGCCGTTGCGTGACGATGGTCGCCATGAGCATCGGTAACGAGGTCCGGATCGGCGCATTCGTTTTCACCAGTAGATACGAGGGGCAGTCGGCTGCCGAGGTGCTGGCGCGGGGGGTCGCCACGGCGCAGGCCGCCGAGGCGGCGGGGTTCGACGACGTGTGGGTGACCGAGCACCATTTCGTGCCGTTCGGGGTGAACCCGTCGGGGTTGACGTTCGCCGGCTATCTGCTGGGCCGGACCAGCACGGTGCGGGTCGGGACGGCGGTCACCGTATTGCCGCTGCATTCGCCGGTGCATGTCGCCGAGCAGGCGGCGCTGCTGGACCATCTGTCCGGTGGCCGGTTCGACCTCGGGGTGGGCCGGGCGCAGCCGGTGGTGGACTACGAGGTCATCGGGCGGGGCGTCGAGTATTGGCAGCGGGGGCTGCCCGAGGCACTGGATCTGACCCTGACGGCGCTGTCCGGGCCGGTGTCGGCGGATTCCGCTCTGTACCGGTTCCGGGAGGTCGTGCCCGAACCCGGCCCCGCGCCCGGGCGGCCGACGCCGGTCTATCTGGCCGCGAACTCACCGGCCTCGGTGGCGCTGGCGGCGACTCGCGGACTGCCGATGCTGCTGTTCTTCGACAAGGACATCGACACGAAGGCCGCGATGATCGCCGAGCACGCCGGGCTCGCCCGCGACGCGGGGCATCCCGATAGCGAATACCCGCACGGCACTGCGCTTTTCGCGCATGTGGCCGACGACCCGGCCGAGGCGCGCGAGGTGGTGCGCCGAGCCGCCACCGAATTCGTCAGGGCGAGCACGCATTACCGGCCGCTGCTCGACGTGCCGCCGCGAGTCGACCCCGGCGTCCCGCAGGAGCGGATCATCGACGGATTGACCGATGCCGCGATGGCAACGCATCCGGTCGGCCCACCGGAGATCTGCGTCGAGCGCCTGGTCGATCAGATCCGTGGCTCGGGGTGCCGGCGAGTGTTGTGCCAGGTGGAGATCGCCGGAGACCACGACGGCGTGCTGGCCAACGTCAAGCGGATGGGCGAGGAGGTGCTGCCCGAGGTCCGCAGGCGCCTGAGCGCCGAATGAGCGCGTACCCGTTGTGCGGCAGGCTGATGACCCGGTCGCGGTGTATTCCGGTTGTCGGTCCGCGGTGGGATCATGGCCGCATGACGGCGTGGCAGGACGTCGAACAGGCGGAACCGGAGTTCGCGCACCGGGTGCGGCTGCTGCACGATCTTCAAGCCGATCGTTCGCCATAATTAAGGCGTCATCAGTGCCGACTCGCTCTAACAGATACTCGAGCGTCTCATCCCATAGCTCGTCGGACCACTTGGCCTTACCGCTGAGGAGATCGTGAATTCGTAATGATTTGAGTGCAGAATAATTTGACATGTGCTTCCATAGTTAAGCATATGCAGAAGAAATGTCAAGAGAATATCCTCTACACCGAATATCAGGATTCGGCAGTAATCTCTAGTTCCATGAGAATGTAGATCCTACAGAACTAGAACAGTACCGCTTGTTCGGATAGGCTCGCGGTGCCACCAAATACTCCATCACTCGGCAGCTTGTCATTAATCCCCCACTTCGGCGGGAAGAACAACTGGATCGGCTCAGGAGTGGCTGAGAACCTAGCCTTGATGCGTTTGCGGGCACTCGCCAGTTCCGGCGCAGCCTGACGGCAATACTTGTCGGTCTCGCAAAACAGCCCTTGGCAGTCAATGGCGTGGAGTGGCCGGCCCCACAAACCACCGAATGGTAGGCCGAGGCGTTCAAGCTCCTGCTTCTGGTGTTCGACCATCCACAAAATGACATCGGTTGGCGTATAGTCGCCCAGATCCTCAAAGCATTTCTTGATACCCCGGAGCGCGCCCGGCCCGGCCTGGGTGAATTCGTTTTCGGAGAAGTTGATCAAATCCGAATAGTTCAGGTCTATTGAGACTTGGTACGACATGAAATCGCCCATGAGTGGGTATCGGTGCAGCGACTCGTAGACCTCTCGCAAAGATTGAGCCTTGAGTATTTCTTCGCCGAGCCCGTCTATGAGGAACATGTGTCGAAACAGCTCAACATGATTGAGATGCTTCAGTCCCTGGCCGTAGGCGTCGGTCGCGCACAGGATGAACGCGCCGGTGTAGAGACCGCCGTTACGCTGCTTGCTTTCATCCAAAGCTTTGGTGAACCCGCCGCTTTCCAGGTCATCGAGCGTTGGATAGTGGCCAAGTATTTCCCGCAATGAGCGCCATGTATCAATCTTGCTGAACGTCCGAAAGGCGACAATCTGGAACAATCTGTCTTCCGGCGAACACCCCTCGGAGTGATAGCAGACGTCCCTGATCATGTACTGACTCACCCGATCAGCCGCTCGGAAGACGTTGCAGAATTTGAACTCCTGCAGAATAGGGTCATCAGTCCACGGCCACGGCGCACCACTGACACGGCGCTCGAACGCCCGCTGACGCTCGGAGGCAAACTGCCAGTAGTACTCGTAAATCCCCTTTCGGGGAATGGGGGGCCGTTTCATAGTATTCCCATTCTACGCAATTACCGCTGCCGATAAAAGACGCCCGTGCCGTGCAGGTGGAAGTACCGCGGATCGTCGAGGAGCGCCCGGCCTGCGATACGCTCGCCGAGAGTGTAGCGAAATCGATCGACGCCCGTGAAGTGATCGAAGACGATGGCACCACCCACCACAGTGCGATCTTGTAGTACCGCAAGTGCGGCCTTGGCCGAGCTGTAGTTGTCGGTGTCGATGAAGCTCAGGATGACATCGTGCGTGAGCAGCCGAGGAGCCGTTTCCACGATGTCACCTGGCACGATCCGGATATTTCGTCCTGCCAGATACCGCTCGACTCCGCGGAGGTCAGTGAACACGCAGTCGGGATGGTCGTACATGTCCAGAGCGCTGCGACGTGGCGGGAAGCCACCGAAGGTGTCGAAGCCGATCACCGGCCACGGCCGGCCGAGTCGTTCGATGACTCGTGACAGGAACATGGTGGTGCCGCCCTTGAACATGCCGAACTCGGCCACCACGCCGTCCAGCCCGAGGCGGTGAGCATTGAGCAGGCACTGGTACAGGTGAATCAGGCTGTTCGGATACCCGTTGGCCAGGCTTGGTGGCAGTACCTGCATCAGCTCCTCACGGAACACGAGATCACGGAACGCCAGATGCCCATAACCTGCGATGATGACTTTCGGCACGTTAGTCACAAACGGCAGCGCGCCCAAGAGGAGATCTTCCTTCTCCTCATCGGCGGCGACCACGAGCACATCATGGTGAGCGCTCGCCAGCGCGTCGACCGTCCGAACCGGCACCGTGACCGGCAGGTGGCACGGTTCAGGCGTGTAGATGGCCTCCACGGCAGCGATGAGTCCGGATGGCGTCAGCGATTTGATCAAGCGCGCGGTGGTGCGGGTCAGCCCGATGATGCCGACCGACCGCGCGCCGCCAAGTAGCTCCTGTTCCACATCTTCCAGCAGTTTGTCGTAATCGGTGGCGTTCACGGGTGCTTGTCCGAGCTGTAGGGACGCAGAGCAAGTGTGAGCTGAGCGAGCGCATCACGGTTCACCACGTCGAGCAGTTCCACGGCGTCACGCACAAGATGCTGTCCAAGGCGGAAACGCCGTTCAATCGGCGCAAGCCGACCGAATGTGAAGCATTGCTCAAGTTCGCTAAAGGTCGCTGTTACGGCTTGAACTGCGGCCGGAATCGTGGATACTGGCGAATCGTGCGGCGAAAAGTCAATCTGTCTAACCAGTCCATCGAACCCAGCAGTTCCATCACTGTACGGCGGCAACACGCTTGTATCGCCGTATAGTCGTCCGGCAATGGCCGCATCCCGATCAGCAAGAAATGTTAGATACTTCACGGCGTACACAAACAGATCGAGCACAGTATCGGCGAACGATTCATCCTCTGTCGCCGCGGCTCCAGCCGAAACGTATTCCAGCCTATCCACTTTGCGAGCGATGTTCGCCATCACACCGATCACCTCACCGCGCTTCTTCCAGGCATCACGGTATGCGGCCGTCTTGGCAGTGTGAAGACGCATAATAGCGCCCCTCATTCGGAGGCTATCGGCTACGTCATCCAAAGGTGTCTCATTCCGCCGATTCAACCTAGTGAACTTTTTTGTAGGTCAGTGTGCGCTCGTCCAGGTCCGCGATCAGATAGCCGCCTTTGTTCTCCATGAGCTGGTGGTAAGCACGGAAGCCGCTTGCAATCGCCCGTCGCCACAGCCATGCTGGCGCATCCCCCACCTCCAGATCGGCGGCAGCTGCTCGCGCTGCCTCGACGACCTCGCCGTCGACACTCATCTCATGCAGAAAGCCGAGCCGTCGCTTGGCGAGCTTTGACAGGACGGCCGCCAAGCCCTCTTCGGCAAAGATGGCACGCGCGCCGTCCTCGCACTCGTCTTTCACCGGATCGGACTTTCGCTTGATACGTAGCAGCGCCCGCGAGTTCGGCGACCATCCGAATACGGCCATAAAACCGAAGTGGATGGCATCGTGGTAGCGATAGCCATCAGAATAGCGAGAGTTATCGGTCAGCGGATCGCCAAGTTGTTTGCCGACCGCATAACCGACCTGTTTGCCATTCGGCAGACTCACCGGCCCGTCTTTGAAAGTGTTGGGCTCAGCGCTGACGAGTTCCATGGTCGCTACGACGGAACCGTTCGGTGATTTGCGCTCGATGAAGTCGAACACCATCTTTCGGGGGAAACGCTCGATTTCCGGGCTGTCAGCGTCATAGACCGGGAGGCTCGCCAGATCAACGGGCTTGGCGGGACTCGGATACCTATCCCTTGTGCGCTTAAGATTTGTGGCCGCAATTTCGTTCAGATCCAGATTGCTTGCGGTCGCGATCTCCGCCGCATACCAGAGCAGGTCGCCGATCTCCTCGCGCAGAATCTCCAAATTTGACGCCATATCGATACCGTCCCGGAGATACCGCATGTACACGTTCAGAATCGAGCCGGTTTCAAAAGCCAATCCCAGCATCGGCTGCAACGCCGCCCGCGGCCCTCCTTCAGGCAGCTGACTTGTCTCGTGCGCCGCCTGCTGGTAGGCGGAAAGCTCCATGGCACTCTCAACTATCTAATCGTGACCACTGCCTTACCAGCGATCCCCCGTTTGCTCTGAACGCGATAGCCACCCGATCCCCGCGCTTGTTCGACCATCGTTCCCTGACGACACAAGGGCCTCTAGAGTCCAAAGCACTCAGTTGATGCCAGGTGGCCCCTCGTCGCGTAGTTACGCCGCATCCGGCGGCCCCGCCATCACCGGCGCCCCATCCCAACGCTGCAGCGTGGGCGCACCGGCGGTGTACTCCTCGATGCTACTCACCACCCGGTCCTCGGTGAGATCGACACCGAAGGATCCGGCGGCAGCTCCGGTAACCGCGGTGATCATCGCCTTGGCAGTCTGGGCGATGGCCTTCTTGTCATCGACGGGTGTCCAGCGGGTAATCGCCGGCACTTCGATCAGCCATCGGCTGCCGCAGCAATGCACTTTGACGAGGTACTGACGCATCACGGTTCACTCCCCTCAGCCAGCGCATCAATCGGTGGCGATCCCCAAGGCTGGGGGAGGTGGCACCCCAGCCTTGGGGACGTTCGAGAGGTGCTGATAGTGATCATCATCAGCCCGATCCGTCGCTTCGCAGTCATGGTCGCTCCTCAGTCGGTTGGGGCACGGCGACCCGAGGCCAGCGCTACTCCACCCGCCGATCACCGGCCCTCTCTCCGAATGGTCAGCGGGCCGACTGAGGATCGAGCGCACCTGGTCTCGGGTGCCTGAACACGCAGACTATGAGCGGACGGCGGTGCCGCTCTACAGTTTTGCAGCTGTTTGCGCGGCATCTTGACGCTATCGGCGTGGATGCCTGACGATTTGCGTATCCCCTCCTTCTGGTTCCGCAAAGGAAGCCTCCTCATGACAACACTCCGCTTGCTTGGATCCGACTCCGACCATGGCACTTGCCCCGCCGTTTACGCTGCGGATTTCGGCCTCGTCGTGCAAGGCGATCGCATCGCCGATGGGCATGCCGTCGCTGTTCCTCATCGACTGCTCGACTGGCTCGAGCCGGGCATGGCGTTGCCGGTTGAAGCCACCGACACGCCCGGCATGATCCTCGTTCCCGGTCGACCGGTCACCTCGGAAATACTTGGGCAGCTGACACTCGACGACCACGAAACCGCCGTAGAGGTGTGCTGATGCTCCACGTCACCGGAGACGACATTTGGGAGCCGCTGTTTCGCGAAACCATGGACAGCGCTTTCCATCTCGAAGTGCGCGACAGCTACGCCGTGGCGGACGAAGCCGAAGCACTCCGCCGCTGGGCAGCCGGTGAACCGTACGAACGTGAGGAGCAACCCGACACCTGGCGGGCGTGGGACGAGCTGATGATCGAAACCGCGGGGCGCGGCGTCGCGCTGGAGCGACTGCGCGTGGTCACGGTGCCGCATTCCGACTATGTGCGATGGTTGCTGGACAACACCGACGACAACGTCGAAACCGGCGAAACCGTGCGCTGGCTGCCGAGGCATCAAGTTCAGCCGGCCACAGTCCCTGCTGATGACTATTGGCTGTTCGACCAGGCTAAAGTCGCCTACACCACGTTCGCCGACGACGGCGCGTTTATGGGTTTGTCGATCAGCACCGACCCGCACCTTGTCGGGTGGGCTGTCGAGGCACGAGATAGCTTGTGGCCGTACGGCATCGACCATGCCGCCTACGTCGCGAGCGAGCACGTTCGGGCGTGACGAATGTCGACCAGGCACGAGCGGCACTCGGCGCACGCCTGCGGGAACTGCGCCGAGATGCCCGTCTGTCCGGCATCGACCTCGCGAGCGCCTGCGGCTGGCACTCGTCCAAGATCTCCAGAATCGAACGTGGCAAACAAAGCCCGACCGAGGATGACCTCGCTCGGTGGTGCGATGCGGTCGGCAACCCGGCCGTGCTGGATGACCTGGTGGCGTCGCTTCGTAACCTGCGTGCCATGTATCTCGAATGGCAACGCACCGTTGCCGCCGGACACGCGCACCGGCAACGGCAATCCATCGAACTCGAAGGTCAGACGAAGTTCATCCGCTGGTGGGTACCCGATGTCATCCCCGGCCTGCTGCAAACAGAAGCGTATGCCCGCGCCGTGCTCACCGCCTGCATTGCTGTCACCGACGGCCGAAACGACCTGGACGAAGCGCTGACCGCCCGCATGCAGCGGCAGCGAGTACTGCGTAGCGGTCGGCGCCGCTTCCACATGGTCATTGGTGAATGGGCGCTCTACCGCACCGTCGGCGACAACACGGTCATGCTCGGACAGCTCGACCACCTGAGTGAAACCATCGCCCACCCATGTATCCGGCTCGGCATCCTACCGCTCACTGCCGAATACCGTTTACCAGCAACAAATTTCGTCATTTACGACCGTACCCAGGTGCTGACCGAAACCGTCAGCGCGGAGCTGACGATTACCCGGCCATCGGAGATCGCCTTGCACGAGAAGACGTTCGCCACCCTCGCCGAGCAAGCCGCCTATGGCGACGAGGCCCGCGCGATGATCGCCGCCGCCGCTGAGCGCAGGCGGTAAGCACACGAATTTCTTTCGCGGCCCCCAGAGGCGATACGCGCCCAGGTGATGAACCGGATTCACTTCTTCAACGCGCCGCCATCATCCCCAAGAACTCCCGTACCTCCGGCACCTGCGCATGCGGCCGGACCACGGTCGCCACCGCATCGAGCTTCTGGTGAACGCGGGTAGAGGCAATCTGCTGGATACTCCCAAAGTTCTCGGCGAGAACTTGGCACCCCTCGGCAATCTCGCCAGCCTGCACCAGGTTGCGCCCCAACTGCACGTACCATTCGGCTTGCTCACGCGGCCAAGCCGCTGACCCGTCAATTGCTACCTGGATCTGCTCCGACGCCGCTTTATGTTCACCGACGTACATGTGCATGATGCCGGTCATACCACTGAGCAAGGCGTCGGGCAGATAGACCCACTCCGGATCGAATCCCCGACTGGATTCGTATGCCCGATACGCCCGGCTCAGGGCATCGGTAACCGCCGTCTTATTGCCGCTCGGATCCTGCATCCCCAGGGCATCGGCTTCGCGAATGGCCATGAGCGCACGCAGTTTTGGGCCACCTTGACTCATGGCCGCACGGGAAGCAGTTTGGGCATACTGCACCGCTTGCCGGGTACCGGCAGGCGTGCCACCGTTCCATTCAGTCAGCAGTGAACTGGCGTTGCCAAGGGCATGCGCCACCGCAATACCGTCACCGGCCGCGGTAGCAGCTTGAGCGGCATCGGCGTAGTAGCGTCGGCCCTGGTCCAAACGGCCGGCGTCGTAGTGAACCCAACCTGCGGCAGTCATCATCTCAGCGGCAGCGCTGGTCAGGGTCTGCCCGACCGCCTCGGTGTAGGTACTGTTGTCGAGCAGCTGCTCGACGTAGCGGACTTCGTTGGCCGCCACCCGGCACAGCCGGTCACCACCGACCAGCAGGTCAAGTTCGTGGATTTGGTTGGTGCTGGCAGTTATTTCAGCGACATCAGTGGCCCCAACCTGGACACTGCCCGTTGATGACGTTGCTGCAGCTGCGTGTCCCGCGGCCCCGGCAGTCACGGCGGTTCCGGCCCCGAGAGCGCTGGCTCGTAGGAAATTGCGACGGTTCACATCCGCCTCCTCGTCTGACTCCACCACCAGTATGGCAAGCGGAACGTGGAGCGCCTTGGCAATACGGCGTAGAACCCGCACATCGTGGATGGCGGCTCCGTCATGCTCCAGCTGCGAAATGACGGGCTGGGTGTAGCCGAGGACGGCTCCCAGCTCGGTTTGCGTCATGCCGAGCGATTTGCGGATCCGGCGGATGACCTCGCCGGTTGTCAGGTGCATCCTGCTATCTCCGTTCCTTGAATGAACGTGTATCTGCAAGATCGGCTAAACGCTCGGGACTCGTTGCCGGTCAGGGGTTTTCACCCCCGTGAACGCACCTTATACGGTTTTCCCAATATTTCAGGGGGTTTGCCTATTTCGGCCGGTAGCGGCCTGAAAACCCGGCTTACGGTCAGGCCGGTACCCGGCCCCAAGCCTTGGCGCCGTAGCCCTTTCAGGCGTGCGCCCCGCCATAGGTGCCGGGGTAGGTGGCCAAGAGCCCTTGGTGCCGGGTACCGCTTTTCGATCCCAAGCTTGCCTACCCGGAGGTAATCGTCATGCACACCCTGGCCATGCACCACACCCTCGCGCTGACCGAGCAGGAAACCCACTACGCGCCCGATCGGCCGTTCAGCGTCGACCGCGGTAGGGTCGATCACGGGCGCGGTAATTGCGTTGCCGCAGTTCCGTTTCCCGTGACCGCCCTCCGAACCGGACGTGCGGCTTTCACCGCATCCGGCTCTCCATGGAATTCATGCTGGCGTGGTTGTCGCCAGACGTTGTGCCGCGTTGCTCCAGGGTGTCGGGATGGTGTAGCCACGCCACCGGTAGCGTTCGATTCCGGTGTCGGTCGGGTTATAGAGCACGATCCCGTTCTCTGCTGGGCGGCGCATCGGAGCCGGGGTGCAATACCGGCGAAGCACTTTGCGCCAGCTCAGGCGCGAGTGTCTCTTGTAGAGCCACCTCATGGCGCGAACCCACGTGTAGTGCTGCAGGTAGCGGTAGGTAGCAAACGAGACACCGTGTCGGAAATAGAGACACCAGCCCCGGACCGTTCGGTTCAGGTGAAAGAGCATGTCGGCCAACGTCTTGTAGGGTGCGGATCTGCGCGTGTGAAACTTCACCTTCCGCATGATCGAAGCCAGCGACTTCTTCGACGGATAGGTGTGAATCACTGCCTTGTTCACCGTGCCCGGCTTCGTCCGGCGCTGGATGCGCCAGCCGAGGAAGTCGAACCCGGTATCCATGTGCACCACATGGGTTTTCGGCTCCGACAGGGTCAAACCCATCGGGGCCAGAATGTCCGCGACCTCGGTCCTGGCTTGTTCGGCGTGGTGTCTCTCGCCGTTGACCAGGACCACGAAATCGTCCGCGTAGCGGACGAGCCGGTAGGTCGCGCCCCCGTTGCGGCGCTCTCGTTGCCGTCCCTGCCAGCCCGCGTTCGGCGAGGGCTTCCCGGCAGAGAAGGCATCCCACTTGTGTTGATAGTGGTCATCGAGCACCGACAGGGCGATATTCGCCAGCAAAGGCGACAGAATCCCGCCCTGCGGGGTTCCGGTGAGCGCTTCCCGGTCGATGCCGTCCTCGCTGAGGATTCCTGCTTTGAGAAACGACTTGACCAGGGCGAGAACGCGTTTGTCCCTGATCCGGTGACGCATCCGGTCCATCAGGGCCGTGTGGTCGATCCGGTCGAAACACGCCTCGATATCGGCCTCCAGCACCCAGGTGTAACCCCGGTTGCCGAACAAGTGAATCTCGGCGATCGCGTCCTGAGCGCGACGATTCGGGCGGAACCCGTAGGAACCGGGCTGGAAATCCGCCTCGAAGATCGGCTCGAGTACCAACTTCAACGCCGCCTGAACAATGCGGTCGCCTGCGGTCGGTATCCCCAACCGGCGCTTCTTGTCCGTGCTGCCCGGTTTCGGAATCGACTTCTCCCGGACCCGGTCCGGACGGAAGCTCCGGTCCTTCAACTCCGTTCGCAGCCGCGACAACAAGACCATCGAGTTCCTCGGGATCGAGGCAGGCTTCACCCCATCAACCCCGGCGGTTCGGCCACCTTTGTTGCTACGCACCCGTTCCCAGGCATGCACCAGAAACGCCGGATCACTCACCAGATTGTGCAGATCCTCGAACACGCGACCCGGATCCCGGATCGCCCACCAGTGCAGTTTGGCCTGCATCCGCCGTACTCGCGACCAGGCTTCGTCGAAGTCCGGCCACGATTCACCCGTATTCACAAGCGCCTCCGGCCATTACAGCCCCTCTCCGCTGAAATCCACTGGGGTCCTTCGCCCTGTGACCGGCTCTCCCGGCCTCCGACTACTACGACCCCTCCGCCCCACCCACGCCCCACCAGCCGACGACGGGCCTGCCCACCGCACACCGCTGGCAGCGGTGTGCGGTGGGCGAGACGGGATGGTTCCCACGTTCACTGTCATCCATTCGGGACAGGAGGCAGCCAGCTCTACCCCTGCGGCATCGTCACGGCTACGCCGCAGACCTTCACCGTGACCTCCCCGCCGGACTATGAGACACCGACGGAAAAGTTCCCCGCCGCCCTCACAGGCGACGGGTGCGCACCGCTATCCGGCCCATATCCACCGAGTTCGAGCCGGCGCATAACCTCGAGGGGCTTCTACCACTGGTTTCTCGCGTCTACCTTTGTCCCACGCTTGCCGGACCCACACCATTCGGCAGTACTGACGCGTCCCGGCTTTGTCAGGGCTGCTCCCACCCTCCCCGGCGTCTCCCGGACCAGGCTGCCCTCAGCTACAGCAATCGTGCTGCGACACAATCACTTCGGAGTCATTCCACCTCCAATATGGATAACAGCGCCTCGTGGCGCACCCCACACCATCATGCAGTTCCACGTCGCCTGCCGGGCCGGAAAGTGCCCGCGTAAGAGCGCCGCGCTGCACGTTCTCGTTGAAGCCGGCCGCGTCGTGTCCTCCCCCATCCATCCGCGGTGATCGGCGATGACGACATCACCTGATAACAGCGCACCTCGGGATCGGTCGAGCGGCGCCAGCGCTGCGGATGCACCAACGGTCATTCCCGAGTGGGCGCCGCTTGATCTCTTCCCCTCGTCGGCCATGGTGCTGGCCGCCTTCGCCGGAGTGACCTCGATGGCCGCTGCCGACATACTGAATCCGGCCGCTGATCTGGTGGAGTGCCAGCGGCAGTACCGCCTGGCGCTGAAGGTACTGGCCGAAACGACGACCGGTACCGAAGCGCTGCGCCAGGCCGCCGCTGATCTCGTGGCCGCTCAGGAAGACCGGGAGATCATCGTCGGCGTCATCGACGACGCGGTAGCGGCCAAAGTGCTGCAGCTGCGCAAACGCCAGGCTTCGGAAGACGCCATCGCGGGTGCGGCTGTGGTGCATACCGAAACCGTCGGCGATGTGGTGGCCCGGATGGCCGAGTTCTGGGACGAAGTCGATGCCGGTTCCAGCGGTGATGGCATCGAACCAGCGGCTAACTGGCTGCGCGTGGTGGCCGAGGCTTACGACCTGTTGATCGCGGATATTGCAGCGGGCCAACGGGTTCCGCCCGGGTTGTGATGCGCCATGCGGCCTCTCCGTCTCCCGCGGCCTCCCCGGCGTATCCGGCACATCCACATCGAATCCGGTGCGCTCTGCTTGGATTTCCAGGCTTCGGCTGAGCAGGCCGAGAACGTGGCTGATGAACTGGCGCAGGGCTTTCCGGAGTTCGTCGTGACTGTCGATGACGAGGTTTACCCAACCCTTTTCGCTCGTCCACTGTCTGCTTTGCGCTTCGTGTCCACCCCTCCGTTTCCTATTCACTCCTACCGAAGGGATACATCGCCCCATGCCTGACGACCACCCGGCCATGCCCTCTGACCGCCCGACCGAATCAGCCGAACGCCCCGTGCATCATGTCTTCTATGGCTCTAGCCCGGATCGGCCCGTTGCTTTCACGGTGCCGCCGGTGGAAGCGACGCCGGAGACGCCGTTGCCGGATGCCGGGCCGTTTCTGCGGGTCTGCGCCGGGGCGGAAGAACCGAGCACGGTGATGCTCCGGGGTGCGCGGGAGTTTGTGGGGATCTGGCGGCATGTCTATGAGCAGCGACCAAAGGACATGAGCAAGCTCAATGAACAGCTGAGCTTGTACACCTGGTTCATCGACCGTGAAGCGGGCGGACACACCAAAGACATTGTGTACCAGGATGATGCACCGCTCAGCCCGTCATCGTACGGGCAATGGGTTGCTTGGCTCGTTTGGAAGTATGTGTTGTATGCCTTCCGGCAGCACGACCCGAAGCACGGCGAGCGGGATGCAGCTGAACTGAGCTGGTACGTCCATTCATTCGATGAGTTGGTGACGGCAGTTCGAACCGGGCAGCTGCGACTGCCGGAGGAACAGGGGGATGAGGCGGACGGGGCGGAGTTTCCGCCCCGGCGGGTGTGGCCGGAGGGGTGGAGCGCCGCGACGGCCGCTGGAGGCAGTGGCGAGACGGCTCCTGGCAGCGGTGCCGGAGAAGGTTCGGCGGGTGGTGACCCGACCGGCACCGGCGACGGTGGGCCGGGTGGTCCGGCCACCGGCCGAAGCGACAACGGTTCGGGTGGTGACCCGAGCCAATGACGCTGCCAGAGCCGGTGCCCTGCCGACACTTTGTCTATGCCGAGGGCAAGCTGGCCGAGTTCCTGTGCCAGGCGTCCTTGATGGAGCTGACCCTGGAACGGGCGTGGGAACTGCGGTATCTCCACCGGGAGCACCGCCCTGACGAGTGCCTCGTGCACTTGGAGGCGGCCTGCTTCGTGCTGCGGCACGAAGAGGGAGGGGACAGCGTGGTTCCCGGCCACGGTGGTGTTCAGCTCGAACTTGCCGCGCGTCACGTCGCCGCGCCAGCCGGGCGCGCGCTCGCTCAGCATCCGGCACAGCTCAGCGGCCGCGTCCGGGCCGACGGCCGGGCTCTGCGCCGCGTCGGTGCGTTGCGGGGTGCCGCGGGTCGCACTGTGATTGCGGCGCACGGCATCAGGTCGGTCCGGCAGCACGAAGACGGGCAACCCCTAATTATATCCGGTGTTCCGGGTAGCGTATCGGGCTACGACACAACAGAATTCGTGGAATGGGGTCATCGCCGGAGTTGGGGCCCTCAGGCCCATTCCCGCACGCGCCGCTGGTCCACGAGCTGGACCGCCGCTGGCTGCACTACGCGTTCCGGTCCGCCGACGGAAACGTGTCCGTCATCGCGAACAAATCCTTTCTCGGCGCGTCGGGCATGCGGAGGGAACGGCCTCAGGAGATGGCGATCCTGCTGGTGCACGACGGCCGGGCGGGGTGGCAGTCCAGCCAGTTCAACGCCCCTGTCTCCGACAAGCCGTGGTCGTCGTTCCGTCATCCGGGTTCGCCGGGCCGACTGCGGATGCAGGGACAGGCACGGACACCGCTGGTGGACGTGAATCTCAGTCGCACGGGCCGGCCGTGCACGTCGCAGTGCGCACCGTGCGGCCCGGGCCAGCACCTCCGCTGGCAATCCGAGCCGGGCATCGTCGCGACCGGAACCGTGCACACCGCCCGCACGATGCGCTCGGAGGTCCGGATGCTCGGCTACCACGAACGGGTTCGCGGCAGATGGACGTGGCCGGACCTCGGCGGATGGGTGTTCGGATTCTGCAACGCACCCGTGGAAACCGGTGGGCCGCCGCCTTATTCGGTCGTCTTCACGCTTGTGCAGCCGAGCCGGCCGGATGATGCCGCCACCGGATCGGTGATGCTCTGGCGGCGCGGCAGGATGATCCGCCACTTTCCGCGGCGTCGCATCGAGGTCGCCGTCGCCGGCCTGCTTTCCCGCGACCGCGTGCACACCTGCCCGCCGCTCTCGGTAACGCTCGGAACACCGCCGACGGCGCCCGTGCCCAAGCATCTCGCGATCGCGGCGAGCCTGGGAGCCGACCACCTCCTGATCGCGATGGAGGCCGAGACCGCGGGCAGGATCGTCAATCCGTCCGAATCGAGCCTGCTCCCGTTCAGCGTCCACGAGGTGCTCGGCCCGTGCACGGTGTCGGGTGTCGTGAGTGGCGCCGAGTTCACGTTCACGGCCGGGGCGATCGTCGAATTCGCCGGCGGTGCCGATGGCGACTGACACCGCGGCGGAACCGATCACCGGATTCGACGTGCTGGCCGGCACGATCGACGAACTCTCCCGCCGCGCACCGGCCGTCATCGCCGCCGCCGCAGCGGAACTCGGCACCCTCCTGCTGCAACTGCACTTCGGCGACGACACACATGCCGTGCTGCGCGTTCGCCGCAGCCGGCTCGAGACGACGGCGGGCAGGTCCGCCGAGCCCGACGTCGAGGTGCACTTCGACCAGCGGGCAATGAATCTCGTCTTCGATCTGTCCTGCCGCCCCGCCGACGAGGTGATGCCGGCCAGCCTCGATGTCCGGGGCGAACGCGGTGACGTCCTGGCGGCGTGGCGGGCGCTGCGGGTGCTGTCTCAGCGGGCATCGGGTATTCGTGCGGTCCAGGAACTGTGGCGGCGCTACCGCGACCGATCGCCGCGCCTGTGGGGCGGCCACCCGGATCGGCCGGAGAACCGCTGGCCCCGTCCTCCGGCTTTCGCCCTACCGCGACAGTCGGGTTGGCGGGCCCTCGATTATCTCGATGCGCGATCGCCCGACGGCGCCACGGAATTGGCCCTCGGCACGATCAATCAGCGCCCACAATCGCTGTGGGACGGCACTATCGGCACGGGATGGTGGAAGACGTCGCCGGTGTGGGACGCCGATCTGTTCGAGACGATGCGCACCTGCCGCGACCGTGTCGGCGACGAGATCGCTCGGCTGATCCCCGCGCGGGATCCGAAGGCCGCCCTGTACGATCTCGTGCGCTCGTATCCGACCAGACAGGGGAAGGGGCTGCGGCCGACTTTGACGATCGCCGCCTGCGCCGCCTTCGGGGGACGTCCGGACGACGCGGTGCGCACCGCGGCCGCATTGGAACTGTTCCACAACGGATTCCTGGTGCACGACGACATCGCCGACGAGTCGACCCACCGGCGCGGCAAACCGACCCTGCACGAGAAGTACGGCATCGGGCTGGCGGTGAACGCGGGGGACGGACTGAATCTTCTCGCCATCGACGGAATCCTGTCCAACCTCGACACTCTGGGTCTCGCGCGCGCACTCGGCCTGATCCACGAGACCCTGCACATGTGCCGGGAAACCGTGGAAGGGCAAGCGATAGAACTGGATTGGATACGACGCAACGCGGTGCCCAGGACCGACCGCGCCTACTACCACATGAGCACCAAGAAAACCGGCTGGTACACCTGCATCTCGCCGTGCCGGCTCGGTGCGGTGTGCGCCGGTGAGACCGCTCCCGGCCGCCTTGACGCCCTGAACGAGGCGTTCCGATGGATCGGGATCGCCTTCCAGATCCAGGACGACGTGCTCAACCTCGTCGGTGAGCAGGAGCTGTACGGCAAGGAAGCGCTCGGTGACCTCCTCGAGGGTAAGCGCACCGTCATGCTGATCCACCTCATGCGTGTGGCGTCGGCGCGAGATCTGGTGTGGCTCAGGCGATCACTCGCGAGAAAGCGCACCGACAAGTCGCAGGACGAGGCCGAACGAATCCTCCTCGCCATGCGCCGGTACGGCTCGATCGACTACGCCCTCGATGTCGCCGACCGGCTGGCGCGCCGGGGAATCACCCGGTTCGAGAACGATCTCGGATTCCTCCCCGAGAGCGAGGGAAAGGGCGTACTCCGGCAGATCGCCAACTACGTCACGACGAGGCCCCTGTGAGCGGCACCCGGAGTGCCGGCGGGGACGAGCCGGACCGTCGCGGGGACGACGACCTGATCGCGCTGCTCGGCGAGAGCAACGACTGGCTGCGCGGCTTCCTGTGCACCCTCGCCCGGCGCGGGGCAGGATTTCGCCGGCGCCATCCCGCCCGCGCGGCGCGGCTGATCGACACCGTGTCCCGATGGCCGGTGGTCAAGGGGGGCCAGTTCCTTTTCGATCTGATGGAGTGGGAGGACTTCATGATCGACGGCTCCCCGCCGCCGATCACGTCCTCGGCCCTCACGGGCGCCTCGTGGGTCCGGATCGCCAAGCTGCTCAGGGACCGCAACGGACCCTGGATCCGCAGGCACGGTGGACCGCGGGGGTGTTCGTGAACGCCGCCGTCCCCGACGACTCGGACCTTCCGCCGATCGACCCGGGCCTGCATCTGTACACCGACGTGGTCATGGGCGTCATCGCCAGCGCCCGCCCGGCGCTGCGCACCCGGGGTCGCTCGGGCATCTCGTAACGTTGCCGGCATGAGCGAACGTGTGGTGGTCATCGGTGGGGATGCGGCCGGGATGGCCGCCGCGTCGCAGGCCCGGCGGTTGAAGAAGGCGGGCGAGCTCGAGATCGTGGTGTTCGAGCGCGGGCATTTCACCTCGTACTCGGCCTGCGGCATCCCGTACTGGGTGGGCGGCGATGTCGGCGACCGGGACGATCTGATCGCCCGCACGCCGGCCGAGCACCGCGAGCGCGGCATCGACCTGCGGCTGCGTACCGAGGCGCTGGAGATCGACGTTCCCGGCCGCCGCGTCCGGGCCCGTGACCTGGAGTCCGGCGACGAAACCTGGACCGGCTACGACAAGCTCGTGATCGCGACCGGCGCCGCCCCGATCCGCCCGCCGCTGCCCGGTATCGATGCCGCGGGCGTGCACGGCGTGCAGACCCTCGACGACGGGCAGGAACTCATCGACAGCCTCGACTCGGCGCGCGGCCGGGAGGCGGTGGTGGTCGGCGCGGGCTATATCGGCGTCGAAATGGCGGAGGCGCTGATCAACCGCGGCTTCCGGGTGACCATGATCAATCGTGGCTCCGAGCCCATGTCCACCCTCGATCCCGATATGGGCGTGCTGATCCGGAAAGCCATGCAGGGCATGGGAATCAGCGTCATCGGTGACACCGAGGTGACCGGCCTGCGCACCGACGGCGAGGGCCGGGTCCGCGCGGTCGGCACCGGCGCCGCCGAGTACCCGGCCGATATCGTCGTGCTCGGCCTCGGCGTCCACCCGGCCACCGATCTCGCGCGCGCCGCCGGTCTACCGCTGGGCGCCTACGGCGGTCTGCTCACCGATCGGGCCATGCGCGTGCGCGGCCACGAAAACATCTGGGCGGGAGGCGATTGCGTCGAGGTGCTCGATCTGATGTCGGGTGCCGAACGGCACATTCCGCTGGGCACCCACGCCAACAAGCACGGCCAGATCATCGGTTCCGGTGTCGGCGGCGACTACGCCACGTTCCCCGGTGTGGTCGGTACCGCGGTGAGCAAGGTCTGTGATCTGGAGGTCGCGCGAACGGGCCTGCGGGAGCGGGACGCTCGCGCCGCCGGATTGCAGTACGTCACCGTGGTCATCGAATCCACCAGCCGCGCCGGGTATTTCCCCGACGCGGCCCCGATGACGGTGAAGATGCTCGCCGAACGCCGGACCGGCCGGCTGCTCGGCGTGCAGATCGTCGGCCGCGAGGGGGCGGGCAAGCGCATCGATATCGCCGCCGTGGCTCTGACGGCCGGGATGACCGTGGAGCAGATGATCTCCCTGGATCTCGGCTACGCCCCGCCGTTCTCGCCGGTCTGGGACCCGGTGCTGGTCGCCGCCCGCAAGGCGCTGACGGCGGTCCGGCAGCACCCCTGACCCTCACACCGCGTCCTCTCACACAGCGTCGAAGTACTCGATCTTCGGCGCGGCGGCCAGCAGCGGAGCGAAGCGCTTCCCCGCGGCCCGGAAGTGGTCGGACTTGCCGTGCAGTTCGAGCGCGGCCTGATCGTCGTACAGCTCGAAGATCCGGTAGGAGTTCGGATCCTGCTTGGACCGCACGAGCCGATACTCCCGATTCCCCGGCTCGTTCCGCCGGATCTGCTCGACGAGTTCGGCCACCGCGGCCTCCAGCTCGGCCCCCTTGCCCGCCTGGACGGTCAACTCGGCGATAACGGCGATCATGCGTACTCCTTCCGTGGGCGGGCAGACCCCGTCGTCTCGCCCTCCCGCCCCACCCTATGTCGGCCGCGCCGGTAGGTCGACAGATCGGTCTCGAACTCGGCCTGTCGGGACGGTCGGACCACGGAGATTACTTCGCCTTACCGGCCTCCTCGCTGATGGACTTCTGGTAGATGTCGGCAAAGGTTCGGGAGTCCTTTATCAGGTCGTCGCAGAATGCCGCGACGTCGGTGCCGATGAGTTCCGTGACCCGGGTGCCGGCCGCGACTCCCTCGTCGAAGAAATCGAGAAGGTCCGAGAGCAGGGTGCCGTCGACCAGGCCGACCGGACCGACCTTGAAGAAGTACTTTTGAATCTCCTTGTAGACGATCTGGTAATCGGGCGGGAGTGCCTTGACGCGGGCCATGTGCGCCCGCCACTCTCGCTTACCTTCGATGATGTCGCGGATGCCCACGCTATGCTCCCAGCCGGCTCAGTTTCTTGGCCACGTTCCTGTTCAGCTGCTCACGCCACTTGTCGCGATAGCTCTTGGCTCCCTCTTCGCCCGCGATCGCCGCGCAGAAGCCCTTGATGTCGTCGCCCACCGCCTCGTGCACGCTCTGACCATCGGATGCCGTTTCCTCGAGCAGCCCCAGGGCGCCGTCGAGGATCGGCATCAGGTTGCGACCCGTGAAGTCCCCGAAGGGGAAGAGATGAGCCTTGATCTCTTCCCACGCCGCTCGATACTCGGCCGGAAGGGCCTCGGCCCGGGCCTCGAAGGCCTTGTATTCCCTGGTGAGATCGTTGCCTGTGATTTTCTCCCAGAAGTTCACTTCTTGCTTTCCTTCAGCTCATTGATGCGTGCCGAGACGTATTCCCATTTCACCCAGAACTCCGCGAGTTCTTTGCGTCCCGCGCTGTTGAGCGTGTAGAACTTGCGCGGCGGGCCGACCTCGGAAGGCCGCTTCGAAACATCGACCAGCCCGTTCTTCTCCAACCGCAGCAGGATGGCGTATACCGTCCCCTCGATGACATCGTCGAAACCGAGTTCGTTCAGCCGGCGCGTAATGGCGTAGCCATAGGTCTCCTCGCCGCCGATGATTTCGAGGACGCAGCCTTCGAGGGTGCCTTTCAGCATCTCCGTCAAGTTGTCCGTGGCAGCCTTCCTTCGATCGGAATCACTATTCGGTGGTACCGAGTACTACTAGACTGTATCACAGAGTAGTGGTCGAAACATCGCCACACTCGTCCCGGAGAGACCGCCCCGGAACGGCCGGGCGGACGAGCGGTTTCCGATCGGCACGACCTCGCCCCGGTTCAGCGAGTCGGTGTGCCTGGTGCCGCGCACGCCGCCAGGAAATCGTCGACGATGCGGAGGCAGTCGGTGCGGGTGGCGCAGCCCAGACCGCTGAGGCGGGTGAACACGATCGGGCCGAGGAGTTGCGGCAGTACGGAGTCGAGTTCGCGGTCGCCCAGGATCGTGCGGGCCTCGTCGCAGTCGAACAGGTCGTCGAACGGGCGGCGGTAGTTCTCGACGAGATGGTGGCGCAGCGAGCCGGTGCGCGTGGCGTCCTCAGCGGTCGCCAGCCAGGCGAGGGTGGTCAGATGCAGCGGAACCTCGTTGATCACGTCGGCCCACCGGCCGAGCAGTTCGATCAGCCGCTCGCGCAGGGTGCCCTCGGTCGGGGATTCGACCACCGCCGGAAGCATCTGCTCCAGCGTCGCGGTGCGCAGGTGCACGACATTGTCGAAATGCCGGTACAGCGTCGTGCGGGCGACATTGGACAGCCGGGTGACCGCGTCTATCGTGATCGCTTCCAGCCCACCGGATTGCAGGAGTTCGGTGGCCGCGTCGAGCAGCCGGGCGCGGGAGCGCACCTTCCGTGGATCGAGATCGTGGGACCCGGCGCTGGTCGTGGTCATGGACGAAGAATTCCTCCTCGGGATGCCTGCTGCGACGGGGCTCACAGTGCGAGTCGGCCTACTTATGATACTCCTAGTAGCGTAGCGATACTTTTGGTTTCGTTTCTAGGGAGGTTTGGTGAGCACGACAGCGACGGCGTGGTCCACCCGGCTGCGATGGGTGGTGCTGGTTGCCTGCTCGGCCGTCGCGCTCGTCATCGCGTCCATGGCCGCGCTCTACACGGCACTGCCGGAGATCGCCTCCGAAACCGGTGCCACGCAAGCGCAGCTGACCTGGGTCGTGGACGGTTACACGCTCGCCCTCGCCTGCCTGGTGCTGCCCGCCGGTGCGCTCGGCGATCGGTTCGGGCGGCGGCTGATCCTCGTCGTCGGGCTCGTCGTGTTCGCGGTCTCGTCGGCCGTTCCGCTGTTCATGGGCGGCCCGATGTGGCTGATCGGCGCGCGCACCGCGGGTGGCGTCGGGGCCGCGCTCGTCATGCCGTCCACGCTGTCGATCCTCACCTCGAGCCTGCCGCGGGAGCGGCGCAACGTCGCCATCGGAATCTGGGCGGGGACCGTCGGTGTCGGTGCCGTGCTGGGGATTCTGGGTTCCGGTGTGCTGATGGAATTCTGGTCGTGGGCGTCGATCTCCGTGGCGATGGCGATCTCCGGTGTCGTCCTGGCGGTCGCCGGATGCACGATTCCCGAATCGCTGGATGCGGCGCGTCCGGCCTTCGACCCGTGGGGCGCGGTCTCCGGGGCGGCCGCCGTCGGACTGGTCGTGGTGGCGGCTCTCGAAGCGCCGCAACGCGGTTGGACGGATCCCGTGGTGCTCGCGGCCGCGATCGCGGGGGTGGCGGCCGGGGTGGCCTTCGCGCTGATCGAGTTGCGGGCGGAGCATCCGCTGTTGGACGTGCGATTGTTCGCGCTGCGCGGATTCGGTACGGGGACGGCGTCGGTCGCGATCCAGTTCCTCGTGTCGTTCGGCCTGTTCATGCTGATCGTGCAGTTCTTCCAGCTGATTCTCGGATACCGGCCGCTGATGTCGGCGCTGGCCATGGCGCCGATGATCGCTCCGATGGTGATCCTGTCGGTGATCGCGCCGTGGCTCGCCGAGCGGTACGGGCTGCGGCTGCCGACCGCGGCCGGATTGGCGACCGTCGGTGTGGCGCTGCTGCTGTTGTCGCGGCTGTCGACCGACAGCACCTTCACCGACATCCTGTGGCCGCTGCTGATCATGAGTGTGGGCCTGGGGCTTTCGGCCGCGCCCGCGACGGCCGCGATCGTCGACGGCGCGCCCGAGGGCAAGGACGGCGTCGCGGCGGCCGTGAACGACGCGGCCCGCGAGGTGGGCGCCGCCATCGGCATCGCCCTGTCCGGCAGCATCCTCGCCGCCGGCTACAGCGAGCGCATCGACGAGGTGCTGCCGATGGTCCCCGAACAGATCCGCGGCCCGGTCTCCGGATCCCTCGCGGGTGCGCTGGAGGTCACCGAACACATTGGGCCCCAGGCGAAACCGCTGGCCGAAGTGGCAGAGGGCGCATTCATGCACGGACTGCACAACGCGTGCCTCCTGCTCGGCTCCGCGGTGCTGGTGCTCGCGGTCGTGCTGGGCCTGTGGGCACCGGGCCGCCGGGTGAACGGCCCGGTGGAGGCGGCCCCGGCCGATGACGCCCACGAACCGGACCGGACAGCGCTCGGAACCGGTTCGCGGACAGCGCCGTAGGACCGCCCGGCTCGGCATGGCGGGCCTCCGGCCGGATCGCCGCCGTCGGTCGAACGCGTGCTCACTGTCGAGACCGGCCCGGCCGCCTGCGCCGGGACCTGCGGCGCGGCGACAGACGGAACCAGTGTGCGTCGGCGTGCCGACCCTGCTGCCCGGCTTCGGGTGCCCAGCCGGGGTGTCGCGGAATTCGTCTCGGCCTCCGGGACGCCGAGCAGGTCGGCCCCTCGTGCGGGTGTGCGCGGGCGGGTCCATGGTCACCGTGTGCTCGAACGCCTCGGTACTGTGACTTCGCATGACCGACACCGAGATCACCGCAGAGCTGGTCCGCGACCTGCTGCGGGAGCAACATCCGGACCTTGCCGGGCTGGCGATCCGCGAGGTGGCGGGTGGCTGGGGCAACCAGATGTGGCGTCTCGGGGACGAGTTGGTCGTGCGCATGCAGCGCATGGACCTGACCCCGGAACTCCAGTTCAAGGAGCGGCGGTGGCTGCCCGTGCTGGCTCCGCGCCTGCCGCTGCCGGTGCCGACCCCGGTGCGGTGCGGTGAACCGTCCGAACTCTTCCCCAAGCACTGGACCGTGATGACGTGGGTTCCCGGCGAGCCGCTGGACCACGGTTCGATCAGCCGAGGCGCGCACGCGGCCGATACGCTGGCGGGCTTCCTCCGGGCGCTCCATGTGGAGGCGCCCGCCGAGGCGCCGAGCGCCACGGACCGCGGCGCCCATCCGAGCGACTGCACGGACGGCTTCGAGGACTTCTTCCGGGCCGTTGCCCTCGACGACATCGCCACCGACGTCCGGTCCGTCTGGGACGACGCCGTCGCGGCCGGCGCGTGGGAGGGCCCGCCGGTGTGGGTGCACGGCGACCTGCATCCGGCGAACGTCGTCGTCTCGGACGGAACGCTCTCGGGCATCGTCGATTTCGGTGACATGTTCGCCGGCGATCCGGCGTGGGACCTCGCCGCCGCATGGGTGCTGCTCCCCGCGGGCACGGCCGCAGGGTTCTTCGACAGCTACGCGCACGCGGACGAGTCGGCGATCCGGCGCGCTCGCGGGCTGGCCGCCCTGAAGAGTCTGTTCCTGATTCTCATGGGGCAGAACGGAGATCGGGGCCTTCCCGGCGGCAAGCCGCACTGGGGGCCTGCGGGCCGGGCGGCACTCGATCGTGTTCTGCGGGGTCTTTGACGCGGGTCGCCGCCGGCCGGCCCACCGTCGATGGGCACACGCCCGGCATCCAGCAGTCGATACGGCTCGATGTGCTCACCGGCACTGGGCGAGTACGCCTTGCTGCCGGTCTCGGACGCGGTAGTGGCTCCGAGACGACGCGGTGGAAACGTTATTCTCTCAAATGGGTAATGGGTATCTACACTGGGTGGGGTGTCGTCGTCAGTTGCCGAATCGTGCCCGACCGTTCCCGCGTTGCTGCGGCGCTGCGTCGCCGAGTTCGGGGGCGAGCGCTATGTGGTGACCCCGGATGGTGAGCTGACCTACGCGGCCGCCGAACGGCGTTCCGCCGAGATCGCGCGGCGGTTGCTGTATGCGCGGGTGGGGAAGGGGAGCCGGGTCGGGCTGTTCTTCACCAGTGGCAGCGAGTGGGTCGTCTGGTGGCTGGCCCTCTGCCGTATCGGCGCGGTGGCCGTTCCGCTGAGCACGATGTATGCGCCGGGGGAGATCCGGAAGGTGTTGCGGCTGGCCGATATCGAGCTGTTGGTCGCGGCGGATGCGGTGCTCGGGACCGAGACCGGCGCGATTCTCGAGGCCGCGCTTCCCGATCTCGCTCGGGCGTCGGCCGGGGGCTTGCAGCTGCCGGAGGCGCCGTATCTGCGTGAGATCGTCCTGACCGGAGAGGCCGCGCGCGGGTGGGCGAGCCGGTGGAGCAGTGACCTGACCGCCGTGTCGCCGGAGGTGCTGGCGTCTGTCGAAGACGAGGTGTCGCCGGCCGATCCGGCGATCATGATCCACACCTCGGGGTCGACGGCCGACCCGAAAGGCGTCGTGCACACGCACGGCACGCTCGTCCGGCAGACGAGCACCTGGCCCGCCGCCATCCGCCACGCCACGGGAGTCGACGGAATACCGCGGGTACTGTGCGCGATGCCGCTGTTCTGGGTCGGCGGCATGCTCGCCGTGACGGGTGCGCTGCACGAACCGGCCACGCTGTTGCTGTTGCCGCGCCTGGATCCAGGCCCCGGGCTGGACCTGATGGAACGGGAGAAAGCCACCGGCGTGATCGGATGGCCGGCCTTCACCCAACGCCTCCGCGAGCACCCGACCTTCGCCGATCGGGACCTGTCGAGCGCACCCCTGCTGCGGGACGGACCACTGGATCTCGCGATGGTCGGCGTGCCCGGGCAGTACCCGGTGCACCGCAGCCTGACCGAAACCGCGGGCAGCTTCGCGCACACCGACATCCGGATCGCCGCCCCGGACGGCAGCGATGTTCCGGACGAGACCGTCGGCGAACTGCTCATCCGCGGAATCGGCGTGATGGCCGGATACAACAAGCGCGAACGCTCGACGGTCTTCGACGCCGACGGCTGGTTCCACACCGGCGACCTCGTCTACCGGATCCCCCGCGACCCCCGCCTGTTCTATGTAGGCCGCACCAGCGAGCTGATCAAGCCGGCGGGCGCGAACGTGTCCCCGCGCGAGGTCGAAGCGGTGATCGAATCCTTCGACGAGGTCCTGCAATGCGTGGTGGTCGGCCTCGACCACCCGACCCGCGGCGAGGAGGTCTGCGCCGTGGTGATCCCCGCCGGCTCGGACCTCGACCTCGAATCCCTCACCGCCCGAACCCGTTCCGAACTCTCGGCCTACAAGGTCCCCACCCGCTGGGTGGTCACCACCAGCGCCCGCCTCCCGATCCTCCCCTCCGGCAAACTGGACCGCCGCCACCTGCGAACCCTCATCGCCGACGGCACCCTGAAGTAGGGACGGCCGACAAGAGCAAACCCTCGTACTGCTGCGCGAATCTGGGAGGCAGCTCAACCTGCCAGACGTTGCGTCGCCAGCTTGCGCAGGTCGCTGGATTTGATCTTGGCGCTGCCGGTGAGGGCGATGTCCTCCTCGCCGAAGAACAGGACCTGGCGGGGGACCTTGTAGCTGGCGAGGCGTTCGCGCAGGAAGGCGCGAATCTCCTCGGCGTCCAAAGTCTTTCCGGCATGCGGGACGACGCAGGCGACCACGACCTCGCCCAGGGTGTCGTGGGGTACGCCGACCGTGCGGGCCACCTTGACGCCCGGATACCGGATCAGTTCCTCGTCCACCTCGCGTGGGGACACATTGGCGCCACCGGTCTTGATGATGTCGGTGAGGCGGCCCTCCCAGAACAGGCGGTCGTCGGCGTCGAGGTAGCCGCCGTCGCCGGTGTGGAAGTAGCCGTCCGGGTCCAGGGTCTCGTCCAGGGGCGTGCCGACGTAGCCGAGCATGAGAGTCGGTCCCTTGACGCAGATTTCGCCGCGTTCGCCGCGGGCGAGCAGGTCGCCGGTGAGCGGGTCGACGATCTCGACCGTATTGCCCGGCAGCGGCAGACCGCTGCTTCCGGCGATCACGTCTTCCGGGGTGTTGGCCTTGTAACACGTTGTGATGGTGAAGGTTTCGGTGTTGCCGTAGGCGTGGCCCGGTTCGGTGTAGGCGATCGAGGTGCGCGGGTGGCGCGCGGCGGGCGTCGACACGTCCACGAACCGCAGGCTGCTCAGATCCGTTGCCGCCCAGTTGGATGCGCCCTCCAGCTGGGCCCACTGGTGCGGCCAGGCGACGGGAAAGTTCACCCGCTCGGCCTCCATCAGGCGCAGCGCCTCGGCGGCGTCGAAGGTGGACTGCAATACCAGCGAGCCGCCGGCGGCCAGCGTCGCGCCCAGTGCCATGCCGAAATTCCCGGACCAGAAGAAGCCGTTGGCGGTCCAGCAGCGCACGTCGTCGTCCGGGCCGAAGTCGTACATGCGGCGGAACCGCCACATCTGGATGGCGACGCCCCGATGGGCGCTGCGGATCCCCTTGGGCTTGCTGGTGGAGCCGGAGGAGAAGAAGATGACCGCGGTGTCGCTGGGGCGCACCGAGGCGGCGGCCGCATCGATCAGCTCCTGCGGTTCGCCGTCGCCGCGGGCCAGGAAATCCGCCCAGCTCTCGATGGCACCGGCCGCGGGCGCACCGACCACCGAAAGATGCCGCAGGAAGGGATATTTCGCGGATCGCACGGCTCCGGGCTCCGACTCGCCGATCAGCGGCTCCAGTTCGGTGAGCACGGCCGCGAAATCCTTACCGGCAACGGCACGTTCGAACAGCAGCACCGACACCCCGGAGATGTCGAGCAGATGATCCAGCTCCGCGGGAGTCGAGAAGGTGCTCAGCGTGACCGCGACCCCGCCGGCCAGCGCGGCGCCGAAGACGCCCGCGAGCCACTCGGGCCGGTTCGTCATCAGCACGCCCACCCGGCTGTCCTTGCCGACACCGCAGGCGCGCAGCGCACGGGCCACGGCGTTGGCCCGCTCCCACAACTCGGTGTAGGTCCAGCGGGTGTCGCCGAAGACGAGCGCCTCGCGGCCGCCGTAACGCTCGGTCACCTCGCGCAGGAAACCGGGCAGGGTGAGCGGCCCGAGCGCCGGTTCCTCGGCGAGCGGCGGGCCGGACGCGATCGCCCGCGCGATTCCGGTATCGGTGGTGTCGTTGGCCCCGCTGGTCACGGTCCGCTCCGTCCCTGTCCGCCGCGTCAGTACGGCAACTCGACTTCGGCGGTGCAGCTCACCAGCACACCGCCGTCCTGATTGGTGAGCCGCAGCTTCACCTGCACCAGCGGCACACCCCACGCCGAATCCGCGTCCTTGCCGACGATCTCGGCGTCGAAATAGGTCACGTCGCCCTCGAACGCGGGACCGCGGAAGTCGGCCTTGGTGTGGCGCACCATGCCGTCGAGGCCCGCCCAGTAGGCGAGATAGTCGGTGCACCAGGCGCCCATCGTGGCGCCGTACCCGTAGGCGCGCGCCATGCCGACCTCGCCGGCCTTGTCGGCGTCGATGTGCCCGCGCGAGGGGCCGACGTAGAGGCCGTCGCGCTTGCGCGGATCGATCCGGGCGCCCTCCTCGTCGAACCCGAAACCCTCTGTCCAGCCCGGATCCTGGTAGATCCACGGATCCTCGATGCCCGCGGGCGCGGTCCAGTGGAAGGTGCCCCAGATGTTGAACAGGAAGGCGCGGTACTCGGTGGTGAAGCTCGCGAGGGTGTGCGGCCCGATCACCCGGCGCGGCAGCTTGTCGCCGACCTTGACCTCGTCGAAATGCGGTGAGACACCGGCACGATTGGACAGCAGCCACTCGTGCCGCAGCTGGTCCACCGCGGCCAGTTCCTCCGCGGTCCAGCTCTTCACCGCGCCCAGCTGGTTCTCGTACATGCCGCGCTTGGTGGCCTCGGCGGCCAGATAGCGGATGGCCGTGGAGCGTTCGCGGGCCACCAGCGCGCCGTGCTGATTGCGGTGGGTGGTGTCGCCGCGCGAAAACATCGTCGGCCCGGCGAACTTCGTGTCCGTGACCTTGTAGTCGTGGAACCGCCGCTCCTGGAACAGCTGGTCGCCGGGGCGGACCGGGCAGCCGTAGAACCACCATTCCTCACCGCCGAAGATCAGGTGGCTCTCCGGGATGTGGCCCACGCAGGCAGGCTGGGCACCGTGCCCGTAATCCAGTGCGACGGCAATGGATTGGGGTGCGACGAGCCCGCCGTAGCGCGATTCGCGGGCGAACTCCTGATCCCAGTGCAGCGGGTTGGGATAGTCCATCGCCATCACCCAGCGGCGGATGTCCGAGGTGCTGCACGGATCCCACAGCTGGCCGCCGCCGACCGGTTTGCCGACCCGGTGGTCGACATCGCTCAGGTCGAGTTCGACGGTGGATTCGGTCTTGTCGGTCATGAATACTCCTGATCACCGATTCACGTCGACGACGTAGCGCCCGCGGACGGTGCCGTCGATGAGCTTGTCCGCCGTCGGGATCGCCTCCGCCAGAGTGACTTCCCGGGCGATCGAGTCCAGCGCGGCCGGGTCGAGATCGCGGGCGAGCCGGCCCCAGGCGTCCAGGCGGCGCTGCTTGTCGGCCTTCACGCTGTCGACGCCCAGCAGCGTGACGCCGCGCAGGATGAAGGGTGCGACGGTACCGGGGAAGTCCATGCCCTGGGCGAGCCCGCAGGCCGCCACCGCACCGTTGTACCGGGTCTGCGCGCAGACGTTGGCGAGGGTGTGGCTGCCGACGGTGTCGATCGCGCCGGCCCAGCGCTCCTTCTGCAAGGGCTTGCCGCGCTCACCGAGTTCCGCGCGGTCCACCACGGTGCCCGCGCCGAGCTGCTGGAGATAGGCCGTCTCCGAGGACTTTCCGGTGGCGGCGGCGACCGTGAACCCGGCCTTGGTGAGCAGCGCGATGGCAATGCTGCCGACGCCGCCGGTCGCACCCGTCACCAGGATCTCGCCCTGATCGGGCCGGATGCCGTGGCGCAGCAGGGCATCGACGCACAGGCTCGCGGTGTAACCGGCGGTGCCGATCGACATCGCCTGGCGGGCGGTGAACTCCGGGGGGAGCGGTACGAGCCAGTCGCCGTTCAGCCGGGCGCGCTGGGCCAGACCGCCCCAGTGTCCCTCGCCGACGCCCCAGCCGTTGAGGACCACCTGATCGCCCGTGGACCAGTCCGGGTGGGTGCTGTCGGTGACGACCCCGGCGAGGTCGATGCCGGGCACCATCGGGAACGACCGGGCGATCGGCGAGCTCCCCGTGATGGCCAGGGCGTCTTTGTAGTTGAGGGTGGAGTAGGCGACGTCGACGGTGACGTCGCCCTCGGGGAGGTTCGCCTCGTCCACGTTCGTCAGCGTGACCTGCTGGCCCGCCTCGTTCTTGTCGATGAGCAATGCCGCAAACATTCGCCGGCGAGTCCTTTCTTCGCCCGTGGACGACGACGCTGTGCACGCTGTGCACTACATGTGTCGATCATGAGAATATAATTCTCCACTGTGGCGAATGGTATTTCCATTGGTGTGGGGTGTCAACCGGCGGTCGCCGGAAGTGCTGGTCAGCGCGCGGTCCAGCCACCGTCGACGACGATGGTCTGACCGGTCACGTAGCGGGCCGCGTCTCCGGCGAGCCAGACGATCGCGCCGGCGATGTCCTCGGCCTTCGCCTCGGTGGGGAGCGGAGTGTTGCGGCGCAGATATCTGGCACCGCGTTCGTCGTCGTAGAGGCTGTCGGTGATCTCGCTGCGAAAGAAGCCGGGCGCCACCGTGTTCACCCGGATCGAGTGCCGCGCCCACTGCACGGCCAGTTCGGTCGTCAGGCCGGAGATGCCGGATTTGCTTGCCGCATAGGAAGCCTGGGGAATGCCGGGGATGCCGACCCGGCCGCTGATCGAGGAGACGTTGACGATCGAGCCCCGCCCGACGTCCCGCATATGCGGAAAGACCGCCTGGCACAGGCGGAACGGAGCCACCAGGTTGAGCGCCAGGGTCCGCTCGATCGCGTCCGGGGTTTCGGACTCCGCCGGATCCTCGCCGAAGCGGTTCCCGGCGGCGTTGATCAGGATTTCCGGCGGCCCCAGCGCATCGGTCACCGAGGGAACCACCGCGTCGACCCCCTCGCCCAGATCGCAGGCCACCGGGTGGCCGTCGATCCGGGCGGCGAGTTCGGCCAGCCGGTCCGCGCGCCGGGCCACCACCGCGACCCGGGCGCCGAGCGCGGCGAGCGATTCCGCGACCACCTCGCCGAGCCCGGACGACGCGCCGGTGACGATCGCTACCCGGCCGTCGAGGCCGAAGAGGTGGGCGAGACGGTCCAGCGGCGTGCTCACGGCTGCCTCCCGGCCGGGGGTGCGACGAGTTCGGCGAGGCGGGTTCGTTCGATCTTGCCCATGGCGTTCATCGGCAGGGCGTCCACCCGGGTCCAGATCTCGGGCACCTTGTAGCCCGCCAGTTCGCGGCGGCACAGTGCGGCGAGTTCCTCGAAATCGACTGCGGAGCCGACGCTCTCGATGATCGCGGCGACCTTCTGCCCGAGCCGTTCGTCCGGCACCGCGCAGACCGCGGCCTTGGCGACGTCCGGGTGCGCGCCGAGGACGCGCTCCACCTCGAGCGGATAGACGTTGGCGCCGCCGCGGATGATCACCATCTTCTTGCGGTCCAGCACCGAGAGATTGCCCTCGGCGTCGACGGTGCCGATATCGCCGGTCGGGATCGGGGCGGGCGGGGCCGGGCGGACGCGGCCGCCCTCCCAGTAGCCGAGCAGCGGCGTCCAGAGCCCGGCCCACGGGCCGGTGCGAGTGCCCGCGAGCCGCAGTTCGCCAGGCTCTCCGGGGGGCAGCCGGTGGCCGTCGTCGTCGTAGGCGGCGACGTCGTACTGCGGCAGCAGCCGGCCGCTGCCGCCGGAGAGCCAGTCGCGGCCGGGCGGGTCGATCGAGACCACGGTCGGCGCCTCGGTCAGCCCGTAGGTGGCGCGGGGGACCGGTCCGTGCGCCTCGGCGAAGGCGGTGCGGACCGAGTCGGGGGTGTCGCTGGCGCCGCTCCAGACCTCCCGCAGCGATCCGAGATCCAGATGCGGCTGTCGCGCCAGATCGTAGAGCTGGGCGGGTGCGCCGTTCCAGACCGTGACCCGGTGCGCGGCAATCCATTCCGCGACGCCGTCGACGTCGCGGCGATCCATGACCACCGCGCAGCCGCCCGCCTGGGCGGTGAGCAGGGTCGACAGCACCAGCATATTGAGCACGGTGAACGGGAAGCTGTCGCCCTTGCGCAGGTCCGGGCCCCAGCCGCGGGTGGCGACCAGGGCGGCGCCGGGCAGCATCAGGTTGCGCTGGCTGTGCACCACCGCCTTGGGCTGCCCGGATGTGCCGCTGGTGAAGGCGATTCCGGCCGGGGCGTCGATGTCGTGGTCGACGTGCGGTGCCTGCGAGCCGGCGCCCAGCAGCGACGCCCAGCGTTCGGGATCGACGGTCGCCGGGGATTCCACCCGGCAGCGCGCGCCGGCGAGTACGACCGCCGGATCGATGAGGTCGGCGAGGTGCCGCTGTTCGCTCCCGGACAACGCCTCGCCGATACCCGCCCACACCGCGCCGATGCGCTGCGCACCGTGGAAGGCGGCCACGATGTCGAGATCGTTGGGCAGGCAGGCCGCCACCCGGTCGCCGGGCCGCGCGCCCAGCGACCACAGCGCACCGGCCGCACGCTCGGCCTGTTCGTCGAGTTCGGCGTAACTCCAAGCGCCCGAGGCGGCTTCGACGGCCGGGGCGTCGGGACGCGCGGCGAGGGCGGCGTCCAGCACCCGGGCGATCGGCCGCGGGGGACCCGGCGGGCCTCCGCCGTCGCCTTCCCGTGGGCCGTCGCCGTTGACACCGCGTGGGCCGCCGCCATTGACACTGTCCACGCAGTCCTTGATATCACTATCCTTACAAAGATTCATCAGATAGACCGGAAAGCGCCGAGAGCGAGACCGATGTCCCCGGTGCCGGTGCGGTCGCGAACAAGGACGTGGCGATGGAATATGCAGGTCCGCTGTCCGGTATCCGTGTCATCGACCTGACGGCGATGGTCATGGGTCCGTACTGCACACAGATCATGGCCGATATGGGCGCGGAGGTCATCAAGATCGAGCCGCCCGCCGGGGACAACACCCGCTACATCTCGGTGGGTCCGGAGCGGGGGATGGCCGGTGTCTTCGTCAACGTGAACCGCGGCAAACGCAGTGTGGTGCTCGATCTGCGGAGCGCGGAAGGTGAAGCGGCACTGCGTGATCTGATCGCCGGGAGCGACGTGTTCATCCACTCGATGCGCGCCGCGGCGGTCGAGCGGCTGGGCTTCGGGTACGACGCGGTGGCCGCCGTGAACCCGGCGATCGTCTACACCAACTGTTACGGCTACGGCAGGCGCGGTCGCGATGCCGGTCGCACCGCCTACGACGACACCATCCAGGCGGAGTGCGGATTGCCGGACGTCCAGCGGCAACTCACCGGGAGTACCGGCTATGTCGGCACCATCATGGCCGACAAGATCGCCGGGCTGACCGCGCTGTACGCGACGACGATGGCGCTGTTCCATCGCGAACGCACGGGGGAGGGGCAGGAGGTCGAGGTCGCCATGTTCGAGACCATGGCCGCGTTCATGCTCGTGGAACACGCGAACGGGGCGATGTTCGACCCGCCGCTGGGCAGTGCGGCCTACCCGCGCGCCGTGGCGCCCAACCGCAAGCCCTACCGCACCGCCGACGGCCACATCTCCGCGCTGGTCTACAACGACAAGCAGTGGGCGGCGTTCGTGGAGGCGGTGCAACCGCCCTGGGCCGGACCGGAATTCGCGACCCTGGAACAGCGGGCGGCGCGGATCGACACGATCTACGCCCGGCTCGGCGAGACCTTCGCCGAGCGGACCACCGACGAGTGGCTGGAACTCCTGCGCGCCCTGGATATTCCGGCCGCCCGCGTCAACTCGCTGGACGACCTGTTCGAGAATCCGCATCTGCTCGACTCCGGATTCTTCGAGACCGTCGACAGCCCGAATGGCCCGGTGCGGTTTCCGGGGCCGCCGGCATGGTTCTCGCGCACGCCCGGGCGGGTCGCGGGACCGGCGCCGCGGCTGGGCGCCGATACCGCGCAGGTGGTGTCCGAGCTGCGGTCCGCCGAGACGAACGGCCGGGCGCGATGACCCCCGACGAGCTGGACCTGCGGGAGATCCTGCGGCCGGGTGACCGGATCGTGGTCGGGCAGGCCTGCGGTGAGCCGCAGACGTTGGTCGAGGCGCTGATCGCGCAGGGCGGGGAGATCGGCGGGCTGTCGGCGTTCATCGCCACGAGCTTCTCCGGGCTGTTCACCCCGGCGGCCACCGAGTCGTTCGCGCTGTCCAGCATGGGGGCGATCGGGGCGCTGCGGGCGGTGGCGAAGGAGCACCGGCTGGCCGTCGTGCCGTGCCATGTCGGCCGGGTGGGTCCGTTGATCGAGGCCGGAATCCTCGGCTGCGACGTGGCTTTCGTTCAGGTGAGCCCCGCCGACGAGCGCGGGGAGCACAGCCTCGGACTGATCAGCGACTACGTGCGGGCGGCCGTCGCGGCGGCTCGCGTGGTGGTCGCGGAGGTCAACGATCAGGTTCCGCACACGTTCGGGGAGCGGCTGTCCGCGTCCGAGATCGACTACGCCGTCACGGTTTCCCGGACACCGGTGCGGGTGCCGCCCGCGCGGATCGGTCCGGTGGACGAGGCCATCGCCGCACATGCCGCCGCCTATATCGACGACGGCGCGGTGCTACAGACCGGTGTGGGCGCGGTGCCCGACGCCATACTGCGGCTGCTGCGCGACCGCACCGATCTCGGGGTGCACTCCGGGATGATCGGCGACGGCCTGGTCGACCTGGTGGAGGCGGGCGCTGTCACCAACGCGCGCAAGAAGATCGACCGCGGTGTCTCGATCACCGGTGCCCTCATCGGCACCGAGCGGCTGTACCGGTTCGCCGACCGCAATCCGGCCCTGCGGATGTGCACGACCGGCTACACGCACGACGCCGGTGTGCTGGCGCAGGTGGAGCGGCTGGTCACGGTGAACTCCGCGATGGAGGTCGATCTGACCGGTCAGGTGAACGCCGAGCAGAGCGGCGCGGCCTATGTCGGCGGCACCGGTGGTCAGGTGGATTTCGTTCGGGCCGGGGCGCGTTCGCCGGGCGGGCACGCGATCATCGCGCTCCCCGCGACCGCCAAGGGCGGCACGATCAGCCGCATCACCCCGGCACTGTCCGGGCCGGTGACAACGGCCCGCAGCGACGTCGACGTGATCGTCACCGAATTCGGCGCGGCGGAACTCGCCGGACAATCCCTCGCCGAGCGCACCCGCAGGCTGATCGCCGTGGCGCACCCCGACTTTCGCGAAGAGCTCGAGCGAGAAGCGTACGTGATCCAGCAGAGAGGTTTCTGATGTCCGACGCCCCAGCATCGCCCGGCAATTCCGCATCCCGCGATGTTTCCGCCCAGGCCCCCTCCGAGGCAGTACTTTTCGAGGCGCGCCCGGACGGCATCGCGGTGATCACCCTGAACCGCCCGGAGCGGCGCAACTGCCTGGCGGCGGACGTGCGCGCCGGGCTGTTCGAGGCGTGGGACCGGTTCGAGCGCGATCCCGCACTGCGCGTGGCGATCCTGACCGGGGCGGGCCCGAAGGCATTCTGCGCGGGCGGCGACCTCGAGGAGATGGTGGCGACCGGAATGGGAGTGCCACCGCGCGAGATGTTCCCGCTGCCCTACGACACCCTCGAACTGTCCAAGCCCACCATCGCGGCCGTCAACGGCGCCGCCTTCGCCGGCGGCTGGATGATCGCCCAGGCCTGCGACCTGTGCGTCGCCAGCACCACCGCCACCTTCGCGATCACGGAGGTGAAGGTGGGCCGCAGCTCCCCGTGGGCCGCACCGCTGATCCACATGATCCCGCAGCGCATCATGATGGAACTGCTGCTGACCGGCAAGCCGATCAACGCCCGCCGCGCCTACGAGATCGGCTTGGTGAACCGGCTGGCGGAACCGGGCGAATTGCTGGATACCGCAGTGGAGTTGGCCGCCGAGGTGCTGGCAGGCGCCCCACTATCGGTGCGCGCGGCCCGCGATACGGTCATGCTCGCGACGGAGATGGGGCGTTCCGCGGCCTTGCAGGCGGCGCGGCACGCGTCGGTCGAGTGCTACACCAGCGAGGATGCGCAGGAAGGACCGAAAGCCTTTGCGGAGAAGCGTAGACCGCGGTGGAAGGGCCGGTGACGCGGATGTGCCCGGTCCGCTGGATCCGGCCCGATCCGTCGGTGCCGGGGCATGATTTGTCGGTGTGGTGTTGCCGAAGTTGTGATAGGAGGCTGGATTTCGGCCCTGGTCCGGCGAGCCCGGTGCAAGAATTATCGCGTGGGTGGCACCCCCGTGAACACTGTCGTCGACATACGGTCGACGCCCGAGCTTGGGCCCAAGCAGGCGCTCGAGCAGTGGGAGGATGTGGTCTCCGGATCCGTTATTCCGATGGCGGTCGGTAATCCGCAGTTGGATCGGTTCCACGGCCGGATCAGGCTTGCTACCTACGACACCGTAGGCATCGTATCGATCGAAGCCACACCACACCGGGAATACCGGGCGCGGCGACACACCGGCCAGCCGGACGATCCGGTTCTGACGGTGTGCTTTCAGACAGTCGGCCGGTCCCGGATGGACATATCCGGTCGAGTCGGCGCGATCGAGTCGAGCGGGATGTACATCTACGATAGCACTGACACAATAGACGCATGCTATGAGAGTGCGTGGGGAGTGACCCTGGCGCTGGCGCCGATGTCCAGCATTGTGGAGCGGACCGGGTTGCCGATCGGTCGGCTACCCATCAATGCTCGGCTGCCCACCGTCAACGGCGCGGTCGGTGTGATCGAGCGGTTCTTCCGGGGGCTGCTGGCGGTGCAGCAGACCGACCCGGCGGCCGCGGCGGTGCTGGGCGCGCACGCTACCGACCTGATCGCCTCGGCGGTCCTGCTGACGTCCGGTACCCGGCTCACGGGGCTGCCGGCGGAGGCGCTGGCCCGGCAGCAGGTGCTGGCGTTCGTCCGGAATCATTACACCGAACCGGATCTCACGATGGACCGGATCGCGCAGGCGTGCGCGGTGTCGCGGCGCACTCTGTATCGGTTGTTCGAGGATGTCGAGGGTGGTGTCGGTGCGATTGTGCGGCGGCGCCGTATCGGTACTGCGCAGGCTTGGCTTCGCGCGGACCGTGTTCGGTCGCTCGAGTCGGTCGCCGCGGGGTGCGGTTTCGCTTCGGATCGGCACTTCTATCGGGTCTTCAAGCAGCAGACGGGTATGACGCCCGGCGAGTACCGGGTGCTGCAGCACACGGCACCGTTACCGGATGCGTAACCCATTTCGTCGGTGTAGCGGCACGATTCGGCAGTGTGGTGGATCGTGTCGGCTGTGACAGTGAGAGGCACCCCGAGTTAGCCCACCGGTGGCGGATGTGCCGCTGGTGGGCACGATCGTAGATCGGTGGTGGCGATTCTACGGAATGCGAAGGGCCTGAAAGGGTATGGCATGACCTCCAGCTTGTCCGTGTCTCATCTGCTGCCGCCCGACGAAGCCCTGCGGCGGCTGGGCACCGTCCGATTCGGTCGGATCGTCTACTCCCGTTACGCGCTGTTCACGGTGCACCCGGTTGATCATGTCGTGCACGACGGCGTGATCATCGTGCACGCCGACCCGGCGGTTCTCGTCATCAGCGGTGAGCGTCAAGCCGTCGCCTACGAGGCCGACACCATCGATCACGACACCCGGGCCGGCTGGCACGTCACCGTCGAAGGCGTCGCCGAGGAGGTCACCGACGTCGGTCACTACCGCGAGGTCTGGGGCCGCGCCGCGGAGGAGGACGGTCGGTTCCTCCAGATCCATCCCGAGGTCGTCACCGGCGCCGAATACCGCGGTGCGGCAACGGCCTGACCGCCGGAGTGGTCTGCCCGGACCCGATCGCACCAGGGCCGAAAGTCGTCTTCCGATGGGTATCCGACCGTGGCCCTAACGGGTAGGGTGCCAGCCGAAACGGCTTCGCTACCTCACCCGGCGGGATCGAGGGTGGCACCAAGGCCGGAGCGTACTCCAGCGCAAGGCGGATCGGTGATGCCCGAAGATTACCGTCGAATCGGCGAGAGCAAATCCGGCCGCCCCAACCCGGGTGTACCGAGGCGACCCGTCGGCGGGTGGTCGGTGCACGAGGTCGACGATTTCGTCGATTCCTGCGACCGGTTGGTTCGGCATCTGTTCGATGCCGGTCTGCGCCTGCACATTTTCCGCACCCGCACCACGGATACGTCGCCCGATGTCGCCGGCGAGCTGGACAACGTGCTGGACGATCTGGACACCCTCATCCGTGATTCCGGTATGGCCATGCTCGCGCTGACGAGGGTGCGCCGGGACGATGGCGGCGGCCGGTGACCGCCCCGATCGCCGGCACCGTCGAGGCCACAGGATCATTGCTCGTCCCGTAGCAGGCGCAAAAGTGCGTGGTTCGCCCAGCCTCCCCGGGGGCTGGCGGAACCACCCCGACGACGCGTGGGTGCCGCCGTCGGGATGCAGTGTGGAGCCGGTGAGGCAGGCCGAGAGCCGGCACCCGGCGCCGAGACCCAGGCAGGAATGACGCCCGGCGAGTATCGCGCGCTGTGCCACTCGGACATGTGACACACCTCGTCGGCACCGTGACACGATCCGGCAGTGTGGTGAGTGGTGGCGGCCGGGATAGTGAATAGCTATCCCGGTCGGGTCGCCTGTGGTACCCGCCGCACTACGGTGTGTGCGGATCGGCGGTCGATGGTGGTGGCATCCAGGAACGTAAGGTCCAGAAGGGGGCCGTTGCCATGACATCCCGCCTGTCCGTATCTCATCTGTTGCCGCCCGACGAAGCCCTGCGGCGGCTGGCGACCGTCCGGTTCGGGCGCCTCGTCTACTCCCGGCGTGCCCTGTTGGCGGTGCATCCGGTGGACCACCTCGTCGACGACGGTGTGATCGTCGTGCACACCGACCCGGCGACGCTCACTCTCACCGGTCACCGCCAAGTCGTTGCCTACGAAGCGGATTCCATCGATAACGACACCCGCGTGGGCTGGCACGTCACCGTCGAGGGAGTCGTCGAAGAGGTCGGCGAGCCGGATCGGCTCCGGTGGTATCAAGAGGTCTGGCACCCTGCCGCCGTCGCCGGCCGGCTTCTGCGGATCCATCCCGAGATCGTCACGGGTGCCGAATATCGCGGTCCGGCAACGATAATGACGGGATGACCGCCCGAGCACCGCGACCGCCCGGGCCCGTCTGTCTCCGACGGACCTTCGGAGGACGCTCGTCTCGATGCTCGCCGAGGAGGTAGTGTGCCACCCCGATGGTGGCTCCGCTGCTTCTGTCGCTGAGCGGGAGTATTGATCGAATAGGGTGACGGGGCCGAGAGATGTTCCGACGCATGGCGGTCGGTGATGCCCGAATACAAGCAGACATCAGGCTACGGTGAATCCGGCCGTCCCGGCCGGGGTGCGAGGAGACGGCCGCTCGGGGGATGGTCGGCGAGCGAGGTCGACCAGTTCGTGGACTCCTGTGACCGGTTGGTCCGCCATCTCTTCGATGCCGGCCTGCGCCTGCATATGTTCCGCGGCCGCGTCGACGGCATGCCGCCCGAGGTCACCGACGAATTCGACGTCGTGCTCGATGATCTCGACACCCTCATCCGCGATTCCGGTATGGCCATGCTGACGCTCACCCGGGTACGCCGCGACGAGGGTGGCCGGCGCGGCTCCCGCCGGTCACCGAGCTGAGCACGGCCGAGCAGCGCAGTGCGCGGCGGCTCCGCCGGAATCGACGCCGGCCGGGGATCGGCTGCCGCGGTGGATTCATGCCGCGATGCGGGCGAGCGCGGCCGGGGTGTCCAGGTCGTCGTAGGCGGTTGCGTAGCGGTGGGCCAGGGCCACGGCGATGTCGGGGCGTTGCCATTCGCCCGCGCTCGCGGTGCACAGCCACAGGGTGAGGCCGTGGGCCACCGAGGCGCGGTAGCGGAGCAGGATCTCGTCGAGGACGGGTTTCTCGTCGATGGGGACGTCGAGGGCGTCGTGGTATTCGGCGAGGAGCGCCAGTTCGTGGTCGCGGCGGTCGGCGATGCTCAGCGCGCCCTGCAGGAAGTAGCCGAGGTCGAGGGACCAGTTGCCGTGGCGGACGACCTGCCAGTCGAGGAAGCCGACCCGGTCGCCGGGGAGCACGTAGGTGTTGCCGATGTGCGGGTCGCCGTGCAGGAGGGTTTGCGGTGTGGTGGTGAGGGTCCGGATGTAGGGCTTCCAGAGGTCGTCGATCAGCGCGTCCATGGTCAGCGCCGTGACCGCCGCGGGCGCCTTGTCGCCGAGCCGCGCGAACGCCCGCTCCACCGGCGCCGCGCGCATGCCGCGCCAGGGGCGGAAGGGCTCCAGCCAGTGCAGCTTTCGGTCCTGCAGCACCCGATCTTCCCAGAACCGGCCGTGCAGGGCGGCCAGCGCGCGGACGCCGTCGGCGGCCTGCTCGACCGACAGCGGCCGGGTGGCGTCGCGCATATCGGCTCCCCGCGCGGCCAGGTCCTCCATCACCAGGCAGAAGGTCTCGTTCGCCGTGTCGATGAGCGCGGCGTAGACGGCGGGGCATTCGATCGGCAGAGCGACGCCGCTGTCGAACAGGCGCGGTTCGTGGAACAGGCCGCTGGTGAGCTTGTGGATCGCGTTGTGCGACGGATCGGTGGCCTTCGCGAAAATCGTTGCGGGGCCGGAACCTTTCGCATAGCTCAGGCCGAGGCGGGCGCGCCGGTTCGTTCCGTCGTCGCGCATGCGCACCGTGACATCGGAGACCTCGGCGCCGGGGTGGCGGTGACCGATCGCGGCCGTCATCCACTCCGGCGTGATGTCGTCCCAGTCCGCCGGCACCGTCAGGTCCGCACGCTTCATCAGCGAATTCCCTTCCCTCGGAGACTTATCCGCCGTTGTGGAGCAGGCGCAGCGGGGCGTGGTTCGCCCACCCTTCCTCCGGCCAGTGGAACCAGCCCGACGAGGCGTGCGTGCCGCCGTCGGGGTGCAGGGTCGTGCCGGTGAGGTACGAGGAGAGCCGGGAGGCCAGGAATACCACGCAGTTCGAGACGTCGGTGGGGTCGCCGACGCGGCCCATCGGAATGGCGACCCGCACGCCCACCGGATCGTGCAGCGGGTTGTCGGTGTGCGGGATGCCGGCCAGGCCGGGGGTCGGGACATAGTCCGGCGCAACGTTGTTCACCCGGATGGCGTCCGGGGCCACCTCCACCGCCAGGGTGCGGGCGAACTGTTCGACCGCCGCCTTGGCGCCCGAGTACACCGCGAATCCCGGTGCGGCGCGGTGTGCCTCGATCGTGGTGATATTGACGATGCTGCCGCCGCGTCCGCCCGCTCGCATCCGGGGGACGGCCAGGGAGCAGGCGTGCAGCACGGTGCTCAGGTTGGCGCGGATCAGCGCGTCCCAGCCCTTCGCGTTCGTCTCGGTGAACGGGGCGCGGAAGGTGCCGCCGACCACGTTGACCAGGGTGTCCAGCCGGCCCCAACGCGCATCCACCGCGTCGAGGAACGCCCCGAGAGTCTCCGGCTCGCGAGCGTCGCCGACCTGCACCAGCCCGTCCTCGCCCAGCTGCTGCCGCAGCGCGCCGGCCGCCTCGGAATCCCTGTCCAGCACCGCGATTCGCACGCCGTTGGCCGCCAGATCGGCGACGATCGCCGATCCCAGGCCGCCCGCGCCGCCGACGACCACGGCGACCGTGCCGTCCAGCCCGGCCCGCCGTTCGAACCAGCTCATCGCGCCGCCCGGTCGAGATAGGTATCGCCGAAGGCCGCGAGGAAGTCCAGGGTGGCCCGATGGTCGCTGCCGCGGTTGGAGACCACGACCCAGTCCACGCCCGCCTCGGTCAGCTCCGTCAACGCGGCGCGATGCCGGTCGGCGTCGGCGGCCGGGGTGGTGATGCCTTCGCCCTGATAGGAGTACACGAGGTCGATGTGGTCGGCGCGCCCGGCCGCCCGGGCCTCGGCGCGAACCTTCGCGATGGCTCGGCCCACATCGGCCACGGTGCCCAGGGCCGGCGTGCGGGCCGTGGCGTTCAGCTCCGCACCCCCGGTCATCGGGATCCAGCCCTGCGCGCGAGTGCTGACGCGCCGGCGGCTCAGGGCGGAATTGCCGCCGATCCAGATCGGGATCGGCTGCTGCACCGGTCGCGGCCGCGCCACCACGTCGCGGGCGCTGAAATGGCGGCCCGTGTAGCTGAACGGCTCGCCGCGCCAATGCTGCGGCAGCACCTCCAGTGCCTCGTCGAACAGCGCGTTGCGTTCGTCGAAATCGACTCCCAGGGCATGGAATTCGCTCTTCTGGTACCCGGCGCCGAGGCCCAGGATCGCCCGCCCGCCGGACAGCTTGTCCAGGGTGGCGACCGCCTTGGCCAGCAGCATCGGGTTGCGGTACGGCGCGACCGACAGATAGGTGAGCAGCCGCAGCCGCTCGGTCGCGGCCGCCGCGAAGGCGAGGGCGACGAACGGATCCAGGGTCTGGTGCCCGCCGGCGCCGAGCCACCGGGCGCCGGGGGCGGGATGCTCGCTCAGCGAGATCGCGTCGAAGCCGTGCCGCTCGGCCGCCGCGGCGATCTCGGGCAGCGGGCCCGCGTCGAGCAGGTCGCCCTCGTAGCCCGACAGCTCGGGGTAGTGAAAGATGAAACGCACGGCCCGCGAGCCTCTCTCGTGTTCTGCCGCGGTCACCGGCGACCCTTCTCGACCTGGTTGAACGGCACGTCCCGATCGGCGGCGTACTCGCGCGGCATGCCGAGCACGCGCTCGCTGATGACGTTGCGGGCCATCTCGGTGCTGCCGCCCGCCAGGCTCCAGGCCGCCCGGAACAGGTAGTCGAGGCCGACCTTCTCGGTATCGGCCGGATCACCCGGGGTGTACGTGGCTCCGGAGGGTCCGGCGATGCGCATCGCCATATCCGTTTGCAGCCAGGCGTTCTCGGCGCTGAACAGCCGGGTGATGGAGCCCGCCGACGGGGGTAGCGCGCCGCTGGCGATGGCCGCCGTGACGTGGTCGATGAGCTGGTCGCGCACGACATTCATGGCATGTGCCTCACCGATGTCCTCGCGGGTGCGCGGATCGCCGAGCTGCCCCGTGGCGCGGGCGAGCTTCAGCAGCTGGTCCGCCTCGCCGCCCAGATGCGGTCGCGCGCCGCTGGTGTAGGGCGAGATGCCGCCGAGTGTGGCCCGCTCGTGGTTGAGCAGCCGCGAGGCGGCGTCCCAGCCCGCGTCGACCTCGCCGAGCAGCGCGTCGTCGGGCAGTGCGACGTCGTCGAAGAACTCCTGGCAGAACTCGGTCGATCCGGTCACCTGCTTGATCCGCTGCACCGTCACGCCCTCGGCGTGCACCGGCACCAGGAACATGGTGAGCCCGCGGTGCTTGGGCACCTCCCAGTTGGTGCGGGCCAGGCACAGCCCGTAGTCGGCGGCGTACGCGCCGGAACTCCAGATCTTGGAGCCGTTGAGAATCCAGCGGTCGCCGTCGCGTTCGGCGCGGGTGGTGAGCCCGGCCAGGTCCGATCCGCCCTGCGGTTCGGACAGGAACTGCACCAGGATCTCGTCGCCGCGCAGGACGGCCGGCAGGTGCGCGCGCTTCTGCTCCTCGGTGCCCAGGTCGAGCAGGCTGGCCGCGCAGATGGCCAGCGTCGGCACGTTCAGCAGCACCGGCATCTCGTAGGGGGCGGATTCCTCGGTGAAGGCCCGCTGGTGCGCGGGAGTCAGTCCGCGCCCGCCGTATTCGACGGGGAAGCAGATTCCGGCGAAGCCGCCGTCGTACAGGATGCGTTGCAGCCGGCGGGCCCGGTTCCATGCCTCCTCGCTGTAGGAGTCGCCCTCCGGAGGGGGAGCGGGCGGCAGGTTGTCCCGCAGCCAGATCCGGGCGCGCTCGCGGAATTCGGCGACGGGCTCCAGGTCGGTGGCGGGCTCCGCTTCGGTGGTCATGGCGACGGCGCCTTCCTCGTGTTGCGGTGTGACCCGGCGGTTTCGGGCCCCGGGGGTGCGGTGCGGCTCAGGCGGCCGCGGCATCGAGCAGGTCGGTGATGTGACGGCGGTGTTCCTCGGGCGTGCCGTACAGGGCCCGGCCCAAGGTGATCCGGCGCAGGGACAGATGCAGATCGTGCTCCCAGGTGACGCCGATGCCGCCGTGCAGCTGCACGCAGTCCTGGGCGATCACCGGGGCCTTCGCGCCCACATAGGATTTCGCGATGCTCACGTCCTCGTCGGCGTTCGGCGCGTCCTCGTCGCAGGACGCCGCGGCCGCGGTCGCGGTGGCCCGGCAGGCCTCCAGCCAGGTCTTGTTGTCCGCCATGCGGTGCTTGAGCGCCTGGTAGGAGGCGAGCGGGCGGCCGAAGGTGTAGCGGTCGGACAGCCAGGACAATGTGGCGTCCAGGGCCCGATCGGTCGCGCCGACCACCTCCGCGGCGGTGAGCGTGGCCGCCGTGCGCGCCTGTGCGTGCACGGCTTGCACCGCCGCCGGGCCGGTGTGTGCCACCGCGTCGGCGGGCACGGCGACATTGTCGAACGACACCTGCGCGGTGCGCCGGACCAGGTCCAGGGTCCATGCCGGAGTCACCCTCACGCCCGGGGCGTCGGCGGGCACCAGCAGCTGGACCGGGCCGTCCGGGCCGGCGGCGGTGACCAGGAACAGGTCCGCCTGATCGCCGGCCTCGACCCGATCCTTCACGCCCGTCAGCCGGTAGCCGTCGCCGTCGGGTTCGGCGCGGGTGCCGGGGGTGGCATCGCTCAGTACCTCGAACCCGCGGCCGGGTTCGTATACCGCCCAGGTCGCGACCCGCTCGCCGGTGAGCACCGCCGTGATGACGTCGGCCCGGCGATCCGGATCGGAGACCAGCCCCGCCAGCACGGCATTGGTGGTGACGAACGGCCCGGGCGCGCAGGCCCGGCCCAGCTCCGTGGCGACCAGCGCGAGCTCTGTCATCGGCCGGCCGGAGATCGTTCCGCCGCCGAGGCTTTCGGGGACGAGCATGGCCGTCCAGCCCAGCTCTGCGGCGCGCCGCCACCACTGCCGGTCGAATCCGGTGCCCGCGTCGCCGAGGGCGCGGACGGTCTGCACCGGGACGGTGCCGGTGAGGAAATCTCGGGTGGTCGCCTGGAACAACCGCTGGTCCGCGGTGGGGTCTTGGGGCATGGTGCCGGTCCTCTGGTTGACGCGGAGCTACAGATGTGGAAATCTCATACTCACAGATGAGAGGCATATTCTCAATCTCGGAAGTGAACTGGCAGAGTGGGCCGCGCGGTGTGCCGACCGCGGCATCCGTGCTGTTCCGAGTGTCGAAGGGAACCGGCGAGTCGTGAAAAACTTCGAAGATCTGGACTTCTTCCTCGGGCGGGAATTGGTCGACGATCCCTACCCGTATTTCGATTCGCTGCGTGCGCAGTGCCCGGTGGCCCGGGAGAAACACCACGACGTGATGATGGTGACCGGATACGACGAGGCCCTCGAGGTCTACAACGACGTCGAGCGGTTCTCCTCGTGCATCTCGGTGACCGGGCCGTTCCCGGGTTTCCCGGTGCCGCTGACGGAGGAGTCCGACGTCGATGCGCTGATCGCCGAACACCGCGACAGCCTGCCGATGAGCGACCAGCTGCCCACCTTGGATCCGCCGGTGCACACCGCGCACCGCGCCCTGCTGATGCGGCTGATCACCCCGAAGCGCCTGAAGGAGAACGAGGAGGCGATGTGGTCCATCGCCGACCGGCTGCTGGACGACTTCCTGGGTTCCGGTGGCGGCGACTGTATCCGGGACTTCGCCGGGCCCTTCACGCTGTATGTGATCGCCGACCTGCTGGGCGTGCCGGAGGCCGACCAGGAGGAGTTCCTGCAGGCGCTGCAACGTGATCCGCACCGCGAGGGCTCCAGCGTCGGCAGCACCGACGGGGAGGGCATGTCGCACAACCCGATCGAGTTCCTGTACGCCAAGTTCTCGGCCTTCGTCGAGGACCGGCGCGCCAACCCGGGCAACGACGTACTCACGAGCATGGCCACCGCGACCTTCCCGGACGGCAGTCAGCCCGAGGTGATCGATGTGGTGCGGGTGGCGGCGAACCTGTTCTCCGCCGGCCAGGAGACCACCGTCCGGCTGCTCAGCTCCGCGCTGAAGCTGCTGGCCGAGCGCCCCGACATCCAGCGGTACCTGCGCGAGGACCCCAGCCGGATCCAGAACTTCATCGAGGAGTCGCTGCGGATGGAGAGCCCGGTGAAGGGCGATTTCCGGCTGGCGAAGGTGCCGACCACCGTCGGCGAGACCGAGGTGCCGGTGGGCACGGTCCTGATGGTGGTCAACGGCGCCGCGAACCGCGACCCGCGCCGCTTCGAGGATCCCACCACGTTCGAGGCCGGGCGCTCGAATGCCCGCTCGCACTTGGCCTTCGGCCGCGGCGTGCACACCTGCCCGGGTGCCCCGCTGGCCCGCGCCGAGGCCCGGGTGGCCATCGAGCGGCTGCTGGCGCGCACCAGCGACATCCGCATCGACGAGAGCGTGCACGGCCCCGCCGACGCCCGCAAGTTCCACTACCTGCCGACGTTCATCCTGCGCGGCCTGACCTCTCTGCACCTGACCTTCGATGTCGAGGAGGCCACTCGATGAAAGCCACGGTCGACGACGACCGCTGCCGCGGCCACGGCGTCTGCCTGGGCCTGTGCCCCGAGGTCTTCAACCTGACCGACGACGGCTACGCCGAGGTGCTCGTGGAGGACGTCCCGCCGGAGTACGAGGCCGCGGCCCGGGAGGCGGAACAGAACTGCCCGGAGCGCGCCATCGTCCTCGAGTGAGCGAGATTCCGGCCGGACGTCCCGGAGTTCCCCGCCGGTGACGCCGGACGCCGGTCGCTATCGGCCGGGGGCGAGGCGGCAGGTGTGTTCTGGAACGAGGAGGCCATCCTCGTGCGCCGTGCGCGCCTGCTGCTCGGCGAGGCACTCCTCATACCGCAGCCATCGTTCCTGCTCATGGTGCTGCTGCGGCGCGGTGAGGATCGCGACGATGTGCGCGGACAGCACCACGATGCCCGCGCACACCGTGGCGACCATGCGCCGTGTGGTGGTTGGCCTGTCGGCTGGTTCGATCATGCCCCGAGAATCGCGGACAACAGTTGGAGCGAAGTAAAAAAAGCCTTACCGGCCACCGGATTCCGGTAGCCCCGCGTCGATGGCGGTGTTCAGGATTCCGAGGTCGGCATCCAGTTCGGTGGCCAGGCGGCGGGCCACTGTCACGTCCTTGGTCAGGAATTCGCCCACGGAGGCTCGGAAGGCATCGACCGCGCCCTTGCTCGCGATGCTGGTGAGGGCGCGGCCGCTGCTGCTGGCGTGGGGGAGGGCGGTGAGCAGGGCCGATTCGTCCAGGCCCAGTTGGGTGCCGAATCGCACCGCGTCGGCGACCAAGCCGATCTGGGCGGCGAACAGGGCGTTGTTGACGAGCTTGACGCGCTGGCCGGAACCCGGCGGGCCGACGTGCAGGATCGGATCGGCGTAGGCGGACAGCGCCTTTCGCGCTCGACCGACGGCTTCCTCGGTGCCGCCGGCGAATACGGTCAGCTCGCCCGCGGCGATATTGTGCGGCCCGCCGCTGACCGGCGCGTCGACCACCTCGACGCCGTACGAGCGTGCCGCGGCGGCGATTTCGGTTGTCGTATCCGGGCTGCCGGTGGTGTGCACGACGAGTACCGCACCGCGCGGCAGGCCGGTCAGCAGCGGGCCGTCCAGACAGATCTCGCGCACTTGGTCGTCGGTGAAGACGCAGACCACGAAGGCCATTGCGCCCGTGGCGGCCGCACCCACGGACTCGACCGGTTCGGCACCGATTTCGCCCAGGGCACTACGGGTTTCGGCCGACCGCCCCACCGCCCGGACGGTGTGCCCGGCCCGCACCAGACGTTCGATCATCGGGCGGCCCATGCGCCCGGCACCCACGAACCCGATCCGCACGGCGGTCTCCTTCGGCACCGATTCCTCCTTCAGCGCGGCTCGCCGATCGGACGGGGTCGCGACGGCGAACCTCGACGCTGCCCATCAGGTCGAGGGCCGTGACGGCGTGCGGCATGTCGCCTGCCGCGAAACCCGTCGGCACGGTGGCCTTCTCGGCGCCGACGCTCCCGTCAGCGCTGCTTGCCCATCAGATCGAGAGTCGCATCGGCGGCGCCGAGCACGATGCCCGGCCGCACGTCCGCCGCGGTGGCCAGGTCGGCGATCAGCCCCACGTCCTTGCGGAGCAGATCACCGGCGTGCAGGGCGAGGCGGTCCAGAGTGCCTCCCGCGGAGGTGATCCGGCCGAGGGCGAAGCTGTTCGCGGTGCCGTTCGAGATCACCTCGCCGAGGCGGTCGGGGCTGACGCCGAGCGCCTCGCCCAGGGCGAGGGTGCTCTGGGCGGTGGCCAGATTCGCGGTGAACAACAGGTTGTTCAGCAGCTTCGTGGTCTGCCCGGAACCGATGTCGCCGAGATGCACGATGGGGTCGGCGTAGGTCGCGAACACCGGGCGGCTGCGTTCGACGGCCTCGGCGTCGCCGCCGACCATGACCAGCAGCCGGCCCGCCTCGGCGGCCATCCCGCCCCCGCTCACGGGCGCGTCGATCAGCGAAACCTGTTGCTTGGCAGCCACTTCCGCCAACTCCCGGCAGGTGTCGGGGTGCACGGTCGAATGTACGGCGACGATCGACCCGGGTGCGAGCCCGGCCAGCACGCCGTTGTCGCCGGTCAGCACCTCGCGCACGTCGGCGTCGCCGACCACGCACAGACACACCAGGTCACACTGCGCCGCCAGCGCCGAGGGGGAGTCCGCGGTCTTCGCCGGGGTGTCGGCGAAGGGCTCCAGCGAGGCGGCCCGCCGCGCCCACAGCGTGGTCTCGTACCCGCCCTCGGCGATCCGGCGCGCCATGGGCCCGCCTTGGCTGCCGAGCCCGATGAATCCGACGCGCATCACGCCACCTCACTCTTCTGCGTAGCGGGCGCCGGGCGATAGAACACCGCCAGCAGCCCGGCCGTGGCGGCGATGCCCAGAATCAGCGCGATACCGCCACCGGCCCACCCGGTGATCTCGATACCCGCGGCGTGATCCACCGACAGCCATCCCGGCCCGAGCAGGCCCATCACGACCGATACGGTCGCCAGCACGAGCACGTACTCCCAGCCGTCCTTCATGACGAAGAACCCGTTGCGCCGGTGCGCCAGCAGCGCGGCCACCAGCATCACCGAGACGACGGCCGCCGCGGCGAACGGTGTGAGCAGCCCGAGCACCAGCAGCGCCCCGGCGCCGACCTCGGTGAGCACGCTCAGCCACGCTTGCAGCACGCCGTTGCGCAGCCCGAGCGAGCTGAACCAGCCGGCCGTGCCCTTGATCTTGCCGCCGCCGATCCAGTGGTTGACGCCGTGCGCGATCATGGTTCCGCCCACCACCAGCCGCAGCAGCAGTAGCGCGAGATCAGCGACCTCCATTGCCCTCACCTCCTGGTGGCGCCTGCGCGCCGCCGTCGAATTGTCTTGCGGGACCGGAGAATTCACCGGTCGCGGCGGCCACGATGCATTCCTCCGCGAAGGCGAGCACCTTCAGGTGGTAGGCCGCCGCGGTATTGCCGAGGCTGATGTTGTGGCCCGTGTCAGGTTGGACGTTGACCACGACTCGCGGTGCCGCGGTGAACATGTCGGCGACGTCGACCAGGGCCTCCGGCTCGTTGCGCCACACCGTCTCGTGGTCACCGGCGGTGTAGCGCACCGGGATCCGCACCCGGGCGGCCATGCGCGGCAGGTCGCGGTCGGCCCAGTTGGTGATGGCCGTGACCTCCAGCTGCGGGCCGGGCACGGCGATGGATGCCCCGCCCACGAGCTCGGGCGGATACAACCGGTGGGGCCGCCACAGCAGCGCACCCAGCCCGACGGGCCGCCGCCCCTCGGGCCGCGGCCTCGACAGGATCTCCTGTGCCACCGGATGATGCGTGCGCCCGGTGCCCGCGAGTTCGAGGCCGAGCAGATCGCGCCCGCGCGTATCGCCGGCCATCCGCAGCGCGAGCTCGCAACCGGCCGAATGGGCCATCAGGAACACGCCCGCGCCCCGCGGCCGGTCGGCGAGATGGGCCGCCACCGCCCCGTACATCAGATCCACCCGGTTCTGCGGCTGCGTCAGCCGGTCGGCGTACGGCCCCGAACTCCCGTAACCGGGACGATCCAGCGCCAGCGCGGTGAACCCGAGCCGCTGGGCGAGCCGCAACAGCGAGAGTTCCGGATGCCCGGGACAGTCGAAATAGGCGGAGGTGGTGGCGCCCCCGTGCAACGCGACGACCACGGCCCGCGGCGACGGCGCCTCGGCCAGCAACCCCGACACCGGAATGCCGTCGACATCGGCCACCACGGCCACCGGTCCGGCATCGTCCACCGGGGAGAAGTCGGTTTCCGTGAGTGTCATGTTCCGCCCAATCCGAGCCGGCCCGCCGCGTTCGTCGTCACGAGTCGCTACGCAGCAGCATCACGCCGCTGGGAGTCAACCCGCCGCTCGACACTACCGCGACTCGCGCGTCGGTGACCTGCCGTGCCCCGGCCGCCCCGCGCAGCTGCGTCACCGCCTCGTGCACCAGCCCCATTCCGTGCGTGCGGCCGTGCGAGAGCTGCCCGCCGTGCGTGTTGAGCGGAATGGTGCCGTCGCGGGCGATCGCCTTGCCGCCGTCCAGGAAGTCCCCGGCCTCGCCGATCCCGCAGAAGCCGAGCGCCTCGATCCAGGACAGGCAGTTGAAGGTGAATCCGTCGTAGAGCTCGGCCACATCGACGTCCTCGGGCCGCAGGCCGGTGCGCGTCCACAGGTGCGCGGCGGGCCCGAGCACCTGCGGTTCGTGGGTCAGCGTGCTCTGATCCCATTCGATGCGTTCGACGATCTGGGTGCCGACGGCGTCCACCAGCACCGGCTTGTTCGGCATGTCGCGGGCCGCGTCCACGGCCGAGACGATCACCGCGATCGAGCCGTCGCACGGCACGTCGCAGTCGTAGAGCCCGAACGGGGTGGTGATCGGGCGGGCGCCGAGATAGTCGTCCATCGTCATCGGATCGCGGTACACCGCGGTCGGATTCAGCTCGGCGTTGGCGCGCTGGTTGAGCGCGATCCAGCCGAGCGTCTCGCGCGTGGTGCCGTAGCGCTGGAAGTGCCGCTGCGCGTTCTGCGCCAGCGTATGCGCGGCCGAGGTGGCGCCGAACGGCATCATCCAGCTGGTGGTGCGCCCGCCCGACGGCGTGATCGTGCCGGCCTTCATCAGCTCGTTGAAGGTCGCCTCCCAGACCGTCCGGAAGCACAGCACGTGCCGGGCCAGCCCGGCCGCCACCGCCGTCATCGCGGCGATCACCGAGCCGCCCGGACCGAAGGTTTCGATGCCGCCGTTGTGCCAGGTGGGCCGCAGGCCGAGCGCCGACTCCAGCGCGGTGATCCCGCCCTCGCCGAAGCCGCCGAGGTTGCCGCCGCCGGGATAGGTTGCGAGCCCGTCGATCTCGTCGAAGGTGAGCCCGGCGTCGGCGACGGCCCGCTCGCACGCCTCGATCGTCAGCTCCAGCGGCGGCGCCATGAGTCGGCGGCCCAAGCGGGACATGCCGATTCCGGTGAGCGCCACCTTGTCCTCGAACTTCTCCTGCCGGATCATCGGGCGCACATGGTCGCCGAAGCGTTCCGGCTCGATCTCGTCCACGGGCAGCGGCGCGGGCCCGGACTGGTCGGCCGCGGGCCGGAACAGCGGCAGCCAGACGTCGCCGTCCTGCCGGAACACCACCTCCAGCCGCATACCCAGGGTCAGCTCGTCCGGGTCGGCGTCGATGATGTTGGTGGTCAACCGGACCCGCGGATCCTCGACCAGCGCCACCTGGGCGATCACGTAGGGCGGCGACAGCCCGGGCACCGCGAACCGGTGGTTCACCGTGAAGCTCGACAGCACCGCCACGCCGGAGACCGCGCGCACCCCGAGGTCGTGGCCGCGGCAGTACCGGCAGACGGGCTGCGGCGGGTGGATCAGCGCGGCGCACGACCGGCATTCGGTGATGCGCAGCGTGCCGTCGGCGCCCGAGGTCCAGAAGAACGCGACGTCGGGGGTCAGCAGCGGCAGCGGCCGTCCCGATGCTCCGCCCTGCGCTGCCGGTGTCCGCTCCGCGCCCTGCGCTGCCGGTGTCCGCTCCGCGCCCTGCGCTGCCGGTGTCCGCTCCGCGCCCTGTGCTGCCGGTGTCCGCTCTGCCACGGCGCCTCCTCGTGCTGTCACGGACGGCCGCCCGGATCCGGCGGCCGTCGATGGTCGGCGGCAACGGGTTTCGCTGCCGCGGCGGCTCGCCCTACTCGGTGATCGAGATGGCGCGCTCGGGGCAGGAGTGCACCGCCTCGCGCACCTGCTCCTCCTGGTCGACGGGCACCGTCTCCTCGACCGGCGACGAGTGGCCGTCGATCTCGCTGAGCTCGAACGACTTCGGGGCGATCATCGCGCACAGCGTGTGTCCTTGGCAGCGTTCCTGATCGACGTGGACCTTCACGGTGTACTTCCTCTCGGATCTGAAAACCGTACGACGGCGGGGGCTGTTCCGTCGCCGCAAGGGCGGGCTCAGGTGTTGCGGCCGCCGTTGACGCCGAGGATCTGCCCGGTGATGTAGCCGGCCTCCTCGGAGATGAGGAACGAACAGGCCGCGGCGATGTCCTCGGGCCTGCCCACCCGGCGGACCGGGGTGCGCTGAATGTGGTCCTCGACGGATCCACCGAGCAGGCGCGCCTCCTCGGACCGGCGCAGCATCGGGGTGTCGATGAAGCCGGGCGGCACCGCGTTGACCGTGATGCCGGACGGGCCGAGCTCCAGCGCCAGCGCCTTGGTGAGCCCGTTGACCGCCGATTTCGCCGACACGTAGTGCGTCATGAACGGCTGGCCCGAATGCGTGCTCGACGAGGAGATGTTGACGATGCGCCCCCAGCCGGCGGCCAGCATGTCGGGCAGCACCGCCTGTACGCAGTGGAAGACGCCGTGCAGGTTGACCTCGATGACCTTCTGCCATTCGGCGAACGAGATGTTCTGGAAGCGCTTGAATCCGTCCAGGCCCGCCGAGTTCACCAGGACGGTCACCGGGCCCAGCCGTTCGCGCACGGCGGTGAGCGCCGCGGCGAGCGCCTCGGGGTCGGTAACGTCGGCCTGGTAGGCGAATTCGTCGTCGTCGGGCGGGTTGAGATCCAGTGTCGCGACACTCAGGCCGTCGCTGCGCAACCGCTGGGCGATGCCGAGACCGATGCCGGAGGCGCCGCCGGTGACCACTGCCGTCTTCACGCTGTGCGCCCCTCTCCGGTGCTCTCGATGCTCGCCGGTGTCCGTGTTATACCCAGCACAAGAATATCCCTTTCAAGTATGAGAACCGTACTCTCGTCATGATCGCGTCCGCAAGGGTTCCCGGTCCACCCGAACGGTGGTGGACGGACGGCCGGCGGGCCGGAAAGCCGGGTTGTCGCAGCGATTGTGAAAAGAGTTGCTCCGGTCTACGTCTACGAATGTTACATTCTCTGATATCGAGAATGAAGTTTCCACGATCCGCGAGGAGACGGAATGTCAACGCAGGAACAGGCGGTCGCGGTGGCCCGGCGGCTGCTGATCGACGGGCAGCTGGTCGAGACCGGGCGCACGCTCGCCTCGCTCGACCCCTCCACCGGTGAGGTGTACGCGCACGCGCCGGAGGCGGGGGTGGCCGAGGTGGACGCCGCCGTCGCCGCGGCCCGGCGCGCGTTCGACACCACCGACTGGCCGACCAACCACGAGTTCCGGGCGCGCTGCCTGAACCAGCTGTACCAGGCCCTGCGCGATAACGTCGAGGAACTGCGCGAGCTGACCATCGCGGAGGTCGGCGCGACGCGCATGTCGACCGCCGGCAACCAGCTCGAGACGCCGTTCGAGATCGTGCGCTACTACGCCGGGCTGATCGAGAACTACCCGTGGTCCGAGGATCTGGGCAATGTCGAGATCCGCGGCCAGCAGCACCGCCGCTGGACGGAGAAGGAGTCGGCGGGCGTGGTCTCGGCCATCGCCGCCTACAACTATCCGCATCAGCTGGCGATGGCCAAGCTGGCGCCGTCGCTGGCCGCCGGGTGCACGGTCGTGCTCAAGGGCGCGCCGGACACGCCGCTGGCCACCCTGGCCCTGGGCGAGATCATCGCCAACCACACCGACATCCCCGCGGGCGTGGTGAACGTGCTCGCCTCCTCGGACGTCGAGGTCGGCAAGCGGATGACCACCCACCCCGACGTCGACGTGGTCACCTTCACCGGGTCGACGCCGGTGGGCCGCCAGATCATGGCCGCCGCCAGCTCGACGCTCAAGAAGGTCTTCCTGGAGCTGGGCGGCAAGTCGGCGCAGATCCTGCTCGACGACGCCGACTACAACATGGCCGCGGTGTTCGCGGCGTTCAGCATCGCCAGCCACGCCGGCCAGGGCTGCGCGCTGACCACCCGCGTGCTGGTCCCGCGCCAGGACCACGACAAGGTGGCCGAGCTGATCGCCGGCATGATGGGCAACATCAGCTACGGCGACCCGAACGACCCGAAAACCTATATGGGCCCGCTGATCAGCGAGCGCCAGCGCGACAAGGTCGACGGCATGGTGCAGCGCGCGATCGCCGCCGGCGCGACCCTCGTGACCGGCGGCGAGAAGGTCGACCCCGGCTACTTCTACAAGCCCACCCTGCTGTCGAACGTCGATCCGGACAGCGAGATCGCGCAGGAGGAGGTGTTCGGCCCGGTGCTGGCGCTGATCCCGTACTCGGGCGGCGACGAGGAGGCGGTCCGCATCGCGAACAACTCCATCTACGGGCTGTCCGGCGCGGTGAACAGCGCCGACGCCGACCGCGCGAAGGCGGTCGCGCGGCGCATCCGCACCGGCACGATGAGCATCAACGGCGGCAACTACTTCCACCCCGACGCGCCCTTCGGCGGCTACAAGCAGTCGGGGATCGGCCGCGAGATGGGCCGGCAGGGCCTGGAGGAGTTCCTGGAGAACAAGACCTTGGCGGAGGTGCTGTCGTGAGCAAGCCACTGGAGGGCATCCGGGTGCTCGAGGTCGCGATGTACGGGTTCGTCCCGTCGGCGGGCGCGGTGCTGTCGGACTGGGGCGCGGATGTCGTGAAGGTCGAGCACGCCGTGACCGGCGACCCGCAGCGCGGGCTGCGCCGGGTGGGCGCGTTCTCGGTCGAGGGCGACCCGAATCCCAATGTGGAGCATGCCAATCGGGGCAAGCGCAGCATCGGCGTCGACATGTCGGTCGCCGAGGGCCGCGAGGTGATCTACGACCTGGCCCGCCGCGCGGACGTGTTCCTCACCAGCTTCCTGCCGCAGGCGCGCACCAAGTTCGGCATCGACGTGGACGACATCCGCGCGGTGAACCCGGCCATCGTGTATGCGCGCGGCAGTGCGCTGGGCCCGCGCGGCGTCGAGGCGGACCGGGGCGGCTACGACATGACCGCGTTCTGGTGCCGCGGCGGCGTCGCGGGCACCGTCACCCCGCCCGGCACCGAGGGCATGATCTCGCCGCCCGGACCGGCCTTCGGCGACACCATCTCCGGCACCAACCTGGCCGGCGGCATCGCGGCCGCGCTGGTGAAGCGGGAGCGGACCGGGGAGCCGTCGATCGTGGACGTCTCGCTGCTGGGCAGCGGCGTGTGGTCGATCGGGCACTCGGTCGCGCTGTCGGCCCAGCAGGGCATGCCGATGACGGCGCCGGTGCCGGGAGCCCATGGGGCGCCGACCAATCCGCTGTCGGGGCTGTACGCCACCGCCGACGATCGCTACCTGTCGTTCGTGATGTTGCAGCCGGCCAAGTTCTGGGCCGACGTGTGCCGCCACATCGATCGGCCGGAGCTGGCCGACGATCCGCGCTTCGCCGACGCCGCGAAGATCGCCGAGAACACCGCCGAGGCGGTGGCCGTCCTGCGCGAGGTGATCAAGAAGCGCACACTGGCCGAATGGACCGAACGCTTCGCGACCCTCGCCGGGCCGTGGGCGCCGGTGCAGGACTCGCAGCAGTTGCTCGCCGACGCCCAGATCCGGGCGAACGAATACCTGTTGCGCGCGGGCGAACTGGAGCTGGTCTCCAGTCCGGTGCAGTTCGACGTCGGCGCGCCGGAACTGCGGCCCGGACCGGAGTTCGCCGCGCAGACCGAGGAGGTCCTGCTCGAGCTCGGGCTGGACTGGGACCGCATCATTGCGCTCAAGACCGCCGGCGCGGTCTCCTAGAGCCCGGAGCACGCAGAAAGGGGCTGACCATGCCGTACGTCGCGTCGATGGGGACGTATCTGCCCTGCTGGGGCGGCCCGCACAGCCGAGTCCTCGGCGACGACGAGGACGCCGTGACGCTCGCCGTGGAGGCGGGGCGGGCCGCCCTGGCCGGCGGCTCGCCGGTGGAACGGGTGGTGCTGGTCAGCCGCGATCTGCCGCTGGTGGACGGCAGTAATGCCGCGGTGCTGCTGGCCGGTCTGGGGCTGGATCCGGAGCTGGAGGTGATCGAGCGGCTCGGCGGTGCGCCGGCGGCGCTCGACGCGCTGAGTTCGGCCCGGCCCCGCACCCTGGTCATCGGCGTCGACACCGAGCCGGCCGGCGCGGCCGCGGCGTGTGTGTCCGAACGCGACGGGTTGCAGGTGCGCATCGCCTCCCGGGTGGCGCGCAGCCTCCCGGCGCGGACGCGCAACGCGGTCGGCACCGTGCACGACTACGGCGATCCGCGGCTGCTGCACGAGCGGGGCCTGGTGGCGTCGCTGTCGGCGGCGTGGCTGGATACGCCCGTGGCGGTGGCCGGTGTCGAGCACAAGCAGGCGTCGGCGCTGTGCCTGGATCCGCCCCGATTGTCCACCGCCGGTGCGAGTTCCGGGTTGTTCGGGCTGGCGTGGATGGCCGAGCACGACGCCGCCGGGCTGCTGGTCGGGGTCGAGCAGGCGAATCTGTCCGGGGTGACGGTGGTGCCCGGCCCGACCGCGGTGCGGCGCACCGAACCGCCCGCCCGGTCGCTGCCCGAGGGGGAGTACCTGCCCGGCGGCGACCTGCCGATCTCGCTGGCCGCCTACGAGCGGGCGTTCGAGGCCAAGGTGCGCTGGGAGGCCGGCCGCCACGAGGGCAGCGCGGAACTGGACTTCCCGCCGCGCTACCGCGTGGGCCCCGACGGCGCCCTGGACACCGACTACACGCTGGTCCCGTTGCCCCGCACCGGAACCGTCTACTCCGAGACGACGGTGCGAATCCCCGTGCCCGGCTCGCGCAGCCCGTACTCGCTGGTGATCGTCGACCTCGACGACGTCGGCGTGCGCGCCCTGGCGAAGGTGACCGGCGCGGACCCCGGCACCGTCGACATCGGCGACCGCGGCCGCATGGTGCTGCGCCGGGTCGCGGTGCGTTCGGGGGTGCCGGACTACGGGTACGCCTTCGAGCCGGAGGCGGCATGAGCGGTCAGGCCCGGAGGCGGCAGCGGAGCGTAACCACGGAGGGCCCCGCTCGTGCCGTCGGTGGATACAGCATGAGCGGTCAGGCCCGGAGGCGGCAGCGGAGCGTGACCACGGAGGGCCCCGCTCGTGCCGTCGGTGGATACAGCATGAGCGGTCAGGCCCGGAGGCGGCAGCGGAGCGTGACCACGGAGGGCCCCGCTCGTGCCGTCGGTGGATACAGCATGAGCGGTCAGGCCCGGAGGCGGCAGCGGAGCGTGACCACGGAGGGCCCCGCTCGTGCCGTCGGTGGATACAGCGTGAGCGGCATGGGAATCGTTGCGGGACAAAGGAGCCGACATGCGTAAGGTTGCTGTCGTCGGCGCGGGAATGACACCGTTCGCCGAACATTTCGCCCTGGGGATCAAGGATCTGCTGCCGATGGCGTTCGCCGAGTGCGCGGCCTCGGTCGACAAGGGGCTGCGCACGGCGGATCTGCAGGCCGCCTGGTTCGGTGCCATGGGCACCACCGACGGCCCGCCGTCGGGCGTGCTCGGCGATGCGCTGAACCTGCCCGATCTCCCCACGACGCATATCGAGAACTCCTGTGCCACAGGCAATGACGCGGTTCGCAACGCGCTGTTCGCCATCGCGTCCGGCGCCGTCGACGTGGCGCTGGTGATCGGCGCGGACAAACTGCGCGAGACGGCGCAGAAGGACCTGCTCGGCGAGTGGGGTTCGCTGACGCGCGACCAGGCATGGGACTATCAGCTCGGCCTGTTCGGCCCGGCCGCCTTCGCCCTGCACGTCAGCCGCTACCTGTACGAGTCGCCGGCGACCCGCGAGCACCTGGCCATGGTGGCGGTGAAGAACCACCGGCACGGTGCGCGAAATCCGAAGGCGCGCCTGCGTTTCGAGATCAGCCTGGAACAGGCGCTGCAGGCCCCGATCGTGACCGACCCGCTCGGCGTCTACGACTGCGTCCCGCAGAGCGACGGCGCCGCCGCCCTCGTGCTGGCCGCCGAGGACGTCGTGGACCGCTACACCGATCGCCCGGTATGGGTGCGCGGCGTCGGCCTGGGCCTGGACTCGGTGACCCACCAGTACCAGCGCGACATGACCTCGTTCCCGGCGACGGCCCGGGCGGCCCGCGCGGCCTACGCGATGGCGGGCCTGAGCCCCGCCGATATCGACGTCGCCGAGGTACACGACTTCTTCACCGGCATCGAGCTGATGAGCTACGAGGACCTCGGCTTCGCGGACCGCTTCGAGGCGCACAAGCTGGTGGAAGCGGGCGTCACCACCCTCGGCGGCGCCCTGCCGGTGAACCCGAGCGGCGGCCTGAAGTCGAAGGGGCATCCTCCGGGCGCGACCGGCGTGGCCCAGTGCGTGGAACTGTTCGAGCAACTGCGCGGCAGCGCGGTCAATCAGGTGGACGGCGCCCGAATCGGCCTGGCGCACAACCTCGGTGGCCCGACGGCGGTGTCGGCGGTGACGATCCTGGGGGTGTGACCCTGTCACGGTGCCGGGGGTGCGACCCTGTCACGGGGCGCGCCGGCGGCCGCGGGCAGCACCGGCCGGGCCCGCTCGAACAGGTGGTCGTAGCCGAGGACGAAGGTGTTGTCGGCGGATACCGGGGGCCGTGGGTTGCCGACCGGCATCCGCCTCGAACTATCGCAGCTGGTCCTTCATCACCTTGCCGGTGGCGTTGAGGGGGAGCTCGTCGAGGAAGCGGACCGAGCGGGGAACCTTGAAGCCGGCCATGCGTTCCCGGCTCCAGGCGATCAGCTCGTCCTCGGTGAGCGGTTCCCGGGGCACGACGTAGGCGCGGCCGACCTGGCCGAGCCGTTCGTCGGGGACGCCTATCACGGCCGCCTGCAACACCTTCGGATGCTCCAGCAGGAACCCTTCGATCTCGGCGGGATAGGCGTTGAAGCCCCCGACGATGAACATGTCCTTCTTGCGGCCGGTGATGCGCAACCGGCCGTCGGGGTCGAGGGTGCCCAAATCCCCTGTGTGCAGCCACCCTTCGGCGTCGATCGCCTCGGCGGTGGCCTTCGGATCGTCGAGGTAGCCCTGCATGACGCTGTAGCCGCGCACCAGCACCTCGCCGTCGTCGGCGATGCTCACCTCGACGCCGTCGCACGCCTGCCCGGCGGTGGTGGCGATCTGCTCGAAGGTGTCGCCGCGGCGGGACGCGGTGGCGGTGCCGGCCTCGGTGAGCCCGTAGCCGGTCATGATCGACTGGAACGGAAGCTCCTCGTGCACACGGCGAATGAGTTCGACCGGGATGTCGGCCGCTCCCGTGACCGCGGCCCGCAGCGACGACAGGTCGTGGTCGCCCGCCGCCGCCAGCAGCGAATGGTAGAGCGTGGGCGGGCCGGGCAGCATCGTGATGCGTTCGCGGGAAACAAGTTCCAGTACCCGGTCCACATCGAATACGGGTACCGGGAGGATCGTCGCGCCGCGAATGAACGACGAGACCAGCCCGGCCTTGTAGCCGAAGGTGTGGAAGAACGGATTGACGATCAGGTAGCGATCGCCCTCCCGCAGATCCGCGAGATCGCACCACTCGGCATACAGCCGCAGTGTCTGCAGGTGGTTCATCATGACGCCCTTGGGGCGCCCGGTGGTCCCGGAGGTGTACACCACGTCCGCGATATCGGTGCCGGCCACATTCCGCTCGAACGGCCTTCCGCTGCCGAGGAACTCGCCCTTCAGGTCGATCGTCGGCACGCCGGCGGCCGCGGCGTAGTCGTTGCCGAGGAAGCCCTGCTGGACCAGGACCTTCTTGGCGCCGCTGCGGCGGATGATGTCCCCGGCCTCGCCGGGTTTCAGGCGGGTGTTCACCGGCACCAGCACCCCGCCCGCGGTGAGCAGGCCGAAGGCCGCGACGATCCACTCCGCCGAGTTGGGCGCCCAGATCGCGACCCGGTCACCCGCGCCGACCCCGGCGTCGGCGAAGGCTCCGGCCGCACGGCGTATCCGGTCGACCAGCTCGATGTAGGTCAACCGGAGTTCGCCGTCGACGACGGCCTCGGCATCGCCGAAGCGGTCGGCCGTGGACAGGACCATCTCCGGGATGGTCTGCCAGGTCATACTTTCAGCAACCGGGCCAGGTTGCCGCCCATGATCTTGGCCTGATCGTCCTGCGGCATGTCCTTGATCTCGTGGATGTAGCGAGCCGGCTCGGCCAGGCCCTCCGGGTGTGGCCAGTCGGAGCCGAACAGGACGTGATCGGCGCCGATGATGCTCGACAGCCGGTCCAGGTCCTCCTCCCAGAACGGGCTGACGTAGAGGCTCTGCTTGAGCGCCTCGATCGGGTCCTGGAAGCCGAAGCCCTCCGGCGCCTTCTTGTAGACGTCCTTCAACTGCTGCAGCAGCGGCTCGAGCCAGGCGCTGCCGTTCTCGATGACGGCGATCTTCAGTTCCGGGAAGCGGTACAGCGCACCGTGGCACACCCAGGACGCGACCGCGTCGGCGACCGGCCGCCACTGGTTGACCATCTGGAAGGCGTTGGTCTTGAACGGCAGCATCTCCGCGTTGGCGCCGTCCCACTCGGCATCGAATCGCGAGTAGCCGCTGTCGGAGGAGTGCATGGTGACCAGGACGTCGTGCTCGACGACCCGCTTCCAGAAGGGGTCGAACTCCGGCAGTGCATACGACCGCATACCCCGCAGGCCGGGCACGGGAGCCGGGCGCACCAGGATGGCCTTGGCGCCGTGCTCGACGACCCAGTCCAGTTCCTCGATCGCCTTGTCGACGAACGGCAGGGTGACCACGGGGATGGTGAAGATCCGGCCGGAGTGCACGAAATTGCCGTCCTGGCCCCAGTCGTCGAGCATCCACCGGTTCAGCGAGTGGATCACCGCGTGGATCAGATCCGGGTGATGCCGCATGCGCTCCTCGACCAGGCTGGCCAGGGTGGGGAACATCAGCGCGCGTTCCAGCTGCAGCTCGTCCATGACCTTCAGGCGTTCCACCGGATCGCGGAAGGCCGGAATCGCCGACATCGGCTTGCCGAAGATCTCCCGCTTGCTCTTGCCCTCGGGATTGCCGTTCTTGAAGTAATCCTCCATGGCACCGGGCCGGGCCACGACATCGAAGGTGGGGTTGGGGATGTACTCGCTGATCTGGCCGAGCACCGCGATCTTCGTGCGGCCGTTGACCTCTACGTACTTGATGGCGCCCTCGTACTGCTTGGGCAGGTACCGGGTGAGGGCGTCTTTGGTCTCGTAGAGGTGATTGTCGGCATCGAAGAGCTGGTAGGGCAGCTCGAGCTTGGTCATGGAACCCTCCTTATCTAATAATGAGAATGTTATTCTCTTCCGGGATGCATCGCAACGCCTTCGTCGCGCGCGGCCGCGAGCTCCCTGCGGACCACGAACTTCTGGATCTTTCCGCTGGGAGTGCGGGGGAAGTCGGCGACGACGTGCACCTCCTCGGGCCATTTCTGTTTGGCCAGCCCGGCGGCGCCGAAGTGCGTGCGCAACTCGTCCAGATCCGGTGCGGCACCGCCCGGTTGGAGCCGCAGCACGGCGGCGGTGCGTTCGCCGAAGCGGGGATCGGGCACGGCCACCGCCACCGCCTCGGCCACGCCGGGCAGGGTCAGCAGCACCTCCTCGACCTCCAGGGCGCTGATGTTCTCGCCGCCGCGAATGATCATGTCGGACTTGCGATCCGTGATCGTCAGATAGCCGTCCGCGTCCAGGGTGCCGATATCGCCCGTGTGGTACCAGCCCTCCTCGTCGAAGGCGTGCGCGGTGAGTTCCGGGTCGGTGTAGCCGAGGCAGAGATCCGGTCCGCGACTGAGGATCTCGCCGTCCTCGGCCAGTCGCACCTCGACGCCCGGTAGCGCGCGGCCGTCGGTGAACAGCCGTTTCGGCTCCGGGGCCGTGTGCAGCGAGCCCGTGATCGACGGATGCTCGGTACTGCCGTAGGAGCGGTAGACGACGATGCCGAGCCGCGACAGGCGAGTCGTCACCGCCGCGGGCACCGGTGCGCCGCCGAGTCCGGCGTAGCGCAGATAGGGGAGGTGCTCGGGGGTGTAGTCGGGGTGGTCGAGCAGGCTGGTGACGTAGTAGGGCACCCCGCCGCCGACGGTCAGCTGGTCGGAGGTCATCAGGCCGAGGATCGCGCCCGGATCCCAGACGTCCATCAGGTTGATCGGCACCCGGTCCAGCACCGGGATCAGCAGCGCGTTGATCATGCCGATGAAGTGCCCGACGGGTGCCGCGGTGAGCTGGTTGCCGCGGTCGGCCGGGTACATGCCGGCCAGTTGCCGGGTCTCGTACGCGAGCGTGCGGTGGCTGTGGATCACGCCCTTCGGCGCGCGGGTGGTGCCGGAGGTGTAGGCGGTCAGCGCCGGGCCGGCGGGGTCCGTGCGCAGTGTGCCCGGCATCGGCTCGGGGTCGAGCAGCTCCTCGAAGTCGCGGCCGACCACCGCGACGACGGGGATGCGGTCGCGCAGCTCGGTGACGTCCGTGCGCTCGGTGGTCACGAAGACCTTCGGCCGGGCCGCCCCGAGGATGTAGGTGAGTTCCCGGTGGCCGTAGAAGTGCACGATCGGGACCACGACCGAGCCCAGGAACGCCGAGGCCCAGAACACGGCCGCGGCCTCCATCCAGTTGGGCAGCTGGAAGGCGATCGTGTCACCCGGTCCGACGCCGCGCCGGCGCAGCCCGGCGGCCAGCCGCCGGGCGACCTGCTCGACCTCGCCGAACGTGCCCGCCCACGGCCGCTGCGCGGAGTGGATGCGGAACTCGGTATCGGGCGCCGCGGTCAGGCCGCCCGCCAGCAGGTCGCCGATCGTCTCGTCGGTCCACCACCCCTCCGCCTGGTAACGACGGACCAGATCGGGGGGAACCGTGCGCATCGTCGAACTCCCGTCGGCCGTGGGGCATCACGCCAGTTACGATATTCTCCCGATAAGAGAATCATATTTCCCGACGAGAGAACAAGACATGATAGAGCTCGAGTCGGCCGACGGATTGGCCGTGATCACGATCAACCGCCCGCAGGCCCGCAACGCCATCGGGCTGGACACGATGGACGAGTTGGAGAAGGCGATCGACAAGGCCGCCGGCGCCCGGGCGCTCGCGCTCACCGGGGCCGGCGACCGGGCCTTCGTCTCGGGCGGTGACCTCAAGGAGCTCGCGGCCCTGCGGACCGAGGAGCAGGCGGCGACGATGGCCCGCCGGATGCGCGGAATCTGCGATCGGCTGGCGGCCTTCCCGGGCCCGGTGATCGCGGCGCTGAACGGGCATGCGCTCGGCGGCGGGGCGGAGGTGGCGGTGGCCGCCGACATCCGGATCGCGGCGGACGACATCAAGATCGGGTTCAATCAGGTGTCGCTGGCGATCATGCCCGCGTGGGGCGGCGCCGAGCGGCTGGCCCGCCTCGTCGGCCCCGGCCGCGCGCTGATGCTGGCCGGTTCCGGGGAGGTCCTCGACGCCGCCGCGGCCGAGCGGGTCGGCCTGCTGGACCGGGTGCTGCCGCGGGCCGAGTTCGACGCGGGCTGGCGTGCCGCGGCGCGGTCGCTGGCCACGGCGCCCGCGGGTGAGGTCAAGCGGGTGATCGGCGGCGTGACCGCCGAGGAGGCCGTCTCGGCGTTCGCGCGACTGTGGGTCGCCGACGAGCACTGGGTCGCCGCCGACCGGGTGATGAACAGGGGCAAGTGATTTGGCGGAAGCCGGGCGGTTGCCCGTTTGCTGAGTGACAACCGGCGTGTTAACGCAAGGGTTATTTTAGTGATGTAGATCACATAAACCTCTCGAGTGAGGTGGGCATCACAGGAGTGATAACCGAGTTACTGTGTGGTCGGTAGATTTCCCGGAAGGGCGGCACGGTATTGGTCACCAGCCCTGACTCGCCGTTCGTCCTCCGGATCGATCGCCGGCGCAGCGCAGGGCCGTCGTTTCGGCCGGTGCCTTGCCGATCCGACCGGTCGGCGGGTTGCCGAGTGCTCGCGTTGACGTCCGGCAGTCGACCTACCGCGATCTTCAGATTTCGAGAAGCGGGATGGAAACCATGGCTGCACAATCCGTCGATCCCATCAACCGAAACGTTCGCAATCTTCATTCGGTTGCCCGCTGGCGAGCCCACGCCCGCCGGCACCCGCTGCGCTACCGATTGGCGGTCGTCGCCCCGAACGCCGACGATGTCATCCGGCACGCGGGTGGCTGGCTGTTCGACCGGACGACGGCCGGCTGGGAGGTGACGGTGCTGGTTTCCGACTGCGCGAACGTGCGTCCCCTCGGAATTCTCGGCGCGACGGTGCTCGATCTCGAGGAGTCCCTGTCCGCTCCCGTGCACGACACCTGGCCGCACGCCATCGCGGTGGCCTCGTCGACCTATCTGGCCGACGAGCGAGTGCGCTCCGGCGTGCTCGAATGCCTGGACCGCGGGCTGACCGAGATCGCCCTGTGGGGCGACGAGGTGCCGATCGAACTGGCCCGGCGCGTCCAGCCGGTGCAGCGCCGGGTGAGTGCGGCGGCCCGGGCCTTCAAGGCGTGCGCGCTGGACGCGGCGGGCTACCCCGCGGAGGCGGTCGGCGCGACGGAGGCGTTCCGCGCCGCCGAACTTCCGCGGAACCGCCGCTTCGACGCCGCTCTCGCGTCGGTGCAGTAGTTCACCGAGTGGTCCACCCCGGCCGGTGCTACCGGCCGGGGTGTTCGCCGGTGGGTAGCCGGTCCGGTGCCGGACCCGGTCCACGCTTGCATCGAATACTTCGTTAGGCCAGTATGAGAATGGCATTCGCATTGGCGAGTAACCTTGTTACCGTGCATGGTGGTTGCCCAGACCTGTTCAGGAGTTTTCCGCATGGCTGATTTCGATTCGGTCGACTACTTCACCGATCCCTCGCTAGTTCCCGATCCGCATCCGTACTTCGACCACATGCGGGCGAAATGCCCGGTGGCGCAGGAGTCGCACCACGGGGTGTACGCGGTCACCGGGTACGAGGAGGCGGCGGAGGTGTTGAAGGATGCCGACCTGTTCTCCTCGCTGATCGCGGTGGGCGGCCCGTTCCCGCCGCTGCCGTTCGCGATCGAGGGCGACGACATCCGGGGCTTGATCGATGAGCACCGCACCGAGGTGCCGATGTTCGAGCACATGGTGACGATGGACCCGCCGCAGCACACCTACGCCCGGTCGGTGCTGAGCCGACTGCTGACGCCGGCCCGGCTGAAGGAGAACGAGGATTTCATGTGGCGGCTGGCCGACAGCCAGCTCGACGAATTCCTGGACCAGGGCAAGTCCGAGTTCCTCGCCGACTACGCCAAGCCGTTCTCGCTGCTGGTGGTGGCGGACATGCTCGGCGTCCCGGAGGAGGATCACCAGCAGTTCCGGGTCGTGCTGGGCGCCGCGCGGGAGGGCGCGCGGGTCGGTGCGCTGGACGACGACGTGCTGGCGTCGAATCCGCTGGCGTGGCTGGACGACAAGTTCGTCTCCTACATCAGCGACCGGCGCGAGAATCCGCGCGACGACGTGCTGACCTCGCTGGCGCTGGCCAAGTATCCGGACGGGTCCACCCCCGAGGTGATCGACGTGGTGCGTTCGGCCACATTCCTTTTCGCCGCCGGGCAGGAGACCACGGCCAAGCTGCTGAGCGCGGCGCTGCGGGTACTGGGCGACCGCCCCGACCTGCAGGAGCAGCTGCGGGCCGACCGCAGCAAGATTCCGGTGTTCGTCGAGGAGACGCTGCGGATGGACGCCCCGGTCAAGAGTGGTTTCCGGCTGGCGACCCGGGCGACGTCGGTCGGCGACGTCGAGGTTCCGGTGGGTTCGATGATGATGTTCTGTCCCGGTGCCGCCAACCGGGATCCGCGCCGGTTCGAGAACCCGCACGAATTCCGCCTGGACCGCAAGAACTTCCGCGAGCACATGGCGTTCGGACGGGGCGTGCACACCTGCCCCGGCAGCCCGCTGGCCCGCGCGGAGGGCCGCATCTCGATCGAGCGGATCCTGGACCGGATGCTCGACATCCGCATCGACGAGGAACATCACGGCCCGGCCGCGGACCGCCGCTACAACTACGAGCCCACCTACATCCTGCGCGGCCTGACCGACTTGCACATCACCTTCACACCCAACCCCTGAGTGCGCGGCCCATCCCGTCGCGCCGAGGGCGTACGAGAGCGGAGCCGTTGCGGCGCAACAACGAATCGAGGAAATCATGACCGGACGGGTCGAGGGCAAGGTCGCCTTCATCACGGGTGCCGCGCGCGGCCAGGGCCGCAGCCACGCGGTGCGGCTGGCGCAGGAGGGCGCCGACATCATCGCGGTCGACGTCTGCAAGCCGGTCAGCGGTACCGACCTGATCCCGGCGTCCACGCCGGACGATCTGGCCGAGACCGCCGACCTGGTGAAGAGCACCGGCCGCCGCATCGTGACGGCCGAGGTCGACGTGCGCGACTTCGAGCCGCTGAAGGCCGCCGTGGACAGCGGCGTGGAGCAGCTGGGCCGGCTGGATGTCATCGTGGCCAACGCCGGCATCGGCAACGGCGGCGAGACCCTGGACAAGCTCGGTGAGCAGGACTGGGAGACCATGATCGGGATCAACCTGGCCGGCGTCTGGAAGTCGGTGAAGGCCGCTGTGCCGCACCTGATTTCGGCCGGTTCGGGCTCGATCGTGCTGACCAGTTCGGTGGGTGGCCTGAAGGCGTACCCGAACACCGGCCACTACGTCGCGGCCAAACACGGTGTGGTGGGCCTGATGCGGGCCTTCGCGGTGGAACTGGGCGAGCACTCCATCCGGGTCAACTCGGTACACCCCACGAACGTGAACACGCCGATGTTCATGAACGAGGGGACGATGAAGCTGTTCCGGCCGGACCTGGAGAACCCGGGCCCCGCCGACTTCGAGCCGGTCGCGAAGTTCATGCACGTGCTGCCGGTCGGCTGGGTCGAGCCGGTGGACATCAGCAACGCCGTGCTGTTCCTGGCGTCGGACGAGTCGCGCTACATCACCGGCGTACCGCTGCCCGTGGACGCGGGGAGCACCCTCAAGTAGTCGAGGGGTCCTCGGGAGCCCGGGTGGTGTTCCGGGCTCCCGCTGCTCGAAAACGGTTGCTCCGCATCAGGTTTCGAGCAGCGGTTTCGAGTTACGGGTTTCGAGCAACGACGGAGACGCCCGGTCGGATCTTCCGACCGGGCGTTCCGGCATTCGGGGAGTGCCCGCCGCGTCAGTCGACGGTGCAGCCGGGCACGGGTTTGTCGCCGAGCCGGTCGACCAGGTAGCCGATCGCGTTGTTGGTGCCGTATCCGTCGATGATCTCGGGCCCGAAGTGGCCGGGGAGCACGGTGCCGGGCGCGATCGGGGGCAGCGGGTTGCTGCGGAAGGTGACCGTGGCGCCGGTCGCGCACCAGTCGTCGGCCAGCTGCCGGGCCTGCTGATAGGGGACGGTGTCGTCGTTGATGCCGCTGGTGACCAGCACCGGGCTGGTGGGGGTGAGATTCCCGATGCGCTGCTCGCGGACGATCCGGTCGGCCTCCGGGAGCTCGCGCAGGTGGTCGAGGAGCGGCCGGCGATCGGCGGTGAACTCCGTGGTGCGCGCGAACGGGTGCTTGAAGATGACGTCGGCGATGCACTCGTCCTGGAGCTGGCCGAGCAGCGCCCGGCCGCCGGGGGACACCCGGGTGTCGAGCTCGTCGCGCATCTGCGGATTCCGGTCGACCAGGCCGTTGATGGCGAACCCGATGGCCGCGGAGATCAGGTTGCCGTCGATGCGCCCGATGACGGCGGCAAGGTCGGCCGTCGGGGCACCGGCCCAGGTGCCCTTCAGGTTCAGTTCGGGCGCGTAGCCGGGCTGCATCTCGGCGGCCGAGGCGGTGGCCCCGCCGCCCTGCGAGTAACCCCACAGCGCCAGCGGCGTCTCGGGGCCGGTGCCGGCGAGGTTGTCCGCGGCGCGGGCGGCGTCGAGGACGGCGTGCCCCTGTTCGACGCGGTTGACGTAGGTGTGGATGCCGGGGGTGCCCATGCCGATGTAGTCGGTGAGGAAGACGCGGGCGCCGAGGGAGTTCCAGGCCAGCGCCGACAACGCCTCCTGGTTCGCCGACATGCTGAGCCGCCCCGGGTCGGCGTAGAGGCCGGTGGAGATCGCCTTGGACACCGCGCACTGGTCACCCTGCCCGACGGTGCCCGGGGCGATGACGACGGTGGGGCGCGGCCCCGAACCGTGCCACGGGCCGGTGGCGTCGATGAAGACACCGGAGACGGCGACGGGGCTGTCGTCCTGGGTGCGCGAGGTGTACAGGACACGCTGCGCGGGCAGCGGCCACCCCTTCGAGCCCGGCGGTGCGAGGTAGACCGGTATCGGTTCGGTCTTGATGACCGAGCCGGGCTCGGGGGCGAATTGAGCAGGGGGAGTGTAGAACTCGTCCGGCGGGGCCGCGGCGGCCGGGCTTGCGGTGAGGCAGCCCGCGGCGGTGGCGGTACACGCGGCCAGTGCCAGCGCGAAGGGTGTCCGGCTGCCCGGGCCGATGCGCGGCCGGAAGCGACGGTATGACGGCATTGTCTTCCTTCTCTGCAATTTCGGTGGCCGCCGGTGCTCCGTGCGGACGCCGAGCAGGCCAGAAGGGACGGTAACACGGTTACCGGGGGGTGCCCGCCGGGCCCGGCGAGACCCCGTGAGATGTCACAGCGTTGCGGCGCCGCCCGCTGTGCCCGAATCCGGGTCGTAGGGCGAGACGAACGACGGCCGCAGCACCAGCGTCTGCGGGCTGCCCGGGCGCCGGTGCGGCGGCGCGGCCAGGTGCTCGTTGTTCGCGGTCAACCGGTAGACGATCCGCTCCAGCGCGGGCAGGACCTCGGTGATCTCCAGGCTGTCGTCGGCGAAGCGGCCGATCAGCGCGTAGGTCATATTGGTCAGCACGAGGCCGACATCGGCGACGTAGTCGGAGTCGAGGTCGGCGAGCAGCACCCCGGCCGCCGGGAGGATGGCATCGAATCCCTGCTTGTCCAGCCGCCGGGCGCCGCGCACGGAGGAGCGCGCCAGATAGAAGGCCTTGAGCATCCGGGGATGGCGTTCCCACGGCTCGAACACCGAGCGCAGCAGCCGCAGCAGCCCGTCGCGCAGGCATTCGTCCGCGGTCGGCTCGGGCAGCGGGGCGTAGGCGTTGGCGGCCATCCACCGCTCGACGGCGGCGAGGATCAGATCGTCCCGGGTCGGGTACAGCTTGTAGACCGTCGTCAGCGACACCCGCGCGCGGCGGGCGACCTCGCGTAACTGGACCGCCTCGTAGCCGTCCGATTCCAGCAGCTCCAGCACGGTGTCGATGATCTTCGTCGGCGAATCGCGGTCGTCTGTCCTGCCCACCCGCTAACGATAGCGAGCCGGGCAGTAATCGAGTTACACCGGTCGACCCCGGCGCGGAGACGGGGGCCCGGACCGGCTCGGAGGCCGAGCCGATCTCCCCTCCATCGTCCCCCGCGCTCCCGCCGAGGCCCCGTCCGGCCCGACCACCACGTCGACCGGCATTCCGCCGGGCAGCCGTCGCCGATTCCGGTTGTCCTTGCTGTCCCGGATCCGGTGTGGTAGGCGTACGGTCACTTGAAAGGCTAGGTCTGCGTTGATGTTCGGTGCGGCCGGATCCGCGCAGGTTTCGGGCCGGATTCGCGCACGAGAGAGGGGGGCATCCGGTGGCCGGCACGCACTACCAGCCGATGCAGGTCTCCACGCTGGAGGTGTCGAAGTCGGATCGAACCGACTTCTGGGTGGGGCACGTCTGCGGCAATCAGGGCGCCGTGGGCTGCGCTTTCCGAGCCACCCGGGAGTTTCGCGGGGCGACGCGGGTGCAGCGGCTCGAGGATTTCCGGCTCGGCGACTTCCAGCTGGTCGATTTCGCGTCCACGGGCATCCGGTACGAACGGACCGCGCGGGACGTCCGCGCGGACGATATCCGCACCGCCCGGCTGGTGATCCCGATCGAGGGGCCGATGGGGCTGTCGCAGGCTGGCGATGCGGTCCGGCTCGATCCGGGGGATATGGGCGTGATCACCTGGACCCGCCCGATGGCGCTGGAACACGACGACTACGGGCGGGGGTGGATTCTCACCATCCCCGCGGACGACCTGCCCCAACTGCGCGGAGACCGCCCGCCGCTGACTCTGGACCCGCGGCGGGCCCTGCCGGCGACCGTCCAGGCGATGATCCGGGAACTGGCCGCGCACCGAGAGACCTTGTCCGCGTGGGAGTTCGCGCAGATCAGTTCCCGGATCGTCGAACTGCTGGGCGCGTCGCTGGACGACGAGCGCGCCGCCGCGGCGGACCGGCTCGCGGCCATCGCGCGCGATGCCCGCACCTACATCGAGAAGTACTCCGACGACCCCACGGTGACGGCGGCGTCGGTCGCCGAGCATCTGGGCTGTTCGCGCCGCGGCCTCGAGCTCGCCCTGCGGTCCGCGCAGAGCAGCCCGGCGCAGCTGCTGCGGACCGTCCGGTTGCGGCGGGCCCGGCAGCGGCTGCGGGACCGGTTCAACACCGACACCATCAGCACCATCGCCTTCGACTCCGGGTTCGGCTCGATGTCGGCGTTCAAGGAGGCGTTTCTGCGGGAGTACGGCGTCACCCCGGGGCAGCTGCGCCGCGACGGGCGGCACGAGCGCTGACGGTCGCGACCGGCCGGACGACGCGAGGCCGACCCGTGTCGCCCAGCGTGTCGCGGCGTCGGCTCGGGTAGCTTCGGGCCGGAGACGCAATCGATACGGACGGGGCAGCGGATGGACGATCGGATCGAGCAGTTGTCGGCGAAGCTGGATCTGGCGGCGAAATTGCGGCTCGTCTCGGGGGCCGGGATGTTCCGGATGGCGGGTGATCCGGCGCTCGGGCTGGCCGAGATGCCGGTGTCGGACGGGCCGTCCGGGGTGCGCGGCGAGAACTGGGACGAGCGCGATCCGTCGGTCAGCCTGCCGTCGGGTACCGCGCTGGCCGCCACCTGGGACCGCGAACTGCTCGACGAGATCGGCGCCCTGATCGCCGCCGAGGCCCGCCGCAAGAACGTCTACGCGGTCCTGGGCCCGACGGTCAACCTGCACCGGACGCCGTTGGGCGGCAGGCATTTCGAATGCTTCTCCGAGGATCCGATGCTGAGCGCCGAGATCGCCGCCGCCTACGTGCGCGCCGTGCAGCGGCACGGGGTGAGCGCGTGCCCGAAACATTACGTGGCCAACGACTCCGAGACCGATCGCTTCACCGTCGACGTCCGCGCCTCCGAGCGCGCGCTGCGCGAGCTGTACCTGTACCCGTTCGAGCGCAGCGTGCGCGCCGGGGCGTGGATGGTGATGGCGGCGTACAACTCGGTCGACGGCCGCACCATGACCGAGAACCCGCTGCTGGACGAGCCGCTCAAGGGCAGTTGGGGTTTCGACGGCGTGGTGGTCTCGGACTGGACCGCGGTGCGGACCACCGAGGGCGCGGCGCAGGGCACCGACCTGTGCATGCCCGGCCCGCCGATGCTGTGGGGTGAGCCGCTCGCGCAGGCCGTCCGCGCGGGGACGGTGCCGGAGTCGGCGATCGACGAGAAGGTCCGGCGCATCCTGCGTTTCGCGACACGGGTCGGCGCGCTGGACGGGTCGCCCGCTCCCGCACCGGATTTCACCGACGAGCGAGCGCGGCGGCTGGTGCGCCGGGCGGCCGCCGAGGCGATGGTGCTGGTGCGCAACGACGACGTGCTGCCGCTGCGCCCCGGCGGCACGGTCGCGCTGCTGGGCCCGTCGGCGGCCGAACCGCGGTTGATGGGCGGCGGCAGCGCCACGGTGATCCCCGCGCACGTCACGACGCCCGTGCAGGGCCTGGAAACCGTTGTGCCGGTGACGCACACGCCGGGCGTATGGCTGTCGGACGCGTTGTCCCCGATCCCCCTGGAGCTGATCACCGATCCCGAGACCGGCACGCCCGGGCTGAGCCTGCGCTACCTGGACGGGGAGACCGTCCTGGACACCCAGCACCGCGGCGCCGCCACTCTGGTGCTGCTCGGTGATACGACGGTGGAGCGGGCGTCGGCGGTCGAACTGCGCGCCCGGCTGCGGGCCGACGTGGCCGGCGAGTGGCGGCTCGGCGTGGGCGCGCTGGGCCAGGTGCGACTGGAGATCGACGGCGAGACCGTCGCGGCGGGGGCGGCCTCGCTGGAGGGCTCCGATCCCATCGGGGCGCTGCTGGATCCGCCGCAGCAGGCCGTCACCCGCACGCTGGCCGAGGGCCGGGAGGTCGACATCCGGGTCACGGTGAGCGATCTGACCGCCATACCGGGGCTGGGCGTCTTCCTGGGCGTGACGTTCGGCGCCACCCGGCCGCGGCGGTCGCCGGAGGAGGAGTTCGCGGCCGCCGTGGAGGCGGCGCGGGCGGCCGACACCGCGGTCGTGGTCGTCGGCACCACCGAGCGGATCGAGAGCGAGGGCGTGGACCGCACCGATCTGCGCCTGCCCGGCCGCCAGGACGACCTCGTCGCCGCGGTGGCGGCGGCGAACCCCCGCACCGTCGTGGTGGTGAATTCCGGTGCGCCCGTGGAGATGCCGTGGCGCGACGACGTGGCGGCCGTGCTGCTGTCCTGGTTCCCGGGCCAGGAGTTCGGCGCGGCGCTGGCCGATGTGCTGACCGGCGCGGCCGAGCCGGGCGGTCGGCTGCCCACCACCTGGCCCAAGACGATGGCCGATGTCCCGGTGCTGAACACCACCCCGGACGAGGACGGTCGGCTGGCCTACGCGGAGGGCCTGCACGTCGGGTACCGGGCCTGGCTGCGCGCCGGCGTGGAGCCGGCCTACCCCTTCGGGCACGGACTCGGCTACACCACCTGGGAACTGCGCAATCTGGACGTATCAGGCCGTACGGCCACGGTCACCGTCACCAATATCGGCGAGCGCGCGGGCAAGCAGGTCGTGCAGGCGTACCTGTCCCGCGAACAGACCGCGATCGAGCGCCCGGTGCGCTGGCTGGCCGCGTTCGAGACCGTCACGCTGGAACCGGGGGAGTCGCGGCGGGTCGAGATCGCGCTGCCGCAGCGGGTGTTCGAACACTGGACCGAGGACGGCTGGAAGGTCGAGCCCGGCGCCTTCGCCCTGCAGGTCGGGACCTCGGTGATCGCCCTGCCGCTGGCGGCGGAGATCGTCGTCGCGTGAGCGCCGGCCGCGTGGTTGGATCTGCTGAGGCACCCGCCGGAGTGACGCAGCGGTAGCTGGCTGGACGGTTGTTCAGTACTGTTCGCCGATACGGAACACCCGGCGCGGCGACGGATGCGCTACCGGCGGGTGGGCCACGTGGCACGCACGCGGCACGGATGTGAAGGAGTCGGTGTGACGGTTTCCCGGCGGTCGATGCTGGCCGGCGGCGCCGCGGCGGTGGCGGCCGGAGTCTCGGGTCTCGCCGCGAACCCGGCGGGCGCGCAACCGGTTCCGGGTGCGGACGGGCAGCCCTATCTGGTCGGGTGCGGCATCGCCGATGTGACCGGCGCGGTCGCCGGGCAGGGCATGATGGGCTACTCGGAGCTGGACCAGGTGGCCACCGGCCTGCTCACCCGGTGCTGGGCGCGGGCCTACATCGTCGTGGACCGGGCGACCGGCGACCGGGTGGTGTTCGTCAACGCGGATATCGCCTGCCTGTTCCAGTCGGTGCATCTGGCGGTGCTGCGGCGGCTGGCGGCGCGCTTCGGCGACCTGTACACCGAGCGCAACGTCAACCTGAACGCCACGCACAACCACAACTCCTGCGGCGGCACCGCGCGCGAGTACGCGTATTCGCTGGCCGCCTACGGTTTTCAGCAGAACTCGCACGAGGCCGAGGTGAACGGCATCGTCGCGGCCGTCGCCGCCGCACACGAGCGGCTGGCGCCCGGCACGGTACTGCTGGGACACGGCGAACTGCACGACGCCAGCGTCAATCGTTCCCGCGCGGCCTTCGAGGCCAACCCGCCCGAGGACAAGGCGGAACTGCCCGGCGGCATCGACCCGAAGGTGACCGTGCTGCGATTTCGCCAGGGCGGCACGGATATCGGGGCGATCACCTGGTTCGCCACCCACGGCACCTCGCTGACCGACGCCAACACGTTGATCTCGGTCGACAACAAGGGCTATGCCAGCTACCGCTGGGAGCACGACGAGAGGGGCGTGCGCCACCTGGACGGCCCGCCCGGCTTCGTCGCGGCGTTCGCGCAGACCAACGCCGGCGACATGACACCGAACCTGAACCTCATCGCGTGGCACCCGTCCGGCCCGACCGAGGACAACCGCGCCAACTGCGCGCTCATCGGCGAACGCCAATATCGGGCCGGCCGTGCGGCTTTCGCGGCGGCGCGGCCGATGGGCGCCGGCGGTGTCGACGCGGTGCTGCGGTATGTGGACATGGCCGACACCGCGATCGACGGCGCCTACACCCCGGACGGCAGGCCGGCGCGCACCGCGCCGGCGATGATGGGCGCGGCGGCCGCGGCGACCAGTTCCGAGGACAACTGGAAGACCCAGCTGGCGTTCCTGCGCGAAGGCGATGCCAACCCGGTGGTGGCCGCGCTCGGCGGCGTGGACGCGCCGGTGGCGCAGTGGATGCGAGATGTGCAGGCGCCCAAGCTGATCGCGGCGCCGCTGGGCATGCTGCCGCCGCGGCCGTGGGTGCCCGGTGTGGTGCCGATCCAGATCGTGCGCATCGGCGATCTGGTACTCGCGTCCGGGCCCGCCGAATACACGGTGGTGTCGGGGCTGCGGATCCGGCGGGTGGTGGCCCGCGCGCTGGCGGTGCCGGTGGAGAACGTGCTGCTGCAGGGCTACGCCAACGGCTACAGCGGGTACGTCACCACGCCCGAGGAATACGTGTCCCAGCAGTACGAGGGCGGGGAGACCCTCTACGGCCGGTGGACGCTGCCGGCCTACCTGCAGGAATTCGACCGGCTGGCCAGCGCCGTGGCGGTCCGCGCAGACCTCGGCCGCGGTCCCGCGCCGCTGGACTGGTCCTCGGGCGCGCAGCCGAATCTGCTGCCCGCAGTGCCGCCGGACGTGCCCGCGGCGGGGCACGCGTTCGGTGACGTCCTGACCCAGCCGCAGCCGGGATACCATGCGGCGCAGACGGTTTCGGTGGAGTTCGTGGGCGCCCATCCGAACAACGACTTCCGTACCGGTGCAACCTACTTCGCGGTGCAGCGCGCCGACGGCGACCGGTGGGCGCGGGCCTACGACGACAACGACTGGTGCACCGAACTGCACTGGTCGCGCCCGGACGGCCAGCCCGCGGCCTCGGTCATCGAGATCCGCTGGACGATCCCCGACACCGCCGAATCCGGCCGCTACCGCATCGAATACAGCGGCGACAGCCGGGACGCCGGGGGAGCGACAACACCCTTCACCGGCACCTCGGCCGAGTTCACCGTCGGCTGAGGGCGGCGTTCACCGTGGGGCGAGTGCGGCGCCGAGGTGGGTGGCCAGGGTGCGCCCGGCCGCGCGGAGGGGGTCGGCCGAACGCAGGGTGCGACTCAGGATGAACGCCCCTTCCAAGGCGCTCAGCATGGCGAGAGTGAATTCGCGGGCGGGCTCGGGGCGCAGGCCGCGGCGCACGAAGTAGTCCGTGCCCCGGTCGATCCAACCGGCGATGACCTCCGCGGCCACCTCGCGCAGCCCCGGCTCGCTGTCGGCGATCTCGCCGGCGACCGTGCCGACCGGGCACATGTTCATCCAGCCGGACTGCTCCATCTGCTCGGCCGCCGCGTCGAATGCGGCGGGAACGGCCTCGCGCAGGTCCTCGTACGGATCCATCAGCAACGGCAGCAGCTGGATGTAGGCGGCTCCGCTGGTGCGCAGCGCCTCGGCGGCGATCTGTTGCTTGCCCTCGGGGAAGTGGTGATACAGCGAACCGATCGGGGCGCCGGCCGCCGCGGTGAGCTGTTTGACGCTGGTGGCGCCGTAGCCCTGGCGGCGCATCAACTCGCTCGCTGCGGTCAGGATGCGGGTCCGGGTGCTGGTTGACATCTTCTCCGCCATACCACCACACTAGAGCACATGCTCTAGAGCGGCTGTTCTAGTGGAAGGACTTTTCCATGCCTGTTGTCGACGTCCCCGCGGGCCCCGTGCACTACGTCGAGCACGGCGACGGCCCGCCGGTGGTGCTGCTGCACGGATTGCTGATGAACCACACGGTCTGGGACGCGGTGCTGGAGCTGCTGCCGAGCGGGTTCCGCTACATCCGTCCCGACCTGCCGCTGGGTTCGCATCCGGAGCCGATGCGCGACGAGGCCGACCTGTCCCTGCGCGGCCAGAATGTCCTGATCGCGGATTTCCTTGCGGCGCTGGACCTGCGGGATGTCACGCTGGTGCACAGCGACTGGGGCGGCGGGCTGTTCCTCACCGCCTACGGGCTCGACGAGCGGGTGTCGCGGCTGATCGTGCTGCCGTGCGAGGCCTTCGACAACTTCCCGCCCGGGTTCCCCGGCAAGATGGCCGTCCTGCTCCTGCGGGTCCCCGGCGCGCTGCCGATCGGGTTGCGGCAGTTGCGCATCGGCGCCCTGCGGAACTCGCCGCTGCTGTTCGGGCAGATGGCTCGCGCCCCGATCTCGGACGAGCTGGCGCACGCCTGGACCGCACCGGCCCTGCGCGATCCGCGGATCGGGCGCGACGTGCGCAAGTACGGCCGCGCGATGCCGGACAAGGCCGAACTCATCGCGAATACCGAAGCGCTGCGGACGTTTCCGGGCCCGGCGCTGGTGCTGTGGTCGTCGGCCGGCAAGGTGATGCCGCGCGCGCACGGGGCCCGGCTGGCCGAGTTGCTGCCGCACGGCCGCCTGGTCGAGATCGACGAGGCCTACGTGCTGTCGATGCTCGATCAGCCCGCGGCGGTGGCGAAGGCGATGGCGGAATTCCTCGGAGCGCCGGACCACCGGTAGGCGTGGCCCGGCCCTCGGCCATGGAGGGGATGGTCGACAGCCCACGGTTACGGGCGGGCCACGCCTGCGAAACGACACGCCGATACGGTGAGGGAGTGCCCAGGAACCCACTGCCCGCCGTGGGCCGCGCCATCGCGCGCCGTCCCTCGGTCATGCGCGCCGCCCCTGTCGTTGCGGTCCTGGAGCGTGCCGTCCGGCGGCTGACCCGGGGGCGGCACGGGGTCCTCGATCTGGCCGGGCTGCCGTCGATGCAGCTGACCGTCACGGGGCGCAAGACCGGCCTGGCCCGCACGGTGTCCCTGCTCTACGTCCCGGGCGGCGACGGCACCTACCTGCTGATCGGCTCCAATTGGGGCCGCCCCGCCCACCCGGCCTGGTCCGCCAACCTGGACGCCGCCGACCACGCCGAAATCCACAGCGACGGCGAACGTTTCAAGGTGAGGGTCCACCGCCTGACCGGCCCCGACCGCGACCGCGCCTGGCAGCGCGCCGTCGCCTACTGGCCCGGCTACACCATGGAGCAGCGCCTCGCCGGCCCCCGCATCTTCCGCATCTACGAACTCACCCGAATCTGAGCACGCCACGTTCGCGCGGGTTCCGCACGGCCGCCGCCGAACGTGCGGTGCGTGCCAGGGCGTTGCGGCGTTCCTTGGCCAGGTCGGCGTATTCGGCGCCCTGGTGGCGGGCCGTCTCCGCCAGGTGCGCGCCGCGGTATCGGGCGCGCTCGGCCAGTTCGGCGCCGCGATGTTCGGCGGTGTCGGCGAGTTCGGCACCGCGGTGGCGGGCCTGTTCGGCCCATTTCCGGCCGCGCCGCTGGGTCGTCTCGGCGAGTTCCGCGCCGCGGTCCTTGCCGCGCCGGGCCAGTTTCCCGCCGCGCCGCTGGGCCGCGCCGGTCAGGTCCGCACTCCGGTGCTTGGCGGTATCCGCCCAGTGCGGGCCCCGGTGTTCGGCGGTGTCGAGCAGTTCCGCGCCGCGGTGGCGGGCCTGCTCGGTCCATTGCCCGCCGCGTGTGCGGGCCGCCTCGGCGAGGTCGGCCGTGCGGTGCCTGGCCGCTTCGGCCCACTCGGGACCGCGGCGTTCGGCGGTCTCCTTCCACTCGGCGCCGCGATGTTCGGCGGTGTCGAGCAGCTCGGCGCCGCGGTGGCGGGCCTGCGCGGCCCACTTCTCGCCGCGCCGGCGGGCCGCTTCGGCCAGATCCGGGCCGCGGTCCTGGACCACGTCGGCGAGTTCGGCGCCGCGGTGCCTGGCCGTTTCGGCGAGGTCGCCGCCCCGGTCCTGGGCGGCCGCGGCCAGGACCACGCCCTTCTCGGCGGCGGTGTGCGCGAGGTCGCGGCCGTGAACCGCCTGCTGTTGCAGCCGGTCCCGCAGCGTGTCGCCGCCGGAGCCGAACGGCAGGGCGGTGGCGGCCCGGCGGGCGGCGCGGCGGCCGCGCCAGCCGATCGACGGTTTGCCCTCGGTGTCGGCGGACGCGATCATCAGCCCGCCCAGCAGGCCGAGATCCTTCAGGAACGCGGTCTGCTTGGCCCGGCGGCGATCCGGGTCGGATTCGTTCCAGAAATCCTGTTCGGTGACGGTGGCGGGCACGACGGTGCCGGCCAGTACCAGCGCCGCCAGCCGCGGCACCCGGCCCACGGCGAGCAGTACGCCGGCCCCGACCTGGGCGGCGGCATTGACGCGCACGATCCGGCCCGGATCGGGCAGCTTGGCGGCCTGCTCCTGCGACAGACTTCGTTCGCCGCGCGCCACCAGGGTCGCCGCGGCCTTCGCGCGCGGCTCCGGATGCCGCAGCGTGTCGACCCCGTCGACGACGAAGACTGTGGCCAGCAGCGGCCGGGCAAGTCGGCGGATGATCATGGTGAGACCCTTTCCCTCGACGACTGTCCCGGCGGGTTCCCGCGTACCGGTCGGCCAAACGCGCGGGTTCGGGGTACCGGGTTCAGGGCTCAGGGAACCACGGTCACCGGCCAGCGCCCCGCCTTGACCAGCCGCACCGCGACCGAGCCGACCAGCCGGTGCCCGGCCTTCTCCGACGCGCCCACGACGACCGCGTCGGCCTTCAGCTCGTCGGCGGCCGCGGCCAGCTCGAAGTAGGGATCGCCGCGCCGGGTGAGGAACTTCCACCGGATCGCGTAGACGTCCTTGACCTGCTCGGCGTGCCGTTGGATCTCCCGCGCCAGATCGTCGGCCACCTCGGCGGTCACCGCCTGCACATCGGCCCCGTAGGCGCCCGCCATCGACATCCACTGCCGCACGTAAACCATTGCCAGCAGCGCGTTCTGGCGGCGGGCGAGCCCGGCGGCATAGGCGGCCGCCCGCCAGGCGGCATCGGATCCGTCGATGCCGACCAGAATGACCTTCGGCCCGTCGGTGCCCAGTTCGAACCCGGACGCCGCGCCGGGCGCCCACTCGGGTGTCTTCTCCTCCGCCACGTATCGAGCCTAGAACACGAAACCCTCTGCTCAGTCAGGCCGCACGGTCGAGCGATGGACGGTGACCGGGACGTCTCGGGTGCGGCAGGTCGGCCGTGGCACGCGGCGTCGGCCGATGTTCCGGGACGTGCTCGACGGCGCCGTACGGAGTTCGATCCGGGCAGCAGGTGACAGTCGGTGTGCTCGATCGCCCCCGCGGAGCGGCCTGCTCCGGCCCGTAACCTCGCGGCGTGGGCGGCAACTCGCGATGAGGACGTTTCACGATCCCCGGACCTCCGAGCAGGGGGCCGAGTTACCGGACACGCTGTGTCAGTGTTCCAGTCTGCGTGTCAGTGTTCCAGTCTGCGCAGTAGATCCCGGAGGACGGCCAGGTCGGCGGGGGAGAAGGCCGCCAGGGTGTCCGGGGCGGGGTCGGGGGTGGCGTAGGCGTCGGCGAGCAGGGCGAGGCCGGATTCGGTGGCCGACACCAGTTTCGACCGGCGGTCGGACGGGTCGGTGCGGCGCACCACCAGGCCGCGCTGCTCGAGATCGTTGACGGTGACCGTGGTGGCCGGTGCGTCCATGGTGGTGGCGCGGGCGAGATCCTTGATCGTCATCGGCCCCTGGCGCAGCCGGCGCAGCACGCGAATCCGGCTGAACGCCATACCCGTTCGCTCGACGACCGCGCGCTTCCACTGATCGCGGGTGTCCATCACCACATGCGTGAGCAACCGCCAGACCTCGTCGGGAGTCGGCGGATCCTCGGCCCGGGTTCCGGCGGGCGCGGCGCTATCGGACACCGGTCGGGACCTTCTGTTCCAGCAGCGGCGCCACCCGGTCCAGGGATCGTCGCGCCCACCCGGTATCGGCGACCGCGCCGAGGACGATGATGACCACGGCGAGCGCGGCCACCACCCACCACAGGCTCGCACCGGTCAGCAGGCCGCACAGCGCCACCCCGACGCTCACCCCGATCTGCCGGCTGGTGGACGCCAGGGCCGCCGCCGCACCGGCACGATCGTTGGGCATACCGCTGACCGCGGACGTGGTGATGGGCGCGTTCACCGTGCCGAATCCGATGCCGAACATCGCGAACATGACGATAAGGTGCCACATCGGGGTGTCGGCCCGCAGCGTGGTGAGCAACGCGGCCGATACCGCCATGAACGCCCCGGCCACGAGCAGCGACGGCCGGGTGCCGTACCGGCCGACCAGCCGCCCCGACAGCGGCGAGCAGATCAGCACGCCCAGCGCCATCGGCAGATACAGCAGCCCGGTGTGCACGGCGGAGAAGTGCCGCGTCCCTTGCAGATACAGCGATGCGCTGAACAGGAACGCGCCCAGTCCGGCGAAGGCGCAGACCGCGGTCACCGTGGCCGAGGTGAACGGGACGCTGCGGAAGAAGCGCAGATCGATGAACGGCGACACATGCCGCCACTCGTGGAACAGGAACGCCGCCAACGCCACCGCGGTCACCGCGAACATCATCGGCTGCCGCTCGATCAGCCCGAACACCAGCGTGAACATCACCACGACGGCCAGCGCCTGGCCGACCGCATCGATCCCGCGCGGCGTCAGCGACTTGGATTCGGGCACGTAGACGGTGGTGAGCACCAGCGCGACCGCGCAGATCGGCAGATTGATCCAGAACACCGACTGCCAGCCCAGCGCGTCGATCAGCACGCCGCCCACCAGCGGCCCGAGCGCGGTCGAGATCCCGACCACCGCGCCCCAGACCCCGACGGCCCGGGCGCGCTCGACGCGGCCGGTGAAGACGGTGGTGATGATCGACATCGCCACCGGGTTGAGCATCGATCCGCCGAGGGCCTGCACGAACCGCGCCCCGATCAGCACGTCGATATTCGGCGCGAGGCTGCACAGCAGCGATCCGGCCGCGAAGGTGATCAGGCCGATGCGGAACACCCGCCGGCGCCCGAACCGGTCGGCCGCCGCGCCCGAGAGCATCAGCAGGCTGGCCAGGGTGAGGGTGTAGACGTCGATGATCCACTGCAGGCGCGACAGCGGCGCGTTCATATCCGAGCGGATCGTGGGTATCGCGACATTGACGATCGTCGCGTCCATGGACGAGATCAGCAGGCTCAGGCAGCACGTCACCAGAACGATCGTCTTCCGGCGTGCGGTCAGCCCCTCGACAGTGGCAGGCACCAAATTATTGTGAATTCACAATTAACTCGGAGCAATCGATACCGCTGTGGGATGACTCACCGGCAGGCGCCGTGGCGACCGGGGTTGATCACGCACAACGCGGGTAGCTCCGGGGATGTCGGAACAAGCGAAGGGAGTCAGCCGTGGCACAGCCCATTACGACCACTCTCGATCCCGAACAGCAGCGCATTGCCGGCGAGGCGCTGAGCGCGGCCGTCGTGGATCTGATCGATCTGTCGCTGATCGCGAAGCAGGCCCACTGGAACGTGATCGGCCCCCGCTTCCGCACCCTGCACCAGGCCCTGGACGAACTGGTCACGGTCGCGCGGCAGTTCACCGATTCCACCGCCGAGCGTGCCACCGCGATCGGGGTGAGCCCGGACGGCCGGGCCCGCACCGTTGCCGACGAATCCGCGGCTCAGGGCTTTCCGGCCGGCTGGCAGCGCGACGACGACGTGATCGACGCGATCACCGGCAACCTGGCCGCGATCATCGGCCGGATGCGCGCGCGCATCGACACCACCGACAAGGCCGACCCGGTAACCCAGGATCTGTTCCTGGACATCACCGCGCGGCTGGAGCAGCTGCATTGGATGTGGGAGGCCCAGCAAAGCTGAGAATTTGCTGAACGGTCGGCCGAGCGCCGCCGCGACCAGCGCGGTAGCGTGCCGATCATGACGACCAACCCCACGGAGGCGCCCGGCGCGCCACCCCTCGCGTCCGCCGGCGAGGAAGGTTACAAGCGCGGGTTGAACCCGCGCACGATTCAGATGATCGCGATCGGCGGCGCGATCGGCACCGGTTTGTTCTATGGTGCGGGTGGCGCCATCGAGCAGGCCGGTCCGGCGTTGATCCTGTGTTATCTGGCGGCCGGGCTGGCTATTTTCGTGATCATGCGGGCGCTGGGTGAGTTGCTGACCTATCGGCCGGTGTCGGGGAGTTTCGCCGAGTACGCCAACGAGTTCCTGGGCCGTTTCGCGGGTTTCGTGACCGGCTGGACGTACTGGGCGGTGTGGGTGGCTACCTGTATGGCCGAGATCACGGTCGCGGGCAAGTATGTGAAGTATTGGTTCGCGGTGCCGGAGTGGCTGACCGCGCTGGTGGTGCTCGGTATTTTGTTCGCGGCGAACCTGATCTCGGTGAAGCTGTTCGGTGAGGGCGAGTTCTGGTTCTCCGCGATCAAGATCGTCGCTATCGCGGGGATGATCCTGATCGGGCTGGGTGTGCTGATCTTCGGGTTCGGCAACACCGACCACTCCACGGTGACCAACCTGTGGGACGACGGGGGCGTGTTCCCGACCGGGTACGGGCAGGCGTTGCTGGCGTTGCAGATCGTGGTGTTCGCCTATGTCGGTGTGGAACTGGTGGGGGTGACCGCGGGTGAGGCGGCCGAGCCGCGCAAGACGCTGCGCAAGGCGATCAACACGCTGCCGCTGCGGATCGGCCTGTTCTATGTGGGTGCGCTGATCATCATCATGTCGGTGGTGAGCTGGACCCAGTTCGAGGACGGCACCAGCCCGTTCGTGGAGGTGTTCTCCCGCATCGGGATTCCGGGCGCGGCCGGTCTGATCAACTTCGTGCTGCTGACCGCGGCGCTGTCGTCGTGCAACTCGGGGATCTACTCGACCGGGCGGATGCTGCGCAGCCTGTCGCTGCGCGACGAGGCGCCGGCCGCACTGTCCGGGCTGAGTAGCCGGCAGGTGCCCTACGGCGGCATCGTGGTGTCGGCGGCGATGATGGTGATCGGTGTGGTCGTGAACGTGGTCTCGCCGGACAAGGCGTTCAGTTACATCACCTCCGTCAGCACCATGGGCATCATCTTCGTGTGGGGGATGATCCTGGTCTGCCACTTCCTGTACCGGGCCAAGGTGCGGCGCGGTGACCTGCCCGCCGCCGACTACCGGCTGCCCGGCGCCCCGCTCACCAGCACCCTCGCGCTGGCGTTCCTCGGGCTGGTCGTGGTGCTGCTGTTCTTCACCGACAGCGGCCGCACCGCCCTGATCGTCGGCCTCGTCTGGGGCGTACTCGTCTGCGCGGGATACCCACTGATGAACACCCTCGCCCGCCGCCGCGCCGCCGCGGTCCCGGCCCGGTAGCGACCGCGGGAGCGTCGTGCCCGGATGCCGGTTCGGGCACGACGCTCCGGCGAGCCTTCGATTCTCAGGCGCCGGCCGTTCCGGCGGCGATCGCGAGGTAGGCCAGCGTGACGGTCATCAGGAACCATCCCGCGCCCTGCCAGATCGGCCACGCCCGGTGCCGCTTCCACACCCGGTAGGTGGCGACGAACGCGCCCACGGTCCCGATCACCAGGACGAGTCCCGGACCCGCGAGAACCGTTGCGCGCGAGGCGGTATCGCAGAACGTGGTCCCCGCCCCGGCGCACGGTTCGCGGCGACCGGCCCACTGCAGGACCACGACGAACACGAGCGCGGCGGCCACCAGCACGCCCGCGACATAGGTGGCGGCCCGGCGAAACATTCCGGGATCGTGCCACCGCTTCTCGACGTCGTCGACCAACCGGACCACCTCCTCACGCCCGGCGAATACCCAGCCGCCGCCGGCCTACTCCCGCCCGCTGCGGCACCGGCACAGCCCGATCCGGCCTCGTCGTTCCGGTGCCGCTGTTCCGGCCGGTCCTTCCGGCGTAGATGTTCCGGCCTCGTCGCCGTGGCCCCGGCGCTCCTGCTCGTCCGGGATCGTGCCACCGGTTCTCGACGTCGGCGCAGTCGCTCCGGCCCGATCGACCCGGCGCCGGTTGTCCGGTCCCGTCCTCCCGGCACGCTCCCGGCTGGGGTCCAGCCGGCACCGATGCGGCGATCGCGAGGTCAGAACAGCCCGCCGCCGGCGTGCAGGTGCTGGCCGGTGATCCAGCCGGCGTCGGCGGAGGCGAGGAATGCGACGATCCCGGCGATGTCGGTGGGCTCGCCGATGCGCCGCAGCGGTGTCCGGTCGGCGATCGCGTCGAGCGCGGCGGTGTCGACGGTGCCGAGCAGCGAGTCCGTGCGGATGGCGCCGGGGCGCACGCTGTTGACCGTGATACCGCGCGCGCCGAGCTCTCCGGCCGCGGCGCGGACCAGTTGGTCGGTCGCAGCCTTGCTCGCCGCGTACACGCCGGCGCCGGGGCGCCCGGTCACCGTGGCGCCGCTGGATATCACGACGACGCGGCCGCCGTCGCGGAGGCGGCGGGCGGCCTCGCGCAGGGCGAGGAACGTCGCGCGGGTGTTCACGGCGAACTGCTGATCGAAATCCTCCGTCGAGGCGTCCGCGATCGGCGCGAAACGCGCGATACCCGCGTTGACCACCAGAATGTCCAGCCCGCCGAAGGCGTCCTCGGTGGCGTCGAACAACCGCAGCAACTGATCCGGATCGGCGACATCGCCGGGTACGGCGGTCGCCGAGCCACCCTCCCGTATCACCTCGGCAACGAGTTCCTGTGCGGCACCAGCATTTTCGCGATAGTTGACCACCACCCGCACGCCGTCGGCGGCGAGCCGGCGGGCGATGGCGCGGCCTATTCCGCGGGCGGCCCCGGTGATCAGTGCTACGGGCATGGGGTCTCCTGAAAGTAGACATTAACGATAGTCGAGATGCTCGACTAATTGGTCGATGATGTCAACAGTCCGTGACCTAGACTGGCGGGAATGGGCGACGGGACATCGGATCTCACGACGGCGGTCATGACGGTGCACCGCGAGGCGGCGGCGCTGTACGCCGAGGTCGCGCGCCGGTTCGAGCTGACCAGTCAGCAGACGCAGCTGCTGTGCCTGCTCGATCGGCGGCACCCGTCGTTCGGTGAGCTCGCGACCCTGCTGGGCTGTGACAAGACGAACGTGACCGGCGTGGTGGACCGGTTGCAGCGGCGGGGGCTGCTGGCCCGGGAGCCCGACGCGCACGACCGGCGGATCATCAGAATCGTGCCGACGCCCGAGGGGGTCGCGCTGCGGGCACGGGTGCGGGCGGCGTTGACGGAGCGGATCGCGGACCGGTTTCCTGCCCTCGTGGCGGCCGATCCGGACCGGTTCGCCGCGCTGGCCGCTCTACTGGGTGGCTGAGTTCGTCCCGATTCGCGGGATCCCGGTCGCACAGGCTATGCGTATACGTATACTGCAATCATGTTCGATCCCCTCAGTCTCGTCGTCGGTGCCGGGTTGCTCGGTGCCGGCTGGGCGCTGGGCCGCGCCGGGCGCCGGCGGGGCCGCTCGGGCGCGCAGTCGCCCGGGCCCTGCGGTTGCGGCCACGACCTGGCCCTGCACGATCGGGAGACCGGCACCTGTCACGCCGAGATCTTCCGCAAGACCGGTCACGGCCTGAAGGAGTGGACCGGCTGCCGCTGCCGCCGCTACACCGGCCCCACGCCGCTGGAGGACGTGTTCACCTCGCCGATACTGCCACCGAATCCCTGAGGGCCGACCGCGCGCCGAGTCGCGCCGGACCGGCAGCGGATCATCCGGTGTCGGCCGGGAGCGGTCGTGCGGAACGGCCGTCGGGAATGGTTGTGCGGGAACGGTATCGGGCGATGTGGCCCGCCGGATGATGCCGGTCACCGGCGGGTGCGGGTGAGTGCCGCCGCGATGCCGTCGAGGACGACGTCCAGGCCGAAGCGGAAGTCCTCCGCCGCGATGTCGCGGCCGGGTGCGGCGGATTCCGGAAACGGGTCGGCGGCGAACAGTTCCGCCGCGTCGGGGAAGTGCCGGGGATCGATCAGGCGGGCGAGGGCGGCGCCGTATTCGTATTCGACGTCGGCCTGGTCGCGCTCGCCGCGGGCGGCTCGCATCTGCTGTTCCTGGAGGCAGGCCTGGCGCACGTAGCCGTCCAGCGGCATCAGCAGGCCGAGCTTGGTGCCCCGGTCCAGATCCGCTTCGCGCAGGGCGCGCAACTGCACGTCCAGCCATCCGATGAGATGCGGGCCGCGCGGTGGGCCGGCGGTCGGGGCCTGTAGCAGCCAGCCGCGGCGGGTGTAGCGCTCGCGCAGGGCGAGCGCGCAGTCGGTGAGCGCGGCCCGCCACTGGCGGGGCGGGCGGCGGATATCCGGCGGCGCACCGACGGCCGCATCCACCATCAGCTCCACCAGCAGGTCCTTCGACCCGACATGGCGGTACAGCGCCATCTTGGTGAAACCCAGTGTGCGCGCGACCTTGTCGAGCGTGACGGCGGCCAGCCCCTGATCGTCGGCCAGTTCCACCGCGGCCGCGACCACGCGGTCCACGTCCAGCGCCGGCGGGCGGCCCTGCCGGTGCGGGGCCGGGAGCCGCCACAGCCGCGCCAGTTCGACCGGAATCGTCTCCTCGCTCACCCTCGGCCTCCTCGCATGGAATCCATCCTGGCATCGGTGGTGTCCTCGAGATAGTATCCACAAGAAAGTATCTAGTGGATATTAAACTGAACGCCCGGTCGCCGGGGGAGGATTTCATGGCTCGACAGCGCATTCGAGACGTCGACGCGCTGCGCGGTTTCGCGCTGCTGGGCATCTTCGTCGTCAACATCACCTTCATGGCGTCGGCCTATCCGGCCAACCTGGTCGCCGACCCGGCGTACCCCGGCGCGCTGGACGACGCCGCGCGCGGGGCGATCGAACTGCTCGTGAGCATGAAGTTCTACCTGCTGTTCTCGTTCCTGTTCGGCTACAGCTTCACCCTGCAGATGTCGGCCGCGGCCCGGGCTGAGGAGCCGGCCACGACCCGGGCTGAGGAGTCGGCCGCCGACCGGATGGGGGCCGTCTTCGTGCCGCGCATGCTGCGCCGGATCGCGGGGCTGTTCGTATTCGGCGTGTTGCACACGGTGTTCCTCTACGGCGGCGACATCCTCGCCACCTATGCCGTGGTGTGCCTGATCCTGGTGGCGCTGCGGGGTATTCGGGATCGGACGGCGGTGCGCGTCGCGGGCCGGATCTACGGCGTCGTGCTGGTGGCGACCGCGGCGGTCGGCCTGTTCGCCGATACCTCGGCGTTCTTCCCCGCCGCCGGCGAGGCACGCGCGACGGCGGCCGAGCAGACGCGGGCCATGCTGGGCGGCTGGGGCGACATCGTCGGCGAACACTTGGCGGGCCTGCCGCTGCTGGTGGCGCAGTCGCTGACCCTGCAGGGGCCGACCGCGCTGGCGATGTTCCTGCTCGGCATGGTCGCCGGGCGTCGCGGACTGCTGGCGCGGGTGCGCGGCGACGAACCGGTGCTGCGCCGGATGCAGTGGATCGGATTTCCGATCGGCCTCGCCGGGGGACTGGTGTACGCGCTGGGCGGCGGGCCCGCCGGCACGCTGACCGCGGTGGCCGGAATCGCGAGTGCGCCGCTGCTGACGGCGGCCTACGTGGCGACGCTGCTGCGCGCGATGCACCGGCCGGGCACCGCCTGGGTGGGCCGCGCCCTCGCACCGGCCGGGCGGATCGCGCTGACGAACTATCTGGCGCAGTCGGCGATCGGCTTGATCGTGTTCAGCGGAATCGGCGTGGGTGCGGCGGGTTCGGTGTCGCCGGCGGGCCTGCTCGGCCTCGCGATCGGGATCTGGTGCGCGCAGCTGGCGCTCAGTGCGCTGTGGCTGCGCCGGTTCCGCTACGGACCGGCCGAATGGGTGCTGCGCTGGATCACCATCGCCCGGCGCCCGGTGCTGCTGGAACGGCCCGGCCCGCCGGCGCGGGACGCTCCGGGCACCGCCGGTCCCGGCTCGGCGACGCCCGGGCGAGCCACCGAGCGCGGTGAGGTATAGCCTGTCCGGAATTGAAACAGGCTGTGGTGTGGCGGGATTCGTATCCCGCGGCACGAAAGCGCGCGAACGTTCGGATGCTCGCGGAGCGCCGGGGAGGTAGGTTGTCGATCATGCGTACCGAGGGAGATACGTGGGACATCAAGACCGGTGTCGGATCGACGGCGCTGTTCGTGGCCGCGGCGCGCGCCCTGGCGGGTGACGAGCCGGGAGCCCTGGCGGAGGATCCGTTCGCGGAGGATTTCCTGCGCGCGGCGGGAGCCGAATGGGCGGCGCTGCTGGACGGCGAGGCGCCGGGCCATCCGCTGACCGAGACCGAGTTCGGCAAGGACTTCCAGGAGTTCCAGGCCGCCCGCACCAGATATTTCGACGACTACATCCGCGCGGCGACGGCGGAGGACGTGCGGCAGGTGGTCATCCTGGCCGCCGGGCTGGACGCCCGCGCCTACCGGCTGGCCTGGCCGGACGGCACGGTCGTCTACGAACTGGACCGGCCGCAGGTGCTCGATTTCAAGCGCGAGGTGCTGGCCGGCAACGGCGACGAGCCCCGCGCCGACCGCCGCGAGATCCAGGTGGACCTGCGCGACGACTGGCCGCAGGCGCTGCGCGACAGCGGTTTCGATCCGTCCGTGCCCACCGCGTGGCTGGCCGAGGGCCTGCTCATCTATCTGCCCGCCGACAAGGTGGAGCAGCTGTTCGAGACCGTCCACTCACTGAGTGCTCCCGGCAGCCGGGTGGCGATCGAGCAGATGGATCAGGTGTCCGAGGCGGCCGCCGAGGCGATCGGCCGGCAGTCCGACGAGAACGAGCAGGCGCGCACCGAGTGGCTGCAGATGATCTACAACGAGCCGCGCAGCGAGGCCGCGGCCTGGTTCACCGCCCGCGGCTGGACGGCCGAGCGCGTCGACGTGCCGGAATATCTGCGCGCCCACGGCCGCCCGGCCCCGGTCGATCAGCCCGCCGGCGGGGTGGTGTCCAACCTGGTCAGCCTCGTCACCGCGGTGCGGTCCTGAGCGTCACCGCGCTGTGGTCCTGAGCGTCACCGCGCTGTGGTCCTGAGCGTCACCGCGCTGTGGTCCTGAGCGTCACCGCGCTGTGGTCCTGAGCGTCACCGCGCTGTGGTCCTGAGCGCGCGGCGCTGTGGCCCTGACCACTGTACCGGAAGTTACTGTCCCACAACCGAGTTCATGATGGTCCCGGCGCTGGTCGCCAGCACGCCACCGACGAGGGCGCCGGCCACCATTTTCGGTGATTGCAGCGCGCCGCCGCTCCACTTCTCCCATGCGAATCTGCCACCGGCGTAGATGATCGCGGTGGTGCCGGACAACAGGACGAACCAGGTGAAGTAGCGGACTAGCTTCAGCAGCTTGTCCGCGGCCGGGGGCGTCTCGGGCGTCGGGTTCATCACCTGCGCCAGGATGATCTCGTGTGCGGTATGGAGAATCATGCCGAACTCGTTCCGCGTGACTGTGCCGTCTCCTCCATAGTAGGGCGTACCGGAGGGTGCAGAACGATGCGGAGCAGCACGGATGTGTTGGCCGCGCGCGGATTTCGAATTCAGAAGGCTTGACGCCCACGCACGGCTCGGCGCGATCGATGTCGAGCCGGCCCCCGCCCGATGGCTATTCGTCGTCCAGGCCGGCGGAGAGATAGGCGGCGGCCGCGACCCATTGGCGGCAGCCCACGTGCCGGTCGTGTGCGCGCAGGATCGTGCGGGCCCGGCGGTAGGTGAGATTGCAGGGCTCGTCGGCACAGTCGTCGGAGGTATCGGCACCCACGGTGGAATCGCGAGTACCGGAATACTGCAGCAGATGCTTCATGGGATGCCTCTGACCGTTCGCGGAGAGTAGGGCTGGCGACGCTCGGCGCGGGGCTCCCAATCGATCCGTACGCTGCCCGGCCATTCGCGTTGGAATTCACCCTATGCTCATGCGCCGTGCAGATGCAAGTACATCTGCACAATCGAATCGGCGTGTCTGCGAACGCCGTGTCGTATTTCGCAAAAGTGCGGTTTCGGTGGTTTGCGGGCCGGCGGCCGCTCGGATCCGGATGTATTGGGACAGAACCGACCGGTCGGGCAAAAAGATCCGGATGTGCGAACCGATACCGGGTGAGCCAGCCAAGATCAATACTCTTGCCGCCCTTATGGTTCCGATATGTCACAGGGGTCGATTGCGGGCAACTGGCGTGCTATCGTCTGAGTGTCAGTTCAACTGCAAGAACATTTGCGCGAACATCTGCAAACACCGACCTGCCGTTCCTGGCGGTGAGGTCAGCATTACCGAGCAGGGAGAGAGCAATGAGCGATACAGCGGCGATGGGTGTTGGTCGCCCGTCCGATTTGAGTTGGCGCAAGAGTACGTTCAGCAACCCGAGCGGAAACTGCGTGGAAGTCGCCGATCTGGCCAACGGCCTGGTCGCCGTGCGCAATTCGCGGGATCCCGAGGGCGCTGTGCTGGTCTACACGCGCCCGGAGATCGACGCCTTCCTGCGCGGCGCGAAGAGCGGGGAATTCGACGATTTAGCGCGCTGAGCGGTAACATTGGCCTTCGGCGCGGTGCGGTCTGCGACGAGGTGGGTTGAGACTTCACTGCCGGTGATCCTCGAGCATCGGAGTAGGACTCATGATCGGAGAACCCGTCCGGATCGGCCATGCGGATTCGCTTGCCGCCGACCGTGGTCCGACTGCGCTTCGGATCGCGGTCGGGGGGCAACTCCGCAAACTGCGGGAAGATACCGGTATCTCCCGTGAAGCCGCGGGTGAGCACATTCGCGGTTCACACGCCAAGATCAGTCGCCTGGAGCTGGGCCGAACCGGGTTCAAGGAACGCGATATTCGCGATCTGCTGTCGCTGTACGGCGTCAGCGATCCCGACCAGCGGGAAATGTTCCTGGATCTGGTTCGCAAGGCAAACCAGCCGGGGTGGTGGCATCGCTACAACGATCTTCTGCCGTCCTGGTTCGAGACCTATCTCGGCCTGGAGCACGCCGCGAAGTCGATCAGAACCTTTGAGAATCAACTGGTTCCGGGCCTGTTGCAGACCGAGGACTACATGTGCGCGGTGGTCGCGCTCGGGCACGAGAGTTCGGAGTCGGCGCGGCGCGTCGAACTGCGCAAGCGGCGCCAGGAGATTCTCGAGCGGCACGGCGGGCCGACCATGTGGGCGGTCCTGGACGAGGCCGTTCTGCACCGGCCGATCGGTGGCAACGAGGTGCTGCGGGAGCAGATCGAGCACCTGATCGACATGTCCGACCGGCCGAACGTCACGATTCAGGTGCTGCCCTACGCCGCGGGCGGGCATGCGGCGGTCGGCAGTTCGTTCACGATGCTGCGCTTCGCGGAGCCGGAGCTGCCCGACATCGTGTACATGGAGCAGCTGACCAGCGCCCTGTACCTGGACCGGCAGCAGGATCTGGAGTTGTACCGGCAGGTCATGGATCGGCTCAGCGTTCAGGCCGAGGCGCCGGCGCGGTCGCGAGTCATGCTGAAAGAGGCGGCCGCGGCGTTGTGACGACGGCGCGCGAGGGCCGCCGATCGACTTACTGCCGGATGAAGCTGGACGCGATGCGCCAGAACGCGTCCGGGTGCATCGTGTCGAAATCCCAATCGTTCACCATGGCGTGCGCCGTGCTGACGATGCGCTCGATATCGAAATCGTCCCGGGTGGCCGCGCCGGTGGATTCGACCGCGTCGATGACGAATCGTGTTGCGGTTTCCCGCGAGTAGTGGTGGTGCTCGGTCCGGTCCCTATCCATAAGTCCGAGCCGGCCGAGACCCATTGGCTGGTTCATACGAGCCCCTGACGCCAGGCCGTGAGGAAACCGATGGCGGAAATTGACCTCCGGTTCACCCTACGGCTCACTGGTTAGTCCCCTGTAGTGCCTTGCACGACGAGTCTAGGGCGGCGTAGCGAGCATATGCAAGTACATCTGCAACATCGAATATGAACTCGCAGTGCATGTTTCGAGTGCTGGTTGATTGCTATTCGAAGGCGTCGGGCGGGTCGGATCGGTTCTCCGAGCCGGTGTGTCGCGTCTCACGCGGCCGAAAGATGTCGGCTGGATTGCGGCAATGATCGTGCGACACCGTCCGCGGGTGATCTCTGGTCGATCTTGGTACCCCTGTTCCAGGTATTTGCGGGCGCGCCCGGACATGATCATCCCGGGCGGAATCGAGGAGGAAACCTGTCGCACGGTCTGCGCGTATTCGCCGTGATCCTGGGCAATCGCGAAGCGGGGGAACCCGTTTCGACAAGGAGGCAGCATGGTGACACCACGACGAATGCTGATCGCGGGAGTATCGGCCCTGGTGATGGGGGCCGGCGCGGCCGGTGTGGCGAATGCGGACCCGGCGGCGGCGCAGTCGGACCAGGACTATCTGGCCGCGGCGCATCAGACCAATCTCACCGAGATGGCCGCCGGCGGCCGGGCTGCGGCCATGGCGTCGTGCCCGGCCGTGCAGCGGCTGGGGTCGACGTTCGTCGCCGACCACAGCCGGCTCGACGGGATGGTCACGACGGTGGCCGCCCGAACCGGCGTGATGCTGCCGCTGCTGCCGAACGGCGAGCAGCAGCAGACCCTGGCGGCCACCTCGACGAAGCTGGGCCGCGACTTCGACATCGCCTGGCTGCAGTCCCAGGAGCAGGGGCATCTGGCCGCCCTGCGGGACGGCCGACAAGCGCTGGCCGCGAGCACGACACCGGACGTGCGATCGGTGGCCGAACAGGCGACGCCGATCGTCGAGGAGCATCTGGCCGAGATCCGGACGGCCCTCGGCCAGTGCTGAGGCGGCCAGTGCTGAGGCGGCCAGTGCTGAGGCGGCCAGTGCTGAGGCGCTGCCGGTACAGAGCCGCTGAACGGCGAATGCCGAACTGCTGAGCGGCGAATGCCGGGTCGCGTGCGGTCCGGACGACCGCACGCGATCGGTCGCCCCTCGGAGCCGGTGACGTCGGCGCCCGTGCGGGCCGCCATCGGGCAGCGCTCCGCCGCTGCGCTCGGTCACACCGCAGCACAGTTCGGTTACACCGCCGCTCCGCTCGGTAATCCGCTCGGTAACGGGTTACACCGCCGCTCCGCTCGGTAACGACTGATCCGCTCCGCTCGAACGACTGATCCGCTCCGCTCGAACGATTGATCCGCTCCGCTCGGTGACCGCTCGGGTCCGTTTCGCCCGGTGGTGCCGAGCGGCTTCGCCCGGTGGTGCGACCCACTCCGCCCGGTGCCGACGATCCGCTCCGCTCAGTGACCGCCCGGATCGCGGAGCCGGTCGCCCTCGTGCGCTCTGATCCGGCGGTGTTCGACGACGACCAGCGTCGCGCCGCCGATCAGGCAGACCGCGGCGACCACGGCGCCGACGACGGTCCAGCCGGTGAAGCCGTAGCCCGCGGCGGTGAGGGTGGCCGCGAGGGCGACCAGGCCGACGGCGATCAGGGTCATCCCCGGCCAGTTGCGCGCGTCGGCGACGGATTCGCCGGCGCGAGAGCGGCTGGTGCGCTTGGTGTCCGGGGAGTAGCGGCGGCGCGGCCCGGCGCCGGGGGAGTCGGACAGGGTGGGTCGGGGCGGTCGCTCGGACGGCCCGCCTGCGGGTGTTTCTGTCATCACCGGTGTACCTCCTGTGCGGTAGCCGTTTCCGTGGTGGTCGAACGGCGAGCCGATTCTGTGGTCATCGAACGGGGGGAGCCGTTCCCGTGCGGAGAGCACGGGACGATCCGTTCCGATGTGGTGCGACGGACAGTTCGTAGACGGCGAAGGCCGCGTGGATGACCGGCTGGGCGACATTGCGCACCCGGACGCCGCCCGGTGTGGTGCCGCTCTCGCAGCCGGCGTGGGCGTGCCCGTGCACCGCCAGGTCGGCCCCGCATTCGTCGATCGCCTCGCCGAGCAGATAGGAGCCGAGGAACGGATAGATCTCCAGGGGCTCGCCGTGCAGGGTGTCGCCGATCGGGGAGTAGTGCGTGAGCGCCACCACCGCGTCGGTGTGCAGGCCGCACATCGCCGCTTGCAGCGACTGCGCGAGATCGACCGTGTGCGAGGCGAATTCGCGCATCTCCCGTTCGCCGAAGACGCTCGCGCATTTGCCGGCGAAACCACCGCCGAAGCCCTTGGTGCCGGCCACGCCCAGGGTGTGACCGCCGACCGGGACGGTGGTGGCGGAGCCCTCCAGCATCGTGATGCCGTGCTCGGTGAGCAATGCGGTGATGTCGTCCTGGGCGTCGCTGTGGTGGTCGTGGTTGCCGAGCACCCCGATCACCGGAACGCCCAGATTTTCGAACTCCGTGGCGACCACGTGGGCCTCGTCGAGGGTGCCGTGCCGGGTGAGGTCGCCGGCGAGCAGCAGGACGTCGGCGAGGTGCGGGAGTTCGGCCAGTGCCGGGCGCAGCAGCCCGGCGGATTCGGGACCGAGATGGATGTCACCGACGGCGGCGATGCGCATGACCGAAACCTCCTGTGGGACGGGAAATCAGTCCAATTGTTCGCGGTCGGTCGGCGCCGCGCAGCTGGTGACGCGAACATCGTTGTGCACGCGCAGTTTCGGCGCCTGCTCGTGCACCACCTCCCGCAGCTGCCGGCGCCGCTGCTCGCTGGTCACCTCGCCGCTGAGCACCACCACGTCGCCCCGGATCGTCACGTGCACACCGAGTTCGGCCGTGCGCGGATCCTCGGCGAACGCGCGGCGCAGATTCGCCACGAGGTACTGCGGCAACATATCCGGATGGTCGGTCATCGTGCCTCCCTTGTCGCTGACGCGGAGATCGTCGAGCAGGCCCAGGAAGGCCCGGGCGTACGGCGACATCGCGGTCTCGGCCCGCACCCGCGACCAGTCCACCTGTTCGCGCAGCCCGCGCGCGATGTTCAGCAGGCCGGTGAGATCGAGCCGGTGCGGATCGAGCACCATGATCTTGTCGATCATCAGATCGGTGCCGCTGACCACCGGCGCGGCGGTCGGGCCGATCCGCATCCAGTGCGCCCGGGCGAGCAGGTCGTCGGTGACGGTGCGGTAGTTGGGCCGGAAGATCAGGTCCACCAGGGTGTCTCCGTCGTAGGCCTTGGTGAGCCAGTCCTCGGCCGGGTCGACCAGCCGCAGCCCGGCGTCGGCGAGCGCCTGCCGGGCCCCGTCGACGTCTGCGGGTTTCACGAAGAGGTCGACATCGTGATCCGACGCCGGGCCGCCGCGCGCGTAGGCGGCGCACCCGCCGGCGACCGCGAACGGGATCCCCCGGTCGAGCAGGGCGTTCACGACCCGGGTCAGGGTCAGCAGCAGTTGGTCGATGGTCTTGACCATGCTGGGGGCCTACCCGGCCGGAACCCGGCTAATCGTGGTCGGCGGATGCCCACGGCGACCGGCTGGCCGGTGGCCGATCGGGTGTGGTGGTCGGCTGGCCGGTGGCCGATCGGGTGTGGTGGTCGGCTGGCCGGTGGCCGATCGGGTGTGGTGGTCGGCTCGCCGGTGGCCGATTGGGCATCGTCGTAGCGGGTACGCGAACCAATGCGACCGGGCCTGTTCGCATCGAAAGGAGGCGCGAGGTGAGCGATGCCGATACCGTGGGCGCGCCCGCCGAGGCGACTCCGGGCTGGAACCGGCGGGCGCGGCACGAGACGGAGTCGCAGCGGCAGGACCGCAACTGGGCCACGCTGATCCAGGAGACACGCGTCGTCCAGACCGGCGTGCAGCTGCTGACCGGACTCCTGCTGACCCTGCCGTTCCAGAACCGATTCGAGCAGCTGTCCGAGCCGCTGCGCCGGGTGTATCTGGGCACCGTCGCCGCCTCGATCGGGGCGACGGTATTTCTGGTGGCGCCGGTGTCGGCGCACCGGATCCTGTTCCGCCGGCGCCGGCTGGCGCGGGCGGTGGCCGGTGCGCACCGGTTCGCGATCGCCGGTCTGGCGCTGCTCGGTCTCGCGCTGACGGGGGTGGCGGTGCTGATCTTCGAGGTGGTGGCCGGTCCGCCGGCGGGAGCGATCGCGGGGTCGGCGTTCGCGGTCGTGTTCGCCGCGGTCTGGGTGGTCCATCCGTGGTGGCAGCGCCGCATCTCCGATCCGGACGACGATCGGCAATCGTAGTATGAATCACGTTGTCGCACAGGGTGTTTCGGTGCGATGTTTCCGGGTAGATCGTGGGCGTCGGGTGAAACCACCCGAGTGGACCGAGAGGCCGGAGGTGAATGTCATGACCGATCAGGACAGGAGCGGTATCCGCGAAGGCATCGAGGGCGCCGTCGAGGGCGCGAAGGGTAAGACCAAGGAGGTCGCCGGTGCTCTGCTCGACAACGACGACATGCGCGAGGAGGGCCGTTCCCAGCAGGAGCGCGCCGAATCGCAGCGCGAGGCCGCCGAGCACGAGGCCGAGGCCGAGAAGGAACGCATCAAGGCGGACGTCGAGGAACAGCGCCAGCGCGCCTATCAGCGGAACGACCGCTGACGGCGGCCGCCCGGCGTGGAACAGGGCTGCCCGGCATCGAGGCCGGGCAGTCGCTTGCCGTCGGGACGCCGTGCCGAGATCGCGCCCGTCCGGACCGGCCGGGTGTGAGCGAGGGACCCGCGGGTACGGCGGTAGGGCGGGTCCGGCGGTAGGGAAGTGGTGCGGTAACCGGGAGGAGGGCAATTCGTGGCGAAGACGAACTCGAACGGGCTCGAGGCCGTCGACGCGTGGTGGCGCGCGGCCAACTATCTGTCCGCCGGCCAGCTGTATCTGCTGGACAATCCGCTGCTCACCGAGCCGCTGCGGCCCGAGCACATCAAGGGCCGGTTGCTGGGCCACTGGGGTACGGTGCCCGGGCTGACGCTGATCTACGCGCATCTGAACCGGCTGATCGTGCGCGACGGCCGGCGGGTGCTGTTCGTCGCCGGTCCCGGGCACGGCGCGGCCGGGCTGAACGCGGCGGCCTGGCTGGAGGGCAGTTACGGCGAGCGTCATCCCGCCGCGGCCCGCGACGTCGACGGCATGCGGGAGTTGTTCCGGCAGTTCTCCTTTCCCGGCGGCGTACCGAGCCACGCCTCGCCGCATCTGCCGGGATCGATTCACGAGGGCGGGGAACTGGGCTATTCGCTCGCGCACGCCACCGGGGCCGCGCTGGACAATCCGGACCTGACGGCCGTGTGCGTGATCGGCGACGGCGAGGCCGAGACCGGACCGCTGGCCGCGAGCTGGCACGCCCCGGCCTTCCTGCATCCCGCCCAGGACGGTGCGGTGCTGCCGATCCTGCACCTGAACGGGTACAAGATCGCCAACCCGACGGTGCCCGCCCGGATGCGCCGCGACGATCTGACGGCCCTGCTGCGGTCGCACGGGTGGGCGCCGACGGTGGTGGCCGGCGATCATCCCGCCAAGGTGCACGAGCAGTTCGCCACCGCGCTGGAGGGCGCGTTCGAGCGGATCGACGAGATCCGTTCCGGCGCACGGGCCGAGCGCCCGCTGATCGTGCTGGCGACGCCGAAGGGCTGGACCTGCCCGGCGCGGGTGAACGGGGTGGCGGTGGAGGGGACCTGGCGTGCGCACCAGATCCCGTTGTCCGAGGTGCGCGAGGACCCGTATCACCGTGCGCTGCTGGAGGAGTGGCTGCGGTCCTACCATCCGGAGGATTTGTTCGACGAGGGCGGTGAGCCGGCCGGCGCCGTGGGTTCGGTGTGTCCGCACGGCACGCTGCGGATGAGCGACAATCCGCACGCGCACGCCCGCGACAGCGTGGATCTGCGGCTACCGGACATCCGCGCGCACACCGTGGACGTCGGCGCGCCCGCGACCGGGCAGGCGGAGGCGACCCGGGTGCTCGGTGGCTACCTGCGCGACGCCCTGACCGCCAATCCCCGTCGGCTGCTGTTCTTCTCGCCCGACGAGCACACCTCCAACCGCCTGGACGCGGTACTCGAGGTCACCGGGCGGCGCTGGCAGGAGGCGACCGCGCCCGCCGACGATCGGCTTTCCCCCGACGGGCGGGTCTTCGAGGTGCTGTCGGAACATCTGTGCCAGGGCTGGCTGGAGGGATATCTGCTGACCGGGCGGCACGGGGTGTTCTCCACCTACGAGGCGTTCGCGCACATCGTGGACTCGATGGTGGTGCAGCATGCCAAATGGTTGCACAGCGCCTCCGAATACCACTGGCGCACAACGATTCCCAGCCTCAACTATCTGGTCACCTCGCACGTGTGGCGGGAGGACCACAACGGCGCCTCGCATCAGGATCCGGGATTCCTCGATCACGTGCTGAGCAAGCGCCCGGAGGTGTGCCGGGTGTACCTGCCGCCGGACGCCAACTGCCTGCTGCACGTGTTCGACCACTGCCTGCGCGGCCGCGGCCGGGTGAACGTGGTGGTTGCCGGGAAACAGCCCGCGCTGCAATATCTTTCGGGTGAGCAGGCCGCCGAGCACTGCGATCGCGGGCTCGGGGTGTGGAGCTGGGCCGGTACCGACGGCGACGGCGAGACCGATGCGGTGCTCGCGTGTGCCGGCGACGTGCCGACCCAGGAGACCCTCGCCGCGGCGGCACTGCTGCGCGAGCTGGTCCCGGATCTGGCCGTGCGCGTGGTCAACGTGGTCGATCTGGCCCGGCTGTTCCCGCCGGACCGCCATCCGCACGGCATCACCGACCGCGAATATGCCGAGATCTTCGCTGCGGGCCGGCCGGTGGTGTTCGCGTTCCACGGCTATCCGTGGCTGATCCACCAGCTCACCTATCGCCGGCCCGGGCACGAGCAGCTGCACGTGCGCGGCTTCCACGACAACGGCACCACCACGACGCCGTTCCAGATGTGCGCGATGAACGGCATCGATCGCTACCAGCTGGCACTGTCGGTGCTCGAACAGGTTCCCCGGGTCGCCGACCGGGTCGGGCACCTGCGCGCCCACCTGCTGCATCGGCTGCACGCCAACACCGTGCACGCGGAGCGCACCGGCAGCGATCTGCCGGAGATCACCGACTGGACATGGGCCGCGGGCGAGACTCGCCGTTGAAACCGTCGTCGTAGCGGGGCGTCGCTGTCGGTGCCGCGACGCCGTTCGATCGGTACGGCGCATTCGGCAGTGCCCTTACGACCGCGGTGGCCGAAGCGGCCCGGCAGATCACGGCCGAGTACCCGGACGGCGCGATCGCCGCGGCGTCCGAGCGGGGGGCGGCGCGCTGAGGCCCATGCGGCGGCCGCGCGCTGAGGTCGCGTAGCGAGGGCGGGGCGGGCCGAGGCCGTGCAGGGGCCGCCGAGGGCCGCGTACCGCGCGCCGGGGCCTGTCCTGTCCGGTCGCGACAGCGAGGCTCACGGGCGGCGGTGGTGGTCGGCCCAGCGGCGGGCGGCGTCGCGCAGGCCGTGGGTCCAGATGTTGGGGTTGCGGTTGGCGGTGGCGGTCCACTCGGCGGCCAGCGCTGTGGCGAACACCCGCAGGTCGGTGGTGTCGGCGCGATGCCAGGCCGGCACGCGGGCGGCCCAGCGCTCGGCCGCGGCGGGTTCGTGACCGGCGAAGATCAGCCAGACGATCCAGCAGCCCGGGTCGATCCAGGACGCGCCGCGGGTGGCCCACGGCCAGTCGACCAGCCGGGCGCCGGTCTCGGTGACGATGACGTTGCTGTAGTTCCAATCGGTGTGCAGCAGGGTCTCGCCCGCGAACCGGGCGGCGTCGGCCGGGTCGGCGAGATAGCCGCCCCAGCGCACCTCGGCATCCTTCAGCTCGAGTTCGGCGGGGCAGGGCAGCCGCCCGAGGGCGGCCATCGCCGCGGCCGTCGCCGCCAGGTCGGCGTCGACCCGGTAGTCGGCGAAATGACCTGGGACATAGTCGAATCCGAGCAGATCCCAGCCGCCGGCGGCGACCTGCCAGCGTAGCCGCGGCCCGATCGGGGTGACGTGCGGACCGAGCACGGCCTCGCGGTGCTGGGTCCACACCTCCGGGTCGTCGACCCGCATCCCCTTCACGAAGGTGCGGCCCTCGGCGGTCTCCAGCACGGTCGCCAGGTGGCTGCTGAACCCGGCGACGATCGATTCGGCGCGTAGCACCGGACCGGTGAGCGCCTCGGCCGCGGTTCGGGTGGCCTGGGGTAGCTCCTCCCAGCTGCGCCGCTGTGCGGAGGTCTGCGCCCGATCGACTGTCACCCCGAACATCTACCGCGAAACCGGCACGCTAGCAAGAGATCTCGGGCACGGAACCCAGGGATTTCGCGGTGTACGTGCAAGTGTGTTTGCGCGCTGGCCGGAAGGTTGCCGTGAACGGGTTCGGATCGCCGAGCCGACCGTTCGCCGCGGCGCGGCGGGTGACAGCCGGGTGAACGGATTTCCTGCCCGCGGCGCGGGCGGCGGCTGCCCGGCCGGCCCGGTGGCCGCCGCGGGTGATGGTCAAGTGACTCAGTGCTTTTCGAAAGGATGCCGGATTCCGCGGGATCACCCCGGTCGGCGGTGCGCGGACGTGCGCGTAATGACATCGAGCCCGTAGCGTGGCAGACTGTCGTCAGGTTGAGACTACAGCCGACCCCGGTTCGAACACGGAGCTGCCCGCCGAGTCGGTCGACGGTCCGTAGGAATACCGATGATCGTTGTCCGGTCGCCCGGGCAAGGTCTCCGCGCTGGAGCTGGCAATCCCCCGACGATTACGGGAGGCTTGATTATGTCTGCGATTGCCGTTCTGCAACGCCCGGCCGATGCTGCGGCTCCCGACCGTGCCGACCAACCTCCGGCTCTCCTGCCCGACTGGCGGCGGCGCTGCGCGATCGTCCGAGTCGAGGGCGAGCTCGACGCGGCCGTTGCCGAAGGATTCCGGCAGGCCGTCGGCCAAGCCGTGACCGCCAGTTCTCGGGCGGTGGTCCTCGATCTGCGCGGTACCCGATTTCTCAGCATCGGAATCGCGCGATGGCTGGCCGTCGCGAAACGGGCCGCCGCCGGCACGGGCGTGGATCTGCGCATCGTGTCCGGCCGTCGCGAAATCGAGCGGGTGCTGGAGATCACCGGCGTCCGCCCGCTGTTCCGCTACTACGCCGGTATGCAACTCGCGCTGGACGCGTAGGCGCTCGACGCGGCGGTGGGAGCGGTTTCC